>CANLIE010000005.1 GCA_947491225.1 uncultured Cellulophaga sp.
TCTAGAAGTAGAAATACAATATTGGAAAAATAATAAAAAAGTGGCTTGAGAAAATAGTCCAAAATTTATTAGGTACTCCAGATCGTATCGCCTGCCAAGAGGCTTCTACAAAATAACTCCGTATCAAGCGGTGTGCCCTTGGTGTAATGCCCATTACTCGTGAACTGCCGCCACTTTGATACACTCCTGGTGCCAAACCTACATAACCTGCCAAATGTTTTATATTATTAAATCTTCGTAAATCACCCAATTCACAGAGAATACCACAGGCCACTATGCCGCCAATTCCTGGTATACTTCGTAGTAAAAGATAGTCTTTCTTGTAATGCACCTTGCAGTATCTTCTAAGCTCTGTCGAGACATCGCGAAGCTCTTGGTCTACAAAACGAAAAAAACGCATCCGACTATCTAAGGTTGATTTTGCTGTTGGATGCTTAAAAACCATAGCATCTAACCAAGAACGGTACTTATGACTCCAATGGTCGTTATCGAACTCTTATGGCTCTTTGATACCGAAATACAATAACTGCATCTTGATATAACTCTTAATTCTTCGAAAGTCCTTTACCAAATCATTTCTTCGCCTGAACAAACTACGGAGTTCTTCTCGCTCCATATCTGGAACCACAATACTAGACAAGCGACCATCTTTAAGCTCTCTGGCTATTAACTGTGCATCTATCTTATCGGTCTTGGTGTACTTCTCCTTGCCTTTTCTATGAATCTCTGCTGGGTTTACTACTAGTGATTGCCATCCATAACTCTCAAAACAACGGTGTGCATAATAGCCACAACAGCCTGCTTCGTAAGCGGTACTAACTTCATATCCAGAAAAATGCTTGGTAACATATTTTAATAGTTGGTCAGGATCTGGTGACATACTGAAGGATTTGCATGAAAATAATTCTGTTGCACAATGTACTTTCCAGCTCCGTTTGTGAATGTCAATTCCAATGTATAACTTTGGTAATGCTGTATTTTTAGTATTCATATCTTTATTTTTTGTTCATCCTTAAAGATACTAGAATTAATGCTTTTTCATCGATGCTATAAAAATAGGCATAATAGCAGTAAAGTTGAGGTTTTTGTCTGCATATAAAATATACGCTCGTTACCAAATTCTGCTTCATTAGGGTCTTTATGCTCGTTTGCCAACTTATTTAACGCAAATTGTACTTCTTCTGCTCTTGTATTTATATTTTTCTTTATAAATAATTGCGATGCCAAGTTTGTTCCGTTCCAATTGCTACTTGGATACAGCACTTGTCATATCTTAATGATAGGCAGTGATTAATTACCCTTAGTTATGAGTGAACCTATATCTGGTAACCATAACAATCTTCATAGCATTGATGTACAATTTGAGATAGTTACAGGCAGACTTGAACAAGCAGATATACCAGTCGAAGGTCTGTTTTTAAATGCCGATGCTGGTTTTGACTCTAAAAACTTTAGATATTTGTGTGCTAAAAAAGAAATTAATACAAATGTATGTTTTAACGAACGTAATGGAAGCACAGAAGACAGAAATGAATATTTTGACCAAGAATTATATGATAAACGTTATGTTGTGGAACGCACCAATGCTTAGATGGATAGCTTTGGTTCTTTGCTAAACCGATTTGACACGACAATAGAAATCAGGAAAGGTTTTAACTACCTGTAATTCTTTGTTACATTCTATTTTTATTAAACACTTTTTTATTTTTTTCAAAAAAAATGCACTTAGTCTAATAAACAAAGTGTTTGGACTAATATAATTTTCATTACTTCTTTTATAATATACTTTTGACGCCACCATAGCATAAGTAGGTTAAGTTCATGGTAAGATTTGGGGGAAAAGGTGGAGGAGACTCCGCCTTTTTATTTGCTTATAATCAGGTAATTAGGACAATTCTATCCATATATTAAGAGAATATCAACTATCTTTTCTTAATTTTTTTTAAGTTTTTTTTTTTTATTAGACACAATACCAGTAATTTAGCATCGCCATAGCATAAGTAGGTTAAGTTTATGGTAAGATTTGGGATGAAAAGGGTGGAGATTTCTCCGCCCTTTTCTGTTTTTTAGTGAATATATTAAGTTTAATCATAAAAAAAGCCACTCAATTAGAGTGGCTTTAGTTCTTTAAAAAAGAAGTGTTTATTTATTATCTGTGTATAATTCAGCAACCTTTTCCCAGTCAATTACATTAAAAAAACCGTTAATATAATCTGGTCTTCTGTTTTGGTAGTTTAAATAATAAGCGTGCTCCCAAACATCTAAGCCCAATATAGGGAAACCACCACAACCAACACCTGGCATAAGTGGATTATCTTGATTAGGAGAAGAGCAAACTTCTAACGTACCTCCTTTTTGTACACACAACCAAGCCCAACCAGAACCAAACCTAGTTGCAGCTGCTTTTGAAAAAGCAGTTTTAAAGGAGTCAAAAGAACCAAAAGCATCTGTAATTGCATTTGCTAGTGCTCCAGTTGGCTCACCACCACCATTTGGAGACATTACTTCCCAAAAAAGAGAATGGTTATAAAACCCACCACCATTGTTACGTACAGCAGCATTGTTCATATCCAAATTAGTTAAGATGTCTTCAATAGAATTGCTTGCTAAATCTGTGCCCTCTATAGCATCATTAAGTTTTGTTGTATATCCGTTGTGATGTTTAGTATGGTGAATCTCCATAGTTCTAGCATCAATATGTGGTTCTAAAGCATCATATGCATAAGATAATTTTGGTAAATCAAAAGCCATAATTGTATCTATTTTTAAGTTAAAAAAATGTTGTAGTTCAAATTTACAATATTCTAGAGCATTTTCCATAAATTTTCTGTTAAGAACATTGTAATATTATGTAATTTGCAACTAAAAACTACTTGGAAGCTTCTCCTTATAAAATATACAGTGCGTCTGCTGGATCTGGTAAAACGTATACGTTAACAAAAGAGTACCTAAAAATTATACTTTCTTCTAAAACGCCTAAAAGTTATGGGCAAATATTGGCTATTACTTTTACAAATAAGGCAGTAAATGAAATGAAACAGCGTATTCTAGATAGTTTGTATGAGTTTGGCACAATAGAAGCATACAGTAAACAGTCAGATTTGTTTAAGGATGTATCAAGGGAGCTAAATATTGAGCCAAAAATACTTCAATCTAAAGCCAAAAAGATACATAAAAGTATTTTACATAATTATGCTTTTTTTGACATTTCTACCATAGATAAATTTACGCATAGATTAATTAGGACGTTCGCTAAAGATTTAAAAATTCCGCAAAATTTTGAAGTAATAATAGACACAGAACTTTTACTGTCAGAAGCAGTAGAACGTCTTATTGCAAAAGCAGGGACATATGAGTTATTAACATCTGCATTGTTAGATTTTACTTTTGAAAAAATAGATGATAATAAAAGTTGGGACATATCTTTTGACTTAAAGAAAGTTGGCAATATGTTATTTGATGAAAATAACATTGAACATCTAAAGGATTTTAAAAGTAAGAATATTTCTGATTTTATAGAATTAAAGAAAACCATTAAAGCTAGTATAAGAAAGCTAGAATTGATTACTATTAAGAAAGCAAAACTTGTAAATGCTATTATTGAAAGTGAAGGTTTAGATGTAACCGATTTTCCAAGACAAACATTACCCAACCATTTTATTAAAATTACTGAAGGAGAGTTTAGCCCAACTAAATTATATAATAATAAGTTAGAAGAAAATTTAAGAAGCGGAAAAATTTTTAAAGCAGGCACAAAGAATGCTCCAGACCATATTGCATCAAGATTTTTAGAGATTTATGTTAGTATTAAACAGAATGTATACCAAAGGGCTATGTATAATAATATATACAATAACATAGTGCCTTTAACTGTATTAAATGAAATACAGAAAGAAATAAATATAATATGCAAGGAAAGAGACCAGTTAACCTTGTCTTCTTTTAATACTATTATTTCAAATGAAATAAAAAATCAACCAGCACCATTTATTTATGAGCGCTTGGGAGAAAAATATAGGCATTACTTTATAGATGAATTTCAAGATACATCAGAATTACAATGGAAAAATTTAGTGCCATTAATTGGTAATGCCTTAGAGAGTTTGGATGAATATGGTAAAATGGGCTCTCTTTTATTAGTTGGTGATGCCAAACAAGCTATATATAGATGGCGTGGAGGAAAAGCAGAGCAATTTATGGATTTGTCCAATAAGAAAACAATCCCATATGTTGTAGAGCCAGTAACGGTAGAGTTACCAAAAAACTATAGGAGTTTTTCAGAAATTATCAACTTTAATAATAGCTTTTTTAAAACTAGTAGTAGTTTTTTAAATAATGAAGCATATGCAGAACTATATGTTTCTGGAAATCAACAAAATATTAACACAAAAGAAGGAGGTTTTATAGAGTTGTCATTTATACCAAATGAGAAAGAAGAAAATGATAATGAGTTGTATTGTAACAAGGTTTTTGAAACAATAAATGAGCTTGTTCTAGAAAAGGGATATGATTATAAGGACATTTGTGTTTTGGTAAGATCTAATAGTCATAGTTATGTATTGGCAGATTTTCTGGTAGCACAAGAAATTCCTATCATATCGTCAGAATCATTATTATTAAAGAGCAGTAATGAGGTTAACTTTCTTGTTAATTTATTAAAATATGGTACTCAACCTAAAGATGTGGATACAGCTTATGAAATTTTATATTTTTTAGCTAGGGAACATAAGAGTAGACATCAATTTATACAAACGCATTTATATTCTTTAAATGATTTTCTAAAAACAGAGTATGATTTTGTTATAGAAAAACAATTATCCGTATATGATGTTTTTGAAAAAGCAATACGCCAATTTAATTTAGCAAAAATATCAGATGCATATATTACAAGTTTAATGGATGAGGTCTTGGATATTGAGCAAAAAGAGGGTGTTAGCGCACAATTGTTTTTGTCTTTTTGGGAAAAGAAAAAAGACAAACTTTCTTTAAAAGCTCCAGACAATATAGATGCGGTACAGATAATGACAATACATAAATCTAAAGGGTTAGAATTTCCTATTGTTATTTTTCCGTTTGCTAATTCATTAATATATGGCAAAGATGAAAAAATATGGCTTCCTGTTTCTTCAGAAGAGTTTAATGGCTTTACAGAAATGCTTGTGACCAAAAAACAGGAAATGGAAGAATACGGAGATGTTGCAGCTCAGTTATTTGTAGAAGAACATTCTAAAATGGAACTAGATGCCTTTAACGTATTATATGTAGCACTAACACGTGCTGTAAAAGCATTGTATATAATAAGTAAAAAAGAAATTAATACAAAAGGGGAGCCTAATATGAATAGGTATTCTGGGTTGTTTATAAACTACCTAAAAGAGAAAGGTATTTGGAACGATACTGATTTAACATATAATTTTGGGAAATTAGAAAAAGAAATTACACCTATTGTTAATAAGGATAAGATAGCCAATATAGCATATCTGTACACTTCTAAAGACAGGCCTAGTTTTAAAATAGTAACAAATTCTAGTGTGTTGTGGGAAAGTAATAGAAAAGAAGCTATGGAAAAAGGGAATTTAATTCACTTACTCCTTAGTTATATAAAAACAGAAAAAGATGTAGATAAAGCCATTGCAATTTTAATTAGGGATGGTAATTTAAGCTTTAAGGAAAGTATTATAATAAAAACTAAAGTTATGAAGATAATAGAACATCCAAAATTAATAAAATATTATAAGGAAGGAAATATTGTTAAGAATGAAAAGGATATAATTACGGCAGAAGGATTACTTTTGCGCCCAGATAGAGTTGTTATAAAAGGCAGAGAAGTAACAATCATAGATTACAAAACTGGCTTAGCTAATAATATATATCATGACCAAGTAAATGAATATGCAGCAGCTTTAAAAGCTATGAATTATACTATAGCAAATAAAATTATTGTATATATAAATGAACAAATAACTCCAGAATTTATATCTTAAATTATGTACGGAAAAATAAAAGAACACTTACAGAAAGAAATAGATGCTATAAAAGAAGCAGGTCTCTACAAAACCGAGCGTATAATAACCTCACCTCAAGACGCAATTATAAAAATATCCACAGGAGAAGAAGTAATTAACTTTTGCGCAAATAATTATTTAGGACTATCATCTCATCCAGATGTTATACAAGCTGCAAAAGATGCTATGGATACACACGGTTTTGGAATGTCATCTGTACGCTTTATTTGTGGAACTCAAGATATTCATAAAGAGCTAGAGCAAAAAGTAGCTAATTTCTATGGAACAGAAGATACAATCTTATATGCAGCTGCTTTTGATGCGAATGGAGGTGTTTTTGAACCTTTGTTGACTGCTGAAGATGCAATTATATCAGATTCACTAAATCATGCATCAATAATAGATGGTGTACGTTTATGTAAAGCAAAACGATATAGATATGCCAATAATGATATGACAGATTTAGAAACCCAGTTAAAACAAGCAAATACAGATGGTTCTAGATTTAAAATTATTGTTACAGATGGTGTTTTCTCTATGGATGGTCTATTAGCTCCGTTAGATTATATATGTGACTTAGCAGATAAGTATGATGCTTTGGTAATGATTGATGAGTGCCATGCTGCAGGTTTTATAGGAAAAACTGGTCGTGGTACATTAGAGGAAAAGGGTGTTTTAGATAGAATAGATATTATAACAGGTACATTAGGAAAAGCCCTTGGGGGAGCTATGGGTGGCTATACTACAGGTAAAAAAGAAATCATAGAAATATTAAGACAACGTTCAAGACCATATTTGTTTTCTAACTCCTTAGCGCCAGCCATTGTAGGTGCTTCCATAAAGGTTTTTGATATGTTGGATACAGATACAACCTTAAGAGATAAGTTAGCAGAAAATACAGCATACTTTAAAAAAGGGATGAAGGCTGCTGGTTTAGATATTATAGATGGTGATTCTGCTATAGTTCCGGTTATGCTCTATGACGCCAAATTATCACAACAAATGGCAAATATGCTGCTAGAGAAAGGCATTTATGTTATTGGATTTTTCTTTCCAGTTGTACCAAAAGGAAAGGCAAGAATAAGGGTTCAATTGTCGGCAGCTCATGAAAAAAAACATTTAGATAAAGCCATTGCCGCTTTTACTGAGGTTGGAAAAGAACTAAATATTATATAAATAAGGTAAAAATTTTGTTGAAAATGTTAAAAAAAGAGTTGTATGATTTTGTTAATAAATCCTAACAACTTACATTTGCAGCTTACAAACACTTAAAACTTAAATTTTAAAGCATGAAAAATCTTAGCAAATTAATGGTTGTTGTCCTGCTACTCGTAGGTGCTAACAACATACAAGCGCAAGACGAAAATAATCCTTGGCAGATTAATTTTGGTATAAACGCAGTTGATATGTGGCCAACTAATGATGACAATGCCTCTTATGTTACTGGAGAAATGTTTGATGAGTACTTTAATGCTACTGATCACTGGAACATTCTTCCTTCTATTTCTTATATAGGAGTATCTAAATATGTAGGTAATGGATTTTCTGTTGGAGCAAGAGGTTCTTTAAATAGAATTGAAAAATTAGGAGACTGGGCAGCTGATGACCTTTCTTACTATGGTGTAGATGGTGCTATTAAATATGCGTTCTTAAAAAATACTACTATTGATCCTTTCGTAGAAATTGGTGGTGGTTATACTTGGGTAGATGATATAGGTGCTGGTACTGTTAATGCTGGTCTAGGTCTAAATATCTGGTTTTCAGAGAACATTGGTTTAACATTACAAACTGGATATAAGCACGGATTTGAAGATTATAGCGTTAAACATTTTCAACACTTAGCTGGTCTTGCTATCAAATTTGGTGGTACTGATACAGATGGTGACGGAATATATGATAAAGATGATGCTTGTCCAGAGGTTGCTGGTTTAGAAGCTTTCAATGGTTGTCCTGATGCTGATGGTGATGGTATAGAAGACAGCAAAGATGCTTGTCCTAACGAAGCTGGTTCTAAAGAAATGAACGGTTGTCCTGATGGTGATGGTGACGGAGTTGCTGACAAAGATGACGCTTGTCCTTCTGAAGCAGGTACTGCTGCAATGAACGGTTGTCCTGATGCTGATGGTGATGGTATTGCTGATAAGGATGATGCTTGTCCTTCTGAGGCTGGTCCAGCTGAAAACAAAGGATGCCCTTGGGAAGATAAAGATAAAGATGGTGTATTAGATAAGGATGATAAATGTCCAGAAGTTGCAGGTACTGTAGCTAATAACGGATGTCCAGAAGTAACTGAAGAAGTTCAGAAAAAATTGAATGATTACGCTAGAACTATTTTATTTGATACTGGTAAATCTTCTATTAAAGCTGAATCTACTTCTGTTATGGTAGATATCATTACTATATTAAAAGAGTACCCTAATGCTAAATTTACAGTTGAAGGTCATACTGATAGCGTAGGTAGCGCTAAGTTAAACCAACGCTTATCTGAGTCTAGAGCTCTTTCAGTAAAAGAATTCTTAGTACAAAAAGGTATTGAGGAGTTTAGATTATCTGCTGTAGGATATGGTGAAGACAAGCCAATAGCTACTAACAATACTAGAGCTGGTAAAAAACAAAACAGAAGAGTTGAAATCAACTTGGTAAAATAATAAGGGTTTTAAACTCTAATTTTATAGAAAAGGCTCCGCAATTGCGGAGCTTTTTTTATTTTTAGCCTATGCAAAGCTTTTTAGAGGAGACACTCCTTTCCATTATAAATAAAGAAGATTCACTAGAGAATATTATTTTTGTCTTGCCAAGTAAACGTGCAGGAACATTTCTTAAGAATTCTATTGCAAGACATATAAAATTAAACATATTTTCTCCAGAGATAGTAAGTATTGAAGATTTTGTTGAAACTATATCTGGTTTAGCATATGCATCTAGTACGGAACAATTGTTTCAACTTTATAAAGCATATTTAACTACAGTTAAAGGAGAAAAGGATGGTTTTTTTGCATTTTCTAAATGGGGAACTACTTTATTACAAGATTTTAATGAAATTGATAGGTATCTTGTAGATACTAACAAGATATTTTCTCATTTAAATGCTATACAAGAGATTAATCATTGGTCTCTTGAAAAGGATAAAAGTTCATTAATAAGTAATTATATTGATTTTTGGGCCTCCTTAACAAGTATTTACGATTTTTTTAATACAGCATTAATTAAAGAAGGAATTGGCCACCAGGGATTGGTATATAGACAGGCTTGCATTAATTTGGATGCGTATATAGAGAAAGTAAACACTAAGCATATATTTATAGGATTTAATGCTTTAAATACAGCTGAAGAAAATATTATTCAGTCTATATTAGAAAAGACAAATGCAGATATTTATTGGGATTTAGACTCTTATTTTTTAGAAGATGAAGCACATGACGCAGGATTTTTCATTCGTCAATTTAGAAAAAAGTGGCATTACTATAAAAACAAGCCCCTAATTAGCTCTAGTCAACAATATCTTAATAATAAAAACATCAACATAACAGGAGTGCCAAAAAATGTATCACAGGCTAAGTATGTAGGTAATTTATTAAAAAGCTTAAAAAATAATAATATTGAATCAATTGCTAATACAGCAATTGTTCTTGGAGATGAGTCTCTACTTAACCCTTTGTTAAATGCAATACCATCAAAAGTTAATGGTATAAATATTACAATGGGTTTTCCGCTAAGTAAATCGCCTTTAGAAAGTTTGTTTACACAACTGTTTGAGATTTATTTACGTGAAGACAGTAAAGGATGGTATTATCAAAATATTATAGCACTACTAAATCATCCTTTTGTTCAACTTTTATTTTCTAGTAATGATAATCATAATATAACAGATGTTATATGTAGCGAAATAAAAATAAGAAATTGGATTTATATAGATGAAAATAAAATAAAATCCTTGAGCATAGAGAGTAATGATTTACTTGATTTGTTGTTTTATGATACAGATGTAACATCAAACGTATTTGTTGAAAAATGCTTACGATTAATTTTAGCAATTAAGGAAAATATAGAAGATAATAATCTGGAATTAGAATATTTATATAGATTTCACCAATTGTTTAATCAACTAAATGATTTAATTGTCAAGTATCCTTTTGTAAATGATTTACAATCTCTTTTTGGTCTATACAAAGAATTATTGTCTAGTGAAACTATGGATTTTAAAGGAGAACCTTTAAAAGGGTTGCAAATAATGGGAATGCTAGAAAGTAGAAACCTAGATTTTGAAACTGTAATTATAACCTCAGTAAATGAAGGTATTTTACCTTCTGGCAAATCCAACAATTCCTTTATTCCTTTTGATATAAAAAAAATGTATGGATTGCCAACATATAAAGAAAAAGATGCAGTATATACCTATCATTTTTATCGTCTTTTGCAGAGAGCAAAGAACATACATCTTGTTTACAATACAGAACCAGACGTACTAGAAGGAGGAGAGGTAAGTAGGTTAATAAGACAACTTTTGGCTGATGATACCATCAAAAATCAAATTACTAAAAATATTGCTTATCCAGCTATAAATGCAGTGGAAAAAAAGATTATTTCCATTAAAAAAGAAAGTAGCTTAATGGGTGTAATACAAAAAATTGCAGAAAAAGGATTTTCACCAACTTCTCTATCTAACTATATTAGGAATCCATTAGAGTTTTATAAGAAGAATATTTTAAAAATTAATGAAGTAGAAGAAGTAGAAGAAACCGTAGCTGCAAACACATTTGGAACTATTGTGCATGAGACATTAGATGAACTTTATACCCCATTTTTAAATACTTTTTTAGAACCAGAAGAACTTAATAATTTATTACCTAAAGTAGCTACTGTTGTACGTAAACATTTCACCATTAATTATAAAAATGTTAGTCTGGATGAAGGTAAGAACTTAATTGCTTACAATGTAGTTTTAAAGTATGTTAAAGACTTCATTAAATTAGAGATAGAAGCAGCAAAAAAACATAAAATTAAGATACTAGGTTTGGAAATGGCCCTAGATACAAAGTTGAATTTACCTGAATTGAATTTTACAGTTAGGATAAGAGGAAAACTAGACAGGATTGATGAGGTAGATGGTATGCTACGGGTTATAGATTATAAGACAGGCAAAGTAGAGCAGAAAAACCTAAACTTATCTTCTTGGGAGGAACTCATTGCTAATTATGATAAGAGTAAAGCTTTTCAATTGCTTTGCTATGCCTATATGTTTAATGATAAAGCTCCAATAACTAACATAGAAGCAGGAATTTTCTCTTTTAAAAACTTAAAGCCAGGCATTTTAAAGTTTAAAAATGATAAGACCACAATAATAACACAAGAAACAATTGTATTGTTTGAAAAAGAACTTAATACACTTGTTTTGGAAATTTGTGATTCCAAAATACCATTCACAGAAAAAGAAGTGAAATAAAGAAACAAAGTCCTGCTTTATAATAGAAACAGGACTTTTTTGAATAGCATAGTAGAGTATATTATTTAATAACTTTATTAAGTGAAGCTAATGAGTCTAATATGTAAGTTGGTTGTTCCATTTCTATTTGCGCTTTTGTTTGCGCGCCAGATAATACACCAACTGTAATTCCACAGTTAGCATTTTTTCCTTCTATTATGTCTATTGCAGAATCACCAGCTTTTAAAACAGTAGATGCATCTTTAATTTTCATTAGTTTCATAGCTTTAAAAATCATATCTGGATGTGGTCTCCCATTTACAACATCATCGGCAGTTATTAGGGCATCATAGTGTATTTCTTTTACCCAGTTAAGTTTGTCTAATAATAAGTTTGCTATTTTACTACTGTAGCCAGTATTTAAAACTACTTTAATGTTATCTTGTCTTAATTTTAATAATAGAGCTTCTACACCATTAATTGGTTTTACTTTTAATACGGCATATTTATTATTCAGCATTATTTTAAAATCATCAAATATCATATTAGCATCTACAGGGGGGTCTATTTTTATTGTTTGTAAAATATCTTTAATTGCTTTAAACTTTTCTTTTCCAGCGCCGTGTTCTAAAACAGTTTCTATACTTACATTAACTCCAATTTTATTTATTGCTTTATGTAGTGTTTTATATACTACATTATTTTCATCTATAGTAGTTCCTGCCATATCAAAAACTACCATTTTTATATTTTTCATTCTTAATTATTTATAATATTGTTTAAACTTTTCTCAGCAAATCCTGCGCTTGCCGTCATTCCTTTGCCGCCAATACCAGTAACTATATGTACATTAGCACTTACATTGTGTTCAAAAATGTCTTTTGTTTTACATTGTGAATAAAAACCTGCCCAGCGACTTTTAATAGAATATGTTGGTAGGTTAATTATTTTTTTAGCTTCATTAATCATAATAGTATCAATATCCATGTTAATATCAAATCCTAATTTGTCTATGTGCTTAGCATCTGCATATTCATGAGAATCACCTAGGATTACAGAACCATCTAAAGCTTGTTTAAAGAGAATGTGAATGCCATATTTTTTTTCTAGAGCATTGGGATTTTCCTTTGCTTTTATAGTTTTATAAGATGGGCATTCTTGAAAAGATTCATACCTTCTAATGGTTAATCCAGTTAATATAGAGCCATCTAATTTGTAGTTTTTTTGAGGTTTGGTTTGCATCATTTGTAATTTTGAAACAACCAAGTCACTTTTATTATATATCTCAGGATACAATACTTTAAATTCATTACCATTACAGATAATTACTTTAGAAGCCATATACTTATCTCCATTAGATGTAATTACAAGAACACCATCATTTATTTCTTCGGTGTGCATAACAGTTGTATTATTTATATAGATAAGTCCCAACTTTTGTATCAAATACTCACGTAACTTATGAATCATAGTTCTTGGCTCTACTGTTATCTCTTGTGGGAAAAACAATCCAGCCTTGCAGTAATCATTTTTAAGTCCGCTGTATTTGTTTAGGCATTCATATTTAGTAAGTAAAACGGAATGGTATGTATTCTTTTTGTTTATTATATGTAATTCTTCAATTAATTGAACTTCTTCATCATTAGAAGCAATGTAAATGCTTCCATTTTGTCTAACACCAATATCAAATTTGTCTTGTATGGATTTGTATATTTTAAGACTCTCTCTTCCATAGTTTTGCCATTTTAGGTTCATGCCAGACGGCACAACTTGTCCAAAATTACGAACTGTGGCTCCTTGTGGCTGTGTATCTTTTTCTATTAAGGCAACAGATAGTCCTTGGTTAAGGGCATGATAAGTGTAAAAAGTGCCTACTGCCCCACCGCCAACTATAATTAGATCAAATGTTTTAATGTTCATATGATAAATTAGTTACAGTCATTGCTGCTTTATATTTGTTATTGAAATAAGTAAGTGAAATAGCACCAGAGATAATTCCTATAATGGCTACAGAATACATACAGAAAACAAAGAAATCTAGCCAAGATAATTCTGGTTGACCAAAATTCTTGTAGAGTAAGATGCAAACACTTCCCAAATATCCAAATGCATCTGCTATATAGATTAGAAACCCAACATTTCCCTTAATTTTAAAGGTAGCAATCATTCTATCAAAATAAAGGCCATTAAACGGTACATAACAAATGTACATACCAAATCCTGATACTACCATCCATAGTATTGGACTAATAATTTGTAATTGAAAAGCAATTGTTGATGTAATAATGGCTACACAACCCAAGATTAAAATATGATGGTAATAAGCAAATGCTTTCTTATTATTTTTAATTCTACTAAAAGCCCCTAGAATAAGTAAAACAATAACGGCTATTGGAATTTCTGATATTGAATATATAGATGTACTGTTTTGGTAGCCTATGGCATCCCATATTTCTCTAGCAAAATTATCTCTGAAATCTCTAATGATTGTAAGAAACACGTAAAATAAAATTATGAGTGTAAGTGGCAGGAAAAATTGCTTAAATAATTTAATGCGCTCTGTTTTGTTTACTGGTTTGCGTTCAGATTTTTCTAAAATATCACTTGGTGTAGGGGAAGGAATTTTTTCTAATAAATAAGAAAATAAGAGAAGAGGAATTATGAAAAATAGACCTGTAATAAAAGGCATCCATTGTTCACTAAAATGTAATGTGTCCAATACATATTTGCCAATAGACTTTACAACTCCTGAAGAGATTATAAAGCTAGAGCACAATATTACACCTAAAATTTCTGTTGCTTTTCTGCCTTCTATATAAGAAAAAACAATACCCCAAATCATTCCTAATGGAAGACCATTTAAAAATAAGAATACTATATTATAAGGAGCAGGAACTAATGCAAACCCCAAAAGAGCTAATTCTGCAAGAAGAATAAAACCTATTAAGTAATGAATGCGTTGGTTTTGTTTCATCTCAGAAATTATCTTTATCCCTAAAAATTTAGAGATAGTATACCCAATTACTTGCGCAATAATTAAAAGAATTTTATAATCTATTCCAAAGAAACTCAATCCTTCAAAAGAAGCAACTGAGAAAGGTTTTCTAAAAGCATACATACAAAAGTAAGCACCAAAGGCAGCAATGGAGGCTTTTAGTATAAAATTTATATTACTAACTTTTTTTTGCATTCATAAAAGACTAAAACTGATGATATCACTTAGAATATTGACAAATAAACAATAATTTTAACTATTTGTAATATTTATATAGTTATGAAAATTTTACAATAAAGCACATTAATTGTAATTTTAAGGTTAGGTAAATAGAATTGTGTTTAATAAAAGAAAGTATAATGACCCTATGGCAATTGTTTATATCGAAACAGAGTTACCATTCACCGACACCTATCTACTATTCATCTATACTTAACTCTTACATAATAAACTGTCTGTTACTTTTACTTTAAAAATATAAATATTATGAATATCTTATTTATTGAAGATGATATGATTGAAACAATGAAGCTTCAAAGAACAATTTCAAAACTTAAATTAAAGCATAAAATCACTGAAGCAAAAAATGGGGAGGAAGCCCTTGATATTCTTAAACCAGAAAATACTTTACCAGACATTATTCTATTGGATTTAAATATGCCGCGTATGAGTGGTATTGAATTTTTAAGAATATTAAAAGAAGATGCCAAACTAAAATACATTCCAACAGTTATCTTAACTACCTCAGAAAATAGAGTAGATTTATTGGAATGTTACAAAATAGGTATAGCGGGTTACGTTATAAAACCTTTAAAGTATGAAGATTATGAAGTTAAGTTGCATAGAGTTCTTAGCTATTGGGAGATCAATGAACTAGTAAAAGGCTAACAAAAAACACTGTTTCACAACAAAAATTACAACATAGGTATTATTTTTCTTACTTTTATTTTTTAAAATAGTATAAAAATGAAAGGAGTTGTATTTACAGAATTTTTAGAAATGGTAGAATCTAAGTTTGGCTTAGAAACTGTAGATAACATTATTGAAAATTCTAATTTACCTTCTGATGGGATATATACATCTGTAGGGACTTATGATTTTAATGAGATGATAAGTCTTATCACTAACCTAAGTAATGAGGTTAACTTATCCGTAGGAGATTTGATATATACTTTTGGACTTTTCTTATTTAATGGGTTGGTAAAGTCACACCCTGAAGTTATTAAAAGTTATAACTCCCCTTTAAGTTTATTGTACTCTATAGAAGATCATATTCACGTACATGTAAAGAAATTATATCCAGACGCTGAGCTACCTACCTTTAAAATTTTAGAGAAAACAGATACATCTATATCAATGGTTTATTCTTCTTCTAGAGGATTGTATAAATTAGCGCACGGTCTAATAGAAAAATCTTTTGAGCACTTTAATAAAACAGCTACTGTTACTTATGAATTGTTAAATGATGATGGAACAGAGGTTAAATTTGATGTTATCCAAAATGGAGTGTAACAAGGAAATAGTATTATTAAAAAAAGCCTTGGAGAGGCAAAAAAAGGCTCGTTTACAAGCAGAGAGAATTTTAGAACAAAAGTCTAAGGAACTCTATGATTCAACATTTCATCTTAAACAAGCAAATAATAAGTTAGAAAACCTATTAACAGAAAAAACATCTGAGTTAGATGGGGTTTTTGTAAACATAATAGATCCGTATGTAGTTATGGATCTTGGTTTTACTATTATTAATATGAATAGTTCTGCTAGAGATTTTTTAGGTTATGATAACAGAAAGGAGCATATAAACTTAGCTAAATTAGTCCACAAAGACTATATAGAATACACTATCAAGTCCATAAAAAACCTAATGGAAATAGGAGTGTTAAAAAATTATCGTTCAAAAATAAGAACTAAAGACGGCAGTTATAAATGGGTACAAATAAACAGTAGCTTAATTTATGATAAAGATTTAAAACCTATTGGCGCTCAAGGTATAATTAGGGATATTACTAAAGAAACAGAAATAAAAGAGTTGTTAAATGAGCAAAAAAAGCAACTAGATATAATTGTAGAAAACTCTCCTTTGGGGATTATTTTAACTGTTGATGATAAAATAATAAAAGCAAATAAGGCATTTGTTAATTTGTTGAATTATTCAGAGAATGAATTAAAGCAATTTTATTTAAATGATATATCAACTTCAGAAAACAAAGAAGAAAATGCAAAGTTAATTGCAGATATGAATACTGGCGTGTTAGATAATTTCTCCACAATAAAAAAATACTATAAAAAAGATGGAACAACACTTTTGGCAAAAACGAATGTTAGCGTAGTTAAAAATGACTCAGGAAACATAGAATACCAAGTAAGCGTAATAGAAGATATAACGGTACAAAAAGAGTTAGAAATTCAAAAGGAGCAATTATTAAATGAACTGGAAATAAGTAATAAAGGATTACAAGAATATGCGCACATAGTTTCTCATGATTTAAAATCTCCTTTGCGAAGCATAAGTGCATTGGCTACATGGATACAAGAAGATTATAAAGATGTATTGGATGATACTGGATTACAAAACCTTTGCTTAATGCAAGAGAAGATAGCTTCAATGGATAAATTAATACATGGTATTCTAGAGTATTCAACAGCAGGAAGTTCAGATATAGACACAGTAAAAGTAGATTTAAACTCAGTTTTATCAGAAATTAAAGAGAGTATATACATTCCGGATCACGTTATGGTTGTAGCACCAAAAAAGTTGCCATCTATATATGCTGATAGAATAAAAATGCACCAACTGTTTCAGAACATTATTAGCAACGCAGTTGTACACATAGATAAAGAGGAGGGGCTAGTAAAAATATTATGTGCAGAGCAAGACAAATATTGGCTGTTTACAATAGAGGATAATGGAGTGGGTATACCAGAAAAGTTTTATAAAAAAATCTTTGAAATTTTTCAATCTATAGGAGAGAATGAACGTTCAACAGGAATAGGTTTGTCCATAGTTAAAAAAATTGTAGATAGATACCAAGGAAAAGTCTGGGTAGAAAGTAAATTAGGAGAAGGAACAACATTTTATTTTACCATAAAAAAGCAAAGGAATGGAACAGCCTAATCTTAATTATATTGATCAATTGGCAGAAGGAGATATTGAATTTAGAGAAAAGTTTATTGAGATTATAAAAAATGAGTTTCCTCAAGAATTAATAGTATATAAAAATGCAATAAAAGAACTTAATACAATTGCTGCTGCAGATATAGTACATAAGCTAAAACATAAGTTTAATATACTTAGTATGAAAGAAGCGTATTCTTTTTCAGTAATTTATGAAGATGAGTTAAGGGCTCATAAAGTAGATATGGATAAAGATTTTCAATTAATTTTAGGTAACATAATAGACTATTTAAAAACCATTTAATTATGAACTGTATTATTATAGATGATGAAGAAGCGGCAAGATTAATTGTCTCTCAGCTATGTTCAAAGGTTAATGATTTAGATGTAATTCAAGACTTTGGAAATGCAATAGACGCTATAAAATTCTTAAATCAGAATACGGTAGATGTTATATTTTTAGACATTCATATGCCTAATTTTAATGGGTTTGATTTTGTACAAACATTAAAAAACTCACCTAAAATTGTATTAACAACTTCTGATACTAATTTTGCGATAGAAGCGTATGAATATGAATCTATTGTAGATTATCTTGTAAAGCCTATAACCAAGGAACGATTTGAAAAATCCATACAGAAAGTAAAAAACTCAATTACGCAGCAACCAAAAATTTTGACGCAAGATTATGATAATCAAAATATTGGAGAAGATTTATATATTAATATAGACAGGCGCTTAATTAAATTAAAATTTAATGACATTCAATTAATTGAAGCCAAAGGAGATTATATAGAAGTAAAAACAGTAAAAGAAACCTATAGGGTACACAATACTTTAAAAAAGATTAAGGAAAAATTACCAGAAAAACTGTTCTTACAAATACATAGGTCATACATTATAAATTTCACAAAAATTATAGATATTGAAGACAATAGCGTGTTAATTGAAAGAAATGTTGTGCCAATTAGCAGATCTAACAGACCAGAATTAATGAGAAGATTAAACTTGTTATAGGCTAGGTTTAATTAGGCTGTCAATTATTTAAAATCGTAACTTTATATTAAGGTTTTATTTATTTATATTATATTTTTTCTTCAACTTATCTAAAAACAAAGGTTGTTTAGTTAAGTAGTATTTTAGTTTAATGCCTATTTCAGTAAACTCAAAACCAGCCGCAGTGGCAGATGCTATATTACTATACTTTGCATATACATCTCCTATAAATCTATCAGAAAATTGAAACGTTACTCCAGCTTCTCCTCTAAAGAGAGAACTGGCATCTTGCTCTTCTACATATTGTAAACCAGTAGCTACACTTGCAAAATAATTAGTTTTAGAGTTTATTTTACCTCTAACATCGCCAAATAGCTCTAACGCTTTGTATTTGTTTGGACTAAAGTATATTAAAGGTAATTGGTCTTTAAATGTAATATATTGATAATTTATACCAAACTTTAAAGCAGGTTTACGCAGTACATTATAGTATAAAGATGTAAATAGAAGATTTCTTTCATTATTATCTGTTTGTTTGGTGTGTATGATTTGGCTATACCAACCTAAGTTAAAATTTGTGTTTAAGTTATAAATTAAACTATAGTGGTTCATTACAATTTCTCTCTCTATTAATTCAGCATTAAAGTTTTGCACTTCTCTTTGGTATCCTAAATCTAGATTTAAAAAAGACAAAGGCTTCATTTGTAATTTAGCTTGTATAATTGGTTGTGTGTATGCTGTGTTAGAAAACCTAGAGTTGGTAAGTCCAACAGAGGTTAACAAATTAGTTTGCGGCATCAACTTATATTCAATATCTGCTTGTACAATATGTGAGTTTGCTTTGTTGTTTGTTGTTGTGTTTTCTGTGGTTCTGTATTGATAAGATACCGTTGTTCTAAATTTAGTAGATAATGGTACCATAACAGCGCTTCTTAAAGATAACGCTGTGTTATCGCCATTATCAAACGTGTAGCTAACTTGTTGTTCTGTAAATGGCGTATAGTTTATGTTTAGTTTTTTAATTAAACCAGATGCATCTTTCTGTTTTGGAAAAATATCTAACGTTTTATATGTAGTAATATATGCTGCTACAATTTTATCAGATGCAAATAGGGCATTTGCTTTACCTAAATTGCCATCAAAAGAAAGACTATCATTAGCTACTATTTTATCATAATTAGTAATACTGGTTTTAAACTTAGCAGTGTACATACCCAAGGTAGCTTTTAAAGCCATAACCCAATTGCGGTTTGGATATTTTTTTTCTAAGGTGCTAATTTCTTTTTTTGCAGTAACAAATTTTCTATTCCAAATAAGTGCTTGTACATAACGTTCTTGACTTTTTTCTATAAGTTCTGGAGCCTTAAGCTTAGTTGCTTTTTGTTTTGCAGTTATTGTAGTTTTTAAAGCTATCTTATCTTTTTCTCCTATATGTTCTGCCAAAGCAATACCGTTTAGGGCTATTATAGAGTCTTTGGGTGTTTTAGCGTATCTATAATACGTTTCTTTTGCCTTTTTTACATTTTTAGTAATTAAAAATATAGTAGCTAGGTTCAGTAATGCATCTTTATCATCTGTAAAATCTTCTAATATTTCGTTTAATAAACTTTCCCCTTTTTTATAATTCTGGTTATTTACATAGTAATTTGCGTAGCCAAGTTTAATGTACTTTCTAGATACTTTGGCACTATTATTAGTCGGCTGTACTTCTAAAGCTTTGTTAACCCATTTTAAAGCTTCTTTATATTCTTTTAGGTTACTAAGTGTATTTGCATAACCTAATATTGCAGCAAAGTTTGTAGGGTTTTTTTTAACTAAATCAGCATATAAAGGTTTTGCTTTTTTATATTTTTTATTCCATAAAAAAGATTCATAATAATTTATCTGTACTTCAAAATCGTTGGAATGCTTCTCTAATAGCTCTTTAAAAATAGTATTGGCACTGCCAGGATTACCACTTAAACCAACAGCTCTGCCATAGCAAATTTGTACGGTTTTATTATCAGGATCTGATTTTGTGTAGGGCTCAAAAAATAATTTTGCTTCTTTAAAGTCTCCATTCTCTAGAAGCGTAAAGCCTTTAGAAAAATCTTCTTGACAATACAAAGATAAAGAAGCAAATACAAAGAAAATATAAACACAATTTTTAGTCATACATCTAGTAAGTTAAATACTACAATAAGATAACGCATATATCTTTTATTTATTAGAATCTCTTTTAATTAAACCGTAGTTGATTTTTTAATGATGGTTGAATTTTTTCCATTGGTCTACAGTAACCTGCCAACTATCTATAGGTCTCTATTTAGAACGATGTGTTGTTTGATATTTGCTGTATAATTTAATCTAAAACATAGAAAAATGGCTTTACAAATTAATCAAACTAGCGAATTTATAGAAGTACGAGGGAATCTTAATACTCAGAATATGAATACTTTAAAAAATCATATAGATTTTTATATGAAAAATAATGAAAGGCTTATACTTTCATTGGATAAGGTTTATAAGATTGCGTATTCCAGTGCCAAGCAATTAGAACAACTATATTATAGTGTTGCAAAAAATAATAAGGTATTGTCTATCATAGGACAAGAGAATAAGCAAATAGCTGCTGTTATGAATGCTTCTAAAACTTCTTATATTTTTAGTAATGACCGTGTTTAATATAGGAATAAGAAAAGTGTCTCCGGAACAGTTGTTTATGACAAGTGTACTTGTCGTAAACGGAGGCAACTATCTGTATAATTTAATATTAGGTCGTTTATTAGGACCTGCTGCTTTTGCAGATGCTGCTTTGTTAATAACCTTGTTATTGGTGTTGTCTTTTGTAGGAATGACTTTTCAGTTAGTAACCACAAAGTTTACTATTTTATTTTCAGGAGAGCAATGGATAGCATTTGCAAATTATATGAATAAATATGCTGCTATTTTTGGGGTGTTGGTTGGGATTGCAGTTTTTTATTTTTCAAATGATATACAACAATTATTTAATACCCAGTCTTCTAGTATGTTTATGGTTTTTGCAGTTGGTATTCCTATGTACTTTTTTATGTCTATTAAAAGAGGAAAATTACAAGGTAAGCAAGATTATACAGGTTTGTCTGTAACATATCAATCAGAAATGTGGAGTAGACTTTTACTAACACTAGCTTTGTTGTTATTTATCCCTGTGAATCCTGCTTTTTTAGTAGCTGTAGGTATAGTTATCTCTTTTGTTTTTGGACTTGTACCAATAAAGTTCAAGAAAATATCTTTTGCGGCTTCTAAAATTTTAACATTAGAAAATAAAAAGAAAGTAACCACATTTATATTACTAACTGCTGGTTATGAGCTTACACAAATTATAATTAATAATAGTGATGTGTTGTTAGTTAAGCATTACTTTAATTCTTTAGACGCTGGTTTGTATGCTTCTTTAGCATTAATAGGTAGAGTTGTTTATTTTGTGGCTTGGATGTTTGTAATGTTGTTGTTACCAGCCGTTATAGAAAAAAGAAAAGAAGGAAAACGTACAGCACCAATTTTATTTAAATATGTTGGTTATATAAGTTTACTATCTGTTAGCATAGTTACTGCTTGTTACGTTTTTCCTGAAAAAATAATCTCTTTAATGTTTGGAGAGGCTTATTTGGCTATGTCTTCGTTATTATGGCAATATGCTTTAGCAACTTCACTTTTTGCAATCTCTAATATATTTGCATATTACTTTTTATCTCTAGATTATTACATTCCTGTACTATTATCAGGTGTATTAGGATTATCTCAAATAGGATTAATAGTATTTTTTCATAGTAGTTTAGAAATAGTTGTACAGCTACAAATTATTGTAATGGCAGCATTATTGTTTGCTCAATTATTCTATTTTTCATTTAAGCGAGATATATAAATTGCCTACTTATTTTTTTGGTTGTTTCCCGTAAAAGAAAAGCCTAAAACTTTATATGAAGTTTTAGGCTTTTAGATTTTTATAGATTTATTTTTTAGCATTAAAATGTATAGCTCACATTAACTTTAATTTTGTTTTTATAGTGTTATAAAAAAACAAAACAACGTATCATTTAAAGGGATAAATCCTTTATCGAAACTCTATTCCCATTCATCTACAGCAAATCTTCATTCACCTCTAAACATCAATAAAATAAGGCGTTAAGAAGGATATTTGTATAAGAAATTTAACCCAATAACCTTAAATCTTAACCTTATGAAATTAGCAATTGTAACAGCGTACCCACCAAGTAAAGTAACTTTAACAGAATATGGATACCACTTGGTAAAACATTTTAGACTTCAAAAAGAAGTAACAGAAATTGTTCTTATCACAGATAAAACAGAAGCAGCAAAAGACCTCTCTTTTAAAGAAAAAGGGTGTAAAATTACAGTGAAAGAATGCTGGAGTTTTAATAGCTATAAAAATATTTTTGGTATTATGGGTGCCATTGCAGAAACTAAGCCAGATGCTATTCTATTTAACCTTCAGTTTTTAAAATTTGGAGATAAAAAAGTCCCTGCTGCGTTGGGTTTAATGTTACCATTACTGTGTAAATTTAAAGGGATACCAACAATTTCTCTATTGCATAATATATTAGAGCAAGTAGATTTAGAAAATGCGGGAATCACTAAAAATAATTTTTTAAAGAAAGCATATAATTTTATAGGCAGTACACTAACAAAGGTAGTTTTAGCTTCAGATGTTTTAGCAGTTACAATTAGTAAGTACAAAAATATATTAGAAGATAAGTATAATTCTAGAAACGTTGCTTTAATACCACACGGTGCTTTTGAAACTCCACCAGAACCAACTTATAAATTACCTAAAGGACCTAAGCAAGTAATGGCTTTTGGAAAATTTGGAACCTATAAAAAGGTTGAGGTTTTAATAGAAGCTGTTGAAATTATACGTAAACGTATAAGACAAGATATAGAAATAGTTATAGCAGGTACAGATAGCCCTAACACACCAGGTTATTTAAATGAAGTGAGTAAAAAATATAAGCACGTAGACAAATTAAGGTTTACTGGTTATGTAGCAGAAGAGGATGTACCTGTTATTTTTGGTGATAGTGCTGTAGTTGTTTTTCCTTATACATCTACAACAGGTAGCTCTGGTGTATTGCACCAAGCTGGTAGTTATGGTAAGGCAGTTGCTTTACCAGATTTAGGGGACCTAAGCATATTGGTTAAAGAAGAAGGGTATAGAGGAGAATTTTTTGAGCCAGAAAGTGCAGCATCTTTAGCAGATGCTATAGAAAACATATTAATGTATGATGATTATAGAGAAGAGTTATCAAAAGCAAATTATAAAGCTGCATGTTCTTTACAAATGTCTGATATTACACAAATGTATGTAGATTATTTTAGTGCAATACAAATGGCCAAGTCTGGTAGCATTAGTATAGATGCAATAATAGAGGAAAGAGAAAAAGCAAGAGTGCTTTTACTAAAATAGTTTTTGGTTAGGTTAAGCCAAAAGGGGGAACAGAATGGTTAACTGTTTCCCCTTTATTTTTTTACTTTTATGTAAGTAAGAGCCTTTTTTGAGTTGCCTTCTGTAGTTAGCAACCCAAAATACTTTTGCTGATTTTTACGCCAAGGTAGTCTGCCAACCACAGCGGTTGGTATAGTTTCAAAGTCATATAGAGTCCACAATACAAAAGGTATATTTTCTTTTTTTATATAGCCTTGCATTTCTTTATAATACTCGGCTTGGTCATTATTAGAACCAGTATAAAAATTCCAAAAACCACTGTAAGAAGAATAGCCATATTCTTGTAAAACCAAATCCTTACCTTTCGTGTTTTCTTTTAACACAGCATAAGCAGATAAAAAGTCTTTTGGGTTTTTATAATAATGAAAAGACACAAAATCTACTTCTTCAACCAAGTTTTCTGCTGCTTTTGTGCTAGACCAACCAATAGTAACATTTGTTTTACTATCCCATTCTTTTATGTTTTTTATCATTTGGGTTAGCCATGCGGTTACCTTTTCTTTTCCACGAGATTCAAAATCTAAATCGGGTTCGTTTTTAACATCCCAAGCAAGTAAAGCTTTATGGTCTTTAAGTGCTGTTACAATTTGTTCTGCGTGTCTGTGGGTTAAAGTCCAATCTTGTATATCATAATTTCCATAAAAATCGAATAAGGTAACAACAGCCTTAAGTTTATGCTGTTCTGCAATAGTTAGAGTTTGTTTTAATTGCGCTAATTTTTTTAAATCTACAGTAGCTTTTCCAAAGGCTTCATAAGGCACAAAAATCCGAATTGTATTTAGTCCCATTTGCTGTATAAGAGTAAAATCTTTTTGTAAAACAATGCTATCATATTTTTTACCATACATATCCCATGGAGTATTTTTTGGGTAGTAATTAATTCCTTTTATACTTTTTGTATCTATAGTTTCTCTTGGGTTTGTACTATTCTTTTCTGGTTCAGACTCTATTTCAACCAAATGTCTAATACGCCAAAAACCATCTTCTAAAAGCATCATAACTTTATAGCTAGGTGCAATATGGTATGTACTAACCAGTTTTTTATTGCTGTAAACTTCTTGGTATTGTTCTACATTACTATCTGTAAATACAACTAGTTTGCCGTCTGTGCTGTAAAAATTTACAGTTGGGTTGTGCTTTATAGTCGTAGTCTTTAAAGTTGTTCCGTTTTTGGTATTTAACTCTAGGGTGCTATTTATTTTTTTTCTAGCACTTTCTGTATAATAATCTTCAATACCATACATATCGTTTGTTGCATAGGCAAGATTACGAACGTTCCAAGCACTTATATAATCTTTTTCTACAGCTTTTAAAGTTGGGTTTTCTATTGGTCTACCTTCATTAGTTGTATTATTCCACGTAATTTTTGGGGTATATGTTTCCTTAAAATTCTGTTCTATGTGTAAAATTGAAGCCCTGTCTGCACCCGTATTTAAATAAGACAAAATAGAGCTAATACCAAAAAGCAGCAATGCATTTAACCCTATAAAGGATAAAAGCAATAGTACGCGGTATATGTTTCTGTTTGTTTTCATCTTAAATATATGTCCTTATTTTTTTCAATACCAGCGGCTTCAATTGTTATACAGTAATTGTTAGATTTGTAAAAATCACTGTCAAGATTAAATGTTGCAAAACCTTTTAAAGTGGTTGTTTCTTTTGTATTTAGTAGTGTTTTATTAGCATTGTAAATAGTAGCTTTAACAGTTAGTCCGTCTGGTACTAATTGCTGCATAAAACTCTCTATTGGCCCAATAGTTATAGTTCTATTATCTTTAGAAAAAGTAATTGTATAGTCCATTATTGCGGCTTCAAAATCTACAGGTAAATTATTGCTTTTTGCAGCACCAGTAACATATGCAGTAACTACCCAAGATTCTTTTTTGGTTGGGTGTAATAATTTTGCTTTTGCAATACCATTAATTGTAGTACCATTTGTTTGTAATTGTATACCACTACTATTTTTCACTGAAAATAAAACCAAAGTACCATCACTAACTATATTGTTATGACTATCTTTTATAGTAGATGATGTAAACGTAATAATTTGGTTACCATCTGCGTATTTATGATTTCTGGTATAATCTATGGTAAAGTTAGTTGCATTATCTGGCAAAATAATAGAAGTTAATTCTTTAGATTTAGTATCGTTAGATAAAGAGGTTATTAAAATACGTCCTGTTTTTTTGGGTGAGTTAATAGTAGTCCAAGCCACTAAGTTTTTCACTTTTAAAGTGTCTATTGTTATCTCTTTTTTAAATTGATGTTTTACAACCACTTTAGTATTATCTAGCATTGGGTTATCTAACCAATCTGTAGGCGTATTAACAAGCATAGAAAAATCGTTACCACCAGCAATTATACTTCTTGGTCCTAAATAGGTTTCTGACTTTGTTTTTTTAGTTGTGTCTGGAGTAATTTGTAAGCTACCTGTTGCTAACTTTTTAGAATTTAAGATTAACTGCCAATGTATTTTATTGGCAATAGTAGTAAAGCTATTAGGGATTTTATAGGTTGATATTTCTTTGTCTTTTTTTGGTTGTAACACGGTAGTTCCGTAAACATTTCTTATTATTAAAATGGCATTGTTTTCTTTAGTTGAAGAAAATTTTAATACAATAGAATCACCAGCCGTAAAAGAATCTTTTTTAGTTACTAATGTAGATGTTATAAGGCTTGTATCCTGTTTTTTTGGAGCATCACTTTTACTGCAACTAAAGCTGCATATAAGTATAACGAGTATGTATCTATAGTGCTTCAAAATTTATTTTGGGTTTCCTATATAACTGTTAATCTCTAGTTTAATAAAGTTAAAGCCTTTTCCTTTTTGTCTCTGTAATTGTTCTGCTATGTGTTCTGTTTTTCTATTAGGAAATACTTTTTTTGTAATTTCAATATTTGGAGAGCCGTTTACAAAACAGTTTGTCATATCATAACTAATAATATGTATACTCTCTAAATTTAGCAACTCATAGTTAAAAGACTGTTTCCTTTGTATGCGTACACCTTCAGTTAAAAAACTATGATCTACCCAAACTAGTTTTTTATCGTCATCATAATAAGATATTAATAGCTGAGGTATGGTAACTTCTTGCACTCCAGAATTAAACAGTGTACCAGACATTATACCGTTAGAAAAATCTAACTCTTGTAAAGATAACTTTTTGTATAAATCTGTATTAGCAACATTACCTGCGCATTGCAAGTTAAATTTGGTTGGAATCTCTTCTAAATTAATAGGAGTAAATTCATCTGGATTAAATGTTGGTGGCAGCGTATCTTTTGTTGAAGACCAAGCAATACCTTCAAAATTTATTTTAAAAGAAGTAACTTCCTTTGGCATAAGCTTGTGCTTAATATTGTCTTTAGCATTGTAACTGGCTAATTCCTTACTTTTATTATTATACAAAGTGCCTTTTATAACAACATCACAAGGAACATTATCTACATTTTGCAATTGCCCAATAATACTATACCTACCATTGTACTCTACTAGCTTCGCTGTTAAAATTTCTAAAATAGGCTGTTTTAATACATCTTCATGATGCGTTTGTTCTGTTGTAATTTTACGTCTACCATGATTAAAAAAGGTAGTATTATTGTCTATAAATAATTGGTCTGGTGGCAAGTCGTTATCAATTTTAGACGGACTTATATACCACTTATTCTTTCTTTTCTTTACTATATGATAATAGGTTTTGTTAACAGCCTCTAATGGCGTTATCCACCTAGTATCAACTTTTACTCTAGCACTAGTTTTGGTTCTGCTTACAAAAGAAATACCAATAGAATCTAACTTGGCATACGAGCTTAAAATGCCATCTGTTACAGAAATTTCTAGCATATATTGTGATAGGCTTACACCATCATCAGGGTTTAAATAAGAAAAAGCCCTTTCAAACTCTTTAAAATCTATAGCGTCATAATAAGCTGTTACTACGTTTTTTGCATTTAGCTGAGTGGTGTTTTTTACATAAAATAAATATCCGCCGTAGGCCAAACAAGCCAATATAATTATTGCCCAAATATGATTTATGGTAACTAACTTTTTAGAAAACTTGTTGTACACTACTATGTACTTTAAGTAAGAGGGTTCTGGTAATTTTTTAGATTTTAAAACACGAATCCAAACCAACTGTATGTTTATAATAAAAGCAAATAAAATAGTTAATATAGGTATGGTGCTCCACATTATTTTTAAAGTAGTAGAGACATCTTCTTTAGGTATAATAGTAGGTATGGGTGGTACATTTAGTTTTTCCCAAACCATAATACCGTTTTCTAATTGCTGCAACCTTTGCCAGCCACAGTAGTACAAAATGGGGTCGTAAAACTTATCGTTAGAAAATATATACTTTAAGTTATACTTTTCTGAAACAGTTAAAAATTGTTGTAAAGAGCCAATACCTTCAATACCTCTAAATTTAGAATTTTCTAAACGTTCTACAGCTCTTGTTGTAAGCTCTGGTAAACGTCTTGCAGAATGATAATTACCATCAACAGTCATTGCTTTTGTTTGTGCAGATAGTAATGCCATTTGGTCGCCAAAACCCAATGTAAGATAACGCCAATTATCATGCTGATCTTGATTTAAAAAATTTACAATAGGCAACATTTTTATTTTGGTAGGTTGCGAGGGTCTAAAATAGCCTAAGCTCATTGTAAAAATTACCATAAAGAGAATACCTCCCATAAAAAAGCCGCCAAGAATTCTATGGTAAACTGCGCCAAAACGTTTTTGTAAATTATGTTTTAAATCGCCTTCTACCATCCGGTAGGCAAACTCACCAAAAATAGGTAAGGCCATAATAGTGGCCCAAAGCGTAAAGCGATCTAAGGTTAAAATATTAAAAGCTGTTTTGCCTAATAACTTTAAAGGAATAGGCGTTGTGCCACCAGTTCCTAAAACAAGAAGTATAGAAAAAGAGAGTCCAAAAAACAAATATCTTTTACTGTAAAACCTGTAAAAAATGTAGGGAAGAATAAACAATAGAATTCCCCACGGAATTATAAAAAATACAAGTCCAGAAGAGAGCACTTCTAAAAAATTATCTCTAGACCCGTGCGGTATAGGAACCTGAGTGATTGGGTTTTTCTTAGAGTTTATCCAGTAAGGTAATATGCAAAATATAATTAGTAAGAGCGATGAAAACCCAAAGGTTACAATACGCCAAAAAACCTTTTTAAAAGCAGCTAAAAATGTTTTAAAGTTGATGTTTTTAGATTTGTCTACTTTATCCCTAGCGGTATCCATAACCACCATACCAATAAGTGGAAAAATAAAAAATACCATTCCAAAAATAGGCGTAACATGATGAGATGTTACTGTAACAGCAATTAAAGAAAGACTAGTTATTAAGTATCTAATTTTACCATCTTTAATCCATAAATAAATTTCTGGCATACTATGGAGTAAAATAGATAGCCCCATAATACTGGGCAATTGACCAAAAATATGTAATGTTTCTATAAAAGTTGATGAAAAAACGGAAAGTAAAGCTGTGTAACCAGCAACACGCCTATTGCCAGTTATAAGTAACCCAAATCTATACGTGCCCGTAATAAATAGGATAATGATGAGTAGAGCCACAGAAAACAGTCCAAATTTTAAGCCCCCTATGTATGATAAAAGTGCAATTAGCTGATGAACTAATGGTGGGTATGCCTGTACGGTAAAACCTGTATACCAGCGGTAATCCCAAGGTTCAAACCAACTATTGGCATAATGATCAGCAAAAAATAAATGAATAAGGGCGTCATAAGTATTCTCTAAAGTGAAGAAAATACTAGATCCGTGAAAAGCTATACCTATAATAAGAGCTAATATTAATAAAATATTGGTTCTCTTCATAAATTAATACTGTAAGAATATATAACAATATAAATATAAACATATTGTAGTATTGTCTGTCATCTTATTATACAAACCATTCGCCTATACAAAACTGTAGTTAGCCTATAATGCTGATTTTAAAATAGCCAACATATATACATTTGCTAAACAAATCACAATAACCAATTGGTTTATAACCAGAATAGAAATATAAAAACTTAACCTATGAAAATTTTAGCCATTGACGATCAGCAATTAATATTGTTATCACTAGAAAAAAGATTAGCAGATTTAGGATATCATATACAAACAGCAAGTTCTGGCAAATCAGGAATAGAGCTTTTTGATTCTTACAAACCAGATTTGGTTATAGTTGATATAAATATGCCAGATATGAGTGGTTTAGAAGTAGTAAAACACATTCGTATAGAGAAAAACTCCAAGACTCCAATAATGGTTATGTCTGGTAATACAAATGAAGACACCATATTAGACGGTTTTAATCTTGGTATAGATGATTATATGAAAAAACCTGTTAGTTTGGAAGAAGTGGCAGCAAGAGTTAAGCGAATTATAGGAGATGTGCCAAATGTTGTTAAAGCTCAAAAAGAAGAAAGAGGGCAAATGCTACAGAAAAACTGTGTAGGTGTTGTAATACCTTGTTATAATGAAGCAGATAGGTTGTCTAGCGATGCTTTTAAAGATTTTGCTAGTAAAAATTTAGGATACCATTTGTGTTTTGTAAATGATGGTAGTACAGATAATACCTTGGAAGTGCTAGAACAATTGAGAAAAGGAAGCGAAAATACAATAAGTGTGTACAATTGTGAGAAAAATGGCGGTAAGGCTGAAGCTGTTCGCCAAGGAGTATTGCATTTAACTAAAGATTCTCAGTTTGATTATATAGGATATTTAGATGCAGATTTGTCCACAGATTTCAGAGATTTTGATGCGTTGGTTAAAACAATTGAAAAGTCAGATTTTAAAATTGTTAGTGGTTCTAGAATCAGTAGAATGGGTGCAGATATTACAAAAGAATCTGCTCGTAAAATAATAAGCAAGACAATAAACCTTATAATTCAAAGAATATTAATGATGCCGTTTAAGGATACCCAATGTGGAGCCAAAATTATGGATAGGGAAATTGCATCTACAATGTTTAATAAAAAATTTATAACACGTTGGTTGTTTGATGTTGAGATCTTTATGCGAATGAAAAAGAAATATGGTAAAAATGAAGTTCAGAAATTAATATGTGAGCAACCTTTAAAAAGGTGGATACATGCAGATGGTTCTAAACTTTCTATGAAAGACTCATTAAAAATTGTTGGACAGTTGGCACAAATAAGCTTACACTATGGTAATAAAAGTTATAAAGTATAATAATGACTTAGATATTTAAAAAATAAGCCCAGTACTATTTTGTACTGGGCTTGTTTTGTGTTGGTAATATTAGATTGAAAATCAGAATCTAAGTATTACAAATATATTAACGTCTATTTATTAGCCTTTTGGAATTTTCAGCATTAATTTTAATTATTGATGTAATTTTTTGATAAAAAATCATTTGACTAAAAAAGAACAACAGGTAAATTTATTATATTATTTTATAGGGTCTATCCTGATTTGGCTATAGTTCCATACATATTCTCCTGTTTTTTCATCTCTTTCAGGAATTGCATTTTTTATTCTTTTAAATGTAAAAGACAAGCGTACGTTCTCATTATATGTGTGTTTATTTCCTTCATTATCAAACAGTACTAAATCTTCTGGAGTAAATTCATTAGGTATGTAAAACTCATTTTTATCTTCTCCAAAGTATAGTTCAAAATGCTCTATATAATTGTTGTTAACATCCTTAAAAATTATTTTTAACGGTCTTCCAATTACTCTAGTGATATTAGAATTACTAATATTTGCATGACCAATAATAGAATATCTTTTACCATCACTATCTTTTTTTTTCTTTAATTCCTGAAACTTATCTACTGTAATCTCAGTCCCAACTTCACCCGATCCTTGAAAAAGAATGTCATCTTTAAATTGATTAAAAAGAACTACAATTACTGAAATGGCAATAATTATATAGTAAAGGTTTTTAGGTTTTGTTTGTTGTGTCATTATTTTTTGAGATTTATTACTGTCCAATTCTAATCTAAATCATTTTTCTTCTTTTATACTGATATAAAAGTTACAAAATTACTTATTGCAAAAATATAGAAATTATAAAGAATGGACATTTTAATTATTTTATTATTAATTTCCAAAAATCTTTTGGACTAAATCCTGTAAAAGATTTAAATTCATTATTAAATGAGCTTGGTCAAAGTACCCATTTTCATAAGCAATTTCAGTAAGACTAGATATAGTTGGATGTTGTCTTATAATAGTTTCAAAACGAATTACTCTGGAATAGGTTTTAGGATTAAACCCTGAATATTGCTTAAACCGTCTGTTAAATTGTTTTTTGAGAAAGACCAAATTCATTGGCAAGAGCTTCAATTTTTGAATTCCCATTTAGACTGGTGTAAAAGTGATTTAAAATATTCTGATAATATATCAATACGCTCTTCAGTTGAAGAAGCTATTGCAATCTTTTCATTTAGTATAGAGCCTTCATTACCAAGAAATGTACTCAACGGCGTGAACTTTTCATTGAGTTCAGTTGCAGAATATTAAAAAAATTGGGAATTGCATAGGAGTAAAAAGCAACATCTATAAGATAATAAAATTCATCTACCAGATACTGATTAGCTAAATGGGTATGACCTTGAATGGCTGAAAACAAAAAGCTAGAGTCCTTTTCATTTCAGTTAAAGGCAAAAACAATTTCTGATAAACTACTGCCTACAACAGAGTAAGTGGTGTTTGGTCTTTCTAAAGGTGCATTCCAAGTGCAAACTCAAAAATGACTTATATGGTTTTCAAGTTCTTTGCAAGGAGGTATTAAATTGTATTTCATTTTCTAGTTAATTCCGTTTTAGTACATAATTTCTTCTTTTTATTTACAAGTTTATTAATTCTTCTATAATTAAAATTGTAAATAGTAGCATAATAATAAATTCAGTTCAGTATAAATACTCTTACTAAATACTGCGTTTTATTAAAAACGAAAGAAAGCTTTAACAGTTTGCCTAGTATAAAATAAAAAAGCCTTCACATTTGTGAAGGCTTTTATTTACTTGTGGAGAATACCGGAGTCGAACCGGTGACCTCTTGCCTGCCAGGCAAGCACTCTAGCCAGCTGAGCTAATCCCCCTTACTTGTTAAGTTCAAAGAAACTATATTTTTTCTAAGTAGCAAAGCCATCCTTAATCTTTCTTAACACTTAGTACCAATACAGGTATTGGAGCATAAAATTCAGATTTGGAAATGGTATTCTTTTCCCATAATTTTTTAAAGAACCCTCTTTTTCTTCTAAAAACACAAAGTAAATCTGGTTGTTTTGTTTGAAAATGTTCTAATACACCTAAATAAGTTGTTGCATTTTCGGTTATTGTCAACCTAGAACTTATGTCCAATAGGGCTGTATTCAATCTTAAATCATCATCAGAATAGCCAGGTGTTTTTACCAGTAGCAAATTTAAGTTACTATTAAACTTTTTATTTATAGTAATTAAGGGTGTTAATATTCTTTTTCTTTTTAGTATTCCAGATTTAAAAGCAGTTAATATGGATTTAAACGGTTTGTATTCATAATCCTTAGGGACTATTAATGTTGGTATGTCTGTTCTTTTTATAATTTTTCCAGAAGTATTACCAAGATAGTTGGCTTCATTGATATCATTACTTTTGGGAGATAGAATAATTAGGTCTATGCCTAAGTATTCTTTATCAATTTTCTTTAAACCTTCTATAAGATCTCCTTGATATGTGGCAATCTTAATATCAATTCCTTTTGCATCAACTTTACTAATGACTTCAAGCAATTGTTCCCTATTATTTTTTTCAATCTTATTAGAAGCATTTGTAAGACTGCCAGCACCAACAGATACTACATTAAAAACTTCCATTACATATATGGTAGAAGAAAAATTATTTCCAAAATCTATTGCATATTGTAATGTTTTATAACTATCAGGAGATGTTCCTATGGGAACCAAAATATTTTTCATCTGTTATTGTGTTTAAATATAAATTGCTTTTGTATCTATTGCCCTGCTAAATTTATTTTGTTGCGACTCATTTCATAAGTTATGTTATATAACATAAATTTACAATTTAATTTATTCCTTATTATGATTCGTTTAGCAAATATATCAGAAATCAACGATATTTTAACAATAACAAGAGCTTGTGCTGCTTTTATGATAGAGAAAGGCATTTTTCAGTGGAATGAGCATTATCCAAGTAAACAAGCATTTGTAAATGATATAGAAAGAGAAGAACTTTTTGTATTGGAGATAGAAGAAAATATAGTAGGTACAATTGTAATATCTACCTTTATGGATGAAGAATATATACCCATAGAATGGTTAACAAAGAATAAAAATAATATTTATATACATAGGCTATCAGTACACCCACAACATCAAGGAAAAGGTTACGCACAAGAGCTGATGTATTTTGCAGAAAATTATGCCAAAGAAAAAGGATTTATATCAGTTAGGTTAGATACTTTTAGTCAAAACAAACACAATCAGAAATTTTATGAAATAAGAGGATACAAGAAGCTTGGAGATATTTTTTTCCCAAAACAGAGCGAACACCCTTTTCATTGTTATGAACTAGTTTTATAAAGCAATTTTTGAAAACAATAGTAAACTTTAAAAACATAAACAGATTGGCAATACCAGCTACAATAGCGGGTATAGCAGAGCCATTATTGTCTATAACAGATACTGCAATTGTGGGTAATATTCCTAAAGATGGGTTAGAGTCTTTAGCAGCAGCAGGTATAGTTGGCTCTTTTTTATCTATGATGATATGGGTTTTGGGGCAAACTAGAAGTGCAATCTCTGCAATAATATCTCAATATTTAGGAGCAGGGCGTATAGATGAGGTAAAAACACTACCAGCCCAAGCAATCTTCTTTAATATTCTACTAAGCATTATACTATTACTTTCTACCATATTTATAATAGAAGAAATATTTATGCTTTTGGAAGCAAAAGGAAAAATATTGGATTTATGCATATCTTATTACTCCATTAGAGTCTGGGGGTTTCCTCTAACGTTGTTCACCTTTGCTATAATGGGAATTTTTAGAGGTTTACAAAATACCTACTGGCCAATGTTGATTGCATTGGTTGGTGCTGTATTAAACATAGTATTAGATTTTATCTTTGTCTATGGCGTAGAAGGCATTTTAGAGCCAATGTATCTAGAAGGTGCCGCTTGGGCAAGTTTAATTGCACAGGGAGTAATGGCTATACTTGCCTTTATGTTATTACTTTTAAAAACGGATATAAGCCTTAAATTACGGTTTCCTGTACACTCTGAGTTAGGCAGATTGGTTACTATGAGCTTAAATCTTTTTGTTAGGGCACTTGCTTTAAATGCAGCATTAATTTTAGCGGTAAGAGAGGCTACTTCTTTAGGAGATAAGTATATTGGCGCACATACTATTGCAATAAATATATGGCTTTTTTCAGCTTTTTTCATAGATGGTTATGGAGCAGCAGGGAATATAATGGGAGGTAGGTTGTTGGGCGCAAAAGATTATAATGGTTTGTGGACACTTGCCAAAAAGATTATACAATATGGGATAATGGTAAGCATTGGTATGATGGTTGTTGGCTTTACGTTCTATTATCCTATTGGCAGACTTTTTTCTAATGAATATGTAGTTTTAGAAACATTTTATGGGGTATTTTTTATATTGATATTAGGCTTACCTATGAATACCATAGCTTTTGTTTATGATGGTCTTTTTAAAGGCTTGGGTGAAATGAAATATTTACGAAACACATTGTTAGTGGCAACTTTTTTGGGGTTTGTCCCAGTCCTGTATTTAGGAAAATATTTAGATTGGGGTTTTTCAGGAATTTGGATAGCTTTTGTGGTTTGGATGCTAATTAGAGGAGCAGCATTAATCTTTAAATTTAGAAGAAAGTTTCATCCGCTATTACAAAAAACGTAATTTTGGAGAGCAAGGCTTCTTTACCAAGATAATTCTACGCCATTAAAATTAATAATTGCAAGTATGAGTACTATAAGAACAAATGGAAGTTTATATACAAACATAAAAAATAGAATTGCAACAATAGAATTTGGGCATCCTGCCAGTAATTCGTTTGTTTCTGAATTACTGCAAAGACTAACCAATGAGTTAAATAAACTATCTAATGATGATAATGTATCACTAATTGTATTAAAATCTGAAGGAGATAGAGCATTTTGTGCTGGTGCTTCTTTTGATGAGTTAATGGAGGTTACTAATTTAGAAGAAGGGCAACAGTTTTTTAGTGGTTTTGCCAATGTAATTAATGCAATGCGCAAATGCAAAAAATTAATCATTGGTCGTGTACAAGGTAAGGCAGTTGGCGGTGGTGTAGGTTTGATAGCAGCATGCGACTATGTTTATGCAACAGAGAATGCAGCAATAAAATTATCAGAATTATCAATAGGAATTGGTCCTTTTGTAATAGCACCAGCTGTAGAGCGCAAAATAGGAAAAAGTGGAATAACAGAATTGTCATTAGCTGCTACCGATTGGAAAAATGCATACTGGGCAAAGGAAAAAGGCTTATATGCCAAAGTGTTTAGTTCTACTAAGGAAATGGATAAAGAAATAGATTTTTTTTGTGAAAAATTAGCATCATACAATCCAGAAGCATTACAGAAGATGAAAAAAGTGCTATGGGAAGGAACTGATACTTGGGATAGCCTTTTAAGTGAACGTGCGGTTATGTCTGGTAAATTAGTATTATCAGAATTTACCAAAAATGCTTTGTCTAAATATAGAAAATAACGACTATGAAGAAGTTTAAAACCGAGATTAAGTGGGCTGTTATATTTTCGGCTTGTACTTTAGGTTGGATGTTTTTTGAGAAAATAATGGGGTGGCATAATGAACTTATCGCTAAGCATTATTTATATACCAATTTTTTTGCGATTGTTGCCATTATCATATACGTAAAGGCAATAAAAGATAAAAAAGAAAATGATTTGAACGGACAAATGACATGGAAGCAAGGTTTTGTAAGCGGTATTGCACTTAGTGTTTTTATTGCTGTGTTGAGTCCATTAGTGCAATTTAACGTTGCCACATTTATTTCACCAGATTTTTTTTCTAATGCCATAAACCATACTGTTGAAAACGGTAAGGACAAAGCTATGGCAGAAGCTTATTTTAATCTTAAAAGTTATATGATGCAATCTGCTTTTGGAGCATTATCTATGGGTGTGGTAACAGCTGCCATTGTGGCTTTATTTATTAAGAACAAAAAAAGCATTAATTAAAAAATAGAACAAGATGGGTAGAGATTTAGTGTTTCCTTTATTGGCATTATTTTTAATAGTAGTATATATTTTTAACAGAGTTAGAAAAAACAAAAAGTTTAAAAGATAAATTCTAAAATAGTAACCATCCGTAATATATTCAGATATTTTTAACCTTATTCATATCCTCCTACTTGATTGATATATCTGTAAACAGAAGCTTCAGTATAATTTATTTTTCCAGTTAATTTTTTTAAAGTAAAAAATTCAAAAATCATAGACTTCAATTAAAATAACACTGTATTATTTCCTTTCCAAGTTAAAAGCCGTAAGGCTCTTTAAGGTAGAATCCTTTATTCAATGATATTTTTTTACAACGCTCATTTATACCACCAAATTATTATGCTAATTAGAAAATTATTTATGATATCATTTAAAGTTAATAAGGGTAATAATTTTATAGTAGCATTACTATCTTTTTATAAAGTATTGTTATTATATTTACGATTCTTAAAACAAAAATTTGATAGTAAAGAACATTATTTCTATATTTTTTACAGTAATTTTTTTGGCATTTCTAACAGCACCGGCTGTTATTGTAATGGTAGATAATTCTGTAGATGTTTCTTGTTTTTATTCTGTTTCAGAAGAAGAAAAAGAGAACGGAACAAATGTTTTTTTTCATATTAATTTAAGTCAGCAAACGAACTTTAGTTTAGCTAAAAGCATAAATAATGATGAATATTATTTCAAAAAATATTCAACCCCTCATTTAAATATTATTTCCCCACCACCAGAGCTCATTTAATCAAATAGATACTTACATCAATTATTAAGAAGAATGTTAAAAGGTATTGGAATAATACAGCCCCATCATTTTTGTGATTATTATAAAGCATTAATCTTATTTAAAAAACCTAGAGAGAATTATATTAAATTTTTCAAATTAATAGAAAAACCGGCATAAATAGAATACAATTATAAATTTTTAAAAATAAACATATGAAAGCACATACTAAAGAAACGCAAGCAATAATGACGCCAGAGAAGTCATTACAATATTTAAAAGAAGGAAATGTAAGGTTTCAAAACAATTTAAAAGCAAATAGAAACTTACTAGAACAAGTAAATGACACAAGTGACGGACAATTTCCTTTTGCAACTATTTTAAGCTGCATAGATTCCAGAGTTTCATCTGAGTTAGTTTTTGATCAAGGTTTAGGAGACATTTTTAGTGTTCGTATTGCAGGAAACTTTGTGAATCAAGATATTTTAGGTAGTATGGAATTTGCTTGTAAACTAGCAGGAACAAAGCTTATAGTTGTGTTAGGGCATACAAGCTGTGGGGCAGTAAAAGGAGCTTGTGATGATGCTAAAATGGGCAACCTAACACATATGTTAGGTAAAATAAAACCTGCAGTTGAAGCAGTTACGTCTCCAGAAGATGCTAGCTTAAGAAATTCTTCTAATTTAGAGTTTGTAGACAATGTGTCTAAAAAAAATGTAGAACTAACCATTGATAGAATTTTACAAGAGAGTGAAGTTCTTGCAGAAATGCATAAAAAAGGAGAAATTAAAGTTGTTGGGGGTATGTATAACATAGCCACTGGAGCAGTAGATTTTTACGAATAAATAAAATATGAAGCGTAAAAAGAAAGTCATTAAAATAGTAATAGTAGTGTTAACCTTAGGGTTAACACTACCCAATATAGTTAAAGCACAGGATAGCGATTTTGGTAATTGGTTAATTTATATTGGCAATAAAAAAATAGACCAAAAGTGGAACATACACAATGAGGTTCAATATCGTAATTATAATGCTATTGGAGATTTAGAGCAATTATTGTTGCGTACAGGATTAGGCTATACTTTTAATGAAGGAAAAAATAATGTATTACTGGGCTACGGTTATATTTTATCTGAAAACTACGTTTTAGATAGTAAAGAAAAAGTTTCAGTTAATGAACACAGGATTTTTCAGCAATTCACGTCAAAACAGGATATTGGAAGGGTAAAACTTAACCACCGTTACAGATTTGAACAGCGTTTTGTAGAAAGTGATTTTAAGATGAGGTTTCGTTACTTTTTAGGGTTAAATATTCCCTTGTATGGTAAGGAAAAAGATAAAAAAGGGTATTATCTCTCTGCCTATAATGAGATATTTTTAAACACAAAATCATCAGTGTTTGATAGAAATAGAGTTTACGGTGGTTTAGGCTACCATATTAATAAAAATATAAGATTAGAAGTAGGCTATATGAATCAGTTTTTTGAAACAAGTGGTCGAGACCAATTAAACATAATTACTTTTATTAATTTTTAAAAAACACAAGGAGGATCTAAGATTTAAGTCTAATGTTATCTAAAAGTATTAAGATAAATATTGCCCTTTGGTTAGAATATATTAATAATTTTAGCTAAAGGGTATTTGTATGTAAAAGAAGTATCTTTAACCCATTGTACATTTTAAGTCAAAAGGTTTCCAAAATGTTGGTTCGAGTGACTTTTTGATAAAAAAATTATAGTGAGAATAAGAATTTTTCACTCGTAAAATTTACTCAAATTGAAAGAATTTTATTAAAATGCCCAGCTAGTTATCTTTAGTAACAGCCAATACCTTTTATTCCATTTAAAATAAAAATCTTAAAAATCCATTAATTATGAATTCTAATTTAGCAGTACTTATAGATGGAGACAATATACCATCAGCACATGTAAAGGAGATGATGGAAGAAATAGCAAAGTATGGAAACCCAACCATTAAAAGAATATATGGAGATTGGACAAACCCAAGCTTAGCAAAATGGAAAAAGTTATTGTTAGAAAATGCAATTACACCTATTCAGCAATATGCATATACCACAGGAAAAAATGCTACTGATTCTGCAATGATTATTGATGCTATGGATATATTATATTCAGAAAAAGTAAATGGTTTTTGCTTAGTTTCTAGTGATAGTGACTTTACTAAATTAGCCACTAGGTTAAGAGAGGCAGGAATGCAAGTTATTGGTATAGGGGAAAAAAAGACACCAACACCATTTATTGTAGCCTGCGATAAATTTATCTATATAGAAATCCTTAGAAAGCAAACTGAGAGTAAAGAAGACGTGAGTCAGAAAGATAAATCTAAAGAAGGTATATATCCAATTACGGCAAAGGTTATTAAATTAATAGCAAGCACTATTTCTGATTTGTCTGATGATGATGGTTGGGCTTTTCTTGGTGATGTGGGAAGTTTGCTGCAAAAAAGACAAACTAATTTTGACTCAAGGAATTATGGTTTTGATAAATTAACACCTTTAATTAAGTCCATAGGCGATTTTGAGTTAGAGCAAAGAGAGAACTCTAAAAGTAGAAACAAATTAATTTTTGTAAAAAATAAAGAAAAGCAACAAAAGAGGAACAAAAAGAGTTGATAAGCACAAGAGTATAAACTAATCCTGTATTAAGCTTAGGCACTTAATTAGAGATTTTATTCAGCTTTAAAATATAATTTAGCTATTAGTAAAGAAAACATCAGTTGTAAAATAATACCTTTGCATTGCAAACAACAAGAAATGAGCAAGATTAGAATAACAAAACAGTTTAGTTTTGAAACAGGCCATGCACTCTTTGGGTATGACGGAAAATGTAGAAATGTTCACGGACATAGTTACAAACTTTCTGTAACGGTAATAGGTTATCCCATTACAGATACTGACCACGTAAAATTGGGTATGGTCATAGATTTTGGTGACCTTAAAAAGATAGTAAAAGAGGAAATAGTTGATAAGTTTGACCACGCTACAGTTTTTAATAAAAATACACCACATATAGAACTAGCAGAGGAGCTTATAAAAAGAGGACACAGTGTTATTCTTGCAGATTACCAGCCAACTAGCGAAAATATGGTTCTAGATTTCGTTGCTAAAATAAGAGTAAGATTACCAAAAAACATTACATTACATTCCTTAAAATTACAAGAAACAGATTCTTCTTTTGCAGAATGGTATGCCATAGATAATTAGGCAAAAATTAATTTTCTGTTGTTTCCGTATCTTTGCTAGTAATGAAAAAAATTACAGTCCCTAAAGGCAAAAAAATATACTTTGCAAGTGACAATCACTTGGGAGCACCAACGATGGAAGAAAGTAAACCAAGGGAAAAAAAATTTGTAGCTTGGTTAGATGAGATAAAAGATGATGCCGCAGCTATTTTTTTATTAGGCGATTTGTTTGATTTTTGGTTTGAGTATAAAACCGTAGTGCCTAAAGGGTTTACCAGAACACTAGGCAAACTAGCAGAGCTTACAGATAAGGGTATTCCTATATATTATTTTGTGGGGAATCATGACTTATGGATGAATGGTTATTTTGAAGAAGAATTAAACATTCCAGTTTTTCATAAACCACAGCAGTTTACGTTTAATAGCACCACTTTTTTTATTGGTCACGGAGATGGTTTAGGACCGTTTGACAAAGGCTACAAAAGAATGAAAAAGGTGTTTACAAATCCTATTTCTAAATGGCTTTATAGGTGGTTACATCCAGACTGGGGTGTGGCATTGGCACACTATTTTTCTGTAAAAAATAAAGCCATTTCTGGTGATGAAGATGTAAAATTCTTGGGCGAAGATAAAGAATGGCTTGTACAGTATGCCAAACGAAAGTTAGAAACAAAACACTATGATTATTTTGTTTTTGGACATCGCCACTTACCAATGAGAATAAATTTAAATGAAGCATCTACTTATGTTAACCTAGGTGACTGGATTAATTACTATACTTATGGAGTTTTTGATGGAGAAAAATTAAGTTTAGAAAAATACAAGGATAATAATTAAAATTTATTGTACTAACCTACATTTTATCTTCTATAAACTTTACCTCTTTCACCTTTAAGTATATTATTTAAATAGTATATTATAAAAAGTAAAATAAGAGAAATAACAGCAATAGCACCATTGCCTTTACTTGTCTGATAATGTGCAATTATAGCCAACACAAGATTAAAAGAGAACCCAGTATAGGCAGCATCTATTAATTTGCCTCCTTTGTTGGTTAATATAATAATTAATCCAAGTATTTGAAAAATTACCAAAGTATGAATAAGATGCTCTGGATATCCTAAAATATTAAATTGTTCTAGAGTTTCTTCAAAATTAAAAATGTAGTTGTATATTGAAAATGCTATTATCAATGTAAATAAACTTAAAAAAATTAAATAAGCGATTCTTTTTGTATTCATTATGTTTTTTTTAATTAATATAGATATAAAAACGTTTATGTAGGCTATTTATTACATTTATATATTTATGAACTACAAAATGTTTAATACTAATCTGTTTTTTATTTTAGTTAAATCTTATTAATTGAGGTAAATTTTTAATGTAAAATATATAATTGTAGAAACTATTTTAGATTAAAATTTATTACTGCGCCACTATAATTTTCTTTCTAATTATGATGCGCTATAGAAGCTTTTGTAGCTTTAATGAAATTACGTTTTTTATACCCTAGACTCAATTAGAAAGTTTTTTGATAGAAAAATATGTACTAGACTAAATAAGTTTTAAGTTTTTACCTAATCCTGATAGTTATTTATAGAGTTTAGCTCAATACAATTTTTATTTGTTTCACTTAAAGAATGTTTCACTTAATGGCTTTTTTTTTGATTTTTTAAACCTATAGATCTAACTTAGGTTTACAGATTTATGTTATAAAGGACTACTTTTTTCATTATTTATTTTATCTTCGGGGTGTAAGTTTATCTTGTTTTTAACAAGCCCCCCAAAAATTTATTAAAAAGAAAAAAGCTAAACATTTAGCAAAAAAAATGCCCCGAATTGGAAGTCGAGGCGGCTTAAATGTTTTCACAACGGAATAATCCTTATTGTGAATTGCTTTCAGTACTATAAAGATATAAAAATAATTTAAAATAGAGAATACAGTTTTCCGTAATAGATATAAAAAATAAACTTTTAGTTTTAAAAAAAGTATACAAATGAAACGAATTTTAGGATTGGATTTAGGCACCAATAGCATTGGGTGGTCATTAATACAACACAACTTTGAAAAAAAGGAAGGCAATATTGATGGGTTAGGAGTTAGAATAATCCCAATGAGCCAAGACATACTTGGAAAATTTGATGCTGGCCAATCTCACTCACAAACCGCAGAAAGAACTAATTACAGAGGTGTTAGAAAGTTATACCAGAGAGACAATTTACGTCGAGAACGATTACATAGAGTATTAAATATATTAGATTTTCTGCCAAAACATTATGCAAATTCTATAGACTTTGAAAAAAAATTAGGTCAATTTAAAAATGGGCTTGAACCAAAATTAGCTTATAAAATTGATGAGAAATCAAAATACAATTTCATTTTTCAAAGCTCTTTTAATGAAATGTTAGATGATTTTAAAGCTCAATGGTCCAACCTTAAAATTCCGTATGATTGGACCATATATTTTCTTAGAAAAAAAGCTCTTACAAAAAAGGTTTCTAAAGAAGAACTGGCTTGGATCATTTTAAATTTTAACCAAAAGCGAGGTTACTACCAACTAAGAGGGGAAGAAATTGATGATGATAAGAATAAACAATTTGTACAATTAAAAGTTAAAGATGTTGTTGATTCTGGAGAAGCAGTAAAAGGAAATACTCTTTACAACATTGTTTTTGAGAATGGATGGGTTTATGACAAACAAATCACAAAAAAAGAAGATTGGATAAATAGAACTAAAGAGTTTATTGTTACTATTTCTACATTAAAGAATGGAGAAACTAAATATACTTACAAAGCTGTTGATTCTGAAAAAGATTGGGCTGCTATAAAAGCAAAAACGGAGCAAGACATAAATGCATCCAAGAAAACCGTAGGCCAATACATTTATGAAGAATTACTAAAAGAACCTTCTCAAAAAATAAGAGGCAAACTCATTAAAACTATTGAGCGTAAATTCTATAAAGAAGAATTAAAGAATATATTAGCTAAACAAATTGAGCTACAACCTCAACTTTTTACCACTGAGTTATACAAAACTTGTATTCAAGAATTATATCCAAGAAATGAAGCCCACCAAAAAAATATAAAAAATAGTGATTTTGTTTACTTACTGATGGATGATATTATTTTTTATCAACGTCCATTAAAAAGTCAAAAATCTAACATTTCTGGTTGTCAATTAGAGCAACGTATTTATTTTAAAACCAACAAAGAAACAGGTAAGAAAGAAGAAGTTAAACAAGCTATAAAAGCAATTCCTAAATCTCATCCTTTATTTCAGGAGTTTAGAAATTGGCAGTGGTTGCAAAACTTAAAAATTTATAATAAAGTTGATACCGAAAAAGGAGAACTTAAAGACGTAACTAATCTGTTATTGCCAAACGAAGATAGCTGGGTCAATTTATTCGAGTTTTTACAGTGTAAAAAAGAATTAGAACAAAAACAGTTTATTAAATACTTTATAGATAAAAAAATAATTGATAAAACTGAAAAAGAACATTACCGATGGAATTATATAGAGGATAAAAAGTATCCTTTTGCTGAAACCAGAGCACAATTCATTTCCCGCTTAACTAAAGTTAAGGGTATTGATGATATCAACACTTTTTTAAACGAAAAAACACAACTTGGAACCAAGAAAGACAGTTCATTTACATCTAGATTTGAGCAATTGTGGCATATTATCTATTCCGTTTCAGATATTAATGAATACAAATCTGCTTTAGAAAAGTTTGCGGAAAAACACAATTTAGATAACGAATCCTTTGTTGCTAATTTTATCAAATTTCCACCTTTTAAAAGTGATTATGGTAGCTACTCTAAAAAAGCATTAAACAAATTGTTGCCTTTAATGCGTAGAGGTAAATATTGGAAAGAAAATGATATTTCAGAAAAGATGAAACAGCGTGCCTCCGAAGTTATGGAACGAGTTAATGCAATGAGCTTTAAGAAAGATTACGATAAAAAAGAATTAGCCGAAGCTTTGGCAAATGTTAGTGATGATGATGTGAAAAAACAACTTATAAAAAGTTTTGTTTCGTTTAAAGATAAAAATCCTTTAACAGGGTTAAATACCTATCAAGCAACGTATTTAGTTTATGGTAGGCACTCCGAAGTTGGTGATATCCAAAATTGGAAATCACCCGAAGATATAAACACTTATCTTAAAAACTTTAAACAACACTCGCTACGTAATCCTATTGTAGAACAAGTGATTACGGAAACATTACGTGTGGTACGTGACATTTGGAAACATTATGGCGAGGGCAGTCCCGGTTTTTTCAACGAGATTCACGTGGAACTAGGTCGAGAAATGAAAAACCCAGCAGGAAAACGTGAACAAATTTCTAAAAGAAATACCGAAAACGAAAACACCAATCATCGTATCAGAGAAATTCTAAAAAACTTAATGAACGATGCTTCTATTAAGGGTAATGTTAGAGACTATTCTCCAAGTCAACAAGACATTTTAAAAATCTATGAAGAAGGTGTTTCTCAAAACCCAAAAGTAGATTACACAAAGGTTAGTGAAGATGAAATCACAAAAATTAGGCGTAGTAACAGTCCAACGCAAAAAGAAATTCAACGCTATAGGTTGTGGTTAGAACAGGGTTATATTTCTCCATATACTGGTAAACCTATTCCGTTAAGTAAATTGTTTACGTATGAATACCAAATAGAACATATTATACCACAATCTAGATATTTTGATAACTCGTTGAGTAATAAAGTAATTTGTGAAAGTGAAGTAAATGAAGATAAAGACAATAAAACAGCATTTGAATACTTAAAAGAGAAGAGTGGTAGCATAATTAATGGTCATAAACTTTTAGATTTAGCAGAATATGAAGAACACATAAGTAAGTATTTTAAAAAAAATCCTCAAAAACGCAAGAACTTGTTAAGTGAAGATATACCCGAAGGATTTATCAATAGACAATTAAATGATAGCCGCTACATAAGCAAACTTGTTAAAGGTTTGTTGAGCAATATTGTACGCGAAGAAGGCGAGCAAGAAGCAACATCAAAAAACTTGATTCCCGTAACGGGTTCTATAACCTCAAAACTAAAAAATGACTGGGGATTAAATGACAAGTGGAACGAACTTATTTTGCCAAGGTTTGAACGCTTAAACCAATTAACACAAACCAAAGACTTTACGGCAACCAACACCAATGGCAACACCATACCAACTGTACCAGATGACTTACTAAAAGGCTTTAGTAAAAAACGTATAGACCATCGTCATCACGCCTTAGACGCTTTGGTAGTAGCTTGTTGCACTCGCAATCACAGCAACTATTTAAGTGCTTTAAATGCTGAAAATAAAAATCTTGGTTTACGTGATAAGTTATTGATTAAAAACAAACAAGGTGATTATACCAAAGCATTCCAAATGCCATGGGCTACTTTTACAATTGAAGCTAAAAATGAGCTAGAACAAACAGTCATTAGTTTTAAACAAAATTTGCGGGTTATTAATAAAGCCAACAATAAATTTTGGTCTTATAAAGATGAAAATGGGAACCTTAATCTAGACAAAAAAGGAAATCCTGTAAAAAAACTTCGCAAGCAAACCAAAGGTAGTAATTGGGCCATACGTAAGGCAATGCATAAAGAAACTGTTTCAGGGCTTTATAATATAGATACACCTAAAGGAAAAATAGCAACTTCAGTAAGAATTGCTTTAGCTGACATTAAAAATGAAAAACATTTGGCAAAGGTTACAGATGAACGAATTAGAGATGTAATTTTTCCTAATCACTTAAAGAACTATTTAGATAAAAAAGGAAATCCAAAATACGATTTAGCCTTTAATGAAGAAGGAGTTCAGGATTTAAACAAAAATATATTTGAGCTCAATCAGGATAAAAATCATCAACCCATTTATAAAGTAAAAGTGTTTGAAGTAGGTAGTAAGTTTTCAATTTCAGAAAATGATAGTTCAGCGAAAAGCAAAAAGTATGTGGAGGCAGCCAAAGGAACCAATCTTTTTTTTGCTGTTTATTGGGATGAGAAAAAACAAAAACGCAATTACGAAACGATTCCTTTAAATGAAGTAATTGCTCACCAAAAACAAGTAGCTCATCTACCCAAATCAGAAAGATTTCCTATTCAACCAAATTCAAAAAAAGGTAAATTTTTATTTACGCTTTCTCCAAATGATTTGGTATATGTGCCTACTGAAGAAGAAATTGAAAACCCCTCATTAGTTGATTTTAAAAAATTAACTAATAAACAAATATTACAGATTTATAAAATGGTGAGTTGTACAGGAAGTAAATGTCATTTTATTTCTCAAAAAATAGCTTCTTTAATCAAAAACTATGATTCTAAGTCTAAAAAAGGAGAATTAGGTAGTCTAAATAAGCAGGAAACAACTATGGATTCAAATGCAACTAGAATAAAAGAAAGATGTATAAAACTCAGCATAGACAGATTAGGAAATATTTCTAAAACATAGTTGTATGATAAAACGCACTATTTTTTTTGGTAATCCCGCATACCTCAGCACAAAAAATGAGCAGTTGGTGGTTAATTTTCCTGAAGAAGGCAAAAAAGAAAAAACCATTGCCATAGAAGATTTGGGGTATGTGGTATTGGAAGATCCGCAAATAACCATTACCAATGGTTTGCTACGTAAACTAGTACAAAATAAAACTGCTGTAATAACTTGTGACAGCCAACATTTACCTTGTTCTTTATTGCAACCTTTGGTAGGGCATAGCGAGCAAACAGAACGTATGCGCCACCAACTAAATGCTAGTGTGCCCCTAAAAAAGAATTTGTGGCAACAAACTATAGAAGCTAAAATAAACAACCAAGCCAACCATTTGCTACAAAGACAAAAAAATGCTTTAAAACTAAAACGTTGGGCAAAAGAGGTTAAAAGTGGTGATGCGGGTAATCATGAAGCTATTGCGGCTGCCTATTATTTTCAATCCCTTTTTAGTGATATAGAAAATTTTAGTCGTAACCAAAAAGGAGTGCCGCCAAATAATTTACTGAATTATGGTTATGCCATATTACGTGCAGTTACAGCAAGAGCCTTAGTTAGTTCTGGTATGCTGCCAAGTGTAGGTATTTTTCACAGAAATAAATACAATGCGTTTTGTTTGGCAGATGATATTATGGAGCCTTACCGTATTTATGTAGATGCTTTGGTGTATAGTTTGGTAGAGGCAGGCGGTAATATTAGCGAATTAAACCAAAGCTTAAAGGCACAATTATTAACCATACCTGCGTTAGATGTTTTTATTGACGGTAAATGGAGCCCACTTATGGTGGCAATGAGCCGTACCACCAATAGTTTGTACGAATGTTTTTTAGGTAGTAGCCGTAAAATACTGTATCCAGAATTTATGTAAAATGTTAACTGATAATTTTTCTAGACTAAACCAATACCGTAGTATGTGGGTACTTGTTTTTTTTGATTTGCCAACCGAAACGCGTAAAGACCGCAAGGAAGCTAGTGGGTTTAGAAAAAAATTATTAGATGATGGTTTTAGTATGTTTCAGTTTAGCATTTACTTGCGTTTTTGTGCCAGTAGGGAGAATGCTGCGGTACACATAAAACGTACCAAAATGAACTTACCCAAACAAGGCAAAGTGTGTATTATGCAAATAACGGACAAACAGTTTGGGATGATAGAACTTTTTCATGGACAAAAAGAAATAGAACCTGAAAGCCCTAGCCAACAGTTAGAACTTTTTTAGAATAGTAAAAATGTGATTTTAAACTACTAAAAGCCACACAATTACAGTTTATTTTACAATGCTACAAACACACTTAAAAAGCAGTATACCAGCATTTTATAGCGGGTATACTGCGAATCATCAATAAAATTAATGAACTGAAAGCAATTCACAACATTGTTTATTGTGCATATATTTTTTAAAAAACTGCGAATCATCAATAAAATTAATGAACTGAAAGCAATTCACAACAGATTTTAAAAAGCGAGAAACACGATCAAAACTGCGAATCATCAATAAAATTAATGAACTGAAAGCAATTCACAACTGTACAGATAATAAGATTCTCCTTCAAAAGACTGCGAATCATCAATAAAATTAATGAACTGAAAGCAATTCACAACAAAATTGCCTTAAACTTTATAACAAAACGTACTGCGAATCATCAATAAAATTAATGAACTGAAAGCAATTCACAACATACATCAGGTTCGGAATCAACCCAAGCAACTGCGAATCATCAATAAAATTAATGAACTGAAAGCAATTCACAACGACATAATAGTACTACTGGTGTTTTGAAATACTGCGAATCATCAATAAAATTAATGAACTGAAAGCAATTCACAACCAACTTTGTTAATGTTATTTTTAATTCAATACTGCGAATCATCAATAAAATTAATGAACTGAAAGCAATTCACAACGATATTTCCTTTCTGAATGATCTTGTGCAAACTGCGAATCATCAATAAAATTAATGAACTGAAAGCAATTCACAACTAGATACGCCACATTTTGAAATGAACATCTACTGCGAATCATCAATAAAATTAATGAACTGAAAGCAATTCACAACTACTTATCCGCAAAGCTCTTTTTCGTGCTGACTGCGAATCATCAATAAAATTAATGAACTGAAAGCAATTCACAACCGGATCCATGAAAGTAATTAAAGGACTAACACTGCGAATCATCAATAAAATTAATGAACTGAAAGCAATTCACAACATTAGATATAGACATAACTTTTAATATAGAACTGCGAATCATCAATAAAATTAATGAACTGAAAGCAATTCACAACATGCCAGAAGATATAATAGACTATGTTGCCACTGCGAATCATCAATAAAATTAATGAACTGAAAGCAATTCACAACAGTGAGGATTGGTTAATGGCGAAACCAAAACTGCGAATCATCAATAAAATTAATGAACTGAAAGCAATTCACAACGATATTCTTCGCTCTGCAAGTATTTGCCTTACTGCGAATCATCAATAAAATTAATGAACTGAAAGCAATTCACAACCGTTTTTTCCTAGAGATTTGCGTAATCTCTACTGCGAATCATCAATAAAATTAATGAACTGAAAGCAATTCACAACATGAGTACCTCTCAAATGCTAAGAATGGCAACTGCGAATCATCAATAAAATTAATGAACTGAAAGCAATTCACAACTTGTTTTGGTGTTTTAAAATTAGTGCCTGTACTGCGAATCATCAATAAAATTAATGAACTGAAAGCAATTCACAACGGTACTGAAGCGCAACAATATATTCTTGAAACTGCGAATCATCAATAAAATTAATGAACTGAAAGCAATTCACAACGAACCATTTAAAGCCGCTTTCGCAGCTTCTACTGCGAATCATCAATAAAATTAATGAACTGAAAGCAATTCACAACATAAGTTCCGCCTATAATCTTTCCAAATCTACTGCGAATCATCAATAAAATTAATGAACTGAAAGCAATTCACAACCAGAACGTTCACGATATTCCCAGATTCAAAACTGCGAATCATCAATAAAATTAATGAACTGAAAGCAATTCACAACGAACGCCTTGAAAGTATGCTGTTTTTGGCAACTGCGAATCATCAATAAAATTAATGAACTGAAATCGAAGATTCACGAATTCCTATAAAAAACAATAGATGTCAATGAGCTAAAGCAATTCACAACGGGAAGGTATATGTTATGACTTACGCTGATACTGCGAATCATCAATAAAATTAATGAACTGAAAGCAATTCACAACAAGAAATAGATATTTTTTTATAAATCTGTAACTGCGAATCATCAATAAAATTAATGAACTGAAATCGGAGATTCACGAATTCCTATAAAAAACAATAGATGTCAATGAGCTAAAGCAATTCACAACAGTGAATAGCTTAAACGAACCAAGATTGATTAATGACTTAATTATGTCGAAATTATCTTTACGATACCCGTGAAAATTAACGGCGCCACCGCCTACCATAAGCATTCTAACCTCGTATTTATTTGAAAGCTCAATAAACTTATCAATATTTGTTTCCCAATTTTTCATTTAGTAGATTTTAATTCTATTACAAAATTTTCGTCTTTTCTATTGATTTTTTTTGATGGAAAACGATTTACTTTTTTTATCAAGTTTAGAAACGCATAGATACGTTCAATAGGTCGAAGTTTTAAAAAACTTTCCTGTTGAACTTTGTTAGATTCTTCTTTTGTTTGGTATTTAATTTCCATCGATTTATTGAACTTTAAATAAATTTATACGATCTGGATTTTTATGATATTCAACAATATTTTTTACTTGTTTTTTCCAAAAATCAGACCTATTAGTTTTTACTTGTATATCTTCTATAGACCTTGAAATAAATTCTTTTTACTACTGCGAATCATCAATAAAATTAATGAACTGAAATCGGAGATTCACGAATTCCTATAAAAAAATAGATGTCAATGAGCTAAAGTTAATAAAATTCTCTTTATTACGTACTAAACTTATTCTTCTATTAGCTTAAACTCTACTCTTCTATTTTTTGTTCTGCTGTCTTCAGTTGTGTTATCCGTAATAGGCTTTGTACTCCCGTACCCAAACCATTTAATTCTATTTTTATTAATTTCTTTGGTAGTTAAATAATTGGCAACAGCTTTTGCTCTCTCTTTGGAAAGTTTTAAATTATGTTCTTTAGTTCCTACGGCATCCGTATGCCCATAAATTTCAATGACTAGTTTATTGTTTTTAAGCAATAGTTCTGATATTGTATTTAGTTCTAGTTGAGATTCTGGTAATAAAACAGCTTTGTTAAACTCAAACAAAACGCTTGCAAACGAATAAATTTTGTTGTTTTCTATAGTGGGTAATACTGTTTCTACTATTTCTGGTATAGTTTCTTCAACAATAGGGTTTTGTTCTCTGTTTTTTAATTCAACACTAACATCGTCTATATAATAATAAGAAAATTGTTTTTGCTTAGAGCTTTTAGTAAATTTAATTTTCTTTGTTTTGGAATTAGAAACAAAACTTCCTATGATAAAATTTGTTTCATAGCCTTTGGCGATAAACGGAATGTGAACTTGCATCCAAATTTGTTTACTCTTATAATAAATTGGTTCTGGTTGGTCATAGAAATTATATAGAATTCCTTTTATTTTAGAGACCGTTTTTGGTGTAACTAATGTATTACTTAGGTTAGAGGTAAAGTCATTATAACTTAATTCGCTATTGGTAAAAAGTACACTAAAGTCTTTAATAGCTATAGTAGCATAATCAGCTAGACTAACATAAAAAGTAAGAATATATTTTTTATCTTTTTCTAATTTTTTAGAAAGCGTTCCTTGTATATATTCCCTATAATTATTTTTTGAAAAAACATATATACCAGCATAACCGTTGCCGCTTCTTGCTGTTTGTTTTCCGTTATGGTTATTAAAGCTAACAGTTCTACTACAAGTATTCATATAATCTGTTGTGCCTAGTAAAACAGACCAATACAGAACGTTTTTGTTAAACCTACTAATATCGTCAGGGCAATATTTATAGCTTTCAAAGCTGGAGTTTTTAACTAAATTTTGAGCGCTTATACAATTGAAAGATAATAGTATAATAAGTCTGGTTAATATTGCTTTCATTTGTTTAAACAGAGTTAGACTTTAACAACATAAGTTAGATGTAATAAAATTTATGTTAGCCAGAGTAATTTTCGATAGAAAACTGTATAATAAGGCAAGTAAATTTTAATCCAAAAGCCCAGTCATTTTGAGCTTGTTGAAAGAGTAATACAATTTTTTCTTTGTTTCACTATGAAAAATTACTCAATTTAACAGCTTTTTTAAATCAAATTCTTACATAAAACTCACGTTAATAAAGCAGACCATTAAACCTTTTTGCTGGCACTAATTTAAGTATCAACGTTAAAATAGAGGGTTTTTAATATGTGTTTTATGTAGTACAAGATAAAACATTTTGTATAAAATAGAAAAGTAGTATTTAGTTCTCTTTTTCATGTAATTCTATGTCTTTTTGTAAATCTAGTTTTCTAAAACTTGGAGAACCAATGGCTGTAACACCAACAGTAAGTAATGTCATTGTGCCGCCAAATACAACAGCGGTTACAGTGCCCATTAATTTTGCTGTTAGTCCACTCTCAAAAGCACCTAACTCATTAGATGACCCAACAAACATAGAATTTACAGAGGCTACTCTACCTCGCATATGATCTGGAGTTTTTAATTGTAAAATGGTTTGTCTAATAATCATAGAAACGCCATCTACAGCTCCGCTAAAAAACAATGCAGCTACGGATAACCAAAAATAAGTAGATAAACCAAAAACAATAATACAGATACCAAATGCAAACACTGCTAAAAGTAATTTTTTACCTGCATTTTTGTGTAACGGAAAATATGTGGATCCAAACATTGTTATTGCTGCCCCAACTGCAGGTGCGGCTCTTAAAATTCCAAACCCTTCAGAACCCACGTGTAGTATATCTTGTGCAAAAACAGGTAATAAAGCAACAGCACCACCAAAAAGAACAGCAACCATATCTAGGGTTAGGGCACCAAAGATAGCTTTAGTTTTAAATACAAAATGTAGACCTTCTTTTAAACTTTTAAAAACAGGTTCTCCAATTTTAGGGTTTAGTATAGGCTTTTGGGAAATTTGCGATAGTGTTAACAATGCAAATATTGAAAAAGCAAAGATTAAACACATAGACCAATGTACACCAATCCAACTAATAGAAAAACCTGCTAGTGCAGGACCTAAAACAGAAGCCATTTGCCAGGTGGTACTGCTCCAAGTAGCTGCATTGGGATATATCTTTTTAGGTACTATAAGTGCAATTAAAGAGAATATGGTTGGCCCTAAAAAGGCTCTTACAATACCGCCCAAAAAGACTAAAAAGTAAGTGGCATATAAAATTGTCCTGGTAGAAGTTTGTGCCACAATTTCTGGCCAACTTAGAATAAATAGACCAAAACTAATAACAGAAAAACCTAAAATACACTTAACTAATAAGTTTCGTTTTTCTTTCTGGTCAACAATGTGACCCGCAAACAACGCCATAGAAACAGCAGGAATAACTTCCATTAAACCTATAATACCCAATGATAATGGGTCTTTGGTTAAGGAGTAAACTTGCCACTCTATTACAATGAATTGCATAGACCAGGCAAAAACCATTGCAAAGCGTACAATTAAAAAGATATTAAATTCTTTATACCGTAAAGCCGAGTATGGATCCATTTAAAAACAAAATAAGAAACAAATGTAGTGTAAAAACATTTTTTTACTTTATTGTTTTTTACATATCTCATCTAAATAGCTGTCCATATTTAATTGAAATAAGGTTCCTTCAATTAAATCTTGAATAGCACTTAGTTCATTTTTACTAACAGCAAGGCTAACTTGTGGTACAGGGGTCTCTAACAATAATGACCTACATACTTCTTTTTTGGTACAGCAATTGCACACAGAATTTTCTTTTATGGTATGTTCTATTTTGTTAGAAAACCGTGCCAACTCCTTTTTAGTAAGTAGAAACCCAGTGTCTCTAAAAACTATTTGTATTTTTTTATGGTTTTTTACTGTTCCATTTTTCCACTGAAAGGCAATGCCAAAATGATTATAATAAATAGCGTTAATGTCTTTCATATTCTTTTTGTTAAATAATATTTTTATTTTTTAAAGTATCCATTGTTTGTAGCGCATCTTTTATGGCAGTAGTCATACTTTTTGCAGATATGGTTGCACCAGATATAGCATCTATGTTTTCTCCATATATAGGTTTTTTGTTAGTAGACATACCAATGAATTGTTTCAGCCAGCGTTGGGCTCCAATTTGTCTACCATGTTCTTCTCTATAAATTAAAACCTTGGTTTTTTTTATGTTTAAGTCTGGTGTAAAAAGTATTATATAATCAAAAACGTTTTTCATACTATCAGCTTCCCCAACATATGCATAGCCCATAAGTTCATCAGCTTTAAGAATTTTAAACAAATGATCTTTTTGTGAAATGTCTGTGCTAGACACCCCACTTAAACTAAAAGATTCCGTTTCATAAGAAGACACAATTGCAGCATTTACCTTTTTTAGTAGCTTTTCTGGTAATTGCATTGTGTTAAAAGACAATAGAACAATTGATAAAAGAACAAAACATAATTTTTTATTTATCAGCACCATTCTCCAAAGTATTATGTTTTGCAAATTTTTGAATTAGTGATAATATTTCTTCTTTACTCGCATTTTTCTTTTCCAAATCATAAAAATGCATAAATAAAGGTTTTTTATCCAGTGATTTAGCTAATTGTATTTCACTGTTATTATCATATACTTTGTCCCAAGAAGTCTTTACTTTTGCCCAAAATTCCTTATTGTTTTTCCACCAATCTTTTGCTGCCTTGCATTGCTCATCTGGGACTTTTATGTAAGTGTTATATCCTTTTTCTTGAGCTAGTAACACATCTTTTTTTCCATTTTCTCTTATTATTTTATCGTTGTCTTGTTCATGTAACCACCCATTAGTAGTAATTTCATGCCTATTGCCACGTAACATTACATTATAATCACTTCTTTTAGAATACTCTCTTCTTGGCAATGGAGAATCGGATTTGTTTTCCCAATAGTTTTTACCATCGGCGTGAATCCAAGTAGCAGATCCAGAATACCTAGGACTATCATCTACTTGGTATACCATTTGTGTCCATTGTCCTTTTACTGCCTCTTTAGGAAGGTTTTTAAAAACCCATTTGTTGTCTTTATCATAATGAAAAACACGTTGGTTTTCATATAGCCAGTCTTGTCTCCAGTGCTTAATTACCATTGTGTCTTTTATGACCAATAAATGCTGAATGGACAATTTATTGTTGGTATCTTCAATTAATTCTGCCCATTCTAAAGCGCCAGAGGTATAATCTAAATGTTTTTCATAATCTATTTCTGGAGCAAAGGTCTCAGTGTATTTAAAATTTACCTTAAAGCAACCACACATATCTTTTATAGACTGGATGTCTTGTTGTTTTTTGGTTTGACCAAAACCTTGTAGGCTATGGATAACTATTGCCAATCCTAAAAAAAATACTCTTTTCATATTAATGTAATTGTTAGTTGATGTCTATTTTCTTTTGACAAAAATATTAAATTTATTTAGATTGAATAAAAATAACATATATATTTGCTGAAAATTATTAGGAATGATTCTAAATAATAAAGTTAAACTTGGTTTTTTCTTCCTTTTTTCTACTGTTTTAAACGGTCAAAAAGCGGTTGCAAAGAAAGATACAGTTGCAACTCAAAATTTAGATGAGGTTATAATTAGTGCAACAAAAACTATTAGGCAGTTATCTTCTTTACCGTTACCAGCACAGTTAATTTCCAATACAGAAATAAAGCAAATTAATTCTCTTAGGCTCCATAATGTATTAAACGAACAAACAGGTCTTATTACAGTACCTGATTTTGGAGGGGGAGAAGGAATACAAATACAAGGGTTAGATTCACAATATACATTACTACTAATAGATGGTGTTCCTTTAATAGGGAGGTCTGCTGGAACATTAGATTTAAGCCGAATAACGGTCGGTAATATTAAACAAATAGAAATTGTGAAAGGTGCTTCTTCTAGCTTATACGGAAGTGAAGCTATGGGAGGTATAATTAATATAATTACTAAAAAGGCTAAAGAAGGCTTTAAAGGATCTTTAAGTAATAGGTATGGAAGCTTTAATGGGAACGATTTAGGAGTGAATCTTAGTTATAAAAAGAAGAAGGTTTCTTTTAGCACCTATTTTAATAGTTATAATAGCGATGGGTATAATTTAGACACATCTACAACTCTTAATACTGTTGAACCTTTTAGTAATTATACGCTAAACACTAAGGTATTATATGATTTTTCTGATAAAACAGACTTTCTTATTTCTGGACGATATTACACTCAGAAACAAGATTATATTGCCTCTGAAACCTTAAAAGGAGAAAGCGAGATTAAGGAGTGGAATACACATTTAAAATTAGAACATAAATACAGTACAAAATGGAATAGCTATTTAGAATTTTATGCCACTAGATACAAAGCAGAAGAGTATTTGAACAACCCAGATAATTCTCTTTTTAGTGAAGCTTATTTTAATCAGTTGCTACTAAGGCCAGAAATTAGAGGGGCTTATACACCTAATAATAAAAGTATTTTTATAGGTGGGTTAGGGTTGTCTCACGAGACATTGAAACGAACATATTTTTCAACAAACCCTACATTTAATTCTCCTTACCTATACCTGCAATATGATACTAATCTATCTGAAAAAATCAATATTTTAATAGGTGCCCGTTTTGATGCACATAACAAATATAAATCTCAGTTTAGTCCTAAAGGAGCCTTACGCTATCAGATTAATAGTACCCTTGCAGTAAAAGGGTCTTTGGGTTATGGCTTTAAATCGCCAGATTTTAGGCAGCTGTATTTCGATTTTTCTAATGCTACTGTAGGATATACTGTTTTAGGATATAATGCCGTAAGTACAAGAATTGCTGAATTAGAAAAGGAAGAACAAATTGCGAATATTATTGTTCCTATATCAGAATTTAGTTCAGAATTAAGTCCTGAAAATTCTATAGGGGTAAACGTAGGAGTAGATTATAAGCCTTTACACACTATTTCATTATCAATTAATTTGTTTAGGAATAACATTAAAGATTTAATAGATACACGGGTAATTGCAAATAAAACCAACGGACAAAATGTCTTTAGTTATTACAATGTGAATGAAGTTTATACTGAGGGATTAGAATTTAATTCTACTTGGAAGCCTAATTCTCAACTAAAAATAGCCGCTGGCTATCAACTTTTGTATGCTAAAGATAAAAAGGCAGAAAAAGCATTTAATAACGGAGAAGTATATGCCAGAGAATCTTCTAGCTCATCCTCTTTTCAGTTAAGAAAGACACATTATTTTGGATTGTATAACAGATCTAGACATACGGCGAATTTTAAAGTTTTTTATAACATCCCCAAATGGTCTGCAAATACAAATTTACGTGGTGTTTTTAGAAGCAAATATGGACTTTATGATACCAATAGTAATAATTTTTTAGATGCTTATGATGATTTTGTAAGTGGTTATAGCATCTGGAATTGGGCAATAAACAAAACTTTTTATAAGAACTATCAACTAGGTTTTGGAATTGATAATTTATTAGGGTTTACAGACACTCAAAATATAAGCAATATTGCTGGGCGCATTATATACGGAAAACTTAACATTCAATTTTAATACATAAACAAACAATATGAAAACAATTAAATTTTTTACACTACTAACATTATTTATAGCTTTTACTTCTTGTAATAAGGATGATGACACTACTGCTTTAGAGGCTGTAGAAACTAAAACTATAACAAATTTAAAAGCAGAACAAAAAGCAGATTATACTACTAATCCACCTACTATTTCTGGGGACTATATTAAATTTTCTTTTGAGACTGGAGCCACAACTACGTCTGATAATTGGGACATTGCTTTTAGAGGCTCTACTATATTGGTCAATGGTGGTGAGGCAACGGCAGAAGACCAGCTAGCACGTACAGGAAAAGCAGCTATTTATATTACATCAGGGACTTTAGCTAGTATTGAAGAAGTTAAAGTTTCTTTATTAAAAACAGATAGTTCAGTAAATGGGCTAGCAATAACCACTGGCTCTGGAAACGGATGGTATAATTATAACCCAAAAACACATATAATTTCACCTATTGCAGGAAAAGTGATTGTGGTAAGAACAAACAACGGCAATTATGCAAAGTTCGAAATTTTAAGTTACTATAAGGATAAGGATACATCTGGTATTTCTCAACATTATTCGTTTAACTACGTTTATCAACCAAATAAAGGGGTAACTACTTTTTAACCTATGTTTAATGTTAGAAAATTGTATAGAAGACAAATAAATTTTAAACCAAAAGCCTTGTCATCTTGAACTTGCCGAAAGGGCGATACAATTTTTTTCATAGTAAAACGAAGAAAAAAAATTACTCTATTTAACGGTTTTTTTAAAGCAAACTCTTAAATAAAATCAGGTTTATACAAATTACAATTAAGTTGATTAATTTCTATTTAATTAGAAATATCATCTATCTAAAGTTAAGTTTTGAGTTAGTTTAGTTGAAGGGCCCAAGCAGGAGTGTTTGGGCTTTTTTTATCTAATATCTCGTAGTCTTAGTTGTAGGCTAACCGTACCTTGCCATTCGTTTTCATCTAAAGAAAACACAGCAGAAAATGGTTTTTTGTTTTTAACAAGCTGTAGCTTATCTCCTAAGTTAAAACCAATTGCGCCAATGGGTTTAGAGCCATTTTGTTTAGCTGTTAACTTTAAATGAGCTTCTTCTTGTCCAACACCTTTTGCATAACCAGTATCATATAAATCATCTGCCATAAAAATTGGAGACATATTACCTGGGCCAAAAGGTTCCATTTGTTTAATAATACGCATAAGTTTTGGGCTTATTTCATTAAAACTAAGTTGAGCATCAATGGAAATTTCTGGAATTAATAAATTGGGGTCTATGGTTTCTGAGACTACTTTTTCAAACCGAGTTTTAAATCCACTAAATTGGGGTTCTGCTAATGTTAAGCCAGCAGCATATTTGTGTCCGCCAAATTGCTCCATATGTTCTGCACAACTTTCTAGCGCATTGTAAACATCAAAACCTTTTACAGAACGTGCAGAAGCAGCTAGTTTATCGCCACTTTTAGTAAAAACAAGAGTGGGTCTATAATAGGTTTCTGTTAGTCTAGAAGCTACAATGCCAATAACACCTTTGTGCCAATTTTCATTGTATACTACGGTAGTGAATTTTTCTTCTTCTTTATTTTCTGTAATTTGAATTAAGGCTTCTTTTGTAATCTCTTGATCAAGTTCTCGCCTATTGGAGTTGTACTGTTCTATGGTAGCAGCAAATTGTTCTGCTTGTTCTAAATTGGTTTCAGTCAGCAAATTTACAGCGTGTAACCCGTGCTCTATTCTACCTGCCGCATTTATGCGTGGAGCAATGATAAAAACAACATCTGTTATAGTAAGAACGTCTTTTTTTATTTGATTTATGATGGCCTTAAAACCAATTCTAGGATTGGTGTTAATTACTTGCAACCCAAAATAAGCTAATACTCTGTTTTCCCCAGTAATTGGAACTATGTCTGCACCAATTGCAGTTGCTACCAAGTCTAAATACGGAATTAAATCTTCTATGGTTTCACCTTTTTTAGAGCCTAAAGCTTGTATTAATTTAAAACCTACACCACAACCACAAAGTTCATCATAAGGGTAGTTACAATCATTACGTTTAGGATCTAAAATGGCAACAGCATCTGGCAATGTACTTCCTGGTCTATGGTGATCACAGATAATAAAATCTATTCCTTTCTCTTTGGCATAGGCAACTTTGTCTAGTGCCTTTACACCACAATCTAATGCAATTATAAGTGTGATTCCGTTGTCTTCTGCATAATCTATACCTGCATAAGAAACACCATACCCTTCTTTATACCTGTCTGGAATATAAGTGGTAACATTTGAATAATAGGATTGTATATATGAAGAAACCAGTGCTACCGAGGTAGTACCATCTACATCATAATCCCCAAAAACCATTATGTTTTCTTCATTAGCAATGGCTTGTTCAATTCGGTATACCGCTACGTCCATATCCTTCATTAAAAAAGGATTGTGTAAATGAGATAATTCTGGTCTAAAGAACTTTTTAGCCTCTTCAAAAGTAGAAATACCACGTTGTAATAATAGATTAGCCACAACCTCATCTACCTGAAGAGCTTTTTCTAGCTCTGCTATTTTAGCAGCATCAGGTTTAGGTTTTATGGTCCAACGCATAAAGGGTTTTATTTTATAGTTTAAGTTAAAAGAATCAAGAGCTTAGAATCAAGAATCAAGCTAAAAACTAAGTTTAAAAATCTAATTTTACTTTTTCTTGTTTTTAATAATAATCGCAATAATTTTAATTAGTTCTTCTGCTTCATTTAGTAACAAAGCTCTTCTTTTTTCATTACCATAACTTAACTGTTGTCAAAATTTTTAAATTTACTCTAGATTCCTTTAGTTCTTTAAGTGATAAACTTGCTTTAAAAACATAATCCCTGTTAGAATTTGTCCCTTGAGCTTCTCAAAAGTTAAGAGCAGAGCTGCCTCCAGAACGTAAAAGTTGATTTCCGTAATATTGACCAGTCATATCTGCTGGTAAATCTTTACAAAAAAGTATTATTTCCGATGCAAATTCTACTAGTCTATCTTCTATATCAATTTTTTTTAAAAAACTTGATTCTTGCTCTTATAAAAAGTAAATTATTAAAGAATCTGTTTCCTTACTATACAAATTAAATTTAAAGCTAAAAACTAATTGTTAAACGTGATGAAAAACAGTTTTAATTTCTAGTGTTGCAAAGCGTCTAAACATTTCCATAACACCACAATATTTTTCAACAGATAAGTCTACTGCTTTTTGCAATTTTTTTTCGTCTAAATTACCACCGTGAAAATGATATTCTATAGAAACTGAATTATAATATTTTGGGTGTTCATCTGTTAAATTAGCAATAGTTTCAATAGTAAATTCATTAACCTCTAACTTCATTTTTTTCATTAAAGAGGCAACATCTAGACCAGAGCAGCCAGCTAATCCTGAAAGCATTAAAGCTTTAGGTCTGTAACCTTGTCCGCCACCGCCATCTTCCTTTGCAATGTCTATTGTTAGACTGTTCCCTGATGGATTAGTGCTCTCAAAAGCCATATTCCCCATCCATTTTGTTGTAATATGATTTGTTGTACTCATAATTTTTTGTTTCTTGTAGGTTCAAAAATACAATTAAATATAGAACTATGGCCTTAGTAGAACCGTTAGACCCAAATCATGATTCTGAAACAAGAGAATTGGCACAATTTTTTAATGAAACCTTAGGTTTTTGCCCTAATTCGGTCTTAACAATGCAACATAGACCTGCTATATCAAAAGCATTTATAAACTTAAACAAGGCGGTGATGGCAAATGAAGGCGGAGTAACATCTGCTTTAAAACGTATGATTGCTTGGGTAAGTAGTAATGCAACTGGTTGTAGATATTGCCAGGCACACGCTATAAGAGCAGCAGAACGTTATGGTGCAGAGCAAGAACAATTAGATAATATTTGGGAGTATAGAACGCACGCTGCATTTTCTGATGCTGAACGTGCAGCATTGGACTTTTCTTTGGCAGCGTCTCAAGTGCCTAATACCGTAAATGAGAAAATTAAAGAAAACCTATATAAGTATTGGAACGAAGGCGAGATTGTTGAAATGTTAGGTGTTATTTCTCTATTTGGATATTTAAATAGATGGAATGATTCTATGGGAACTTCCATTGAAGATGGCGCTGTAGAAAGTGGAAATCAATACCTAGGAAAATACGGTTGGGTAAAAGGTAAGCACAACGGAAGCGCTTACTAAAAAAAAATTATAAAATAAATGCATAATGCCCTGCCTATTTGGTAGGGTTTTGTTTTATATGTTATTCCTGAGAAAGAGTAAGCTCATTATCATTAGGAATAACATACTCTGAACATAAATTTTTAATTTTGTTGTAACGTTCAGGAGTAATATCTAACCAAAAATCATCTCCAAAAAGATTGAAAAAATAACGCTTGTCTATATACTTCTGATACATATTTTCTACTTTGTGAGTATATTTTGTAGTTATAGTGTTTGTAATAGAATCTGTAACTTTTATGGGGTAACTATTTTTGTTTACATAATGAATATATGTGGTGTCTTTACAGAATAAGAGGTTTTTTGGTTCTCCACTTCCATAGCTCCAGTTAATATTTGGCTCGTTTAATAAAACATTGTATTTGTAGGAGTGTGTTGTGCCATAATTAGTATTTGTTAATATGCCTACAGATGTTCTGTATTTATTTGTTTTTACAACTGTTAAGTGTATGCCGTTTGGTAAGACAACACTTTTTTCACTCGTAGTTTCTTTTACACTATTATTGCAGCTAAAAGCAAGTAAGCAAAGCACTAATATATAGTTATGTCTATATACTTTGTCTATTTTATATATCATTATTTTTCTTGTAAAGCTTTTGATTTAAAAACTAAACCGCTAAATCCTGTTTGCATAAAATTCCGAATGTTTTGATGGTTGTTGCCACTAGGGTCTTGTAAAACATCTTTTGTGTAAAATGTACCAAAACAGGCTAGAGTTTCATTTTTTGAAAACTTTTGTTCTATGGCAAATGAAAATAATTTACAAGAACCAGAATTTTCCCCTGCTTTATTTTGTAGGAGACCATTTTTAAAGGCTGTTGGAGTAAAAAAATAGTTATTTTCAATTACGCTCATTGTGTCTTCAAATGTAATTTTAGCAGGTGTATTGCTTAATTTCTCCTTAAATTGTTCTAATGTCATCTTAAAAAATGAATTTTATTTATGTAACTCAATAATGGCTTTTTTGGTAGTAGCCTTAATTATATTTTGTGTTTTAGTAATGCTAGGTTGTAACAACATACTGTCGTTTACCATATCATAAGTAGTTAAAGAGGCTTTTATGTACCAATCTTGCCAAGCGTTTAAAATTGCAATTTGTGTCTCTAGCTCATCTCCATTTTCTAATGCAATCTTGCTTTGTTTCAATTCTTCTTGTAAACGATTTACAGCAGCATTTTCAATGTTTGTTATTACTGTTTTTGCTGTATTTTCATCGGCATTTAAAAGTGTATATGCGCTAACTAATGCAGCAACTCCAACATTTTTAAGTGTTGTTTTGGAAACTTTATCCAATCGGTCATTATCTGTGTGGTAAAACTGATCTGTAAAGTGCCAAAATAAAACGCTTGGTATATTTGCTCTTAAAAAAGGAGTATGGTCACTTCCTCCTTCAAAAGGGTTTGTATTCACTTCCCAATTGGCACGTTTTCCTTGTTCTTTAAATATACGAATTACAAAATCGTTTAAATAATGAGGTTTCATTTGTTCTAATTTTAGTACACTACCACCCCATTCTGTATGCTTGTCTTTTCCTCTTGTCCAAATAGCACTGGGATCTGGCATTTTTTCTATTAAAAAGGAACCACCAGTAATCTCAGTATTTTCACCTACCATATCAAGACTAATACCCCATTTAATGTCATTTGCTCTAATACTATCTTCTTCTACATATCTTCTTGTAGATATGATTTCATCTCCCCATAAAAAGGTTAATGTTCTGTCTGTACTTAGTTTTTCTTCTTTAATAAGCGTAGCGGTTAATGTTGCCATTTCTAAAGCAACACCAACACCTGTGGCATTGTCATTTGCGCCTGGCTCTTGTACGTGTGCGCTAAACACTAATCTTTCTTTAGGATTTTTAGTTCCTTTTATGTCTGCAACTAATGTTAATTCTTCTGATGGGTAAATTTTTGTCTTTATTTGTACCGTAAGTTTTACGGGGCTTTTAGAGAGTTTATTTTTTAATCTTTCTTTTGCCGCATAAGAAAGTGCAATGGCCCAAGACTTTTCTTCTTCATTTAAAGGGATAGACCTAAATTGTATAGATGTTGTATTTTTTTCTGGTTGTAAATAATCAGGATTATTGTAAGATACAATACCAACAGCACCACCCTCTACAATAGCAGTTTTAAAAACTTTAGCAGGACTTGTTTCTACAAAAACTATTTTCCCTTTTACGTTGGTTTCTTTTAACTTAGAAATATCTTTAATATAAATTACTTCTGCAGTAACACCTTCTTTAGTGGTACTATAGGAGTTTAAGGCAATCATATTTCTATTGGTTTTATGCTGTAACAAAGGCTCTTCTTCATTATTTAGCTGTACAAAAGCATCAATAGATTCCCAAGTGGGTTGTTTTAAAGACCTTTTTTCTATTCTGTAAGTTAAAATAGTTGTGCTGTCTGCTTTTTCTTCAAGTACAAAACCTGCATTTTCTAATGCGTCTGCAACATTTTGTATGCTTGCATTAAATCCTGTGTTACCAACAACACGCCAATATTTTTCAACAAAAGAAGTGGTTTTATACGCTAAATCTCCTGTGAACGTTTTGTTTAAAAAATCTGAATACTCAGATGTTGTTAACTTATTTTCTTTTGGATCTGACTTACAAGATGCAACAAGAGTCATCAGTAGTAGAAAAAGAAGAAATTTTTTAAGAATCATATGGGGTAAAATTTACAAAGCTTAAAGTTAAGAAATTCATACGGGAACATCTTCCCTTTTGTTTTTCCCTCCTACAATAATAACAATTTCTCCTTTGGGGGGGGTAGCGGTGTAATGTTCTAAAACTTCTTGTGTAGTTCCACGCACGGTCTCTTCAAATAATTTGGTAAGTTCCCTAGAAACCGATATAGGTCTGTTGGCACCAAAGTATTCCATAAAATGACTTAATGTTTTCAATAATTTATGAGGAGATTCGTAAAAAATCATAGTTCGTGTTTCTTCTGCTAACAAAGTTAAACGTGTTTGTCTTCCTTTTTTAACAGGTAAAAAGCCTTCAAAAATGAACTTATCATTAGGTAGTCCGCTATTTACCAATGCAGGTACAAATGCAGTAGCGCCAGGTAGGCAATCTACTTCAATATTGTTTTCTACACAAGCACGTGTGAGCAAAAATCCAGGATCAGATATGGCAGGTGTTCCTGCATCTGATATAAGGGCAATGTTTTCTCCTGCTTGTATGCGTTTTACAATTCCGTTTACCGTTTTATGCTCGTTATGCATATGGTGACTGTGCATTTGTGTGTCTATGCTATAATGATGTAGCAATTTGCCACTGGTGCGTGTATCTTCAGCCAAGATTAAATCTACTTCTTTTAAAACTTTTATTGCTCTAAATGTAATGTCTTCCAAATTTCCTATTGGAGTAGGTACCAAATATAGTTTTCCCATTGCTGAAAATAAAAGCCATAAAATGTAGAACCAATTTATGGTATATGATTACAAAAATTAATTTAAGAAAATTTACGCTCTATAACGGCCATAAAACGTTCTTCATATTCTTCTTTTCCTACCCATCCATTATAATCTGGCTTTATCATATTTACAATAAAAGAAACAGAACGTTCTTGTGTATCAATAGTACTTAATTGTGATATGACTCTGTTGTAATCATCATTATTATCATTAAAAAGGTGTTTTACAAAGGCAAGCCTATCATTGAGGTCTATTTTTACTTCTTTTTTAATACTGTTACTTATGGTTTTTTCTTTTACAATATGAGTTTTAGCTTCTGGCATAAAAAGTTCTTTGTCGTTCTTCATATACTCTGGTTTGGATATAAACTCGTTTAAGGCATCATCAGTTCTTTTTTCAGATGGCATTTCTGTAACCATACCTATAATGGTATCTATTCCAGGAGTAATTATGTCTTCTTGGTGTGGATTGTTTTCTGGTACACTGCTATTTTCATAAATAACAGCATTTGCCAGTTTTTCAAATTTTTCTGCAATTACGTTCTTGGTTACATCAATTTCAACATCGTGTAGTTTTTCTTCAATGAATTTTAAAACGGCTAATTTTTCATATAAAGCTTTTGCAGATTCATACAAATCAGATATGTCATTTAATTTATTAGATGTTAGTATGTCTGTAGACATTTTAACCAATTCTTCTTTCAATTTTTGCTTCATCTTCTTCTATTTTTTAACCTTTAAAAGGTGAAATTTTTCAACAATTTTAGTAGAACTATTAAATAAGAACGAAAAACGCTTTATTTTCGTCTAAAAATACAAAATGTTTCTTGAAAATACTGTTAACCCTAAAGAACAATTTGGCTGGATAGAGGTTATTTGTGGATCAATGTTCTCTGGAAAGACAGAGGAACTTATAAGACGCTTAAAACGTGCGCAATTTGCAAAACAAAAAGTAGAGATTTTTAAGCCCATTGTAGATATACGTTACCATGAGGAAATGGTTGTTTCTCATGATGCCAATGAGATTAGATCTACGCCAGTACCTGCCGCTGCAAATATTAGACTTTTAGCAGATGGTTGTGATGTTGTTGGTATAGATGAAGCTCAGTTTTTTGATGACGAAATTATTACTGTATGTAATGACCTAGCAAATAAAGGAATTAGAGTACTAGTTGCTGGTTTAGATATGGATTTTAAAGGCAACCCATTTGGTCCAATGCCTGCTTTAATGGCAACTGCTGAATATGTAACCAAAGTACACGCAGTATGTACCCGAACAGGAAATTTAGCTAATTATAGTTTTAGAAAATCTAATAATGACAATTTGGTAATGCTTGGTGAAACAGAAGAGTATGAGCCGTTAAGTAGAGCCGCTTTTTATAAAGCAATGTTAAAAGAAAAAGTAAAGACAATCAAAGTGGTTGAACCTGAAGAAATAGAAAAAAATAAAAAGGATTAATAATGCCAAAGGCAACAGAAACAGTGCTAGAAATAAATTTAAGCGCTCTAGAACACAATTATAACTATTTACGGTCTAAAATAAAACCTACTACCAAGTTTTTGGCAGTAGTAAAAGCTTATGCTTATGGAAGTGAGCATATTAAAATTGCTGAAAAGATGGCAAATATTGGCGCAGATTATTTAGCAGTTGCTTATGTAAATGAAGGTGTTGCCATAAGAAAGGCTGGTATTACAATTCCAATATTAGTTTTGCACCCCCAAGTTGCTAATTTTGATGCTTTGGTTGCATACAATCTAGAACCCAGTATTTATTCACCTAGAATACTAAAGCTTTTTTTAAAATATATAAAAACTCATAAAATTACAAACTACTTAATTCATTTAAAGTTTAATACTGGCCTTAATAGGCTTGGTTTTTGCAAAAATGATGTTAATTTCATAATTGAGAAATTAGAGAAAAACAAAAATATTGAAGTAGCCTCTGTATTTTCTCATTTAGTAGCATCAGAAGATGTAAACGAAAAGGAGTTCACAGAAAATCAGATAGCTTGTTATAAAAGGATAACAGATAATTTGGATGAAAAATTGGGATACGCTCCAATTAAGCATATTACAAACACCTCAGGAATTTTAAATTATCCAGATGCTCAGTTTAATATGGTGCGTAGCGGTATTGGTATTTATGGTTTTGGTAATGATAAAAAGTATGATAAAGATTTAAGACCTGTTGCTAGCTTAAAAACAATCATTTCTCAAATACACAAGTTACAACCTAATGAAAGTGTTGGTTATAACAGGGCATATATAACCAAAACGCATAAAATTACAGCTACTTTACCTATTGGTCATGCAGATGGTATTGGCAGAATTTATGGTAATCATAATGCCTTAGTAGTCGTTAATGGGCAAAAGGCTTCCATTATAGGTAATGTATGTATGGATATGATTATGATTGATATTACCAATCTAGACTGCAAGGAAGGAGATGAGGTAATCTTATTTGATGAAAATCATTCTGCAGATGCTTTAGCTGCTGCGGCTGGTACTATTTCTTATGAACTTATTACAGGTATATCTCAACGTGTGAAAAGGATTATTCTTAAATAGTTTATTTTACTGCACAGCTTTTTTATTATATTGCATTTAATTAACCAATTAAACACTAAAAATATGTTAAAAGAGTTTAAGAATTTTATTATGACTGGTAATGTTATAGACCTAGCAGTTGCTGTATTATTAGCAGGAGCTATGGGACTTGTTGTTAACGGATTTGTTAACGACATTATGATGCCATTTGTTGGACATTTTTCAGGAGGATTAGACTTTTCAGAAATGAAAATAGTTCTAGATGAAGCTATTGTTGCAGCTGATGGAACTATAACCAAGCCAGAAAACGCAATTATGTACGGTAAGTGGATAAATGCAATCATAAACTTAATCATTGTAGGTTTTGTATTGTTTATCATTGTAAAAGCATATAACAAAACAAAAACTCCTCCAGCTCCAGCAGAACCAGCAGGACCAACACAAGAAGAGTTATTAGCACAAATTAGAGATTTATTAAAAAAGTAACTCACTAATAACCATATACAGCCGCCTGGTTTTTACTATAAAGTCAGGCGGTTTTTTATACTTCATTATCAAATGTTACAAATACAACAATTTGTTATATTTAAATTATTCTTAATCGTAATCCTTGCTCGTTAAACTACATTAAACTACATTTGCCACTCTAAATTTTAAGTAAAATGAAAGTAGCCATAGTAGGTGTTACCGGAATGGTAGGAGAAGTAATGTTAAACGTATTACAAGAGCGTAATTTTCCAATATCAGAATTATTATTAGTTGCTTCAGAACGTTCTGTTGGTAAAAAAATGATGTATAATGGAGAAGAACATACAATTATTGGATTATCAACTGCAGTTGCTACTAAACCAGATTTGGCTATTTTTTCTGCCGGGGGTGATATTTCTTTGGAATGGGCTCCAAAATTTGCAGAAGTTGGTACAACAGTAATAGACAATTCATCTGCTTGGCGTATGGATCCTACTAAAAAACTAGTAGTGCCAGAAATTAATGCCAATGAGCTAACTAATGAGGATAAAATCATTGCAAATCCAAACTGTTCAACTATTCAGTTGGTAATGGTATTGGCACCATTACATAAAAAATATAAAATGAAGCGTGTGGTTGTTTCAACCTATCAATCAGTATCAGGAACAGGCGTAAAAGCTGTAAAACAATTAGAAAACGAGATTGCAGGTATAAAAGGCGAAATGGCTTATCCTTATCCAATTAGCAGAAATGCATTACCCCATTGTGATGTTTTTATGGATAACGGGTATACAAAAGAAGAAATGAAGCTTTCTCGTGAACCACAAAAAATATTTAATGACAGCACATTTTCTTTAACGGCAACCGCAGTTCGGATTCCCACGTCTGGAGGTCATTCAGAATCTGTTAATGTCGAATTTTATAGTGATGTGGATGTTAGTGAAGTAAGGCAAATATTAAGTAAGACTCCTGGTGTGGTTGTACAAGACAATCCAGATACTAATACATATCCAATGCCAATATATGCACACAATAAAGATGATGTTTTTGTTGGACGTATCCGTAGAGATGAAACACAACCAAATACATTAAATATGTGGATAGTTGCAGATAACCTTAGAAAAGGAGCGGCAACAAACGCAGTACAAATTGCAGAATATCTAAACAACAACAACTTACTTTAATACGTATGTTTAGCTTAGGGTGTTCCTAACGGGCGGGCTTTGCATTGCAATCTTTTTTAAGAAAAATAAAAAAGGATTTTCATTACAATCCCTAACACAAAATACAAACCTTTATAAAAAATTATTCATAAAGGTTTGTATTTTGTTATTTTTAAAAGTATAAATCATTAAAAACAAAAATGTTATGTTTTATAAACCTAGAAATAAACAAATTCTTATGAAACATTTAAGCATATTTATTTTTATGACTATTACTTTTGTAGCTTGTAAATCATCTTCAAAAAAGAAGCAATTATGACCTCATATCCATCAACTAAAAAGGGAGATACAGTAACAAATCATTTTGGCACAAATGTAGCAGACCCTTACCGTTGGTTAGAAGATGATAGAAGTGCAGAAACTGAAAATTGGGTAAAAGAACAAAACAAAACTACGTTTAATTATTTAGATAAAATCCCTTTTCGTAAAGACATAAAAGAACGGCTAGAGAAATTATGGAATTATGAAAAATTGGGATCGCCATTTAAAGAAGGTAATTACACTTATTTTTCAAAAAATAATGGACTACAAAACCAGTCGGTTATTTACAGAAGAAAAGATGGTAAAGAAGAAGTTTTTTTAGACCCAAACAAATTTTCTGAAGATGGCACAACATCTTTGGCTGGTTTAAGCTTTTCTAATGATGGATCATTAGTTGCGTATTCCATTTCTGAAGGTGGTAGTGATTGGAGGAAAATAATAGTACTTAACACAGAGACAAATACAATTGTTGAAGATACCTTGGTAGATGTAAAATTTAGCGGTGTCTCTTGGAAAAATAATGAAGGTTTCTATTATTCTAGTTATGATAAACCTAAAGGAAGTGAGCTATCTGCCAAAACAGATCAGCATAAGTTGTATTATCATAAATTAGGAACACCACAGAAAACAGATCAGGTTGTTTTTGGTGCCATTCCAGAAGAAAAACATAGGTATGTTGGAGGCAATGTTACAAAAGATGGTAAGTATTTAGTTATTTCAGCCTCAGTATCTACATCAGGCAATAAGTTATTCTTAAAGGATTTGGAAACAAATAAGAGGATTACCATATTGGATAACACAGACACAGATACATACGTTATTGAAAACGTAGGTTCTAAATTGTATTTAGTGACAAATATGAATGCGCCAAACAGAAAAGTTGTTACTGTGGATGCAACTAAGCCTAGTCCAGAAAATTGGGTAGATTTTATTCCAGAAACAGAAAACGTAATTTCGCCTAGTACAGGTGGAGGTTATTTTTTTGCTAATTATATGGTAGATGCCATTTCTAAGGTAATGCAGTATGATTATGAAGGCAAGTTAGTGCGTGACATAGAATTACCAGGAATTGGTTCTGCTGGTGGATTTGGAGGAAAAAAGGAAGATAAAGAATTCTATTTTTCATTTACAAATTATAGTAGACCAGGATCTTCATACAGTTACAATGTAGAAACTGGTAAGTATAAACAATATTGGAAACCAGAAATAGATTATAATCCAGAAGATTATGAATCTAAGCAAGTGTTTTACGCTTCTAAGGATGGTACAAAAGTACCAATGATTATTACATACAAGAAAGGGTTGGAGTTAAATGGAAAAAACCCAACTATTCTTTATGGTTATGGAGGTTTTAATGTAAGCTTAACACCTAGTTTTAGTATTGCAAACGCAGTATGGATGGAACAAGGTGGTGTGTATGCTGTTCCAAACATAAGAGGCGGCGGTGAATATGGTAAAAAGTGGCATAATGCAGGGATAAAAACTCAAAAACAGAATGTCTTTGATGATTTTATTGCTGCAAGTGAATATTTAATAGAAAATAAGTATACGTCATCAGATTACCTTGCAATAAGTGGTGGTTCTAATGGAGGATTGTTGGTTGGAGCAACAATGACACAGCGTCCAGATTTAATGAAAGTAGCTTTACCAGCAGTAGGTGTGTTAGATATGTTGCGTTATCATACATTTACAGCCGGTGCCGGGTGGGCTTATGACTATGGTACAGCTGAAGATAGTAAGGAAATGTTTAATTACTTATTAGGTTATTCTCCTGTACATAATGTTAAAAAAGGAACGACATATCCAGCAACATTGATAACTACGGGTGACCATGATGATCGTGTAGTACCTGCACACAGTTTTAAGTTTGCAGCAGAATTGCAAGGAAAACAAGCAGGAGCAAATCCCACGCTTATACGAATAGAAACCAATGCAGGTCATGGAGCAGGAACTCCTATAAGCAAAACTATTGAGCAATATGCAGACATTTTTGGTTTTACTTTATACAATATGGGCTACGAAGAATTACCAAACAAAACGGTTTTAAAGGATTTTAAAGAATAAAAACTAATAATTATATTAAAAATCCTTTTCTTTTAGAAGCGGATTTTTTGTCTTAGTATGTTAGAAGTAAACAATATATCATTTTCTTACAACGGAAAACCAGTTTTAAAAGACATCAATTTTAAGATAGATGAAGGGGAGTATCTTGCCATTTTAGGAGAGAGTGGTTGCGGAAAAAGTACCTTACTTAAAATAATATATGGGCTTTTACAAATAGAGGAAGGAACAGTTTTTTGGAAAGAGAATCAGGTTTTAGGACCAGATTACAATTTGGTTCCAGGAGAAAAATATATGAAATTTTTGTCTCAGGATTTTGATTTAATGCCTTTTATTACAGTTGAAGAAAATGTTAGTCAGTTTTTGTCTGTTTTTTATCCAAAGGAATTACAAGAAAGAACAGCAGAGCTATTAGAAATGATAGAAATGACTTCTTTTGCCAAGACAAAGGTCAAGAATTTAAGCGGTGGTCAACAACAGCGTGTGGCTTTAGCTAGGGTATTAGCTCAGGAACCGGAAATTTTGTTATTAGATGAGCCTTTTAGCCACATAGATAATTTTAAAAAGAATAATTTACGCAGAAACCTTTTTACCTATTTAAAAAAGAAAAAAATAAGCTGTATTGTAGCAACACATGACCAGCAAGAAGTGCTGCCATTTGCAGACAGGGTAATTGTAATAAAAGACCAAGAAATTGTTGCAGATAACGAAACTCAAACATTATTTAAAAACCCTAAATCTCTATATATAGCAAGCCTTTTTGCAGAAGCAAACATTATACCTCTTGATGTAATAAAAGAATATGCAAAGACTAAGGAGCAAATAATAGTATATGCACATGAATTTAAAGTATCCAAAACTTCAGGAATAGAAGTAAGTATAAAGAGCAACTATTTTATGGGTTCTCATTTTTTGATAGAAGGAGTTATTGGCGGGCAAAGTATATTTTTTACGAATGAAAAGGGATTGGACATAGATAGCACAACATACCTTAATGTTCCTTTAGATATTATAAATAAAAGACTAGCTTAATTTTGAATGCAACGCAGATAGTACAAGAATTACAATTTAAAGCAGTGCGTAGTAGTGGCGCTGGTGGCCAGCACGTAAATAAAGTTTCTACTAAAATAGAACTTACGTACGACTTGCAAAACTCTACTGCTATTACCGAAAATGAAAAAGAAAGACTGTTGCTAAAATTAAGTAACAGACTTACAAAAGAGAATGTGTTGTTGTTACAATGCGATGATTCTAGAAGTCAGCATAAAAATAAAGAACTGGTCATTAAAAGGTTTTTAGAGTTAATAAAGTCGGCTTTAGTAGTGCCTAAAAAACGTAAAAAGACAAAGCCATCTAGATCTGCAATAGAAAAACGTTTAAAAAGTAAAAAGAAATCGGCCTTAAAAAAAGTAAACCGTAAAAGACCAAGTTTAGAGTAACTGGAAATTATTTGCTAATTTAAATAGAGAGACAATAATTATTACTCCGGATAGTTGTTGTAAGCTTACTTTTTTAAAGATAGCTTACAACTTATTCCAAAGTTTTAACACGTACCCTTTTGATAAACCAAAAAAATAGTAATATCTGTTACCTTGAATTTATTTCAGGGTAACATTTCAGAAGGTTGATTTACAGCAGAATGAGATTCTGAAACAAGTTCAGAATGACGTTCTCCTTAACTTTGCATCACTTAACGGACGTATAAAAAATTATATCATTTTTTGCTTTAAGAGCAATATTATTTCATCTTTTTCTTTTAGTCTACTTTCGTATTGTTCAATTAATTTTTTAGAAACTTTAATGTATTGACTAAAAAGTTTAAATCACTACAAAATAAAAAGGTGGAGTCTCCTCCACCTTTTCCCCCAAATCTTACCATGTATTAAACCTACTTATGCTATGGTAATACCAAAGATATATTTCATCTATACAATAAAACAATCTTTTGGACAAAATTCTATTTCATTAGTTAAACTACCAATATTTAGACAATAATGATGAAAAATAAAAAGGCGGAGTTTACTCCGCCTTTTTGCCCCAAATTGTACCATGAACTTAACCTACTTATGCTATGGTAACTCTAAATTAGTTGAGCCGTTTCTTTTTAAAGCATAAACAAGATAAAGTACAATTTTTACCGATGAAATACACTTTTTTGTGCATTTCATCGGTTATTTTTAATATGCTCTTTCACTTTTTCCTTCATAAAAATTTATGAAAGCTCTGTTAACCACTCTGTTCCCTCCTGGTGTTGGGTAATCTCCTGTAAAATACCAATCACCTAAATTTTTAGGACAAGCTGCATGTAAATTTTCTACTGTTTGATATATAATCTCTACATCAGCCTTAATCTCTGGTGAACTAAGTAACTCTCCTGTTTTTTTAGAAATCTCTTCAGTAGTGAAAGGCTCATAAAACTCTTTTACGTAGTTTACAACATCTTTATCAGCCGTATTTACTTGAGTTAAACATTTTTTATAAATATCCTCTACAACACTCATTGTTCCTCTTTCCTTGTGGAGTTCTAATGCAGCTCTGAAAGCTATGAAATCTTCTAGTTTAGCCATATCTATTCCATAACAATCTGGATAACGGATTTGTGGTGCAGATGAAACAACAACAATTTTCTTTGGTAATAACCTATCTAAAATTTTAAGTATACTTTTTTTAAGTGTTGTACCACGTACAATACTATCATCTATTATTACTAAATTATCTCCTTTTTTTACAGAGCCATAGGATATATCATAAACATGTGCAACAAGATCATCTCTACTACTATCTTGTGTAATAAAAGTTCTAAGCTTGGCATCTTTAATGGCAACCTTTTCAATTCTTGGTCTAACTTCAAGAATTGCATGTAACTCTTTAGAAGTTATTTCTCTTCCTATAGATAATATCTGTTCTTCTTTTTTACGATTTAAATGGTTTTGTGCTTCTTTTACCATTCCATAAAAAGAAGTCTCTGCCGTGTTTGGAATATAAGAAAAAACAGTGTTTTTAATATCATCTTGTATAGATTCTAAAATCTGAGGAAATAGTAATTTTCCTAATTCTTTACGCTCTTGATAAATTTCTTTATCACTTCCTCTAGAGAAATAAATACGCTCAAAAGAACAAGCTTTTCTTTCAACTGGCTCTAAAATCTCTTTTATTGCCATTTCTCCGCTCTTTTTAACTATAAGAGCATGCCCTGGATCTAATTCTTTTATTTCTTCAAAAGGAACATTAAACACAGTTTGTATAGCGGGTCTTTCAGATGCTACAACAACAACCTCTTCATCTTTATAATAGTAGGCTGGTCTTATTCCTGCTGGATCCCTAAGCACAAAACTGTCTCCATGTCCTAAAAGACCAGTCATTGCATAACCTCCGTCCCAATTCTTTGCTGCTTTTCTAAGAATCTTGGCAACATTTAATCGTTCTGCTATAATAGGAGACGCTTCTAATTTTGTAAAGCCTTCCTTTTTTATTTGCTTATATAGTTTAGCCACAGCATCATCTAAAAAATGACCTATCTTCTCCATAACCGTAACTGTATCTGCCATTTCTTTTGGATGCTGACCTATTTGGACTAAATTGTCAAAAAGCTCATTAACATTGGTCATATTAAAGTTTCCTGCAACAATAAGGTTTCTATGCATCCAATTGTTTTGTCTTAAAAAAGGATGAACGTTTTCTATACTATTTCTTCCAAAAGTACCATAACGTACATGCCCTAATAAAACTTCTCCTATATATGGTATATTCTTTTTCTGCAAAGCAACATTGTCTACATACTCTGGATGCTCCTGCATTGCAGAATTAATTCTATCATTAATTTGTGCAAAAATATCCTGAATGGGTTGACTATCTGCTGAACGCACCCTACTCATATAGCGCTCTCCTTGCATCATATCTAACTTAATGCTGGCAAAACCTGCACCATCTTGACCTCGATTGTGCTGTTTCTCCATCATAAGATACATTTTATTTACTCCATAAAAAGCTGTACCATACTTCTCTTTATAATACTCCAACGGCTTTAATAGCCTAATCAAGGAAATTCCACATTCGTGTTTAATGGCGTCACTCATTGCTTATAAATTGATATTAAAAAAGCCCAAAAAGTGGGCTTATAGTTACTCTAATTCTATATTAAAATGCGTAAGTTGGGTAAACTGATATAGTCTTTTGTCTATTTCTTTCTTTTCCAAATTCTCCATACGCTCTGTTCCAAAACGTTCTACACAAAACGAAGCTAAGTTAGATCCATGAATAATTGCATTTTTTAAATTGTTGAATGATATATTTCCCGTCTGCGCTAAATAACCAACAAAACCACCTGCAAATGTGTCTCCCGCTCCTGTTGGATCAAAAACATCTTCTAATGGTAATGCGGGTGCAAAGAAAACATTGTCATCCTTAAATAACAAAGCTCCATGCTCTCCCTTTTTTATAACAACATACTTTGGACCCATTGTATGTATTTTTGCGGCAGCTTTAACCAAAGAATACTCTCCAGTTAGTTGCCTTGCTTCTTCATCATTAATGGTGATTACATCTATATGCTTAATCACGTTTAATAATTCATCTAGAGCATTATCCATCCAAAAATTCATAGTATCTAAAACAATTAGCTTTGGTTTTTTATGCATTTGTTCTATTACACTCATTTGGACGGAAGGATGTAAGTTTCCTAACATTACCACATCTGCATTTTTATAATCCTCAGGAACTTTAGGGTCAAAATCTGCTAATACGTTTAATTCCGTAGCCAGTGTATCTCTTGAATTTAGATCGTTATGATATTTTCCCTTCCAAAAAAAAGTTTTTCCTCCTTCTATAATTTCTAACGCAGATAAATCTACTCCTTTATTACGTAGTAAATCTAAGTATTCTTGTGGAAAATCATCTCCAACAACAGAGACAATGGCTGCATCTAATTTAAATTGTGAAGCCGCTAAAGCAATATAGGTTGCTGCTCCTCCAAGAATAACATCAGTTTTTCCAAAAGGAGTTTCAATAACATCAAAAGCTACTGTACCTACAATTAACAATTTGCTCATAAATGTAAATTTTGCGGCAAAGATACATTTTTGAAATAGCAATTACGAAGCATTAGAACATCAATTTATAAAAACAAGAAAAAGTGCTATTTACGCCCAAAATCAGCTGGAATTTCTCCCCAAGCTTTAGTTTCCCACTTTACAATAGTAGTAGTATAACTATTATGTTTTAGCCAATCTTCTGCCCTGCGTATTAAATTAAAAACATCTACATTATATACTGTTTCTACTAATTTACTGTTGCATTTTTTTTTACGTACCCAACTCATTGCTGTTTTAGAGTCTGTATAAATTATTCTATTACTATTGTTTTTCTTTAAATAGGCCAAGCCATGGACTAGGGCTAGAAACTCACCTATATTATTAGTGCCTTGTTTAAAAGGACCTTGCTTAAAAAGTTCTTTTGTTGTCTTGGTGTCTACCCCTCTATATTCCATAACTCCAGGATTACCACTAGACGCGGCATCTACAGCAATGGAATTGTAATTAGGAAACCCAATTTTTTTTAGTTCCTCTTTTGATAAAGCAGTACTCTTTTTTCCTTTATAATCATCATAACTACCATTAAAAGCCTTTTTAGCTGCTTCAAAAGTTGCAAAAGACTTGTATTGGACACCCTTTTCTTTATCAATAGCAGCCTTGCAAGTAGCCCAAGAATCGTAAATTCCAGGCTTTTTACCTTTCCAGACTGTATAAAATTTCTCTTTTTTACCCATTTAGTTCGATAAAAGTTGATCTATCACTTTAGGAAAATGATCATATTCTAATATATGAACCTTTTGTGCAATATCTTCTGGAGTATCTGTATTACTAACAACTGTTTTTACTTGATAAATTATAGCTCCTTCATCATAATTTTCATTTACATAATGAATTGTAATCCCTGTTTCTGTTTCATTATTACTTTTTATGGCATTATGCACATACATTCCATACATTCCTTTTCCACCATACTTTGGCAACAAAGCAGGATGAATATTTACAATCTTATTAGGAAAAGCTACAACAAAATTCTCTGGTATTTTTAGTAAAAAACCAGCTAATACAATTAAATCTGGCTCCATACCCTTAATTATGTTTAGCAAGCAGTCTGACTTAAAAAACGATTGCTTATTAAAATACAATGCGCTAATATTAAGCCTGTTACACCTATCTAAAACTTTGGCATCCCTTTTGTTAGTAAACACAGCAGCAATGGTAACCTTTGAGTTGTCTTTAAAATAGTTTGCTATATTTTCTACATTAGAACCAGAACCAGAAGCAAGAAGAACAATACGTTTCATAGAGCACTAAAAAGTTATTATTTGTTATAAAAAAACGAGGTAAAATTAACATTAATGAATCGAAATAAATTAAAAATCCACACATTTTAACGACAAATGGTGTATTTAAACCAAAGTTTTTTATTTTTGCCATCAATTAAAATTATTAAAACTAAATATTATGTCAGACATTGCATCAAGAGTAAAAGCTATTATCGTTGACAAATTAGGAGTTGACGAGAACGAAGTTGTTACAGAAGCGAGCTTTACAAACGACCTAGGAGCAGATTCATTGGACACTGTTGAATTAATTATGGAGTTCGAAAAAGAGTTCGATATCCAAATTCCAGATGATCAAGCAGAGAACATTGCAACAGTTGGTCAAGCAATAAGTTATATAGAAGAAGCAAAGTAATTTATTATATCTTGAACAAGATTTAAAAATATCCATGTGGTAGTCTTGCTGCATGGATTTTTTTTTTTAATTTACACCTGTCTAAATTAATTAAGATTTAACAAAATTTGAGTTCATGCAATTAAAGCGAGTTGTAGTTACTGGTCTTGGAGCTTTAACGCCTATAGGCAATAACATAGAAGAATATTGGGATGGTTTGATTAATGGAAAAAGCGGATGTGCTCCCATTACTTATTATGATGCAGAAAAGTTTAAAACAAAATTTGCCTGTGAATTAAAAAACTATAATCCTACAGATTTTTTTGACAGAAAAGAAGCGCGAAAACTAGATAAATTTGCACAATATGCATTAGTTTCATCTGATGAAGCTATTGTAGATTCTAAATTAGACTTAGATGCCATTGACAAATTTAGGGTAGGTGTTATATGGGGTGCTGGAATTGGCGGTTTAGAAACTTTTCAAAACGAAGTATTAAATTTTGCTGCTGGTGATGGCACGCCAAGGTTTAATCCGTTCTTTATACCAAAAATGATTGCAGACATAGCACCAGGAAACATATCCATTAAACATGGTTTTATGGGGCCTAATTACACTACAGTATCTGCATGCGCATCTTCTGCTAATGCAATCATAGATGCATTAAACACTATACGTTTAGGTCATTGTGATGTTATTGTTACTGGTGGTAGTGAAGCTGCAGTTACAATAGCAGGTATGGGAGGTTTTGGCGCAATGCACGCACTGTCTACAAGAAATGAAAGTCCAGAAACTGCATCTAGACCTTTTGACGCAACTAGAGATGGTTTTGTGTTAGGAGAAGGAGCAGGTGCCTTAATCTTAGAAGAGTATGAGCATGCAAAAGCCAGAGGTGCAAAAATATATGCAGAAGTAGCAGGTGGTGGTTTATCAAGTGATGCCTACCATATGACGGCGCCACACCCAGAAGGAATAGGTGTTGTTCGTGTTATGGAAAACTGTTTAAAAGATGCTGGTCTAAAACCAGAAGATGTAGATGCAATAAATACGCATGGTACCTCTACCCCCTTAGGAGATGTGGCAGAGTTAAAAGCAATTACAAAAGTATTTGGAGAACATGCCCACAATATTAATATTAATTCTACAAAATCTATGACAGGTCATTTACTTGGTGCTGCTGGAGCCATAGAAGCAATAGCTTCTATCTTAGCTATGCAACATAGTATAATTCCGCCAACAATTAACCATACGGTAGTTGATGAAAATATAGATCCAAAATTAAACCTTACACTTAACAAAGCACAAAAAAGAGAGGTTAATGTTGCACTAAGTAATACATTTGGATTTGGTGGACATAATGCCTGCATTATCTTTAAAAAAATTAGTTAAATAATGCGTTTTATCTCCAAAATATTTAATTCCCATTCTGAAAAAGATGGGGATTTTTTTTTAGAAATAACACATATTTTAGGCTTTAAACCTAAAACTATAGGAATTTATAAAAAGGCTTTTTTACATCGTTCTGCAAACAAAAAGGATAAAAATGGTAACCCTATGAACTATGAACGTTTGGAGTTTTTAGGTGATTCAATGTTAGGCACTATAATTTCTAAATACTTGTATCGTGAGGTTCCTCTGGGTGATGAAGGTTATTTAACTAAAATGAGATCTAAAATTGTTAGCAGAGAGCATTTAAATGAACTTGGAAAGGATTTAAACCTTATAAAATTCGTGGAAAGTAGAATTTCCAAACCTCATTTTGGTAATAACATATATGGTAATGTCTTTGAAGCCCTAGTAGGGGCCATTTATCTTGATAGAGGCTATGATTACTGTGAAAAATTTATTTATGAAAGAGTCATTGGGCCTTATGTAGACATTGAACAACTAGAAGGTAGAGTTATAAGTTATAAAAGTTTGGTTATTGAGTGGTGTCAAAAACAAAAAAAACAATTTCATTATAATGTTTATGAAGATACAGGCAATGATACTTTAAAACATTTTGCAGTAAAGCTTTCCATAGACAATAATATAATAGCAAAAGCCAGAGCAACATCAAAAAAAAAGGCAGAAGAACGTGCGTCTAAACGTGCATTTTTTGCTCTTCAGAACAAAATGAAGAAGAATAAGTAAAATAATTGTTAACTAAACGTTTTCGTCTCAAATATCTTACCTAAACCCTAAAACATACTAGGCTAGTATAAGTATTAGTCCTATATTTACCTTTTCAGACTAAATAATATGGGAGCAATACATAAAATTTCTGAAGATTTTTTTAAGGATTCTTTCGCTTTAATTGCAATTCATAGTAGTCTAGAAGATTATGCTATTGGTTACTCCCTTAACTTACACTTAAAATCTAATTTTAAAAGAGCTAAAACGGATTTAGATGTAAATAAACACAGCTCTTTTCCTATTTTTGAGTGGGATGACACAGAGAACGATATTAATTGGACATTGATTAGCAACCATAGTAAAACTGAAGAACAAGCACAAAAGGATAGTTTGTTTAGCAATGAATTATCATATAGAAAACACCATCTTATACCAGAGCATAAAGAAGTAGATTATTTTTTAAAAATTGATCAAGAATACAAAAATATATTAGGAGCTGTTTTAAAACAGATAGCAAGCATTCCTAAGGTCATAACTGCATATAATATTGATGTTAATAATCTAAAGTCTAAAAACAATTTAATTTTTTAAGAATGCCAACAAACAAAAAAACAAAAATAGTAGCAACATTAGGCCCCGCTACAAGCAAGAAAGAAGTTTTAAGAGATATGATAAATGCAGGGGTAAATGTATTCAGAATTAATTTCTCTCATGCTGATTATGCTGATGTTACTGAGCGTGTTAAAATGATACGTGAATTAAGTGACGAACTAGACTCAAATACTTCCATATTAGCAGATTTACAAGGCCCTAAACTTAGAATAGGTGCAATGGCTGGGGAAGTTGTAGTTTCTCCTGGAGACAAAATATCCTTTATAACAGGGAAACCTTTTGAAGGCACAGCAGAAAAAGTATACATGAACTATGCTTCTTTTCCTAAAGATGTAAACCCAGGTGAGCTTGTGCTTTTAGATGATGGTAAGCTAATGTTTAAAGTGATATCTACAAACAAAAAAGACGAAGTAAAAGCAGAAGTTGTACAAGGAGGTCCTTTAAAATCTAAAAAAGGAGTAAACTTACCTAATACAAATATTTCATTACCAGCTTTAACAAAAAAAGATATTAAGGATGCCATTTTTGCCATTTCGCAAAATGTAGATTGGATAGCTCTCTCCTTTGTTCGTTTTAGTCAAGATTTAATTGACCTTCAAAACTTAATCAAAGAACATTCAGAACATAAAATTCCAATTATAGCTAAGATTGAAAAACCTGAAGCTGTGGAAAACATAGATAAAATTGTTTCTTATTGTGATGGTATAATGGTTGCTCGTGGGGATTTAGGAGTAGAGGTTCCTGCGCACGAAGTACCATTAATACAAAAACAATTGGTTCTAAAAGCTAAAAAATCACGTATTCCTGTAATCATTGCAACTCAAATGATGGAAACTATGATTACTAGCCTTACTCCAACACGCGCAGAAGTTAACGATGTTGCCAATTCTGTTATGGATGGAGCAGATGCAGTGATGCTTTCTGGAGAAACCTCTGTTGGTAATTATCCTGTACAGGTAATAGAAAAAATGGCTAGTATATTACAAAGTGTTGAAGCATCAGATTTAATTTCTGTACCACACAATCCGCCACATATTAAAACAAACAGATATATTACAAAATCTGTATGTTATCATGCAGCCATTATGGCAAACGAGATAAAAGCAAAAGCTATTTCTACCTTAACAAATAGTGGTTATACTGCTTTTCAAATCTCTGCATGGAGACCAAGTGCACATATTTTGGTGTTTACATCCAATAGAAGAATATTAACTCAGTTAAACCTTTTGTGGGGGGTTAAGGCTTTTTATTATGACAAGTATGTATCTACTGATCAAACAATTGATGATGTAAATGCAATTGCTTGTAAAAAAGGCTTTTTAGAAGTTGGAGATATGCTTATTAGCCTTGCAGCTATGCCTATTAAAAACAAAGGCATGGTAAACACATTACGCGTCACAGAAATAGAATCTTGTAATATGTAAATGTTATAGAACAGATACTAAAAACCCAAGCATAGCTTGGGTTTTTTATGAAAGTTTAATTGGTGTTTTGTAACCTAATTGAGTCTTTTACCTATACAATAGCCTTAATCTTAATAGTCTCACCGTTAAAAATAAAAACATCTGCATTAGATTTACCTACTAATAACTTACCAATGGGCGTACTTACGGAAATGCAGTATACTTTATCTACATCTAGTTTAAACTCGCCTGCAGAAATGGCTAAAAAATAATTGCCCTTTTCAGTATAAACTAAACTACCCAAGCCTACTGTTTTTGTATTATTTGTTACCGTAACCTTAGAGAGTGTTTGTTTCATATTCTCTGCCTGCAATAATTGCTGTCCCAATTTTTCACGTTCTAACTGGAGCATTGCCCTTCCCGTTTCATGTTTATCACCTGCACTACTTTTTGTTTCTGAAGTAAGGGATTCCTGAATTCCTAAAATGTTATCTTGGATTCTATGAATCCTCTCATTTACATAAGAAGCACAAAAATTTATAAGCTTTTCCTTGTCTGTCATTCTACTAAATCTGCTAATTGCTTGCCTACCAAACTACCAATGGCAATGCCCATACCTCCTAAACGAACTCCACAATATATGTTATTATCAACTTCTTTAACTATTGGTTTTTTTTGCTTACCAACCCCCATTATACCGCTCCACCTTTGCTCAATTTCAAAAGAAATATTAGGCAATATAATCTCTCTTAACATTTTTTCTAATTGATTTTGAATAAGGGCGGTTTGTCCAAAATTGGTAGTTTCTTCAGTTTTAAAGTCTAAATTTCTCCCACCTCCTAATAGTATTCTACTATCTATGTTTCTAAAATAATAATATCCCTCATCTAAATGAAATGTTCCCTTTATATGCAGATTTTTTATAGGTCTTGTAATTAATACTTGTGCTCTGGCAGGTCTAATTTTTTCTTTTAACAATTGTGCTGCAAAACCATTGGTTGCTATAAGCAGTTTTTGTGTGTTAAGTGTAAACATATTTGTTTTTACTGTAACAGACTTATTAATAGTTGTAAAACCTTCTACATTTACATTATTTAAGATTAATATTCCTTTGCTCTGTGTTTTTTGTAACAAAGCATTCATCATTCTACCAGTATCTATTTGCGATTCATATCTATGAGTAATGTAGTTTTTTTGAGTGTTCTTAAAACCAAAAATGTTATTTTGAACCTTAAAAGGCTCTTCTTTAAAAATGGGTTTTAAAAGTGTATTTATCTTATTTATATTTTCTTGACAATTATGGTACAAACCTGTATTCCTTTGCGTAAACAACTCATAACCACCAAAATTCTGATACCCTATTACAGCATCACCTAAATTTTTACGTAATAAGTTAATCCCGTCTAATCTTTTTTTAACTAGAGCAACTACTTCTTCCTCTGTATGAGATTTTAAATCTGATAATATTTCTGAAATACTCCCAAAGCAAGCAAAACCTGCATTCTTAGTACTGGCTCCTTGTGGCAAAATACCTTTTTCTAACACTATTATTTTTGACTTAGGAAAACGTTCTTTTAAATACAGAGCACAATTTAATCCAACAATTCCGCTACCAACTATAGTAAAGTCTACATTATGCAGCCAAGTTTTATGTTCCCAATAACTAAAATCCATTGTACTAAAATAAGAATAAAACCAAACTATTATACTGTTGTTCTTTATTTGATTTCTTCTAATCCAAAAAAGAGCTGAGAAATAATATTTATATCTTCTTTTTTTCCTGCCAATGTACCCTTAACGCCAACTTTACCATCCTCAACTACAGTAGCGTATAGTTCTAAATTATTTAAAAGTTTGAAAATAAGATCTGATTTTGGAAAGCTAACATCATCCTTTAATTTATTGAAATCCACAGTACACTCAAAAAAGTTTGAAGTTGTAAAAGTTTTAGTTTTAGTTTGTTCTTTACTTGTAGAGAATAACATTGCATTATCTGTATTAGAGACATAAAAATTATAATATGGAAATGCTGTAAAAACATCTTGCTCTATAGCTCCTTGATTAATCAAATACGTTTTTAAACCTCTCTTTACAGTTCCCAATTCTATATGTGTTTTTGGTACTTCCTTTTCTTGAATGGTTTTTTCTTCAACTTTCTCAAAATTATCATTATAAGTGTATGTGATAACGGTATCCTTTTGTTTGGTTTTTCCGTTTATGGCTAGGTTAAAAAATCCATTGAAATAATTTGCAATCGACGTAATATCCAAATTGCTTTTCTCTAAAAAAGAACTATTCTTAAAAGTTGATATAAAGTCTAATTTATGTTTTTTATCAATAAAATTATAATCCATATAGAGCAAAAAAGAAGCATTTGTAACACTATTTACTGTAATTTCTTTAGGAAAAGAATTCTCTGTCTGTAACTCGCCATACATTTGCAATTTGCCATCTGTAAAATTTAAATTAATCTGGGCATTATCATTTACATAAACAATATGATCTTTTGCGTTTCTTAATTTTTGTACTAGTTCATTATCTTTATCTGTAATTAATTTTTCACCTCTAAAAACATCTGTAAAAACAGATGCTATTTTGGTAAGGGTTATTTTTTCTGGTGATGCAGCAATAACCAAATGTGTGGTATTCCAACCTATAACTATTTTAGACTTTTCTAGAACGGCGTAATTGTATTCTTTTGTGCCTTGTACAGTAGTTTTTTTACCTTCTACATACGTTTTTATATAGTTTTTAAAATCTGTTGAATTATAAATTGGCAGCGTAGTAAACACTGTATTTTTTATATTTTTTAATGTATATAAAGCTACTGTGTAAGGTTGTAAATCTATTCCTTTCTCTTGTGTAGAATCTTTCTCTTCCTCTTTTTTTTCACTAGAGAAAGAAATGTTCTTGTAATAAAATTTAGGAGCAGAAAGTATATCTAAAGCTAAAGTTTCTTTTATGGCGTGCAAATCTATTTTTACAACTGTATCTGCATCTTTGTGTATTACACCCAATAAAGAAGATGTCCTGTTTACATATTTGTAGCCCCAATAAATTATGCTTAAAAGCATAATTATTGGGACTACAATTTTAAAAAACTTTTTTAAACGCATACTGCCTTAAATCTTAATCTATAAAAGCATCTATGAAATTAATAAAATATGCCAAGCTATTTTTATGCCCTTGTGTTGGGGTATTTAGTATTAATGTACTATTAATTGTATTTCCTTTTATTTTACCACTTTTAAAGATTAAGTCTTCTGTGTTATCTGACATAAAATCTATTTTATTTTTAAATTCCCTTGGCATTTCTTTGGCTGGTATTTGAGAAACTATTTTTTTACCATTTATGTAAACTACCGAAGAATTTTTAGAAATATATTTTTTATGTGTACTAGATACATTTCCTGAATATGTGCCGTTTTTAATTGCTGTTAGATGTTCTTTAGATGTTCCAAAAAACAAGACTCCATTTGTATGCATTAGATACAAATTAACAGGAACACTTCTTGGTGTTTTTATTTTATAAATACCATTTTCGTATGTTAATTCTTTTTCTAATTTTCCAAGTCCCATTAACTTATTAAAAATGCTCTGCCCATTAGATGTAGCCATAAACAGGAAATCTGGTACAGTTTCTTCTTTAGTTTTCTCTACTGAAACTCTATTATAATCTTCATCATAATCGTATGTAGTGTAAGTAACCTGCTTTTTTGTAATATCATTAATTACAAACAACATATCACCTCTTACAAGTTCAGCTATGGCTTTTTCATCTAAAAAAATGGATAAAAGTTCTGTCGCCAAAGGAGCTACTTTTGCCATTTCATTTTCCTTTGCATTAACAAACATAGACTCCATTAATTTTGGATATTCTGTAAGTATCCCTTCCATACTTGCATTTATGGCAAAGTACCCTAACATTTGATTTTCGTTAAAATACTTAAAGAAATTCTTGTTCATTGTTCCATTATACATAGCCTTTGTATGTTTTGCCAAAGCCTCACTCATTGTATAATTTAAATTTACAGAGACATTATCTTCTTTAAAGTTTAATGTAGATGTAACAGATGTTCCTTTGTAAAGGGTATTAAAACCATACAATTCAAACGGATTAAAACCAGATATACCATAAAATTCTGATAAAGTCTGCTGATATATTTTCATAAAATCATTAACCCATACATGTGCCTCATGATTTCCTTTACCTAAACTATTACGGTAACTGCTGCTTTTTAAAATGTTATTGTTGGTGTAGTTACCAAACATAATGGCTTTTGCCTTTTCCAAATTAAGCTTTGCAATTCTTTCTCGCTTTGCAACTCTTTTTGCTTCTCTCTCTTTACGCTCTTTGTCTCTACGTTCTTGTTGCTTTTTATAATAATCATTATTATAATCTGTTTCTGTAGATTCTATTACAGTCTCTTCTACTACATCTTTTGTTGTTTCATATGCTTCTTCAACTACTTCTACTTCTGTATATTCAATTACAGCTTCATCTTCTATACCCTCTATTACTGTTTCTTCAATCTCTACAGCATCTTCAACAACCTCAATGATTTCAGTATTCTTAACTTCAGTTTCACTATAATCATAAGAACTATGGTCGTCATTTTTTGTTGTGTCTTCAGAGAAAACTACTAGAAGTGCATTTTCATCCCACATAGTTACTACTCCATCATATTCTTTTTGCATATAAGATACATTACCTTCAGTTTTAACCTTCTCTTTCTCATGTTTAGAGAGAAGACTCATAAAACCTTTGGAGCTCTTCATTGGAATTAAAAAATAATTAGAAAAAATACCTTTTTCTGCTTCTAAAAAGTAATAAAAACTATTGCTTAAATCTAACCCTAACGCATTTAAATTTGTGATTTTTCCATTAGAGTTCCTTGATAATCTCTTTAAAAACTTCTTTCCTATCTTAGATTCTTCAAATTCTTTAGCAGAAAACAAATCCATTACGTTTTTCCCTTTAATACTTGCCACCACGGCAGCATTAGAGGGTATTTTATTTATTAAATCCTGAGCTTGCAATGTAAATGATGCGTAGCATAGGGTTATGCCTAGTAATAATTTCTTCATTTTTTAGTTATTTATTAATTGTATTGTATTTTCTATGCTTTTTTCTCCAAATATTAATGGTATTGCTGCTACCCTTAACATTACTGCTTTTTTGTTTGGGGAAACCTTTGCAATGTTATTAGACACGCTTTTTATTACATTTTTAAATCTATATATTGTAGTGTAACTAGCATCATTAAAAACTTTCCTATCTTCACTTTTAAGTGTGTTAAACGATTTTTTTATACTAGTATCATAAACAAAATGTCTTTTAAATAATTTGTTGGATTTATTAAAAGAATAATTTGTTGTGCTAAAATTGGTTTTTTCTCTTTTATTTTGATTTTGAATACTCTCTTTAAAAATGGCATTGACATTATTCACATTTTTAAAATCACAAGAAATTGAAAAAATATAATTATCAAAATCCACACTTTTTTTAATATTGGATATGCCATCTGTTTTATTTAAATGATCTATGGCATTTTTTATGGAAAGATTAATATCTTCTTTTGATGGCACTTTATAACCGTTAACACTATCTAAAAGCATAACTGAAGCAAGTTTAGACTTGCTTTTACTTAAATTAAATGTAACAGCTATGTTACCGCTACCATCATTGTTTAGGTTTATTTCTTCTAGTATTTCAAAACAGCTTGTAAAAAGTAGTAAAGAAAATAATAGCATTGTATGGGCAACAACTTTTTTAATCATTGTAAGGGTTTAAAAGTTATAATAGTTAACTTCAAATTTTAGGTAAAATTGTTTTATTAGAAATAATATTCAAATCTTTATTTTGAGAATGTAAAGTTATTTGCAAAAGCTTTTTTTACTCTCCCTGTAAACAGTGAAAAAAAATTGCCTAAAAGAAGGAGGGTATTTGAAATAATCAAACACCCTCTTTTATTTAGAATATATCAATTAAATTTTATCAAAAATTACTTTTCAGACATTCTTTTTGTTTTAATCTTCTTTGCTAGGGTTCATAACAAAACTTTCCATAAAGGCTGTGGTATAATTCCCTGCCAAATAATCTGGATGATCCATTAACTGTCTATGAAATGGTATTGTTGTTTTTACACCTTCAATTACAAATTCATCTAAGGCACGCTTCATTTTATTGATAGCCTCTTCTCTAGTTTGCGCAGTAGTAATCAATTTTGCAATCATAGAATCATAATAAGGAGGTATTGTATATCCGCTATAAACATTGGTATCTAAACGCACCCCGTGTCCACCCGGTGTATGTAAAGTAGTGATTTTTCCTGGAGACGGTCTAAAATCATTTCTAGGGTCTTCTGCATTTATCCTACATTCGATAGAGTGTAATTTTGGAAAATAGTTTTTTCCAGAAATAGGGACACCAGCTGCCACCAATATTTGTTCACGAATTAAATCGTAATCTACTACTTGCTCTGTAATAGGGTGCTCTACCTGTATTCTGGTATTCATCTCCATAAAATAAAAGTTACGGTGTTTATCTACCAAAAATTCTATAGTACCCGCTCCTTCATATTTAATATATTCTGCTGCCTTAACAGCTGCTGCTCCCATATCATTACGCAATTTGTCTGTCATAAAAGGAGAAGGAGTTTCTTCTGTTAATTTTTGGTGACGACGTTGTATAGAGCAATCTCTTTCTGATAAATGACATGCCTTACCATATTGGTCTCCCACTATTTGAATTTCTATATGTCTTGGCTCTTCTATTAGCTTCTCCATATACATAGCTCCATTTCCAAAAGCAGCAGTAGCTTCTTGTACAGCACTTTCATAAAGGGCTTCCATTTTATCTTCTGACCAAACGGCACGCATACCTTTACCACCACCTCCAGCAGTAGCTTTGATCATAACAGGGTAACCCATTTTAGCAGCCACTTTCTTTGCTTCTACAACATCTTTTAATAAGCCATCTGAACCTGGAATTGTTGGCACTCCTGCCTTTTTCATTGTTTCTCTAGCACTAGCCTTATCACCCATACGATCTATATGCTCACCTGATGCACCTATGAACTTTATTTCATGTTCTGCACATATCTTAGAAAACTTAGAGTTTTCTGATAAAAAGCCGTAACCAGGGTGTATTGCATCTGCATTGGTAATTTCTGCTGCAGCTATGATATTGGGTATTTTTAGATAGGATTCTTTGCTAGGGGGAGGGCCTATACAAACCGCCTCATCTGCAAACCTAACATGTAGGCTTTCTTCATCTGCCTTAGAGTAAACTGCCACCGTCTTAATTCCCATCTCTTTACAGGTTCTAATAATACGTAAGGCTATTTCTCCTCTATTTGCAATAAGTATTTTTTTAAACATCTTATGAAATTTTAAATTTTAAATTTTAAACAACTAAAAGCATTTAGCATTTAAAATTCCTTATGATGGATCTACTAAAAATAAAGGTTGATCAAATTCTACTGGAGAAGAATCATCTACCAAAACTTTTACTATTTTACCTGAAACTTCTGATTCTATATCATTAAAAAGTTTCATAGCTTCTATAACACAAAGAACATCTCCTTCACCAATAGTATCACCTACCTCTACAAACACTGGTTTGTCTGGCGCAGGCTTTCTATAAAATGTTCCAATAATTGGAGATTTTATAGTAATGTATTTAGAATCTTCGCTCTCAATAGTTGTTGGTGTAGCTTCTACTGGTGTAGCAGCTACTGGTGCAGCTGGATTTTGCACCATTTGTTGCTGCCCCATTGGAATTTGTTGCAAAATAGTAGTCTCAGCGCCAGAGTTTAAAGCCCCTGTTCTAATGGTAATTTTAATGTCTTCCATCTCTAATTTAACTTCGCTGGCACCAGACTTGGCAACGAACTTAATTAAACTCTGAATTTCTTTAATATCCATAAAAATTAGATTTTGTTAGTTGTAGTTGTAATAGTATTTTTAAGAGTTGTACGCCCATTTTAAATAAATGGCCCCCCAGGTAAATCCACCACCAAAAGCAGCAAATACAAGGTTATCTCCTTTTTTTAGTTTTTTTTCATAATCAGCTAATAATAATGGTAGTGTTGCTGATGTTGTATTACCATATTTCTCAATATTAATCATAACCTTAGATGAGTCAACATTCATTCTATTGGCTGTTGCATCTATAATACGTTTGTTTGCTTGATGAGGCACCAACCAGTTTACATCTTTTTCCTCAAGATTATTACGTTTCATTATTTTAGCTGCAACATCTGCCATATTTGAAACAGCAAATTTGAATACTGTTTTTCCGTCTTGAAAAACATAATGTTGTTTATTCTTAATTGTTTCTTCAGATGCTGGTAATTGAGAACCTCCTGCATCTATCTTTAAAAAGTTTCTTCCAATACCATCAGATCTTAGGTACTCGTCTTGAAATCCCAGTCCTTCTTGGTTTGGTTCAAAAAGAGCGGCACCTGCGCCGTCTCCAAATATTATACAAGTGGTCCTGTCTGTATAATCTATTATAGAAGACATTTTATCTGCGCCTATTAGTAATATTTTTTTATATCTTCCAGATTCAATATAACTACTAGCAGTAGACATACCGTATAAAAAACTAGAACATGCAGCCTCAAGGTCATAACCAAAAGCATTGGTAGCTCCTATTTCTGATGCCACATAAGCAGCAGTTGCCGCCACTTGTAAATCTGGTGTTGCAGTACCCACTATTACAAGGTCTATCTCTTTGGGATCTATCCCTCTTTTCTTAATTAAATCTTCAGCAGCTTTTATTGCCATAAAAGAAGTTCCTTTACCTTCTTCTTTTAAGATTCTCCTTTCTTTTATACCAGTTCTAGAAGTTATCCACTCATCATTGGTATCTACCATTTTTTCCAATTCCTTATTAGTTAAAACAAAGTCAGGAACATACTTACCTACTGCAGTTATTGCCGCTGATATTTTACTCATATTTTAATTTGATTTTGTATCAAAAAGCCTTAAAACGCCGAAAAATAATCTTTTTTTAGGACTTTTTTAATAAAAAGTATTGTTTTTGATGAAATTTGGCAAGAAATAAAAAAACTCTCACTTTTTAGGTGAGAGTTTCAAATATTGTATAAAATAAAATTAAGCGACAGCTTCTTCAGTTTTGTCTATTAAAATCTGCCCACGATAGTATAATTTACCTTCGTGCCAATGAGCTCTGTGATACAAATGCATTTCTCCTGTTGTAGAATCTTTTGCAATTGTTGGAGCAACCGCTTTATAATGCGTTCTTCTCTTGTCTCTTCTGGTTTTTGAAATTTTTCTCTTAGGATGTGCCATTATGAAACTTATTTATCCGTTATTAATTTTTTTAATGCGTCCCATCTGGGATCAATATCTTCTTTATTTTCTTTTTCTTCTTTTGGTTGTAGCTCCTCTAGTTTTTCTACTGCCTTAGACTTCAAGGTTCCATCCAAAACTCCTGGATGTACCCTCTTTAATGGAACTGCCAATACTAACATTTCATATAAGTATTGCGAAATATTTACTTGATGCTCCCCATGAGGAATTATCAATATCTCTTCATTCTCATCATTATACTCTTCGCCAAATTTTACTACTAGTTCTAACCTTGCATTTATTACCTGGTCAAAAGGTTCGCTAGAAATATCACAAAAAACATTTACTGTGCCTTTTGCTTTCATCTCTAACTCTAACATAGTACTCATTTTATTTAACTCTACTGTTACGTTAATAGCAGCATTATTAAACTCATTGTACTCAAAAGATTTAAAGAACGTATTATCAATTTTATACTCAAAACTGTGCTTTCCCTGCTTTAATCCAGAAAAAGGAATGGAAAACCCCTTTAGCTTCATCATAACAACACTAAATTTAAAAGTACCAGCCTACTCAAAGGCGGGTGCAAAGATATTATTATTTTACTAAAAGCCAACTATTAATGATAAATATATTATCACTTAATTATTTAACTTCTATTTTGCCATAAAATACAGGCATTTTTTTATTTAAACAAGACTTTTAACTTTGTTCTTTTCTCTTTATCCGCTGTCTTTTAAGTGGGTTTTGAGTAAGTTCTTTATATTCTTCCCTATTTTTATAAATACTTAAGGCCATAAAAACTGCTTCTTTAAATGAACTATGATCTGCTTCTCCTTTACCTGCTATTTCATACGCTGTTCCATGATCTGGCGAAGTTCTCACTTTACTTAATCCTGCCGTGTAGTTTACTCCTTTACCAAAAGACAATGTTTTAAAGGGTATTAATCCTTGATCATGGTAGGCGGCAAGTACTGCATCAAAATTAGAATGAGCATCTGAGCCAAAAAAACTGTCTGCAGAATATGGACCAAATACCAACTTACCGTTATTCATTAATTCTGTAATAGTAGGTTTTAACACGTCATCATCTTCCTTACCTATTACACCATTGTCTCCACTATGTGGGTTAATGCCCAATAATGCAATTTTCGGCTTTTGTACTGCAAAATCTTCTTTTAAGGACTTCTCTATTGTTGCCACTTTTTCCTTAATTAGCTCAGGTGTAATTGCAGTTGCTACATCTTTTACAGCAATATGGTCTGTTAATAAACCTACTTTTAATGTATTTGTAACCATAAACATTAAGCTATTACCTTCTAGTTCCTTAGCTAAGTAATCTGTATGTCCAGAAAAATTAAACTCCTTAGACTGTATATTATTCTTATTTATTGGTGCTGTGACCAAAACGTCTATTTTATTTTCCTTTAATGCTTTAGTTGCTGCCTGCAAAGACTTTAGAGCAAAAGTGCCGCTTTCCTTTGTGGCTTTCCCAAATTCGGTTTTTGGAACTTCTCTCCAAATATTTACAACATTAATTTTACCATCCACAGCCTTTGTAGCATCTTGAACACCGTAGTAGTTAATGTTTATTTTTAATTCGTTTTTCTGATGAGAAATGGTTTTGTTTGATGCAAAAATAACTGGAGTACAAAAATCTAGCATTCGGTTATCCTCAAAAGTCTTTAATACAACCTCACAGCCAATTCCGTTTAAATCTCCAATAGAAATTCCTACTTTAATTTTTTTCTCTTCATGCATAATTCAACTGTATAATGTCTAAATTTACATCGCAAAACTACTTAATAAAAATGATATGTTTACTGGGATTATAGAAACTTTAGGGAAAGTAACTAAGTTACATAATGAAGATACTAATTTACATATCACAGTTACATCTTCTATTACTCCAGAACTAAAGATAGACCAAAGTGTTGCCCATAATGGAGTTTGTTTAACTGTAATTGCCATAAATGGTGATTCTTATACAGTAACTGCCATTGATGAAACCTTGCAAAAGACCAATTTGGGCTTCTTAAAAGAAGGAGTCTCTATAAATCTAGAAAGAGCAATGGTCTTAGGAGCTAGGTTAGATGGTCATATAGTACAAGGACACGTAGACCAAACGGCTATCTGCAATAGTATTGAAGAAAGGGATGGTAGTTTTATTTTTAGTTTTGAATATGATGCCTCCTACAATAATGTAACCATAGAAAAAGGCTCTATTACAATTGATGGTACAAGCCTAACAGTAATAAATTCTGATAAAAACACATTTAGCGTTGCCATTATTCCATACACCTATGAAAATACGGTTTTTAACACCTATAAAACAGGTACCATTGTAAATTTAGAATTTGATGTTATTGGAAAATATGTTAGCAAGCTAATGGCTATTAGAAACTAAGGTATGCAAGGTACAATTCCCATTTCTAACATATCTTTGTCAAGTACTGAGTACATATAGTATTATGATTTAATATTTTATGCTTTGCAGCATAAATACTTGCAACCCTTTTATAATTCTCGAAAAAGTTTAAACCGCTTTATTATATACAAGCCAATTATCAAAACTTTGTAAATTGCAAATTCATTTGTTGGGTTATACATTAACACTACTATATCTGGATTACTATGAACTAAATCATTTAAGCTAACTAAATATATTTACAAAAAATTCTAAAACAAAAAGCTTTGTGTGTTAAGAACAACCTTATATGTAAGTAAGAACGTCCAATCATTATCACGTAAAAGTAATTTCATCAAATGTTTTTATGTATCTTTATTACATAAGAAGTGGTTTAACCTTTTTTGGTTCTAGCGAAAAATAGCTATTTTTTGATTAATTGACGTGTTTTTTTCGCTTTATAACAAAATTTACGAAGAAATAAAAAAGTAGAAATTGAGTGAAGAAAAAGCATTTTTATAGTGAATTGAAAAATAACGAAAAACCACATCAAAAAAAAATATGGCGTATATATACTTATCATCTGTTAATTTTATTATGATAAGTTACTAATCTTATATTAAAAAATAATAAAACAGCTTCTAATTAAAAATATGTTATCTAAAACCAATAATTCTAATAAAATGAATAGACATACTATTTTAACTTACTTTGTATTTACTTATCTCTTAATTAACAGTTTTAACCTTAGAGCACAAGATATTGATATCCTTGATAAATTAGCTGAAATTGCTATTATTGATCAAAAAATAATGATGCCAATGCGAGATGGTATTCGGTTAGCAACTGATATTTATCGCCCCAAAACTAATAAGAAAGTACCTATTATTTTTTCTAGGACTCCATATAATTTTAATTTATGGAGAGATGGAAAACAACAAACAGGAACTGTAAAACGTGCTTATGAAGCAGTAAAAAGAGGTTATGCTTATGTTGTTCAAAATGAAAGAGGGCGCTATTTTTCGGAGGGAGAGTGGGATATTCTAGGAACCCCTTTAACAGATGGTTACGATGCTTTTAGTTGGATGAAGGATCAATCATGGTCTAATGGAAAAATTGGTCTTTATGGCTGCTCATCTACAGCAGAATGGCAAATGGCTGTTTCGGCACTAGACCACCCGTCTTTGGCTGCAATGGTACCACAAGGTTTTGGCGCAGGTGTAGGTAGAGTAGGTGAATTTATGGAACAAGGCAACTGGTATAGAGGAGGCGTAGAACAAATGTTATTTTTCTCTTGGTTATATTCCGTAGAACAAGATAAATTTAAACCAAGAATTCCAAAAGGTGCTACACAAGAAGATTTAATTCGTATTTCTAGGTTTTATGATCTAGCTCCAGAAAATCCAAAAGTAGATATGGCAAAAGCAATGGAGCATTTACCAATTCAAGATATTTTAAAAAACATTAATGGTAAGTATGAAATATTTGACAAAATGATTCGTCGTACACCTAACCACGCAGATTGGTTTAAGGGCGGGCTATATCATGATAATATGGAAATTAAGACTCCTAGTTTTTGGTTTACTTCTTGGTATGATGTTTCTGTAGGTCCAAATATTGCTTTGTTTAACCACGTCAGAAACAATGCAAAAAATGCAAATGTAAGAGATAACCAATATTTAGTTATTGCTCCTTTTTTACATTGTGGTTATGGTCGTGATGGTAAAGAAAATACAATTGTTGGTGAACGTAATATTGGGAATGCTACTTTTAATAATGACGAACAAGTTTTTGCTTGGTTTGATTTATGGTTGAAAGGAGAGAAAAATGATTTTAAAGAAAAAACACCTCGTGTACAATACTATACTATGGGCAGTAACAAGTGGCAAGCTTCTGAGGTATGGCCTCCAAAAAATGCTGTAATGACTTCTTTTTATCTTAATAGTAATGGAAAAGCTAATAGTCTTTATGGTGATGGTGTGCTAACTCAAAATAAATTAGGAGATGAAGACTATGCAGATGCATTTACATATGACCCTATGAACCCTGTAAGGTCTTATGGCGGTAACGTGTGTTGTACAGGTGGAGCTATTGAGGGAGGAGCTTTTAACCAGCAACAAATGGAAAAAGATCAAAGTATATTAGTATATACAACTGACGTTTTAAAAGAAGGTGTAGAGGTATCTGGTTTTATTGAATCTACCCTTTATGTTTCTTCAGATGCAAAAGATACCGACTTTACTATTAAATTGATTGATGTTTACCCTGACGGAAAAGCTTATAATTTAGATGAAACTATCCAGAGAGTACGTTACCGAGAAGGTTACGATAAAGAGGTTTTTATGAAAAAAGGGGAGGTTTATAAAGTAGATTTAACACCAATGTCTACCAGTAATTATTTCAAAAAAGGACATAGAATTCGCATTGAAATTTCTAGCAGTAATTTTCCGCGTTTCGCAAGAAATCTGAATACAGGCGGTAAAAATTATGATGAAAAAGTGGGTGTGGTAGCACATAATAAAGTACATCACTCTAAAAAATATCCTTCTCAAATACGATTACCAATCATTTCTAATTAAAATAAATTTATAATAAAAATGATGCTGTAATCTGAATAAAAAATCAATTAGCGTAAGTTTTCTTACATAGAACTTGAATACGAATAATGTCAACTTTAAAATCGAAAAAAATCAGCGAAAAATTAAACCTATTAAAAATCATTCATATAGTAATATGTGCAGGAATTATTCTAGTTTACATATTCATTGGAGATTTACATACGTTAGCGCTCCTAAAAATTCCAAAAGTTGATTCTGAATCTCTAATTTTCTTACTTATCCCATTATTATCCATTTTTTTAAGCAACTTTCTTTATAAAGAACACCTTAAAAAGGTTGATAAAAGGTTAAGTTTAGAAGAAAAAATACCTCAGTATCAAACAGCATCAATTATACGTTGGGCTATTATAGAAGGTGGTATATTTATTATTCTCTTCTTAAAAAAGGAATTTATTTTACTTGGGATATTCTTGATTATCTATTTAATATTTTTAAAACCATCCGTAGAACGAATGAGGAAAGATTTTGATATTGCGAACTAAAAAAATTCTTAGATTCAATTAAGCAGTATATTTTATTAACTCATAAACCCATTGAGTATTTTGATCAAAATCTATCAATTCTAGTAAAATTTGTATCGAGAATAAAAAAAATACTCTCAAATTAGTTCTCGATACAATTTTTCGTACCTCAAAATTACTCCAACCAACTTTAGGGTACTATTTGAAATCTGTAGGTAATAGCAATTACACTTTTATAAAAATATTTTTTCTATAAAGCACATAAGTAAGTAGTATATAAAAACCTGAGTTCAGTCTAAGAATTTGATTAAAAAAAGCTGTCATATTGAGTTATCTTTCATCTTTATAGGATATTCTTTTTTATTTTATTCCAAGCCTTAGCCAATAGCAAGCCAGATACTATTGCTATAACTGTTAGAATAATAGCCCTAGTAGTTTCTCCATATATCCAAGATCCTGTTGCAAACATACAAGTGTATATTAATATACACCCTAATACCATTGCTCCAATACCAGAAGGCACACTCCACTTTTCATTAGGATCATCAATTTTTATATTATCAGCTTTTGCATCATTTACAACCTTGGACCAACCTGGCCCTCCTGGCTGTATTTTTTTGTAAAAACTATTCAATACCTCCTTAGATTCTGGTTTAGTCATAAACGTAGTAACTACCCATATTATGGTTGTTACCAACATTACAAAAGGAATTTCAAACCATTCTGGAAAAATACCTGTTTTTGCGGCAAAAAGGTAGTCTCCAAACGGAGTTACTTTTAATGCAATTGACAATACTCCAGAAGCAAACATTGCTGATATTTCTGTCCAAGCATTAAGGCGCCACCAAAACCAACGTAAAATAAATATTAGTCCCGTACCTGACCCAAATAACAACATCATTTCAAAAACTTCCATTGCATTTTGCATTAACAATGCTAGACACGCACTTAATACCATTAAAATAATCGTTGAAATTCTACCCACAGCAACCAATCTTTTTTCCGTGGCATTAGGGTTAATTTGCTGCTTATAAAAATCGAATACTAAATAAGATGATCCCCAATTTAATTGTGTGGATATTGTACTCATATAAGCTGCTATTAACGAAGCTAATACCAAGCCTAACAATCCACTAGGTAATTTAGTAAGCATAGCTGAATATGCCAAATCATGGCCTAATTTATCTGCAGGTACATTAGGAAATGCTTCAGCTATACTAGCTATATCTGGATAAACCACCAAAGAAGCTAATGCAACCAAAATCCAAGGCCAAGGGCGTAAAGCATAATGCATAATGTTAAAGAAAAAAGTTGCTCCAATTGCATGATTTTCATCTTTTGCGGCTAGCATACGCTGCGCTATATAACCCCCACCACCTGGCTCGGCACCAGGATACCAAGAACTCCACCATTGTACGGCTAAAGGAATCACCAATAATGTTATTATAGCATTTGTGTTATTAAAATCTGGCAAAATAGATAATTTGTCTGTAACATTCTTATGGACTATTAATTTAGTAACACCGCCAACTTCTGGAATATTTACTAAGAAATATGCAGCACCTATAGCACCACCCATTGCAACAAAAAACAATAGAAAATCTGTATAAACTACACCTTTAAAACCGCCTAACGCACTAAAAGTAACAGTAATTAAGCCTGCACCAACAACCGTTTGCCAAGGCTCTAAGCCTAACATAATACCCCCAATTTTTATGGCTGCCAATGTTACGGCAGACATTGTAATAACATTGAATATAACACCTAAATAAACAGCCCTGAATTTTCTTAAAAAACGGGCTGGTTTACCACCATATCGTAATTCATAAAATTCCAAATCGGTATTTACATTAGATTTACGCCACAATTTTGCATATATAAAAACAGTTAACATCCCTGTTATTAGAAAACACCACCATACCCAGTTACCAGAAACCCCGTCTGTTCTAACTATATCTGTTACTAAGTTTGGTGTGTCTGTAGAAAAGGTTGTTGCAACCATAGAAAGACCCAATAACCACCACGGCATTGTTCTACCTGATAAAAAATATTCTGATGAATTTTTACCTGATTTTTTTGATACAATGATCCCTATAGCTAATACAATTGTAAAAAAACCAATAATAAGGCTATAATCTAGTGTACTTAATTCCATTATTTAGAAATTGATTAATTAGTAAAGATATTATTTTTTGGAATACATTTGTTTTTTTCTCTAAACATCGTTAATGACTCCCTCAATAGCATTAGAAGTTTAAACAACTGTATGGATTATGGCTTTTACGGCTGCTTTTGTTATGGGTATTTCTAAAGCGGGCATCAAAGGAATTACAATTATTGTAGTTGCCCTTATGGCACTGGCGTTCGGGTCAAAAAAATCTACTGGATTAATACTCACAATGCTTGTTGTTGGTGATATTTTTGCCATTATATATTATGATAAACAAGCGAAAAGGAAGTAATTTTGTTAAATTTCTTCCTTGGACGCTTTTTGGACGAATCATAGGTGCTTTAATTGGCAAAGATTTACCTGAAAAAACATCTAAGTATTGTATGGCAGCAATGATATATTGTTTACAGTATTAATTACTTGGTGGGATCAAAAAAATTTAAGAATGTACCTACACATTGGGTATTTGCAAGTTCCTTTGGATTATTATCAGGTATTACCACAATGATTGGAAACTTAGCAGGTGCTTTTTCTAATATTTACTTCTTGCCAATGCGTCTTCCTAAAAACCAATGCATTGGTAGTGATGCATAGTTGTTTTTCACTAATAAATGAGAGCTTTCTTTTTCACTTTTTTATATGGGACACGGTAACTGTACACTCCTTAATTTTAAATCTAAAGCTTTTATTTGGAACAAAATTGGTTAATCATATAAAAAAATCAATTTTACAGAAAATGATTTTGGTATTAGCTGCTATTGGAGTTTTGCTACTATTGGTTAAGTAAAAAACCGATGCTTGTACATCGGTTTCTAACTAATTTAAACGAGATTAATAAATAATCTAAAGACAAATATATTTATTTTACACTTATATAAGGTTAACACAACATAATGTTAGTATTATTTTAGTGTAGTATTTATTATTCATCTAATTCAATAGATTGCTCTTTCATAAGTTGTTCATCAATTTTAACTCCTAAATATTTTAAAATAGTTGGTGCTATTTGATTACTATACAATTGCTCTTTTTTTGTTATTTCTCCTAAGTTTTTTACTCCTTTGCCAAATGCAACAAACCAAACTTGGTCTGCTCCTTTTATATTGTCGCCATGATGTTTCCAAGTATCCAAAGGTTGCGTTCCTCTACCGTGATCTGTAGTAATTAAAAAGAGTGTATTGTCTTTGTAAAAAGAATCGTTCTGGGTAAAATTCCACAACTCCTCAATTAGGCCATCTGTATTTTTTGCTGCATTTAAATATGCCTCATAATCACCATCATGAGCAAAATCGTCAGTTTCACCATAAGAAACATACATCACTTCTGGATGCTCTTTTTTCATATATTCTAAGGCAAAGTTATGGGTAAAAACATCTAAACGAACAGACCCCCATGGACTAGGAGTTTGCTCTTGTAATTTATTTAAAAACTTTTCCTTTTCAGTTAGATTTGCTCCTTTGGCTTCTTCAAACCCTGCATTTACAGGTATTCCCGATCTTTCTTCATTAATAATAAAAGGGAAAACATCCCAACTGCCAAAAGCAGCAACCTTACCTTTGTACTTGGGCATCTCGTTTATGATTTCTAAAACAGTTTTGTTTGGGTTATTAATCTTACTATTACTAGTAATATTCTCATCATCTGCTTTTCCTGATAAAATTTCATTGTATCCTGGGTATGAAAACCACATAGAGTTTGTTAGATTTACCTTAGAATTTTTTGCCCTATTTCCGTGAATTTGCCCTATTTTAGAAACCGTTTTCCATAAAAAAGGGAATAATGCTTCCCTTCTTTCCTCTGCTGTATTCTTCCAAAAATCTGACTTTAATTCATCTATGTTCCCAACATATTCTTTATTGCCCACTAAAAGGGAATCTGCACCAGAAAATAATTCTTGCCAGCGTAAACCATCTAAAGTAATTAGAACAACTTTAGGAGGCTCTTTTTCTTGTGCGTTTATTGTTACTGCAAGCACTAATGTTACTACTAAAATTGTATTTTTAATATTCATAGTTGTTTTATTTTGTTTTAAAAGATAATACGTTGGACCAATTACTCCAGTTTAAATTTTGATCTCTATAACGCACACGCCAGTAATACGTTGTTTTTGGTTTTAACCTGTTTATTTTTTCATCGGTCAAGTCATCATCTTTTTGCCTGTCTTCTTTATAGTACCAATTTTCATATTGTTTCCAACTGTTAAAGGCTAATTTTTTAAAATCATTACTTTCAGATATTTGCCAATGAGACGCTGCATGAAATGCGTTATTAAAATTGCTCTTAAAATTCCCTGCCTTTAAAACTATTCCTGTAATTTCCATTTCTTTTCCTTCTGGAGATACTGCTTCCGGAGTTAGTGGTTTTCTTTCTTTTTTCCAAACCGTAATACTATCTGTTTGTTCATTATTACGTGGGTTAACAGTATTGCCTCTACTAATCCTCTTTAAAGTAAACTTAGGGTCATCCTGGCTACCATCAACTTCTACCATAACAAAACCATATTCATCTTGTGTTACGGTAAACTCATCATAATCCTTACCTTCAAATTCACCCCAATTGTCTATTGCCCCACCAGCGGCAGCTACATTTACCCATAAATGCTTGTGGTCTTTAGATTGTCCTCTGGAATACCCGTGTGTATGTCCAAAAAAGTGAATGCTAGGCTTACCTGTATTGGTTGAAAATGCCTCTAATGCTTTTACCACTTTGCCAGAAAATTCTTCTTCCCCAGGAATCCATAGTTCAGATTTATGAGGGTGATGCATTTGCGCAAAAACAAAATCTATATCATCATTTTTTGCTGTTTCATCTAACACTTTTTGTAGCCATTCTAATTGTTTTCCTAAATCTCTATATCCACTATTGGAATCTAAACCAAGAATTCTTGTGTTGCCATAATCTTTATACCACCAGTGTTCTGCATACGCTGGTGTTCCATTTTCTGGAAGGCTAAAATATTTAAAGAAGAAATCAGAATTTATTTCATGATTTCCTGGAACAGGATATAATGGAACCTCAGCAAAAAGATTCTCTGCGGGATTAAAAAAATGCTCTTTCCATTGGAAATATTCAGACCCTGTTACTACCAAATCTCCAGGAATCATAACCATTGCCAAGTTATTGGATAACTTTCCTTTGTGTTCTTTTTTTAGATATGATAAAACCCCCTCGTTTATTATTTCAGAAAATTTATTTGGTTGATTATTGTCGTACTGCATATCACTCATTGCAACAATATTAAAAGACTTATTATCGCTAGCAAATGGTGGTGTCTTAAATTGATATGTTTCAGATTTTACTTTATTGGTTATAACCCTATAATAATAAGGTGTAAACCTTTTTAGTCCTGTTAATTTAACCTCATGAACTCTACTATTACTAAAGTTAATATCATAAGAAATACCTTTGGTTTTTTTACCTAATTTTGAAGTTAATCCATATTCTACAATACTTTCATCTCCTGTAGATGTCTCCCATTTTATAATAATGGAACTGGGTGTTGCATCTTGCAAATAGGGTTTAATTAAGATTTCTGTTTTGGTTTCTTGAGCATTACCAAAAGCAAAAATAAAATTTAAGGAAACCCATATCATATTTTTAAGCTTCATTTTCATTTGTTTTAATTGATTAAGCTAAATGTTTTATGTTTTATAGAGTATCATTCATTCTTGTGCTTATGTAATAAATAGATTTATATTTTATTTTAACCACCATGTAATTTCCCTTATCTTATCATTACCAGCACCAAACTGAGACTGTATTGCACTGGCAACATTGTCTGAGTTATTATTATATTCGGATAAAGGATATATCCACCTTGTTGGAGGCGTTGCACTTGGTGATTGTGCAAAATTGGGGTATCCTGTTCTTAAATGATCAAAATACATTCTCCATCCAGATTGAAGAAAAGAAGTAAAATATTTTTGCGTTAAAATAAGGTTTAACTTTTCTTCTGTAGTAATACTGCTATTAAATGAAACTAAAGTTCCCACTAGATACATATCTGCATCTGTAGATTCTACATAAGTTTCAAAACCTTTAGCATAGGTATTGTAAAAATTAAATGATGCTTTTACTCCGTTTTCATAATGGGTTTTTGCATCTGTGGCTATCCAACCACGAACGGATGCTTCTGCCAATATGAACTGTAGCTCTGCGTAACTTAATAAGTTATGAGGTTCTGTTGTAGGATCGGTAGAGTACCTTAAATTAACCTTAGACACATCTCCTGCAGCAGCTTTATCATTAACCTCTGCATAAGGAGCTAGTGGATCTCCACCTTCATAGGCATTAAAATCATCTATTGCCAAACCTGCCTCTTTTGCATTCTTAGTTCTTCCGCAAAAAATGAACAACCTAGGATCTTCTCTATCTTGTAATCTTTTAATAAATGTAGAGGACATATACATACCAGAACCATAACCACTAGAGTTAAACTCTGTGTACCTACTACCTTCTTCATCTAAAAATACCAGCTGTCCATTATCATCATTGGATTGCATTATAGGTTCATTGCTATAAATATTGGCAAAAGAATTCTTTACATTTAAATCTGCATCACTTTCTTTTTTAGACAATGTTATTAAAACTTTAAGTCTAAAAGTATTGATTAGTTTTTGCCATTTAGCCACATTACCTCCATATATAATATCGCCTGCAATGATGTTTTCGTTGTTTTTTAGTAAGTCATTTGCTTCTGACAAGTCTTTTAATATGCCTATGAACACGTCTTTTTGAGTATCATACTTTGGGGTGTAGTTTGCATCTGTTTCTCCTTGTAAGGCTTCACTATATGGTATATCTCCAAAAGTAAGGGTAAGGTTATAAAAGTAATAAGCTCTAAAAAATTTAGCCAAAGCAACATATTCTTCGCTTTCTATTCTTTGTGCTTCTTGCATCATTTTAGTAACCTCTCCCAACATATTATAATCATCAAAATCTGCTCTGCCCCAATTGTAATATTGATTGTTATTTTCGCCATCTGTTTGTACTAACATACGAGAGGCATATAGTGCAGATGTTCCATTAACCTTAAATGCATTACTTGCTATGTTAGTTAATAATAGCTGTGGATGTGTTTCATTTACATTGTTTGGATTATCATTTATTTCTGATAAATCTTGACATGCAGAGACTGATATCAAAATCATTATCCCTAATAAAATTCCTATTTTTTTCATTTTTTTCATTTTTTCTATTACTAAAATTTAACATTAACACCAAGACCTATGTATCTTGTTGAAGGATCCTGCAAGTCGTTATCATTACCAAAATCTGGATCAATAATATCTGCTTTTTTCCACATAAATAAGTTATACCCGCTTAGTGTTACATCTAAGTTTTTAACACCTTCTATATTAGCCAACTCTGTAAAATTATATTTGAATGAAAGTGTACGTAACTTGAAAAAACTACGATCAAAAATATTAGCAAATTTCTTACTTTCTTTATAAGATACAGCAGCCCTATATGGATAGTTTTGAGACCAAGTTTGCCAGCTAACAGCGGTAGTATTCTTTTGGTATTGTCTAGTATCAGAGATAACGGCACCATCTACACCTGTCACTAACTCCCCACTTGTTACATTTACTCCGTTAGGAACATACACAGGAGAGCCAGCTGCATATTCTGCATCTCTATACTCAGTAGAATTAGGATGTTTACCACCCCACCACATTTTCTCTACTGTTTTAGATCTTATTAGACCACCCCAAACACCATCTATACCAACATTTACCGTTAAGTTTTTAAATTTAAAATTGTTTTGCAAACCTAATCTCCAACTAGGATCTACGTGTCCTAGATTTTTTTTAAATTCATCCCTAACAGGAAGTCCATTACTCCCTAAGATTAAATCACCATTAGCAGATTTTTGCCAAACAGTAGCATAGTAGCTATCTTCTCTTTCATTTAATCTTAAGTTTTTGTAGGTATTATTGCCTTCATAAATTTCAGTGATTTTTTTTACTTTTCTACTCCAGTTTGCACCTATATTCCATCTAAAATTATCCGTTCGTATTGGTGTCGCATTTAAAACCACCTCTAACCCATTGGTAGTATATTCATTTCCATTGACCTTTCTGTTTTCAAAACCAGATGTATTGGAAATTGGTAAGTCAATTATTTGGTTGGTATCTATTACGTTATAATAAATAACATCTAAACTAATCTTATTCTTTAAAAATGCCGTAGACATACCTAATTCAAAAGAAGTAGAGCTTTCTGGTTCAATATCTGGATTAACCAATCCATTAGGGTATTGAAGTTTTACATTACCACCAAAAACACCATTGTTTTTATAGTAAGATTCTGTTTGGTATGGGTTTTTATTTTTAGGATCTAAATCATTAGACACTTTTGCCCAAGAACCAAATAGTTTAAAATAGTCTATTGCTTTTGGCATTTTTATATAATTTGAAACTACAGTACTTAAAGATGCCGATGGATAAAAGTAAGATCTGTTTTCTTTAGGTAAGGTAGAAGACCAATCATTTCTAGCCGCTACGGTTAAGAATACAGCATTATATAAATCTACTCCCAATGTTCCGTATACACTATTTATTGCTTTTTTTTGAAGTTTTGTGCTTGCGTTTAAATTTCCTTTTGTGTTATTTAAGCTGTATACAAAAGGTACTACCAAACCATCTGTAGAGTTATACTCTTCTTGGTATTTTCTATAGAAGGTAGATGCTCCTGCATTAATATCAAAAGAAACATCTTCATTTATCTCTTTTTTATATGATGCTAAAACATCATAATCAATAGTTAATCTTTCTTTATTCCATGTCTTATAATCTCCTTCTCTAGCGTCACCATAATTTAAGTATGTTTTAGGGCTTTCGCGATCCTCAAAAATATCTTTTAATACAGCAGATCCTCTTGCTTGTAAGTTAAAATCTTCTGTTATTTTATAGTTTAATTTTAACTGCGCATTTATAAGGTTTGCATCATATTTCTGATTTAACTCATTTGCTGCAAAATAGACATTGTTATACCATGCATAGTTAAAATTAGCTTGTCTATATCCTTCTTGTCCAGGAATATATTGATGTTCTTTTAGTTCTTTACCATTAACATCATCACCCATCCAGATAAGAATTGTATACATATGGTTCTTTGGTCCATAACCATGACGTGGGTAATTAGGAGAATAGACCTTGTTATATGACAACTTACTGTCTAATGTAAGTGAATTGCTTAATTTGGTAGTACTCTTAAAACTTAATCCGCCTGTTCTTAATTCTGCATTTGGTACTCTATCTTTTTGATTTGAATAACTCCCTGAAAATCTAAAAGATCCCCTTTCAGATTTACTGGCAATAGAAAAATCTGTTGATGAGATAAAACCAGTTTCCATAAAATTCTTTAAGTTATTATGGTATTTCCAAGGTGTTGGGACTCTTGAATAACGAGACTTATCATTATATTGCGTTCCTGAAACATCTCCCCACCACGGAATGGTCTCGCCAGTTACATTGTCATAAATTGGACTGTTCCACTGTGATACTAATACGCCTGATTCAAATTTTGGTCCCCATATCATATCTCCGTCTGAAATACCGCCATCTTTACCATCCCAGAATTCATACTTCCCATTAGATCCATTACCATATTCTGTCTGTGTTTCTGGAAATACAGTAAACCCAGCTGATACCATTGTATTATGGGTTACAGAAACCTCTAATCCCTCTACTTTTGCGTTTTTTGTTGTAATTAGAATAGCTCCATTTCTTCCTCTAGAGCCGTACAATGCAGATGCCGTAGTGCCTTTTAATACATTTATGTCTGCTATATCACTAGCGGATACATCAAAAAAATCTGTTTCAACAGCAATTCCGTCTATAACAATTAATGGGGTTTTACCACGTAAAGAAAAAGAAGGTTTTTGAAAAAGACCTGTAGGGTTGCTAACTGACAGCCCAGCTACCTGACCTGTAAATAAATTCCCAACGTTTGGTGCATTTATCTCTTCTATTATCTCCGTATCTATCTTTTGTGTAGCATAGCCTATTTTTTTCTCTGCTCTACTAATACCTAAAGCTGTAACAACAACCTCATTTAACTTTTCAGAATCTGGTAAAAGCTGAACTTCTATGAACTGAAAACTATTTGTACTTACTTCTTTAGTTAAGTATCCTATATAAGATACCAAAAGAATATTATTTTCTTTTTGGAGCGTAATTTCAAAATTACCATCAAAATCTGTAGCCACACCTGTGCTAGTTCCTTTAATAATAACAGATGCACCCCCTAAAGGAACATTGTTCTCATCTAAAACCTTACCTTTAAGTAGTGCTTGTGAATGAGCTACCATAATTGTCAAAAAGACAAAAATTAATGTTAGTTTATTTTTTTTCATTTTTTTAATATTTGTAAACTTTTATTAGTTGTTCTTAGCAAATATCTTATTCTATTGTTAGGGTTTTTGCCTGTGAATATTAAATAATTGCAAGCCTATTGTTAAAAATATTAACAAATAGTAAATTTAAAACAGTTTACAAATAGTAAAATTTAAAATGACTGAAAAGGTGCCTAAACATTGAATCGTATTCCTACTAAATAGGAGAATATCTAATTAATATAAGTTTGACACAAAAGAGAGGTTTAACAAATAGGAAAAAAGATAAAAATTCACTTATCAGAATATAGAACATTTAAAGATTTCTATATCGGTTTTGTGTATAAACACAACACCTTATTCCTCTAATTTTGTTTCATACAACCATATGGTAGATCTTAAAGGAAAAATTTTATGTCTTTGGCCATTTACTTGAAAGTTTGTGGACTGCCAATTGAACGGGTGTGTCCTTTATGGATTTTACACTCCTTAAAGTTTGTCACAAAGAACGTATGAATCAGCATAGGGGATGTAAATTTGGCTCAAAGAGGACAATGTTTACTGGGTTGGCTCTATGGTTTTAAACTGCATACCATTACCAATGACTATGGCAGAATTATTGATTTTATGATTACCAAGGGGAAGATAGAAGACCCTTATACTTTAAGGCATTTATCAAAAAACAATTCTCAAATAACGTGAGTTCGATTTAAGCTATTGAGATATTAGGCAAAAATCTTTGAATTTTAATACTTGGTTTTGCATCTAAAAAAGAATAAGCTGTTAAACCATCAACTA
>CANLIE010000006.1 GCA_947491225.1 uncultured Cellulophaga sp.
TTATTCTCCTGAACTCAATCCACAAGAATATGTCAACCAAGATCTAAAAACCAATATTATAGGGAAGAAAAGAGCCATGAACCAAGAACAACTCAAGGAAAATATCAAAGGATTTATGAAAAAAAGGAAGGCAGACAAACCGCAGGTGAAAAAATATTTCCACCATAAGCACGCCAAATACGCCGCCTGAAAGATTTATAAGAACTAATTACCCTAACGATTAATAATTTAATGGTTTATGTATTTTGTAATTCTGTTAAAAATCAAATCAAATTAGGGATAGTTAAAATGAATAATAAAAATAATAGAATGGTTTATCCTAGTTATTTAAATTTAAAAATTAGAGTACAAGTATCAATATTAAGAGATTGCCTCGAAATACTTTCCATTTGGTTAGAGAATAAAGGCTTTATTGATTACGACATTGGCATAGAAATCCCAGTTTCAAGTAAGATGAAAAAGGGAAAAATTGAATTTTTTTTAAAACAATTAACTTTGACAGAAAAGCAAGAGGTAGATGCTTTTGTACAAGTCACAAATCGTTTATTTATAATAATTTCCAAAAATCAGAAAAGAGAAAATAGCTGGGTATTTGAGTTTCATAATTCTGTAGAAAGTATGGAAGCATCTGGTATTATAGATGTGCTGAATAAACATAGATCTACGGCTCAGTTTTTTCTTGAACGGTATGAAGTTACCTTTGTGCGATTATACAGAAAGGGAAATGGAGAAAAATTCTTCCCCATCTTACCGTTAGTGGGTGATCGTACCCATTTAATGCTAGCCACAGAAAAAGCAATTATTCAACTATTTGATCAGCCCGAAAAGTTCTGGGACTATCCTTGGGATTCTGTAGATACCTATGGTGAAAAAATATTAGTATCCCGTGCAATGAAAGCAGCATCTAACGTGGAGTTTGCTACCGCAATTTTTGATCAACAATGGGAACTTGCAAGACTAGCAAAACCTAATCTAGTGAAATATTATAAGGCTGGGCCGAGAGAAGAAGAAATGGCAGTTTATAAGTCAGGAGCCTCCAGGCTAGAAAATGTTGGATATGTTGAAGAAGAGAAAACATACGAGTTTTCCTGTTTACTGAATGAAGATGAACATATCCCGGGATGGGAAATTTTTATTATAGAAGATTTAGTAGCAGAAGGTAAACTAGCTGATGGTCGGATTGTAGAAATTGTTCGTGTAGTGTTCTGGGAAGATGAAATGGCACACCGAGAAAAACGACCGTTGCTAGATGTTGGCGCAAAAGTGTATTATCAAGGCGAAGAAGGTGATATTATAGAAATTACAGAATAAACTTTTTACTTATGTCCTCAAACGCAAAAACAGCATTCGTTCTAGCCACCATTTTTAGAAGATAAATCAGGTAAAAAAGCCTTTAAATTGGAACAGGCAGAAGCATATTCCAGTGATATAGATGCAGGTAATTTGGAGATAGGAAATGACCAATATAAAGGAATGGTATATTTCTTTGAGGACTCAAGAGCCGCCAGAGATGCGGTGCTAGCGATGGATGACAGTGGTTTACATCCTAATATTTATGTAGGGGTGATAGGCGAAAGTGGAGAAATAGAATGGCAGCCTAGAAATGTAAACACCGAACCCACTATAGAAAATGGAGCGATAAATATGGAATAAAATTATCCATCAAATGGATAAAAAAATAGATTGTCAATAACTTCGATGTGTTAATTTGAAAGTTTATGTACTTTGTAGTTTGCTCCAAAGCAATACAGATCAAAGTAGTATCAATTATGTAATTAAAAAAGTAGTATGGTTTATCCAAGTTATTTGAATTTAAAAATTAGAGTGCAAGCATTAGGAATAAGTGATTGTCTTGAAATCCTTTCTATTTGGTTGAATTATAGCGATATGGGGGAGCAGAGGATAGGTATAAAAACTCCAACTTTAGGCAGGAATAAAAATGGAACGATCAAAGAATTGATAGCGCAATTGACGCCAAAAGAAAAACAAGAAAGGACTGCTTCTATAGGGATATCAGATAATCTATTTATAACGGTTGCCAGAAATCCAAATCGCGAAAATAACTGGGAAATAGAGTTTAATGAATCAGGAAAAGGTATAGAACCATCAAGGATTATCGAAATATTAGAGAAGCATCGCTCCACGGCTAGATTTTTTCTTGAACGTTATGAGGTTACTTTTGCGCGAGTTTACAGGACTGGAAATGCTGAAAAGTTCTTTCCAATATTACCGTTAGTAGGAGATCGTAGCCATTTGATAATGGCTACAAAAAAAGTAATTATTCAACTGTTTGATCAGCCTGAAAAATTCTGGGACTATCCTTGGGATTCTGTAGATACCTATGGTGAAAAAATATTAGTATCCCGTGCAATGAAAGCAGCATCTAACGTGGAGTTTGCTACCGCAATTTTTGATCAACAATGGGAACTTGCAAGACTAGCAAAACCTAATCTAGTGAAATATTATAAGGCTGGGCCGAGAGAAGAAGAAATGGCAGTTTATAAGTCAGGAGCCTCCAGGCTAGAAAATGTTGGATATGTTGAAGAAGAGAAAACATACGAGTTTTCCTGTTTACTGAATGAAGATGAACATATCCCTGGATGGGAAATTTTTATTATAGAAGATTTAGTAGCAGAAGGTAAACTAGCTGATGGTCGGATTGTAGAAATTGTTCGTGTAGTGTTCTGGGAAGAAGAAATGGCACACCGAGAAAAACGACCGTTGCTAGATGTTGGAGCAAAAGTATATTATCAAGGCGAAGAAGGTGATATTATAGAAATTACAGAATAAATTTTTTACTCATATCCTAATGAATCACACCAAAGAAAATATAAAAACAGCTCGCTATCCCCAAACCGTATTCGCAGTTTCTTCCAACAGCTAGGAAAATACTGTCAAGATTATAGTTGGCAACAGGTCAATCTATATAAGCTATAACCATAATTTCTTGGGGTATCAACAGCAAATCCGCTTTCGTTGACATAAACAATAGGACGTTTTTCAACAAACTCATATTGGAATATTTTGAGTTTGAATATAAGTCTAGATAGCCAATTTACTTTAGGATGAAATAACGTTTTTTTATAACTAATATTTAGTCTTTGTAACGCATAAAAAATAGCACTTTGACTAACACCAAAAATTTTTGCTCGCTCATACTGATAACGATCTAGATAGTTCTGAATATCTTTTCTTAAAACTTCCATATCAATCTTTGTAGAAGGTTTATTACGATTAGTTCTAGGTTCTATGCGTTGTTGCCACTTAAATAGTATTCTAATTGGAATACCAAACCAATCACTTAATTCTTGAAAAGTTAGTTGATCTTTCTACTTTACTTTGAATACTTGTCGTCTAAAATCTAATGAATATGCCATACAACAAAATACAAAAAATATATGACATATTATAATGATTTAGCTATATATAAAAAATAGGCAAAATAGTAATAATTCAAGCTTTTAGCTATTATCAAACTTTGTGCTTATACGAAAGTTTAGTGATTCGAAACCGCCTACTTTTTATATACATTGTTAGCATTAATTAAGAAAAACTGTAACGAATTAAAAAATCTCTAGTATACATACAAAACCAAAAGAATGAAAAAACCAATTTATGCTTTCCTCGCTATATTTTTTTTAATGACTTCTTGGAAAACAAAAGAAACAGAAAATTTAAGAAAGTCAGCTAAAGCAGACTTTGAAATAAAGATCGATGATTACCTAAATCAAGTAATCAAAAGACAAGGAATTCCAGGTTTTGGATTAGCTATAGTTCAAAACGATTCTATTATTTACCGAAATAACTACGGTTATGCTAATATCGAACATAATGTTCCCGTTACTGATAATTCAATTTTCAGGTTGTATTCTTTAACTAAACTAACTGTTGCAACGGCTATTTTTAAGCTTGTTGAACAAAATAAATTAGCCTTAGACGAGCCTATCTCTAAATACATTGATGATTTACCTAACTCGTGGAAATCTATTGAAATAGAATACTTATTAAAGCATTCTTCTGGACTTCCTGATATAGTTCCTATTCCTGATTTCCAAGAATATAGTGAAAATGATATAAAAGAATATATATACAATAAACCATTATACTTCAATAAAGGAGAATATCATAACTATAATCAAACAAATTTTTGGTTGCTTCAAAGAATTTTAGAAAAGGTTACTGGAAATAAAATAGAGGAATTCATTTTAAATAATCAATTTGATGGAGGTAATAAAAATGTATTTTTTTCTTCAGATTCTCAAACAATAGTAGAGAATAGAGCTACACCATATTTCCCTTCTAAAAATGGAGAACTTATTATAACACATCCACACATTGACAGATACTTTTACGCTGCAAACGGGCTAAATATAACAGTTGGAGAATTCATAAAATGGAATAAAAAATTAAATGACAATGAACTTCTACAAAAGTCATCAAAAGAGAAAATGTTGCAGGGTTTTACTTATTCAAACACAAACAGAATTTGGACATATGGCTGGAATAAACATATAATAAATGACCACATTTCTTATGGGTTTTCTGGCTCTTTAGTTACTGCTTACCGTAATTTTCCTGATGATAATTTAAGTATAATTTTGTTTGGAAATGGCTTTGAGTATTATTTCGATATAGAAAATGTTATTAATCAAATTGCTAATTATGTAGATAAAGACATTATCGACTTAAATAGTTTTGCACACGAAAATCTATTGGAAAATATTATAAAAAAAGATATTGAAGGTTTTAAAGACCAATTAACCAAATTAGAAAAATTGGAATCGTTTAAAAATTTCAATTTTGAGCAAAACATAAATGGTGTTGGATATAATTTATTAAATATCAAAGAATATAAATTAGCCATTAAAGTTTTTGAATTAAATGCTAATAAAAATCCTAAATCTTCTAACGCTTATGATAGCCTTGCAGACGCTTATGAAAGAAATAAAGATTTTGAAAATGCTATTTTAAATTATTCCAAAGCAAAAAGTTTAAGTAATGATAAAAAATATAAGTCAGATTTAGACAAAAAAATAAAGAAGCTGTCGAAAAGAACTAATGCTAATAGCTCAAAAATTCAACCGGACAAAAGAGTATTCAAAATCGACAAACAGCTTGATTCGTTGTTCAATTTCAGCCATTCTAATGGTATGTTTAACGGAGCTATTTTAGTTGCTAAAAACGACTCTATTCTTTACAAGAAATCTTTTGGTTACGCCAACGAGGAAACAAAAGAAAAAATAACGCCTGAATCGGTTTTTTACATTGCATCAATTTCCAAACAATTCACTGCAATGGGAATTATGATGTTGCAAGAGCAGGGTAAACTATCGTTTGATGATAAAATAAAAGATTTATTTCCTGATTATCCAGGCTATTTAGAAAATACAACAATAAGACAACTTCTAAATCACACTTCTGGAATTACAGATACCAATTACTATAAATTGACCAATCCAAGCAATGAAGACGTTTTTAGGACTCTTGTGAGTCAGGATTCTCTTGAATTTAAAAGTGGAACAACATTTAGATATAGCAATACTGGTTATGTACTGCTTGCACTCATCATTGAAAAAATATCTAACAAACCAATCGATGAATTTTTCAAACTGACTTTTTTTGAGCCTTTAGGAATGAAAAACACAATAGCAACAAAGGCAGTAGCTGGTAATAGTTTTAAAAAGGTTGAGGGATATAATCTATTAGGCAAAAAGATTGGTTATAACTTATCTGTAATAGGACCTGGTGGTATTTATTCTACAATAAACGATTTAGAAAAATGGAATAAAGCATTAAACACTCATAGATTTGTTTCAGAAAATACACTAAATCAAGCCTATACTAACGGTAGATTGAAGAAAGGATATATTTCTCTCAATATAAATAATCAAGAATATGGGTATGGTTTTGGTTGGATACCATACAATAAAAATGGAAAAAAATATGTGAAACACGAAGGAACCGTTGAAAGTTATAGGTCATTGATAAAGAAAAACTTAACTGATGGTTATGACTATATATTTTTGACCAACCAAGGAGGTAAATTAGCAATAAACGAATTAACGTCATCAATTGACAACATCCTTGAAAAATCGGAGTATAAAGTACCCAAAATACCGATTGCGAACAAAATTTTGCAGGAATTTGGAAAAAACGATACAAATACCGCAATCACTATAATAAAAAGTGTGATTAGTGAAAATCCGAATGATTACGGCATTGACGAGAATGATATAAACAGACTTTCTTATACCTATTTAAAAGATAGCCAAATAATTAAAGCCATTGAGATTTTCAAACTAAATACAGAGTTGCATCCGAATTCAGCCAATGCATTTGATAGCTTGGCCGAAGGCTATTTTGTAAATAAAGAGTTTAAACTTTCAAAAGAAAATTATCAAAAATCATTAGAATTAAATCCTAAAAACGAGAATGCCAAGGTTATGATTGAGCGAATCAGAAAAGAAACAGCAGAAAAATAACTAATGCTAACATTGTAAAAAAATACAAATTTTATCATCTATAAGAAAAAACAAACAATTATGAAATTATTCAAATATCTATCTATTATTATAATTTATTTTACCATATTCAATGAATGTTTTGCTCAAGTTAAAAAAGATTCTTTACGTGTTTTGTTTGTAGGCAATAGCTATACTTTTATTTCAAATATGCCTCATCTAGTTTCTCTAATCTCAGAGAGTACTAACGTTAAATTAGTTACATTCAAAAGCACTGCTGGCGGAGCGACGCTAAGCGACCATTGGAATGGAAAAAAAGGACTTAAGTCCAAAAATGCGATAAGTAATGGAAAATACGATATTGTAGTAATACAAGGACATAGTATGGAAACTATCGAGAAAAAAGACGAATTTCTAAAGTATTCAAAAAAACTATGCGACTTAGCTAAGGCGTCGGGAGCAAAACCCTACCTGTACGTAACTTGGGCTCGACAAAAGGTTCCGCAATATCAAGAAGTAATTACTGAAACTTATAAGCAGGCTTCTATACAAAACGATTGTGAACTTATTATGGTTGGAGAGGCTTGGAAATTAGCTAGAGAATTAAGACCAGATATCCCATTGTTTATGTTGGACGGTACCCATCAATCAGATTTGGGAGCTTTTTTAACAGCCTTAATGTTTGTTGGTAATTTCTCAGGGGAAATCCCTGAAAAATGTCCTGCCGGTTATGAAATTGTAGATACCAATGGAGAACAGGTAATATTATTTTGGGAAAATGACCTTGATGTGGTTTTTTGTCAAAAAATAGCATCAGAAGTTATAAAATCCACTAAATATAAAACTGTAACGAATTGAAAAATCTATAGTATAGATACAAAACCAAAAGAATGAAAAAACAAACAATTATGAAATTATTCAAATATCTATCTATTGTCCTAGCTTATTTTACCATATCCAACGAATGTTTTGCCCAAGTTAAAAAAGCGGAAAAAGAAAATGGTCGATCTTCCGAATTAAGCGTACAAATCGATGATTACATTTCTGAAATAACCGATAGATACAACATTCCGGGTATCCAATTAGCAGTTATAAAAAATGGAAACGTAATCCACAAAAATAATTATGGAAAAGCAAATCTCGAACACAACGTATCGGTTACCGATAGCTCTATATTCAGGGTTTATTCGCTAACAAAACCTTTTGTTGCAGTTGCTATTTTTCAATTAGTTGAACAGGGTAAATTAACGTTGGAAGATGAAATTTCAATACATCTCGATGATTTGCCACCTTCTTGGCAGTCTGTAAAAATTAAGAACTTACTACGTCATTCTTCTGGCGTTCCAGAGATTGATTTTTATGATAAGCTACCAGAAGATGAAGCCAAACAAAAAGTATATCAAGACGCTATGAAGTTTAAACAAGGAAAACGTTTTGATTACAACCAAACTAATTTTTGGCTACTTCAACGAATTATAGAGAAGCTATCGAACGAGAAAATTGAGGACTACATCATTGATAACCAATTCAGTAATAGAAGTGTTAAGGAAAATGTCTTTTTCTCTACTGATTCAAGAGATATTATTAAAAACAGAGTATCACTCTATTTTCCTTTTGAAACTGGAAATATGCAAATTGTAAATCATTACAGAGAAGATTACTTGACGAGCTCTAATGGATTAAATCTCAATTCAAATGAATTAATAAATTGGAGTTTGGATTTCAGAAATAATGAATTTATTACTCAATCTTCCAAAGATAATATGTGGGTAGCTTCAAAATTTAAAAATGATTTTAGAAAATGGGCATACGGTTGGAATGAATATATTTTAAATGGCCATAAATCGTATGGATTTTCTGGAAGTATGGTCACAGTTTATCGAAATTTTCCAGAAGATGACTTAAGCATTATCTATTTAACCAACGGTTTTGAGTATTGGTACGATATTGAAACCGTAGTTAATCATATCGCATATTTAACGAACAATGATATCGTAGATTTAAAAGTGTTAGCTTATGAAACATTACTCAAGTCTGCACAAAAAAATATGTCCGGATTTAATAGTGAATTTGAAGAATTAAGGGGAAACTCCAAGTTCGAGAATTTCAAGTTTGAAGGAACCTTAAACAATATTGGTTACACATTTTTAAACAACTATAAAGATACCCATAGAGCAATTGAGATATTCGATTTAAACACGCAATTAAATCCTAAATCCAGCAATGCATTTGATAGTTTAGGTGAGGCTTATGAAAGAAATAACGATTTTGAAAATGCTATTTTAAATTATTCCAAAGCAAAAAGTTTAAGTAATGATAAAAAATACAAGTCAAATTTAAACAAAAAAATAAACAAGCTGTCGAAAATAACTAATGCTAACAATGTATATAAAAAATAGCGCAAATCGTTGATAGCACAAAGGCTTGAGCATTTTTGGAAAATAACCGCTTATTTACTACGCTACTTTTCATATACGGAACCGTTGGCATTAATTATATGAAACATTGTAAAAAAATACAAATTTTATCATCTATAAGAAAAAACAAACAATTATGAAATTTTTCAAATATCTATTTATTATTATAATTTATTTTACTATATCCAACGAATGTTTTGCTCAAGTTAAAAAAGAGGAAAAAGAAAATGGTCAATCTTCCGAATTAAGCGTACAAATCGATGATTACATTTCTGAAATAACCGATAGATACAACATTCCAGGTATCCAATTAGCAGTTATAAAAAATGGAAACGTAATCCACAAAAATAATTATGGAAAAGCAAATCTCGAACACAACGTATCGGTTACTGATAGCTCTATATTCAGGGTTTATTCGCTGACAAAACCTTTTGGCAATTGATGCTTCTCTTCCAAATAAATATGTAAACAATCTTTTTTTACTGAAATATATTCCAACTCTTGAAAATTTACAATCTCAAAATATAACAACAAATCTTGAGGTAAAATAATGTTTAATAAATCTAAAGTCATAAGTGAAAATTAGACCGCTAAAATAAACAATCCCCATAAATTGTCGTTGAGCCGTTTAATGACCTCATTGTTAATACTAAAGGCTATTTACAATCTGTCAGACGAGGTTTTAGTAGAACAACATTGGGAAAAACGTCTATTTTCAATACTTCTCAGGAGTTTCTATTCAACAATGGAAGCAGCCATGTGCTACAAGCGACCTTGTTCATTTTAGGCACCGTATAGGTAAGCAGGGTGTGGAGAAGATATTCAAGCATTCAATCGATAAACACGGTAGGGATGGTAAGGATTCCAATGTAAGTATTGACAGACAGTACAGCGCAAGAGAAGAATATTACCTATCCCACGGATGCGAAATTGCACAAAAAAACTATTGACAAGTGCTTAAAAATGGTAAAGAGGCAGAACATCAAGTTGCGAAGGAGCTACAAACGAATATCAAAACAATTGGTCATAGACACTTATAATAGCGTACATCCCAAACCAAGGAAAAAGGCCAATTCCTCAAAATGAAAACTCAAGACTATAGCTAGATGTCTAGTAAGGGAACTGGAGCGCAAGTTGCCCAACCGAGTCAGTGCTACTCAACTGAAAATCTTTAAAAAAGTACTTGCTCAACAGAGGAACAGTAAGAATAAAATCTATAGCCTGGACGAACCAGAGGTGTATTGTATGAGTAAGGGCAAGGCACATAAAAAAATATGACTATGGGAGCAAGGCATCGGTGGTTCTTACCCAAAAGAAAGGTATAATGGTAGAGGTGTTGATGAAAAAGCTCAAAAATGAAACTCTTTGGGTCTATCTTGAAATACAAAATATCTGCTGTTGGCGATTTCTATCAATATTCAAAAACAAAAATAGTACCCTTATAACCTTTTTAAGGGTTGACTACTTATATTTGACTTTGTTACACTTTTAGTTTTGCTACTATAAAAACCTTGGAAGTATCTTACGTATTTTATAAAAATAGATATTAACTGTAACAATTTTATTTAATATATGTCTTTCAATAAAAAATGTATTATGAAAATTTTAACTTTTTTGTTACTATTTTTAATCATCAACCTAACCGCAAACGGTCAAGATTGCTCTTGTAATAATGATTTTAGCTATGTTGTAAATTTTATAGAACAAAATTTTCCTGGTTTTGATAAAAATGTAACTGAAAAAAATAGAAAAGATTATGAAGAATATAAAACTTCTATTTATAAAAAAATTAATAAAGTAGAAACTAAAAATGAATGTTTAAAATACCTTACCTATTTTGTTGAGTATTTTAAGGATAATCATACAAAAATGCGATATACGGGAACATCTAAACCTGTAAACGAATCTTCCGAAAAAGAATTAATTGCTTTTTTAAAATCTATTGAATATCAAGATACAGAAACTTTTAAACTAACTAAAAATCAACTAAAGCAATACCCAGTTAATGATATCCGTGGTATTTATACATCATCTGATTCTACTTATACTATTGCAGTTGTAGAAAACAAAACTGCATTTAGGGATTATATAGGTGTGGTGATTGAGTCTAAAACCAAACTTTGGATGAAAGGACAGCTAAAATTAGAACTAAAGAAAAAACAATCTAATGTATATGAAGGTTTTGTTTATAATAAATATCACAATCCAAATTATAAAACAATAATACCATTTAACGATGGTTTTCTTGATGATATATGGATTAAAACGAACAAGGAAAACCGTATTAATTATAGTGTAAACAGCGATAAAAAGTTTTTTCATACTGTAAAAGATAGCACCGTACTTTTAAGAATACCTTCTTTTATGGAAGGTTATACCAATAAGATAGATTCATTATATGTTGCTGCAAAAACTGCAATTGAAACCCATCCATACTTGATAATAGATGTTAGAAATAATGGAGGCGGAAACTCTTCAAACTTTAATAAATTAATTCCTTTTTTATACACAAAACCTATAATAGATAGCGAAGTAGTAGAACTTTATGCAACAAAAGATATTATCAAACTTTATGAAGACGAATTTAATGAATTAATGAAAGATTCTACTCAAGTGAATACAGAAACTATAAAGGCATTTAAAGAAGGTATACAAGATTTAAAAAAGGCTAAACCCAATAGTTTTGTGCGTCAAGGTGAAGATTTGGACTCTATTATTTTGTCTCCTTTAAAATATCCTAAAAAGGTGGCAATAGTATACAATAGTGGTTGTGCTAGTGCTTGTGAAGATTTATTATTTAAAGCTAAGCATTCAGATAAAACGATTCTGTTAGGAGATAACTCAGGTGGTTTTGTAGGATATGGCAATATATTTACTGTATATACGCCTTGTTATAAACTAGGGTTATCTTGTTCCACAACTCGTTATAGTACACAATGGCAATATGAAGTTATTGGTATTACACCTGATAAAAAGTTAGATTATAATAACGATTGGATTGAACAGGCTATAGAGATTTTAAAGAAGTAACAGAGAATATGAAAAACTAATTCGATTTTTATACTTCACTAAAAAGAGTTTCTAAGATAGTTATAGCTTTTATAATTTCCTCTTCATTTAAAGAAGCAAAACCCATTCTAATACAATTATGATTTTGATTTGAGGTATCATACCGCTGCCAATCATTTAAAAGCAATCCTTTTTTATATGCTTTGTCCTTAATATTATCCCAAGAGTATTTTTTATCTAATTGTACCCAAACTGCCATTCCACCGTCCGGGACTTCAAAAGATATATAATCACTTAGTTTTTCTTTCAATAATTTACAGAATAAATCACGCCTATTTTTATAGATTTTCAATGCTTTTTTACTGTAACGTTGTAAGCTTCTATCTTTAATCATAAATGCCATAGTTAATTCTAATAAAGGATCTCCTTGTCTGTCTATAATTTTTCTGTATTGCGCAGCTTCTTTAACAAAATCTTTGGGTGCCACCAAATATCCAATTCTAATAGCTGGGGCAATGGTTTTACTTAACGAACCAATATAAACTACGTTTCCGTACAGGTCATTACTGGCTAAAGGCATGATTGGCGCATTGGAATAGTGAAAATCATACGCATAATCATCTTCGATGATTGCAAATTTGTAGATGTTTGCTAAAGTCAATAAGTGCATTCTTCTTTCAGGAGAAAGAGCCACAGTAGTTGGATGATGATGATGAGAAGTTACATACACAGCATCTATTTGTTTTTGCTTACAAATCTTTTCTATTTGATGGGTGTTTAGACCATTTTCATCCATATCTACTTTATTTAGGTTTGCAGACATTTCCATAAATGTATCATTTGCAGATTTGTAATTGGTTTTCCCAACGATAATGTCTCCACCCGTTGAAACTATAAGTTGACTTGCCAAATAAATCCCCATTTGACTACCTCTTGTAATTAAAATTTGTTCTAAATCAACAGATAAACCTCTGGTTTCGTTTAAATAAACTATTAATTCTTTTCTTAATTCCAAATTACCATAGATAGAATCATAGCCTAAGTTTCTATGTTGTTTTCGTTTTATAATATTTCTATAGGTTGAAGCAATTTCTTCTATTGGGCTCAATCTAGTATCTGGAAGCCCATCATTTATTGAAATAAAATCATTATTACTTATAGATTCTTCATAATTAAGATGGCTTCGCTTAGCAAATGAAAACCCAGAAACTTCCTTATTCTTCTTTTTTCTCTGTGGTTGTATTTGAGTAATAGGCAAAGAACTACTAACAAAAGCTCCTTTTGATGGAATTACATCAATCCAAGCTTGTGACATTAATTCGTCATAACAAGTAATGACACTTTTTCTGTGCACATTCAAATGTTCCGATAGCGTTCTAGTTCCTGGAAGTTTAGTATTTGGTGGCAAAGCTCCATTCTTCATCAATACTATTAATTGCTGACTGATTTGTAAATAAATAGGAACTTTTATAGACCTATCAATCTTAATGATGGTTTTAAAAGGAATCATATCCGGTACATTTTTTTTGTTAAAACTGGACTGTATTAGTAGTCCGCTAAAGTACTATTTTTGTTTGAAATTATAATTAGTAAATGTATGTATAGTCCAAATCCATTTAGAATTGAAGATATTTTAATTCTAAAAAAGTTTATAAAATCCAACGGTTTTGCAACACTTGTTTCTACTCACAATACAAATCCATTAGCAACACATATACCATTATATATTGAAGAGCGAGGTACAAAACACATTTTAGTAGGTCATATGTCTAGAGCAAATGAACAAGCGAAAGCTTTAGAAAACGAATCTAATGTGCTGGCCATTTTTTATGGTGCTCAAGGATACGTTTCCGCTTACGCCAAAGACCCAAAAGAGCTAAAAATTACACCAACTTACGATTATCAAATTGTACACGCTAAAGGAAAACTACAATTCGTGAGTAGAGATAAACTTGAAAAATCATTGTATAAATTAATGGGGATTTATGAAAAAGGACAGCCCAAAGAAATGGATTTATCAAAATACCCAAAAGCATCACTTGAACGTAGCTTAAATGCAATTATAGGTTTTGAAATTGAAGTTGAAGAATGGTTGGGTTGTTTTAGGTTAAACCAAAACAGGACCAAAGAAGAGCGTGAGCATATTAAACAATGTGTCAAAGAAAATACAGCTTTGGTAAAGGCTATTGATAATTTTAATTCCTAGGTCCATATGATTACTTACAGCATAGAAAACAACCTAAATGTTGAAGAATTTAGAACTATTCTTATAAACTCAACTTTAGGAGAACGCCGACCAATAAATAATTTGGAAACCTTAGCAAGTATGATTGCAAATGGAAATCTTATTGTAACTGCACGCGATAAGGGTAAATTGGTGGGGGTTTCCCGTTCCTTAACCGATTTTATGTACTGTACCTATCTTTCTGATTTAGCAGTGGATGTAGCTTACCAAAAACAAGGTATTGGGAAAGAATTGATTCGCAGAACAAAATTAGAAACGCCAAATGCAAAATTAATCTTATTGGCGGCTCCAGTAGCAATATCGTATTATCCAAAAATCGGAATGACGCAATACGAACAATGTTATTTTGTAAATGATATCAACAGTCTCGTATGACGATTGAAGGCGAAACCTATACGATAAGGTCATTAGAAAAGTTTCATCTTGAAAGTATTGTTAAAATTTACAATACCCACGTATATACAAGTTTCTCTGCATTCTCTGAAGAAGAATTTCAAGTCTCAGATTTTCAAAAAATGATAGATGATAATTTACCTTGTTATGTGGTTATTGATAAAACGTTAAGTGTTATTGGTTTTGGTTTGACCTATCCATACCGAAAAGAAAAAACGTTTAGCAAAAGTGTAAAATTCACCTATTTCTTAACGGCTGAATCTACGGGAAAAGGTATTGGCAGTGCATTGTATAATGTAATGGAAAAACAATGTTTGGCTCTTGGTATTGAAAATATTTTGGTCAACATTTCATCAGAAAATTTTGGAAGCATCAATTTTCATAAAAATAAAGGATTCACAGAATGTGGAAGATTCAAAAATGTAGGTGTAAAATTTAAAAAACATTTTGATATGGTTTGGATGATTAAAATTTTGGTAAGCCCTAATACTTAAATGGCAAAATTTTCATTGAAATACTCTAAAACAATCTTACTGGTTTTATCCTTCTTTTCAATATATGTTTTTTTGGGCTCTACCTATCTTCTAAATAAAATAGCATTACAGCAACTAGCCCCTTTAATGTTGGCCGCCACTCGCTTTATACCTGCTGGTGTTTTAATATTTTTTATCGCAAAATGTATGGGGCTAAGTTTGCGGATTTCTAAAAAGCAATTATTAAACTACCTCGTACCCTTGGGTCGAGGTAGTTTCTTTTTTTAATAACTTAATTTAATAAAATAGATTAGGTGTTATTTATTTTTTCTCAAAGAAATATTCATAAATTTCTTCTGTCTCATCATAGTTAATGTATGATTCTGTTATTTTTAAAGAAGATCCTAATAATACTATAGAACCATTAAATCCTAAATCTCCATTCTCAAAAACTTCGGATTCAGTTTTACCATCGTAGGTTTCAGTTATTATAAATTCTACTAAAGTAAGTTTTTTATCCTCCTCATTATAAGCCCATTTACCAGACGATACATATTTTGAATCACCTTCTCTATAGATAACTTCACATGCTTCTTGGCTGGCATCCCAGTCATAATATTTTTCAGAAGTAATGTTTTCCAATTTATAAGTTCCGTCACTATTAAATATTATGTTTATAGAATTTATAGTTGAGCAATCATTGACTAGTACTTCTTTATTACAAATAGTTTCTGTATAATCATCACATAATTGTTCTTTAATCTTAGTTTCTTTACCATCTTCTATTTGTTTTGTAAAGTTCCAATTACCAACTAAATCACTATTTCCTGCCCAAGCTTCTACAGTAACACAAACTTCTGTAGGTTCACTAATATTACCTTGGTCATCATATAAACAAATTACATAACAAAATGTACCCGCTGTAATACTCTCTGCTAAGTTTACTTCAATGCTTGCATCATTTTCTTTACCTGCAGATTTTCCTTTTAAAAAACCTCTATTATTTTTTGCTTCTTGAATTTTACCTGATTTAGAAATTTTATCTCTTGGAATATCAAAATAAGAATCTGCCATTCCGTTTTCATCTTTCAATTGTAAATAAACACCAGCATAATTAGCGGAAGAATTAAATTCAATTTCAAATCCATTTTTTTGCATTGCAGATTGTTTGCTATAATCCATTGTAAATTCTAATCCACCAGTAGGGGTAAGAGTACCTGTTTTTTTAGTGGCGCCTTCTATAATTAAAGCAGAGCTTACACTATTTACTTCTAATGGTTCATTTTCTTGAGCATTAATTTCTGCATCTTTGTTTTTTGCTGATGAATTATCATCTGATGAACAAGAAAAAAAGTTTAATGCTAAAAAGCATAATAGTAATAAGTTAATTTTTTTCATTTTTATAATTTATTTTTAGTTATACATTACAGAAAAACGCTCTTTAGGATAGTTTATTGTTTAATATATTGATAATGCTTGAATTTAAAATTACTAACCTAAAAATAACAAATATGGAATATTTCCAATTTATTTTTGGATATATTCCAAAATTTGTATATTAGCATATGGGAAATGAAACTACTATAGAGGTAAAACGTTTTATAGAAATACGAAGAAGTTTAGGTTTTACACAGACTGAATTTGCCAAATTGCTTGGTATTTCTAATACAACTGCAGATATAGAACGTGGCCGTACAAAATTATCAGGAAGGGTAATAGCTGAACTTTTAAAACAGTTTAAAATAAATCCATTATGGATTTTTGGAGAAAGTAATCAGCAATATCTATCCACAGCTACCAATAGTGTAATCCCTAAAGTGATTACTATAGATGCAGAAGAAAATGAAAATATGGTTTTGGTTAATGCCAAAGCTGCAGCAGGGTATCCACAAAATATACAAGATGTTACTTGGTATAAGCAATTGCCTGCATTTGATTTGCCAATTCCAGAATTTAGAAACACAACTTATAGAGGGTTTCAAGTAGAAGGAGATAGTATGCTACCTAATTTATATCCTAATGAATGGGTGTTAGCAAAGGCTATGGAAAGTTTAGACGATGTAAACCCTAATAAAATCTATGTCATTGTATTGTATGATGCAGTTTTGGTAAAGAAGATTGAAAGAATACCCAGTAGCAATTACGTGTCATTAATTTCATTGAATGAAACATACCCTCCATATCAAGTAGCTGTAGATCAAATACAAGAATTATGGCAAGTAAACAGTAAAATTACTTTTGGTGTAGACGCAACTACAGAAAAGGGGTTATTAAAAGAATTACAAGAATCAATGGAGGAGTTAAAAAAGAGAATTAAATAATTTAACTATGCCATTCCCTTCATTGAAAAATAAGTAACAACCCATACAATCACGGAAGAAAAGAAAATGCCAATAGTGTTTGCTAAAAAAGCTTTCCGTTTTTCAATTTTAAATAAATATGTAGCAATTGTACCTGCATAAACACCAGTTCCAGGAACAGGAAGCATTACAAAGAAAATTAATCCCCAAAAACCGTACTTTTTTATTTTATCTCCTGACCCAGTTTTTGCTTTACGCGCTACAAAAATTGCACTTTTTTTATAAAATCTCCATTTTAATAAGTACTTATTAATCTTGTTCAGAAAAAACAGCATAATAGGAAATACAAGTAAGTTAGATAAAAAACATATTATAAAAACAATATAAATGTTTAAACCATTAAGCATCCCATAAGGGATACCAACCTTGGCTTCACCAAATGGAGATAAACTCCATAACATTGCTATGATATATTCTATAATCACAAGTAATTACTTTTTAATTTGCAAAGCTAACATTCCCAATTAAAGTAATTTCAATATTTGTCATAAAAAATAATTAAAATTATTAATTACCCCAGATTGCAGAAAATGATGTTTATTTATTTTTGTTTACATTTACTACTATTTTGCACATAAAAAAAACCTACACATAGATGTATATTTTACTATTATCGGTATTATTTTTGTTAAACATATCAAAATAGAAAAACATATACAAATGAAAAAATCAACTCGGTAAACTTTATGGGATTAATCCCATAGAACCAGAAATTACTGAAACTTTACCAGTTAAAATATCTCCAAAAAAAAATCAGTAAAAAGAACATATTTTGAAAGAACTTCTTAAATTCATTCAAAAATGTACAGTTTGTACACATAAACTTCAATTGGATCCACGCCCAATAGTAAAAGCATCTATAAAGAGTAAAATAATTATTATAGGTCAAGCGCCTGGTAGTATTGTGCATAATACTGGAGTTCCTTGGGATGATAAAAGTGGAGAAAATTTAAGGAGTTGGATGGGAATTAGTGGAAAAGATTTTTATGATGTAAACAAAATTGCTCTAATTCCAATGGGTTTTTGTTATCCAGGAAAAGGTAAAACAGGCGATTTACCACCAACAACTGAATGTGCCCCATTATGGCATAAACAGATACTAGATAAGATTAAAGATGCAGAACTAATACTTTTAATAGGGAAATATGCCCAAGATTATTATTTAGGGAAAAACACTGAACAAACACTTACAAAAACCGTTAAAAATTATAAAAAATATTTACCAAAATATTTTGTTTTGCCACATCCTTCACCAAGGAATAATATTTGGCAAGCAAGAAATGAATGGTTTAAAATGGACGTTAAACCTCAATTAAAAGAAATTATAAAAAGTATACTTTACATAAACTTATCATTTTATTTTAAAAATGCAACTATATTTTTCCCCTAAAATTTGTACCTTTGTATCCTAAAGCAAAAGCTTAAATACTTTTAAGTGGTTACCTATAAATACTGATTCTAATACTTTTAGACAGTTTCTTTAAGAATATTCGCCCATTGTATTTAATCAATTCCTTTTATTAATGCCTTGTAGGCTAAGTACTATTCTAAAAACAGCAAATTTTAATGGCGAGATCGCAACAGACATTCGGTAAAAAAGAAAAAGAAAAAAAGCGTTTAAAGAAACGTGAAGAAAAAGCAAAACGTAAAGTAGAAAGAAAAGCCAACTCTAAAGGTGGTGAATTTGAAAATATGATTGCTTATGTAGATGAAAATGGACATCTTACCGATACTCCTCCAGATCCAACTAAAAAAGTAAAAGTAGACGCAGAAAGTATTGTTATTGGAATACCTAAAAAGGTAGAAGGAGAAGAAGAAGATCCTGTAAGACAAGGAAAAGTGTCTTTCTTTGATACTTCTAAAGGCTTTGGTTTTATAATAGATTCTGAAAATAATGAAAAATACTTTGTCCATGTTAGTGGCTTAGTAGACGAAATTGCTGAAAACGACAAGGTTTCTTTTGAACTTGAAAAAGGGATGAAAGGAATGAATGCAGTACGCGTTAAAAGAGTATAAAACAAGATATCAATTCTATAAAAAGCGGTCATATATTTATATGACCGCTTTTTTGTAAATCATAATTTTCGTAGTCTTTCTAGTAAAAATATCTCGTAAATTTGCTTAAAATTATTTAAATGGAATCTTTTACTGAATTTAATCTTAAAAAACAATTACATTATGCAATTGATGATTTAGGATTTTCTACACCAACGCCAATACAAAAAAAAGCATATTCTGTTATTCTTTCAGGAAAGGATATGGTTGGTATAGCGCAAACAGGCACAGGAAAGACTTTTGCTTATATGCTTCCTATTTTACAGGACTTGCAATTTTCAAAGCAAATTAACCCAAGAGTTTTAATTTTGGTACCAACAAGGGAGTTGGTTCTACAAGTTGTAGAGCAAATAAATAGCTTTGCCAAATACATTAATGTAAGGGTAATGGGTGTTTATGGAGGAACTAATATGAATACTCAAGCACAAATGGTTTCTCAAGGAACAGATATTATTGTTGCAACACCTGGTCGTTTGTATGATTTGGTTTTAGCAAGGGCATTACAACTAAAAGCTATAAAAAAATTAGTGATAGATGAAGTAGACGTAATGCTTGATCTTGGTTTTAGATTTCAGATTACAAATATTTTTGAATTGTTACCTACACGCAGGCAAAATATTATGTTCTCTGCCACAATGACTGATGATGTAGAAGTATTAATCAATGATTTTTTCATTACGCCAAAAAAAGTATCCATTGCTGTAAGTGGTACTCCATTAGAAAACATTAAACAAGCTTGTTATGCTGTCCCTAATTTTTATACAAAGGCAAACTTGTTGGTTCATTTACTAAAGGATAAAGAAACATATAAAAAAGTATTGGTTTTTGTAGCCAATAAACGTTTTGCAGATCGATTATTTAAATCTTTAGATGAGATATTTTCTGAAGAATTATGTGTAATACACTCAAACAAAACTCAGAATTACAGAATACGCTCTATTAACCAGTTTGATGAAGGTAAAAACCGAATCTTAGTAACCACAGATGTAATGGCACGTGGATTGGATTTAGATAAAATATCACATGTCATTAATTTTGATACACCCAGTTTTCCAGAAAACTATATGCACCGTATTGGTAGAACTGGCAGGGCAGAAGAACAAGGGAATTCTATATTATTTTATACAGAAAAGGAAGAAGAATATAAAAATGCTATAGAGGGGTTGATGGATTACAATATTCCTGTATTAGAAATACCTGAAGCAGTAGAAATATCTAAAGAATTAATACCAGAAGAACGACCAAAAATTTTAGAGCACCACAATCCTATTAAAATAAACAAAGACGAAAGAGGTGCTAGCTTTCATGAAAAAAAGGATAAAAATAAAAAAGAAAACAAAGGAGGTTCTTATAAGTTTGAAATTGCCAGAAAATATAAAAAACCTAAAACTAAAGGAGATAAAAATTACAATAAGCGTAATAAGAGGAAGTAAGTTATTACTTATTCTTCTAACAAAGAAACATACTTCTGTTTAGCAAAAACAATAAGTTCTTCAAAAAAAGAAGTAAACTCTTTTTCAAATTCTCCGTAGTGTTCTTTTAAGTCTAATATTGCAAAATTCATTTTAGATTTGTTTTTGGTACGTCTATTAACTCCATTTAAGACTTTAGAAATACCTGTTAATTTAGAGTAGTTAAAAATCCAGTTATCTGCTATCATATAAGGCATCATACGTTTTGTTCCTTCGGGTAATATGGTATAATTATCTTCTAATAAATCATAAAAATTCTCAACAAATTCATCAAGTGGAGTATCAGAATATGTTTTCCAGTTCTTTGCTAGAAAATGGTCGTAAAATATATCAACAATAACACCGCTATAATGCCCATAATTTTTATGCAATCTTTTTGTGCTTTTACGCACAGTTTTATGTGCATCTGTATAAGTATCTATGTGTCTATGTAATGTAATACCTTTTTGTATTTTTTTTGGTAAATGCTCAAATTTGTTTCCTCGTATACTATCTGCTATAAAATTTCCAATTGTAATTTCGTCATCTTCAAAAGAGAGGTAAATATGTGCTAAAAAATTCATGAATAAGTATTAATATTCTTAAAATCGAATTTACAAATTCAAAACGTAGCATTTACTTCTGTACATGTATATTTGTAAAAATTTTTAAAATTATATGACACTAATAAAATCAATTTCTGGAATACGAGGAACAATAGGAGGTAAGCCTTCAGATAATTTAACCCCATTAGATGCTGTAAAGTTTGCAGCAGCATACGGTATTTGGTTAAAAGATTATTCAAAAAAAGACAAACTTAAAGTTGTTATTGGTCGCGATGCTAGGCTATCAGGAGAAATGATTCAAAACTTAGTTGTATCTACCCTTGTTGGTCTTGGTATAGATGTTATAGATTTGGATCTTTCTACAACGCCAACGGTAGAAATTGCAGTACCATTAGAAGCAGCAGATGGCGGAATTATATTAACAGCAAGTCATAATCCAAAACAATGGAATGCATTAAAACTTTTAAATGAAAAAGGAGAATTCTTAGATGCCGCCCAAGGTGCTAAAATATTAGAGATAGCAGAGAAAGAAGAGTTTATTTTTTCTGAAGTAGACAATTTGGGTACTATCTCTAAGAACGATTCTTATATAGATATACATGTAGATGAAGTTTTAAATTTATCGTTAATTGATAAAGAAGTTATTAAAGCTGCCAAATTTAAAGTTGTAGTAGACGGTGTAAACTCTACTGGAGGTATTGCTATACCTAAACTTTTAGAAGAATTAGGTGTGGAAGTTATAAAATTATATTGTGAGCCAACAGGTCATTTTCCGCATAACCCTGAACCATTAAAAGAACATTTAGCAGATATTTGCGAGTTGGTTGTTAAAGAAAAAGCAGATTTTGGTATAGTTGTAGATCCAGATGTAGATCGTTTAGCATTTATAAGTAATGATGGTGAAATGTTTGGTGAAGAATACACCTTAGTAGCTTGTGCAGATTATGTATTAGGAAAAACAAAAGGGAATACGGTTTCTAATTTATCATCCTCAAGAGCACTCAGAGATATTACAGAAAAACATGGGGGAACTTATGAGGCTGCAGCTGTTGGAGAAGTAAATGTTGTAGCAAAAATGAAAGCTAATAATGCAATTATAGGAGGTGAAGGTAACGGAGGTATCATTTACCCAGAAAGTCATTACGGTAGAGATTCTTTAGTTGGTACAGCTTTGTTTTTAATGCTAATGGCAGAAAAAGGAGGTACAGTAACTGAGCTAAGAGCCAGTTACCCAAGTTATTTTATGAGTAAAAAGAAAATAGAGTTAACACCAGAGTTAGACGTTGATGCTATCTTAAAGGGTATGGCAATGAAATATAAGAATGAAGAAGTTTCTACTATTGATGGTGTTAAAATAGATTTTCCTGAAAATTGGGTACACTTACGTAAATCTAACACAGAACCTATAATTAGAATTTATACAGAAGCTAAGAGTCAAGAAACTGCCAATGTATTGGCAAATCGTATAATAGAAGAGATTAAGGAAATTGCAGGTTTATAAATTTTAAAACAAAATTATAAAGATAATATTGATGCTCATTACATTATTTAAATACATTTAAGTAATGGGCTTCAATATTATATACATATAGTACTACTAAGAATGGTTTTAATATAAATCCATTGCATTACAATTATATTCTATCAATGTGCTTAAAAATGGAGAGTTCTTAGATTGTGAGTCAGTATGTAAAAGCTATGCTACCCATATTGTATATTGTTGAGACAACTTTAATACAAACGTCTTAAATTTTTCAGGTTTTATTATGTCTTGGTTTCTTTCCGGCGTGTTTCCAGCGTCTGTGTGTCCATAAATAATACTCTGGTTTCTCTTTAATTTGATTTTCTATTAAATGAAGAAACTGTTCTGTGATTTCATTTTTTTCTGTTTGCTTACCAGAAAGTGTAATGGGTATAAATTCTGCATTGTAATACCCACGCTTAATTTTTGAAACTTTTATAAATACTACTGCCAAGTCTAATTTTCTTGCGAGTACTTCAGCACCATTATGTATAGGTACATTATGTCCCATAAAATTATTCCAGTAGACTGCTTTGCCTATATGTGGAGATTGGTCGCTAACCATACCATATACACCTCTTATATTATTTTTTTCATTGTTAATGACTGTCTTAATTATATCTTTTTGAATAATTGGAATGGTATTCCATCTAGAACGCGTTTTCTTAATCCAACGGTCAAAATATTTATTACCAATTTTTTGATAAACCGCATATCCTTTTGAGGCAATATAATTATTTATACTTACAGTCCATTCCCAATTTGCATAATGAGAACATACCAACATAATACTTTTATCTTTTTCAATCTTTTTAAGAAGATCTATATTAACTACGTTATATTTTTTTTTTACACCTTCCTTAGACAAATTCATAGTCTTAACCATTTCCATAAACATATCACACATATGTCTATAAAATTTAATACATATTTCTTTTAGTTCATTTTCAGTTTTATCAGGAAACGTTAGTTTTAAGTTATTTAGAACTATTTTTTTTCTGTAACCAATGATTCTATAAACAATGAAAAAAATGAAATTAGAAATTCCATAAAATGTATGATATGGAAGAATAGATACAATCCAAAGAAATGGGAATATTAAAATAAATATAAGTAACTGCATTTAAAATAAAATTATGGTAAATATAACTATATTTGAGACCAAATATAGTAGTTAAAATGATGAATTTGCATCCGGTTACAATGGTATTGATAGTGGCAAATATTTTAGTGTCTTTAAAAGGATTTAATGATAAATTATTTTTTGACAGGTATAAATTTGGAATTGGTGCTATTAATGCAGGGCAAAAAGACCGAATGTTTACTTCTGGGTTTTTACATGTAGATATATCCCACCTTTTCTTTAATATGTTTACACTTTATTTTTTTGCAAATGTATGTATAGAATGGTTTGGTCCAATTAAATTTATAATTATTTATGTAATTAGTTTATTGGCAGGTAGTTTATTAGCTCTATTTTTTCATAAAGATGAGCCCTACTATAGTGCAGTTGGGGCTAGCGGTGCAGTAACAGGTGTTTTATATGCTGCTATTTTATTAGAGCCCAACATGCGTTTAGGTATTATGTTTATACCTATTCCGTTACCAGCTTATGTGTTAGGTATTGGCTATTTGTTATATTCTATATATGGTATGAAAAATAGAGTTGGTAATATAGGGCATACAGCTCATTTTGGAGGGGCAATAGGAGGTTATATTACTACTTTAATTTTTAACCCAGAACTACTTGTAACAGATACACTTATAGTTGCTTTATTGGCTATACCCATTGTTATCTTATTTATTTTAGCAAAAATGGGCAAAATATAGTTGCTTATCTTTAATAATGTATATTACAACGAATTAAGTACTGAGAATTTGATTGGTATGTAATAAGTAGATTATTTTTACGTTATAATTATCTCAAATAATTAACAACCTACTTATTATGAAGTTTAAATATTTACTTTTTTCTACGGCTATTGCCCTAGGGTTTGTTGCCTGTAGCGATGAAACTACTCTACATAACGAAGCTAAAGGTTTAGCAGAGTTAGAAGTTAATCAAGAAAATCTTATAAATAGTATTGTTTTTGATAATGCTGGTGTTTTAGGTGTTTTTGAAGAAAATAATACATCTGGAAAATTCTCAAAAGAAGAACCTAATCTAGCAGGTGACTATCCTCTTACATTAATAGCTCAGGTAGAACCACCTTCTTATAAGGGTAATGAAAATTTAGCAGCTACACACGTTGCAATAGAAGGTGACTTTGCCTATGTGTCTTATAATACACAAAATGAACCTTATGCAGGAGCTGTAGATATTATAGATGTTAGTAATCCTCATAATCCAAAAGTATCTGCCCGTTTAAATTATACAAATGCAGACATCAACTCCATCACTGTAGAAAATGGATATGTATACGTAGCAGGTAGCGTAGATTCTGAGTTGTCCGTTAGAGCCACAGAAAATTCATTTGTAGCCAAAATTGCAATAAACAATGGCAGATTTGATTTGAATAATATTACATACGGTTTTCAAAAAGGAAAAGCAGGTACAGATGTTGCTTTATATAGAAACAATGTAATTGCTACTAGTGGTAAAGAAGGAACCTTAACTATATACAAGAAATCTGATTTAGCGATAGAGAGTCAAATAATTTCTGATAATTTACTTTCTATAGCAATGCATAATGACAATATAGCAGTTTTAGATGGTGATTTTGGTGTTACACTGTATGACAATAACTTTAATGAGTTAAAAACAATTGAAATAGATACTGACTTAGGAATTGGCTCAAAAAAGAATATGGATTTTACAGATACTAAAATACTTGTTCCTGAAGCCAATAAGGGTGTAGGTGTTTATAATTTTTCAACAGGTGAACATATTAAATATATTCCAGTATCAATTCATCCAGATGCAAGTGCAAATAGTGATAATGTTACTAATGCCATTTCTAAGAATGGAGATATTGTAATGATTGCCAACGGTGCATCAGGATTATGTCTTGCAGAAGAAAAAAATGGTGAATTAAAAGTATTTGGTATAATTGACATAGAAGGTTCTGTTAATTATGTAAATACCAAGGGAGATTATGTTTTTGCAGCCTCGGGTAGAGAAGGTTTACAAATAATAAAATTAAATAGGCCTACAGAAAGTTTAGAAACAAAATGTTATGGTTTAGATGAATATAGAGGTAGTTCTAATTTAAATGTTGGTGGAAAAGATATAAGGCAATATACAGGGTCAAAAAGATTTAATAATGTTTCTGTAAGTGGACAACTATTGTTATGTGGTTCTTGGACATCAAGATATAGTACCGTGATACAAGATGGTGCATTATTTGAAATGAGAGGTACTTATTCACTTGCAAGTAATAATAGACGCAGAAATTTAATAATAAAACAAGGTGCAACGGTAAAAATAGAAGGTAGTATTACTATTTATGGCGATGTTATATTAGAAGACGGAGCTACATTAAAATTTATAGGAGAAAATTCCGTTATTAATGTATTTGGTAAAGTTGAAAAATCTGATACAGCAACTGTATTAGGAAACTATACTGATGTTCAAGATAAGTTTTAAGTTTATCATATAATAAACTAAAAAGCCCGAAACATATTATGTTTCGGGCTTTTTTGATTTAAATTAAAAAATTACTGTAGTAATTCAGCAATTTTATCTTCTAACTGTTGCCCTCTTAAATTCTTGGCAACAATTATTCCTTTTTCATCTAAAATAAAAGTAGCTGGTATTGAATTAACATTGTATAGTCTAGCAATTTCATCAAAATATTTCACATTAGAAACATGATTCCAAGTTAAGCTGTCTTCCTTTATAGCATTTTTCCATTCGTCTGCATTCCTGTCTAAAGAAACTCCTAAAATGTTTAATCCTTTGTCATGGTATTTATTATAAATTTTTACAATATTAGGATTCTCAAGTCTACAAGGTTTACACCAACCAGCCCAAAAGTCTACTATAGTAATCTTACCCAAAGCATCTTTTAAAGCCAAAGTATCACCTTTAGGTGTAGGAGCACTAAATTCTGGTGCTTTAGATCCAATAGCCGAATTTTTTGTTTTTTCTAACGCATCTAAAATTGATTTTGCAGCTTTAGTATTTTTTACTTCATCAGAAAAATTATTTATCATTTCGGAAACTTCTTCATCACTCAATATTTTTCTAGAATAAAAATTAGATAGAATTAATGGAGAAATAGCTGCATTAGGGTTTTCTTTTATAAAAGAAATTTCATATTTTTTACCTTCTTCTTGTATTTCTTGCATTTCTTCTTTTAATGCATTTACGGTAGCTGTATCTTTAGCCATAGCTGCATTTTGATAATCTTTTTGAATAGACATCATTTTCTTGCCAATTTCATTAGAACCTTTCAAAAAATTTACAAACAAATTATTTTGTGTCATTCCAGACATAGTGGCATCCATAAGACTGTCTTTGTGTGCAGATAAATCTATAGTTCCATTCTCAGCAAATACTAATAAGTTACCTCTAACTTTTTCTATAAAAATATAATAAGGGTCTAATGTTTTAGGAGTATTTCCTGTAAACACAAACTTACCTTCTGTAACAGTTACAGTATCTATTTCTTTAATGGTATTGTTTTCTCCAGCAGTTTTTAAATATACCTTGGTACCATCAGCTATATCTCCTCTTAAATTACCATTTATAACAAATTGATCTTCTTTTTTTCCACAAGCAATTACTAAGAAAGTAATTGTTAGTGTTATTACTAATTTTTTCATTATGTTTTGTTTTTAGAAATGCAAATGTAATTAAACTCAATTCATAAAAAAAAGCCCTTAACAATTTTAGAGGCTAAGCGCTTTTATATTTTTTTAAAAAATTAAAATTTGTATCGTATGCCAAGGGCTATATCAAAGTCAAAATTATCACTAAAATGTTTATAGCCAGTTAAGCCAACTTCTGGTCTTATGTCTAGTGATACAAGTAATGGAAAATCAAAATTATATTCAATACCAACATCACCTGCAACAAAAATAAATAATCCGCCATCTGGAGTTCTAATATCTGAGGGATCATTAGGGTTTGCTATAGGTTCAAAATTAACATTGCCTAAACCAGCACCTACTCCATAATACCAGTTAAAACCTGCGTCAATTTCATGAATCCACTGGTGAATACCAGAAAGTTTTAATGCATTATAATTTCTACTATCTCGCCAACCTAAATTAGCTTCTAGACGTGTTATTCTTGTTAGGCTTTTTTGGTAAGATAGTTCTGCACCAAAGCCTTTACTATCTCCTAACCTTAAACCAGCTGTATGATCTGCTATGTCTTGTGCACTTAATGTTACTGTTATAAAAAAAACAAATAATGGAATTACTTTTAATATTTTCATAATACTTATAATAAATTTGATGCAAAAATATGATGTTTAAATCACTATTACGTTAATAAAAACTTAATTTAGATTTTCAAAAACTATACCAAGTTGAATATAGAATTATTAAAGAGTTTAAAAAAAGATTTAGAAGGAGAGTTATTTTTTGATAAACTAGCAAAAACTTTGTATGCTACAGATGCTTCAGTTTACCGTAAGATACCCACTGCTGTTGCATTTCCTAAAAATAATACTGACATAAAAAAATTAATAGGTTTTGCATCCAAAAATAAAATTGGATTAATACCTAGGACAGCTGGCACTTCTTTAGCTGGTCAATGCGTTGGAGACGGTATTGTAGTTGATGTATCTAAACATTTTACATTAATACTTGACTTAGATAAAGAAAAAAAACAAATAAAAGTACAGCCTGGAGTAATAAGAGATGAATTAAACCTCTACTTGGCTCCTTATGGTTTGTTTTTTGGTCCTAACACCTCTACATCTAATAGATGTATGATAGGAGGTATGGTTGGCAATAATTCTTCAGGAACTACCTCTATACAATATGGAGTAACCAGAGATAAAATTGTAGCGATGAAAACCATCTTATCTGATGGTAGTGACGCTAGTTTTTCTTTTTTAAATGAAGAAAGTTTTCATAAGAAAAGAGAAATGAATTCTCTGGAAGGAAGACTTTATAATAATATATATAATGAACTAATTAGTAAAGAAACTCAACAAGAAATAAAAGAACAATTTCCCAAGTCATCCATTCATAGGAGAAATACAGGCTATGCGGTAGATGAGTTATTACGTAATTCAATTTTTGGTAGTGAGGGCAAGTTTAATATGTGCAATTTATTGAGTGGAAGTGAAGGTACTTTGGCTTTTACTATCGAAATAACCTTACAATTGGATGATGTGCCACCAAAATATGCAGCAATGGTAGCTACACACTACAAATCTTTAGAAGATTGTTTGTCAGATGTAGCACCAGTAATGCAGCATAAATTGCACCTTTGCGAGATGATGGATAAGGTAATTCTTGATTGTACTAAAAATAATAGAACACAATTGGCAAATAGGTTTTTTGTAGAAGGAAATCCTGACGGTATATTAATGCTAGAAGTTAATGCACACTCAGAATCTGAATTGCAAGAACAAATAGATGCATTATTAGAAACAATAAGAATCTCTGGTCTAAGTTATGCCAGTCCTGTTTTATATGGAGATGATATTAAAAAAGCAATTGAACTACGTAAGGCAGGTCTTGGTCTTTTAGGGAATATGATTGGAGATAAAAAGGCAGTTGCTTGTATAGAAGATACTGCAGTTGCTTTAGAAGATTTAAAAGATTTTATAGGAGAGTTTACTCAAATTATGAAAGGCTATAATCAAAAAGCAGTATATTATGCACATGCAGGTGCTGGGGAATTGCATTTGCGTCCAATCTTAAACTTAAAAAAGAGTGAAGATGTAAAATTATTTAGGGAAATTACTACAGATGTAGCTAAACTAACTAAGAAATATAGAGGTTCTTTTAGCGGAGAACATGGCGACGGAATTGTACGTGCCGAGTTTATACCATTAATGATTGGGGATAAAAATTATGAGTTATTAAGACGTATAAAATCATATTTTGATCCTAAAGGAATTTTTAATCCAGGTAAAATAGTGGATTCATATCCAATGGATAAATCTCTTAGATATGAAATAGATAGAAAGGAACCAGAGATTAATACCTTGCTAGATTTTTCAGATAGTGAAGGAATTTTAAAAGCTGCAGAAAAATGTAATGGTAGTGGAGATTGTAGAAAAACACATAAAATGTCTGGAGCTATGTGTCCTAGCTATCACGTTACTAAAAATGAAAAGGATACAACCAGAGGAAGAGCAAATGCATTACGGGAATTATTAACAATTACGACTGAAACAAATAAATTTAATCAAAAAGAGCTAAAAGAAGTTTTTGATCTTTGTTTAAGTTGTAAGGCTTGTTCCAGTGAATGCCCCAGTAATGTAGATATAGCTACGTTAAAAACAGAGTTTGCATATCAATACCAAGAAGAGAATGGATATTCTTTTAGAAGTAGACTTTTTGCATACAATACCAAACTAAATAGGCTAGGGAGTAAAATGCCCGTTGTAACTAATTTTATGTTTAACTCTTCACTATTTGGGGGATTACTTAAAAGCATTAGCGGAGTAGCTTCTCAAAGAAGCCTACCAAATGTATCTAATTTTAATTTTGATAAGTATCTAAATCAATCTAATGCATCTAAAGAGAAAGCAAAGTTAAAAGTGGTTTTGTACATAGATGAATTTACAAAATACTTAGATACGGATTTAGGTAAAGATGCTATTGATGTATTAACTAAATTAGGCTACAATGTAGAACTGTTTTATGCAGAGAGCGGGCGAACGTTTATCTCAAAAGGTTTTTTGAAACAAGCAAAGAAGATTGCCACGAAAAATGTAGAAAATTTAAAAAAATATGTAGAAAAAGGTATTTCCATAGTTGGTTTAGAACCATCAGCTATATTAACATTTAGAGATGAATATAAAAGATTAGTTAAAGATACTTCTACAGTAGCCTTAATTGCAAAACATTCTTTTCTTATTGAAGAATTCTTATCCGCTGAAATTTTAAATGGCAACATTAAAAAAGAACAATTTACCAATGAAAAAAGAACAGTTAAAATTCATAATCACTGCCATCAAAAATCATTAAGTAACCAGAAGGTAACTTTTGATATACTAAATTTACCAGAAAACTATTCTGTATCCATTATTAGTTCTGGTTGTTGTGGTATGGCGGGTTCATTTGGGTATGAAAAGGAACATTATGAAATTAGTATGGCTGTAGGTGACCTTAAACTATTTCCAACCATAAAAAAATCTAATGAAGATGTAATAATTTCAGCTAATGGCACCAGTTGTAGGCATCAAATACAAGACGGTACAAAGCGAAGAGCTAAACACCCCATAACAATATTAAAAGAAGCTTTAATTTAAAGGATTATTATTATTACTTGGTATTGTATCTGTATTAGTATTGTCTTCTTTTGAAATATTGATGTTACTAGTTATGGAGTTAATCAACTCTTGAATATCCATATTTTTTAATTCTTCATCAGCAAAGAATGGAGAAAGTTTATCATGGTTATATTGATATAATTTCCAGCGTTTAAAAGAGTATTCCAATGCTGTTAGATTCTCTACCCAATCCCCAGAATTTAAATAGGTGCAACTACCATATTTATTTTCACGTATTTCCTTTTTTGGTTGATGAATGTGTCCACAAGCAACATAATCATAACCATTCTCAATAGCAAGGTTTATGGCAGTTTCTTCAAAATTACTTATATATTTAACAGCTCCTTTTACACTGTTTTTTATTTTTTTGGATAGTGAGTATCTCTCTCTACCTAATTTTACCAATCCCCAATTTAAAGCCCTATTTATTAATATTAAAAGGTCATAACCTTTACCTCCTAATTTTGCCAGCCATTTTGCACTTGTTACAGAAGCATCAAAAACATCACCATGAAAAAACCAAGCTTTTTTTCCATCTAAGTTTAACACTAATTTATCTACTATTTGAAAATAGCCCATAGTAGAACCACTAAACTTACGTAACATTTCATCATGGTTTCCTGTTATATAATGAACTTGCACCCCTTTAGAGGCCATACCTATTATTTTTTTTAAAACCTTCATATGAGAGGCAGGAAAATAGCGTTTACTAAATTGCCAAATATCAATTATATCACCATTTAGTATTAGTATTTTGGGATCTATACTATTTAAATATATCAAGACTTCATCAGCATGACAGCCATAAGTGCCTAAATGAACATCAGAAATTACAGCAACATCTATTTTTCTTTTCTTCATAAAATACAGTTTATACAAACTAAGCATTTAAATGTAAACTGAACATGAACAACTTATGAATATTTTATGATGATACTGTTAAGTGTATATTAAGGTATATCTAAATTTTTGATTCTCTTGCTTATGATTTACCTTTGATGAATTAATGTAATGTACCAATTAATTTATATTCGATGGCAGGAAACACATTTGGAAACCTTTTTAAGTTAGCAACATTTGGCGAATCACACGGTATTGCAATAGGAGGAGTAATTGATGGATGCCCGTCTGGGATAAAATTGGATTTTGAAGCAATACAAACAGATTTAAACAGAAGAAAGCCAGGACAATCTAAAATTGTGACGCAACGTAAGGAGCCTGATACTGTTGAGTTTTATTCAGGTATTTTTGAAGGAAAAACTACGGGCACACCAATAGGGTTTGCTATACATAACACTAACCAAAAGTCTCACGATTATTCTCATATAAAAGATTCTTACAGACCATCTCATGCGGATTATGTCTATGATAAAAAATATGGTTTTAGAGATTACCGAGGAGGAGGACGTAGTTCTGCACGTGAAACTGCAAGTAGAGTAGTAGCAGGTGCTATTGCAAAACAATTTTTAAACGATATTAAAATAAATGCATATGTCTCTCAAGTAGGAGATATTAAATTAAACAAAACATATAAAGAGTTAGACTTAGCTAATACTGAATTAAACCCTGTTAGATGCCCAGATCCGGATATGGCAACTAAAATGGAGGCATATATTAAGAGTATAAAAAAAGAAGGTGATACTATTGGGGGAGTAATTACGTGTGTTTTACAAAACGTGCCTATAGGATTAGGAGAACCCGCTTTTGATAAATTACATGCAGAATTAGGTAAAGCTATGTTAAGTATAAATGCTGTTAAAGGTTTTGAGTATGGTAGTGGTTTTCTTGGCGTAACAATGAAAGGTAGCCAGCATAATGATCAATTTAATAATGATGGAACTACTAAAACAAATTTTAGTGGAGGCATACAAGGTGGTATTAGTAATGGTATGGACATTTATTTTAACGTTGCATTTAAACCAGTAGCTACAGTAATACAACCATATGAAACCATAGACAAAAAAGGTAATACGGTTAAGACACAAGGAAAAGGACGTCATGACCCATGTGTAGTCCCTAGAGCAGTACCCATTGTTGAAGCAATGGCAGCTTTAGTACTTGCTGATTATACGCTATTAAATAATAGTATAAAGTAACTTGAATAGTCTGTTTTTTCTTATTAAGATGACAGTTTTTAAGTTGATAAAAAACTATATATATAATTATTGATTCAATTTTATTTGGAGCATAGCAAAGCAAAATAGTATATTACCCTCCAAAATATATTTATATGAAAAAATTAGAGTTGCATTGGCAGATAATGATAGGAATGGTCTTAGGATTACTCTTTGGATTTGGAATGGCTCAAGTTGTTTGGGGAAAACAATTTATACTGGACTGGATAGGACCATTTGGAAAGATATTCGTTAATCTTTTAAAATTAATTGCCGTACCATTAATACTTGCTTCTTTAATAAAAGGTATATCAGATTTAAAAGACATCTCCAAATTTAGAAACATTGGTTTAAGAACCATAGGCATATATGTTTTTACAACAGTAATAGCAATAAGCATTGGCTTGGTATTAGTTAATATTATTAAGCCTGGAGAAGGTATTTCAGAAGAAACTATTGCTAAACTTTCAGAAACTTATGCGAACGATAGTGACATTCAAGGAAAAATAGCAGAAGCAACCAACCAAAAAGCAAGAGGACCATTACAATTTTTAGTTGATATGGTACCAGATAACGCCATTGCAGCAATGAGTAATAACAAGTTAATGTTACAAGTTATATTCTTTACCATTTTTATGGGAATATCTATGTTGTTGGTAGGTGAAAAAAAAGCAAAACCATTAAAAAAGTTTTTTGATTCATTAAATGATGTGGTTTTAAAAATGGTAGATTTAATTATGTTGGCAGCTCCTTTTGCTGTTTTTGCATTATTAAGTCAGGTAGTAGTTACTGCTGATGATCCAGAAATATTAAAAAAATTACTTTCATATTCTGGAGTTGTAGTTTTAGGCTTGGCTCTAATGATTGTGTTTTATACCATTATTGTTTCCATTTATACAAAGAAAAACCCAATTTGGTTTTTAAAGCAGATAAGCCCAGCACAATTACTGGCTTTTTCTACAAGTTCTAGTGCAGCAACCTTACCAGTTACAATGGAAAGAGTAGAAGAGCATATTGGGGTAGATAAGGAAGTATCTAGTTTTGTATTACCAGTTGGAGCTACTATTAATATGGACGGTACAAGTCTATATCAAGCAGTGGCTGCTGTTTTTATTATGCAAGTATTATGGCCAGAAGGATTAACGTTTAGTAATCAATTATATATTGTTTTAACTGCATTGTTAGCATCCATAGGTTCTGCTGCGGTTCCTGGCGCAGGTATGGTTATGTTGGTTATTGTCTTGGAAGCTATTGGTTTTCCTGCTGATTTATATCCAGTTGCTTTAGCATTGATTTTTGCAGTAGATAGACCTTTAGATATGTGTAGAACTGTTGTAAATGTAACAGGAGATGCTACTGTATCTATGGTTGTTGCAAAATCTGTTGGTAAATTACACGATCCTAAACCCAAAAATTGGGATGATTATTATGATGAAGTAAAGTAAAACTACTTTAAAAAATAAAAACAGCATCAAAATTTTAATTTTGATGCTGTTTTTTTATAAAAATATTTTTATAAAGAAATATGTTTGTTTTTAGGGAATTTAACTTGGTAAGAGAAACGTTCTTTTTGTGTTTCTTTACTTTTTAAATTTACTTCCCAAGTTAGTAAACCTTTGGCATCATTATAATTTGCATTATATGTTTCTATTTCGCTTACTTTTATTTCTTTATTTTCTGATAATGGAATTCTATCCATTAATTTTATTGTAACTGCTGTATTTTTATTGTTCTTGATTTCAATATCATAAGCTCTGTTTAAAATACGATTGTTACCAAGTAATGATTTACTTTTAAAGTTACGATCTTGCTTTCTTGTAACAGTTATTCCTGCATCTACGCCTAAGGAAACAATCATTTCTTTTGTTGTTTTATAAGGATCTATAACTGTTTTACCAGCAAAGCTACCCTTAAAATAAATATTAGCCTCACCTACTAACAAATTATATTGTTCCCAATTTTTAAAGGATGCCGTTAAAAATACATTTTCATTTATAATTGGTACTGCTAAATATTGGTAGGTAGTTTCTAGTTTAAAAGTGTTTATTTCAATAGCAATTATATCACCATCAGACTTAATAGAGTATGGTTTTTTAATTGCAAAGGTTGTATTTGTTACATTGTCTTGTGTTGTACTCTTTTTTGTGGTAATTATAATAACTCCACTGCTAGCTCTACTTCCATAAACAGCGGTTGCACTATTACCTTTTAATGTTTCTATAGATTGTATTTCATTGGCATCTATATCTCCTTCTATAAAATCTGGCATTGGTACGCCATCTATAATATACAATGGTAATTCTGGAGTAGATGAAGTTCCTCTGATAGTAACACCTGATACTTTACGTTCCATATCACTCACAATCACTTCTTCTAAGGCTTCACTACTTTCTTCTAGTTTTGTATTTATAATAGATGCATAAATTGGGATTTCAGCTGTTTGCATTCCTAAGTAAGAAAATACTAATTCTTGTCCTCTTTGTATAGCTATTGTGTAATTACCATTAAAATCTGTTAGTGTACCAATATTAGTACCTTTTATTATAACGTTACAGCCAGGTAATGGTTGTCCGGTTACATCTGTAACTACGCCTGTTACTTTTTTTACTGAAGGATTATAATGATATTTATTTTTTTGTAATGCTTTATATTGATAATTGTGTCCGCTAACAAAGTTTAAGTATTTCGTATCTATAACTGGGCTATTTGTTTGTTTTATAGGGTTCCCGGTTGATAAATTAATTTTTACATTCTTCCATTCGTTTCCTGTATTCTGGTACACATTGGCTTTGTATTTAAGTTGAAGATTACTGCTTGTGTTTTCAGATTTTATATCATACGTTGGTACCCAACCAGCATCAGAAACTACATAAGAAAGTTCAAGGTCTAGGTTAATAGGTATAGCAGTATCAAATGTAATAATAAGTTCTCCTTGTGCAACTGTAGGTCCGGCAGTAAGTTCTTTAATTTGTAAATTTAAATCTCTTATAATTGCATTTTTGGTTTCTATTTCTTTATTAATAATAAATATCTCGTCTCTAATTTCTGTAATACGTTTTCTGTAATACGTACTAATTTGCTTTAACTTTTCTAAATCTAAATTATAAGAAGTAGAACTTACTTGTCTGTTTTTAGAAATTAACAATTCCTCTTCTTGTAAGCCAGAAATTTTATTTTTTAAGAATTGAATTTCTTCTGTTAATTTTTTAGTTTTTTCTTTCATTTCAGAAGCTTCTGGCATAAGCATAAACTTATCTAAATAATTAATACCATAGTCCATAGCTAAAATAGAAACTGACTTTAATCCTGAAATTTGAATACTATTTTCATCAATCTTAGGAGATAGACCAGTAAATTTTAATTCTGTAGTACCTTTTTTTAAAACAAAGTTGCTAGTACGTGTAATTTGTGCACCACTGAGATACACGGTTACCTCTTTTATAGTAGAAGGAATTTTTTTATCGTTTGCGCTTATTGTAAGCGGAATTAGTAATAATAAGCAAAGTAACTTTTTCATAAATATTAATTTTTAAAGTTTTATAAAATTAGTTATAGTTATGCTTATAAAAAACTAATAGTATGTAAAGTGGTCTTTTGAGTGAGTAAAGCTGTTCTTTGAGCTAGTTTACGATTCAGGACTATTTTTAAAATTTGTACTGCTAGGAAGCTCAAACAACTCTAATTCAAAATAAGAAATAGCAGCAAGTAAATGATCAAAAATATCTGACATTATATACTCGTAGTTTCCCCACCTTTTATCACTACTAAAAGCATAAACTTCTAAGGGTATACCTTGCGGAGTTGGAGCCAACTGCCTTACCATAATAGTCATGTCTTTATTAATGGCAGAATGATTTTTTAAATAAGTATCTGCATATTTTCTAAAAAGACCAATGTTAGTAAGGTTTCTACCGTTTATTAAAATAGTTTTATCTATATTATTCTCTTTATTATGGGCTGCTATATTTTCTTGCCTACTTACAATATAATTTGTTATTAAACTTATTTTTTTAAGTTTTTGTAGTTCCTTATCTTCAAGGAATTTAATACTTTCTTGTTTAATGATAAGAGCACGTTTTATTCTTCTACCAGGAGAATTTATCATACCCCTCCAATTTTTAAATGAATCAGAAATTAAGGCGTATGTTGGTATGGTAGTAATAGTATTATCAAAATTTTGCACTTTTACTGTGGCAAGGTTAATTTCTACTACATCACCATCTGCACCATAATTATCAAAAGAAATCCAGTCTCCAATACGTACCATATCATTAATAGATACTTGTATGCTAGCTACAAAACCAAGTATGGTATCTTTAAAGATTAATAAAATAACTGCAGAGGCAGTACCCAAACCAGTTAAAAATTTCCAAAGTTCTATATTAGTAAGGATAGAAATGGCTAATAAAATACCTATAGACCATAAAAAAATCATAAATACCTGTATATAGCTATCTATAGGTTTGTCTTTAAGGTTAGGTAAGGTTTTAAAAAAATCTTTTACTGTATTAAGTAAACTTCTAATAACCCAAAGCGTTAGTATAATACCAAATACTTCTACCCCTTTTAAAACAAATACTTGTGCTTTCTCAAAATCATTAAAAACAAAGGGTAGTGTATTGTATGCTATGACAATAGGTACTATGTGCGCTATATTTCTAGGTACTTTGTTGCGTACTAAAAAATTATCAAAACTGGTTTTAGATGATTTTGCAAAACGCTCAAAAACAGTTATAAGTAGTTTTCTTAATAAATAATCAAAGATATAAAGAGCTACTGCTAATAGTAATAAGAGTATTAATGTGTTTAAGTACTTAGCGTAAATATCACTTACACCAATGTCTACTAAGTAATCATATAGTAAATTAGAAATTTGATTAAAACTATACATAAAGATATTTTGTATTATAATGTTAGATAACTGTATTGTTTTTTAGTCTAAAAACTTAGATTTTAACTCGGGAGTAGGTATCATGCATTCATTTTTTTGACCAAACCATTTATATCTATTTTTTGCAATATAGTCATATACAAAATCCCTAATTGAAACAGGTAATTGTTCAAAAACCCACAATAATTTCCAAGCGCCTCCAAAACACTTGCCAATCTTTAAAGCTGCTGAAGATTTTGTATAATATGCAATTCCAGGTTCTATTAATATAATAGAATCTGTTTTCTGCTGATCTATATTTCTTTCTGAGATGAATTTTTGCCCTATTTCTCCCTGTAACGTTGCAAAGCGGAAGTTATCTTTTTTATCATTTTTAATAATAAATTGCACAGAGCTATTGCATAGGTTGCAAACCCCATCAAAAAGAATTATTTTTTTATTTTTATCCATTATTTTTTTGCTTGTACTAATTCTAGTTGGTCTACACTAACATTTGTAGTAAATAAGCCATAATTAACAACAGCTTTATTTTTTTCTAATATATCTATGCTGCCAACAGCTTTCCCATCTAGCATACGTACCCTGTCACCAATTTTAAAAATTGGTTTTTGTTTTTGTTTCTCTTTAATTATTGCTTTTTTTGTTTCTATTTTTTTCTTTTCACGAATTATCTCTACTTTTTTTTGTACTTCTTGTTCTACTTGTTTTTTCTTTTCTTTTTGAGCCTTTACTTGCTTTACCGTTTTCTTTTTGCGTTTACTATTTTCTGTTTCTACTATACGTAACATTTCAGAAACTAAGGTACGCTTCTTCTTGTCTTGAAAATATTTTTCAGCAACATCATTCACTTTATTTCCCAAATAGATCATACGTTGGTTATGATCGTATAATTCTTGGTAGTTTTCTAGTTTGGATTTTATTTTTCCATTTAATTCTTCTAACCTCTTGGATTCTTCTCTGGCTTTGGTTTCTTCTTCTTGCAATCTAGAACCTGTCTTTTCCATTTTACTTCGTTCCTTTTGCATTTTTGCAATGGTGGCATCAAAACGTACTTTGCCACGCTCTATCTTTTTCTTTGCCCTATTTATTAAACTATATGGAATACCATTTTTTTGAGCAACTTCAAATGTAAAAGAACTCCCAGCTTGCCCCAACATTAATTTAAAAGTAGGTTCCAAACTTTTAGAATCAAATAACATATTGGCATTGGTTGCATGTGGTAATTCATTAGCCAACATTTTTAAATTGGCATAGTGTGTTGTAATAACACCATATGCACCACGATTATAAAATACTTCCAAAAAGGCTTCAGCCAAAGCACCACCAAGCTCAGGATCACTACCCGTACCAAATTCATCAATTAAAAAGAGGGTCTTATCATTGCATTTTTTAAGAAAATGATTCATATTTTTTAACCTGTAGCTGTATGTGCTTAAATGGTTTTCTATGGATTGGTTATCACCTATGTCAGTCAATATTTTTTCAAACAAGCAAACAGTACTTCGTTCGTGTACTGGAATAAGCATACCGCTTTGTAGCATTATTTGAAGCAAACCTATGGTTTTTAGTGTTATACTTTTACCACCTGCATTTGGTCCAGAAATAACAATTATTCTATTTTCTTTATGTAGGGTAATGGTTTGTGGCCAAGTTTTTTCATTTTTACGGGTATTGGTCAAGTATAAAAGTGGATGGTAAGCATCGCGTAAGTACATTTCTCTTTCTTCACTGATTTTAGGAAGAAGCGAATTTGTGTCTTGCGCATATTTGGCTTTAGCAGCTGTAATATCCATTTGCACCAAATATTCTTGGTAACTTTCTAAAATAGAACCAAAGGGTCTAATAGAAGCAGTTAATTCCTTTAAAATACGCTGTACTTCTTCTTTTTCATCAAATTCAAAATTATTAAGTTCCCTACTATGACGTAAAGTTGCCTCTGGTTCTATATAAACAATACTTCCTGTTTTTGAAGTACCCATTACAGTTCCTTTTACTTTTTTACGATACATAGATTTCACTGCTAAAACACGTCTGTTTTCTACAACAGATTCTCTTATTTCATCCAAATAATCTGAAGAATTACAAGAATTTAAAGCGGATAAAAAGCTAGAATTTATTTTGCCTTTTACAATATTTATTTCTTTGCGTATAGTAAATAAGTCGTTAGAAGCCTTATCTTTAACTTCCCCAAATTTATCTATTATGGCATCTATAGCGGTAGGAATCTCAGATATTATGTTTAAATTTTCTGTATTGAAGTAGAGTAGAGGATAATACTCCTTAAATTTCTTAAAGAATTTGGTATGAATAATCACTGTATTACAAATACTACTAATTTTACGAAAACCAGAAACTTCTAGAGTAGCATTTTCTATTTTCAATAAATGAATTTCTTTTGTGATTGCATCAAAACTATGATTTGGAATACGGTTCTCGTTTACATATGAAGCTACATATTCATTGGTTCTACCTAAATGATCTAATACATCTTCTTTATTTTCAAAAGGCAAAACTTGTACTACTAATTCTTTTCCTAATTCAGTATTACAACGTAGGCTAAGTTGTTCCAATACTGTATGGAATTCTAAATCTTGAAGTGTTTTAGGATGAATTTTAAGCATCATTGATTTTTTAGCAAGGCAAAGGTACAATAAGTGTTTGATTTAAGGATTGATGCTTCTAAAATCATATGAATTGTACCTAATAACCTGATTTATCAAAATCGTTTGGTCGTTTCATAGAAATTGAATTGATGTGATTTTCTTAAGTCAAACTCAGGTTAATTAATTAGGTTATACACTGCTTTTGATTTTATTATTTAAGGCTTATATTTTAAATATATACAGAAACAGTAAGCACAATCATAACAAAAATTGTTAAAGTTAAAACAAGAGGCCACACAAACTTTAGCCATTTGTTATAACCAATTTTTACAATGGTCAATGATGCCAAAATTAAGCCTGTAGGATTAATGAACTTAAATAACCCCATACCGTATAAATAAGCATTAACAATTAGTTCTCTTCCAATATTAGCAGTATCTGCTAGAGGAGACATAATTGGCATACTTAAAACAGCCATACCAGATGATGAAGGTATAAAAAACGTTAGACCGCTATAAACAAGCATTACAGAATTTATGAAAATTCCTTTCTCCATACCGTTAGTAAGGTTAGATGCATAATACAAAAGTGTATCACTAATAGCACCATCTTGCATAAGTACAGTAACTCCTTTGGCTATACCAACAATAAAAGCAACACCCAAAAGGTCACCAGCTCCTTTTACAAAAATTTCCAAAAATAGAGTTTCTCTTATCTTTGCAATGAAAGCAATAATAACGGATCCTATTAGGAAAACTGTTGTCATTTCTACAAACCACCAATCTAGCTGAGAAACACCATACACCATTACAATAAAACAAGTGCTAAAAATTAGTAAGATTAGACGTAGATTCATTGTTAATTTTATAGTGCTTTCTTTGGAATGACTTCCAAATAATTTTTCTATTTCAGCCTTTTGGTCATATATAATGGATTTTGTTGGATCTTTTTTTATTCGTTGCGCATAACGTATAATATAGGTTATACAAATTATGAGTCCAAGTAGTAGCATAATAAGTCTTCCTTCAATTCCTGTTGTCCAATTAATGCCAGCAGCATTAGAAGCAATAATGACACTGAATGGGTTTATGGTTGATGCTAATGTACCAATAGAAGACCCTATATAAATAGATGCTAATGCAACAATAGCATCATACTTTGCAGCTAAAAATATGGGAATTAGAATAGGGTAGAAGGCTATGGTTTCTTCTTCTAAACCAAATGTTGTTCCGCCCAATGCAATAAGAAGCGTAACTAAAACAATTAAAATATATTCTTTTCCTTTTAGTTGCATAGCCAACCAAGAAATACCAGCATCAAAAGCTCCTGTATGATTCATAATAGCAATAAGCCCGCCAATAATAAGTATTAAAAAAATAATGTCTGATGCTTCTATAATACCTTTTATGGGCGATTTTAGAAATGCCCAGGCACCTTGAGGTCTGGCATCTATTTTTTTATAGGTATCTGGTATTCCAATAGGTTTTCTAATTTCACCATTCTGAAATTTTTCTAGGGGAATGTTAATTTTTAAAGTGTTTAAGTTTTCTTGAGTAGCCGCAACTATTGTATTGGTTTCATTTCCACTTCTTATAAATGTATTATCAGTTGCATTATAACTTAATGTATCATATTTTCCTGCAGGAATAAAGAATGTTAGTATTGCTACAACAGCAGCAATTAATATTAGTATGGTTTGTGCCGAAGGAAATTTAATTTTTTTCAATGCTAGAAAGTTTTATGGGTTTAAATATAATATTATTTTAGATGAATAAATTTAGATTAAAGTATGAAGGTAAGTATCAATGATAGTTGGAAGCAGTATTTACAATCGGAATTTGAAAAACCATATTTTAAAGAGCTAACAAACTTTGTAAAGGATGAATATGTTAAAAACACCTGTTATCCAAAAGGGAGTCAGATTTTTGCTGCTTTTGATTGGAGCTCTTTTAATACTACTAAGGTTGTTATTATTGGTCAAGATCCATATCACGGTCCCAATCAAGCAAATGGGTTATGCTTTTCAGTACAAGATGGTATTCCGCACCCACCATCACTTATTAATATATTCAAGGAAATTGAAACGGATATGAATATTCCATATCCTAAAAGTGGAAATTTAGAACGATGGGCTAAACAAGGTGTGTTATTGCTTAATGCAACATTGTCTGTACGAGCTCACCAAGCTGGCAGCCATCAAAAAAAGGGATGGGAAACCTTTACAGATGCTGTAATTAAAATGATATCTGAAGAAAAGGAAGGTGTTATTTTTTTACTTTGGGGTGGATTTGCCAAACAAAAAATGAAACTTATAGATTCTAAAAAGCATTATATTTTAACATCTGGTCATCCATCACCACTAAGTGCTAATAGAGGTTATTGGTTTGGGAATAAGCATTTTAGCAAGACCAATGAAATTTTATTAGGTGCAGGACAAAAAGCTATTGTTTGGTAATTTTTTGTCCAAGTGTCACTTCGAGTGGTTTTTCAGAATGAAATGGATAAAAAATGTATCGAGAATAACTTTTTTATATAGAAATCACTATTGTCTATACAATCTTCCTTCGTCAAATCACTCAAATTAACTTGGTTTTCTTACATCTAATTCAGGTTTTTAGACAATATTTTTGGTATTGTAAGTTTTATGCATTATTAAGCATAACTGGCATCACAAGCATAGTTATATGCTCACCTTCATCTACACCATCTACGGGTGTTAATATCCCTGCTCTGTTTGGTAAACTCATCTCCAATGAAACATCATCTGAACTTAAGTTACCCAACATTTCTACTAAAAAACGAGAATTAAATCCAATTTGCATATCGTCTCCTTGGTAAGAGCATGTTAAACGCTCTTCAGCTTTGTTGCTGTAATCTATGTCCTCTGCTGATATGTTTAACTCAGCTCCAGCTACTTTTAAACGTATCTGGTGTGTTGTTTTGTTAGAAAAGATTGAAACACGTCTTACAGAGCTTAAAAGTTGTGTTCTAGAAATACTCAATACATTGGGATTTTCTTTGGGTATAACCGCTTCGTAATTTGGGTATTTACCATCTATTAACCTACAAATAAGCTCAGTATTGTCAAATGTGAATTTAGCGTTACTCTCATTATATTCTATAGTAACATCAGTTTCACTACCAGATAATATCCCTTTTAATAAAGTTAAGGGTTTTTTAGGCATAATAAATTCAGCTACTTGAGATGCTGTAACATCTGTACGTTGGTATTTAACAAGTTTGTGAGCATCTGTAGCTACAAATGTTAAGTTTTCAGGAGAAAACTGGAAAAAAACACCGCTCATAACAGGTCTTAAATCATCATTACCAGTAGCAAATATTGTTTTGTTTATTGCTGTTGCTAAAATATCTCCCAAAATGGTTGTTGTACTTGGGTTAGATAGTTCTACTGCATTAGGAAATTCTGCACCATCAACATATGCTAAAGCATATTTACCGTGGTTAGAACTAATCTCCACAGTGTTATTTTCTTCTACAACAAAAGTTAAAGGTTGTTCAGGAAAAGTTTTTAGTGTTTCCAATAACAATTTTGCAGGTAAAGCAATTGTACCTTCATTATCTGAATCTACTTCTAAAACAGAACTCATAGTTGTTTCCAAATCAGATGCAGAAACTGTAAGGCTGTTTTGTTTTAATACAAACAAAAAATTATCTAAAATAGGTAAGGTATTACTGTTGTTTATAACACCACCTAAAATTTGTAATTGCTTTAATAGATAAGTACTAGATACTATGAATTTCATCAGCTATATAAATTTTCTATATTTTATTCTTTTGACAATTAAATTGTCTTTGGATTCTATTGTTATTCCTAAAAAATCCTTGAAACAAAGATATTTTAATTGTTCTTTTAACGAAAACAAACTTATTAACACCTATTTGCCATATTTGTACTTGCGATAGTAATTAAAAAAGAAACCTAAAACAATTGTTAAAACTACTGGTAATGCAATGTTTATAAGCTGCCACTTTGTTTTTTGAGTCATTATTTTTTCATAATCTAGGAAAGGAATACCTACTTTTTTAGTACGGATGTTTATAAGTCCATTATCATCTAACAAGTAATTTATGCTATTAATCATAAATTCTTTGTTCCCATAAAAGTTATTAGTCCACTTATCATAACCTAATTCTAAAGGTTTTCCGTTTCTGATTTGATTTTTAACAATATCGCCATCGGCAATAATCAACATTTTATTAAAAGGACCTCTTTCTTGATTGTTTTTTAGCTGTATTGGTTTAACTCTGTTAATAAAAGTTGAGTTAAATTCTCCTTCTATTAGAACAGCCAAAGGCTTGTTTCCATTGTTGTATTCCTCTTTATTAGGGCTTTTATTAATGATGTCTAAACTAATGATGTTTGGGGTACCAACAACTGTAGACAAAGGTGAACTGTAATACAAAACACTTTTTTTGTACTCATTATTTTCTAAAATATCTATGGTATTGGCAAATTGAAAGCGCAATGCTTCTAAGTTGTTATTTATTGGGTGATTATTTCTAGAAAAAACCATAGGATTATAGGGCCATGGAACGGGGTTGTATTGAGAATTATTGCCCTCTCCATTAGCTAATACAATTTGTGATGCATAAATATCTTTTATTAATACTGGATTTATGCGAATGCCATATTTAAAGAAAAAATCTTTCAAGTTTAAATCTCTAGGAAATGCTAGTGACCTCCCTTCTTCATTAAAAAGGCTGTCCAATTCCATTACAACTTTGTCTAGTAACCATATGGATTTACCTCCATTAACAATATATTGATCCAATATGTATTTTTCTTTATCAGAAAAAGCTTCTGTTGGCTTTGCAATTAAGGCTAAATCATATTCTTTTAATTGTTCTACTGTTTTTTGTGGATTTGTAGCTACAGAATCTAGTGTAAATGCTGCAATATTATAATACTCCTTAATAGTGGATAAATAATCTGCCAAATAGATGTCATCTAATTCTCCATTACCTTTTAAAATGGCAATTTTTTTCTTTTCCTTAGTGCTTAATTTACTAAAAGCATCTGCAAAAGAATATTCTAAATGTTGTACAGAATTGGTAATTCTTTCTTCTGCTGTTGCTCCCAATTTATTCTTTAGTAAAGCAACTTTTACAGTTTTGTTATTATGGTTTATTATTGCCCAAGGAAAAACAAACTCTTGCGATACTTTTCCGTTTTCTTCAACAGTTACATTGGCAGGAGTTAAACCTAATTGTTGTAGCTCGCCAAGTATAGTTTCTGTCTGACCAACATCTTTAAGCGGATCAACAAAGTTGAATTTTATATTGTTGTTTTTTGTAGCAAATTCTTCAAGTATTTGTTTGGTCTCAGACTTTAACTTAGCAAATTCAGCAGGTAAACCGCCATCTAAAAGTACATCAATTATAACCGGACTATTAAAATCTTTTACTGTGTATAATGCAGCTTCAGAAAGTGTATATCTTTTGTCTTCTGTAAGATCTATTCTTGTATATACATATCTAGATAGTATATTTATAACTATTAGAGCTACTAGACCAATAGCTACGGAAGTGAGCGTTTTTTTCATTATTGGTTTAGTTTTTTTAATTGAACAACTGTAAGGAATAGGAAGAAAATTGTTAATCCAATAAAATATATTAAATCCCTTGTATCCATAACACCTCGGGCAATACTTTCAAAATGAGCTTTCATTCCTAAAGAAGCTATGGTTAGAATGTAATTGCCTTCAGAAAATAATGTAGAAAGTCCTTGAAAGCCATAAAAACATATAAAACAAAGTATTAATGCTAGTAAAAATGCCACTATTTGGTTTTGTGAAAGGGTAGATGCAAAAATACCAATAGCAGTGTAACTAGCCATTAAAAACAATAATCCAAAATATGACCCTAAAATCACTCCCATATCTAAATTACCAACTATTGTTCCTAATTCTGAAATAGTATAAACGTATAAAAAAGTAGGAATTATTGCAATTATCACCAATGTAAGAGCGCCAAAAAATTTACCCAAAACAGTTTGCCATAAAGAAATTGGTTTAATAAACAGTAATTCCAGCGTTCCGCTTTTTCGTTCTTCAGAAAAACTCTTCATTGTTATGGCTGGTATTAAAAACAAAAACACCCAAGGTGCCAAGAAGAAAAAATTACTTAAGTCTGCAAAGCCATAGTCAAATATATTGTATTCCCCTTTAAACACCCATAAAAATAAGCCGCTTAAAATTAAAAATAAACCAATAACCAAATAGCCAATTGGTGAAGTGAAAAAAGATTGTATTTCCCGTTTGTAAATGGCGTACATCTATTTAATTTAAAGTTTCTTTTTTGTTTACAGTCCAGGCTTCTGGCTTGTTTGAAAACAATAGTTTGGTTTTAGCCCATAGATTTTTGAACAAATCTGAATTTCTATACACTTCTAGTGCATCTTCATTTTCCCAATAACTATATGTGAAAAAGATATTGGGATTATTTTTATCTTGATAAAGTTCTAAAAAATTACACCCATCAAAATCTCTAATCAAATATTTAGATTTGTTAAAAATATTTTCAAATCTAATAATATTTTCAGTTTCAAAAGTTAATTTAACAATCCGTATAATCATTTATAAAAAATTTATAGTAATTGTATCTCTATAATCTAATCCCAATAGGGTAGAAGCACCACCAACTGTTGTTAAGTTACTTTTATAAATTGCTAACTCTAAGTATTGAGAAGAATTAAACAAAGCAAGTAGGTCACCAGGTCCTTTTCTATAATTCTTTTCAATATCATAATTTATAATGTCGCTGTATTTGGAGTGTATTTTTTTTATGACTTTGCCGCGTACACTAACCTCATAGTTTCTACCATTTCTATAAGCATCAAACAAGTTTTTTTGGATATTACTAACTACATTGCCATAGTTATCTATATATACAATGTTCCCTATAATAGTTTTTCCACCATCTATTAATTGTGGAACAAAATCTTTTATGCTCCTTAGGTTGTCAAAAGGCTTGCCAACAACTTCCATTTTTCCGCCACGTACCAAATGACAAGCAACTTTTATAAAAATATCATATGTAGGAAAAGAACCATTAATGGTATCTGGTATATTTATAGAAACTATTTTTTCAGGGTTTATTTCAGAAGTTATTAAACAAATAACTCCATTATTTGCGCTTATGAAATAGTGTCCGTCTACATATACTATAATGTGTTCATTTTCCTTTGTTAATTCAGCATCTACACCAACTATATGAACTGTTCCCTTTGGAAAAGTTTTATAAGAATTTTTAAGTATATAAGCACATTCCTGAATGTTAAAAGGATTAACGCTATGTGATATATCAACAATTTTTGCATCTTCCAATTCACTATGTATAGCTCCTTTTAGAGCACCAACAAAATGGTCTTTGTATCCAAAATCAGTAGTTAATGTAATAATTGCCATTTATAACTGTTGATATGTTTTTGCCAATGCAAACTGATTTTTAATTAAATTTGTTGGACAAAATTACGTAAAAAACAGCTAACTAAAATTTATAATTTACGACCTAACCTTTTAACACATTTTTTCTTTGAACGAAATTATAATTGAACTTACAGAAATAAGCCCTAGAGAATTTTTTGGACACCAAAATGCTTATATAGACTTACTAAAAAAATATTTTCCTAAACTAAAGATAGTTGCTCGCGGAAGCAAAATTAAAGCTTATGGTGATGATGAACATTTAGAAGAGTTTGATAAACGCTTAAAAATGTTGATGAATCATTTTTCTAAGTACAATAAAATAGATGAGAATGTCATAGAAAGAGTGTTGACAAGCAATAGCAAAGCAGATTATGCTACATCTGATAGCAGTGGAGATGTTTTGGTACACGGTGTTAGTGGTAGGCTAATAAAAGCACAAACAGCAAACCAGCGCAAACTGGTTGAGGCAGCAAAAAAACACGATATGGTTTTTGCTATAGGTCCAGCAGGTACAGGGAAAACTTATACTGGTGTTGCTTTAGCAGTTAAAGCGTTAAAAGAGAAGCAAGTAAGACGTATTATATTAACTAGACCAGCAGTAGAAGCAGGAGAAAATTTAGGTTTTTTACCAGGAGATTTAAAAGAGAAATTGGATCCGTATATGCAACCGTTGTATGATGCTTTGCGTGATATGATACCAGCAGAGAAATTAACACATTATATAGAGAATGGCACCATACAAATAGCTCCTATGGCTTTTATGCGTGGGCGTACGTTAGATAATGCCTTTGTTATTTTGGATGAAGCCCAGAATACAACACACGCACAAATGAAAATGTTTTTAACGCGTATGGGGAAAAATGCAAAGTTTTTATTGACAGGAGATCCAGGGCAAATAGATTTACCACGTAGAACAATTTCTGGTTTAAAAGAGGCTTTGTTGGTATTAGGAAATGTAGAAGGGATTAAAATTATTTATTTAGACGATAAAGATGTAATTCGCCATAAATTGGTAAAAAAAGTGATAGAAGCATATAGAAATATAGAGCATCAAAATTAAGAAGTAAGAATGAATACAATAGTAGATACCAATTTTGAATTTCCCAATCAAGTAAATGTATATAAAGGAAAAGTAAGAGAGGTTTATCGTTTAGAGAATGATATAATGGTAATGGTAGCAACAGACAGGCTATCTGCTTTTGATGTGGTTATGCCAAAAGGAATACCATACAAGGGACAGATATTAAATCAGATTGCCACAAAAATGATGAATGATACGGCAGATATAGTGCCAAATTGGTTATTAGCAACACCAGATGCAAATGTAGCCATAGGGCACGCTTGTGAACCTTTTAAGGTAGAAATGGTAATACGTGGATATATGTCTGGTCATGCAGCTAGGGAGTATAAACTAGGTAAGAGACTGCTTTGTGGTGTTGTTATGCCAGATGGTATGAAAGAAAATGATAAATTCCCTAAACCTATCATAACACCAGCTACAAAAGCAGAGATGGGAGATCATGATGAAGATATTTCAAGAGAAGATATTATAAAAAGAGGTATTGTTTCTGAGGCCGATTATAAACAATTAGAAGCGTATACGTATGCTTTGTTTGAAAGAGGAACTGAAATAGCAGCAAAACGCGGATTAATATTGGTAGATACTAAGTATGAATTTGGCAAAACCAAAGAGGGTAAAATTGTACTGATAGATGAAATACATACGCCAGATTCATCTCGTTACTTTTATGCAGAAGGTTATCAAGACCGACAAGAAAAGGGAGAAATGCAAAAACAATTATCCAAAGAGTTTGTACGTCAATGGCTAATTAGTAATGGTTTTCAAGGACTAGAAGGACAAACGTTACCTGAAATGACGGATGAATATATTGCAACCGTATCAGAAAGGTATATAGAATTATATGAAAATATTATAGGGGAAGCATTTATAAAAGCTGATGTTTCTAATATTAAGAATAGAATAGAAGACAATGTTTTAAATTGTTTAAAGGAATTATAACTAACCAATTTATAACCTTTTAAAAAAAAGACCGCTATTGCGGTCTTTTTTTGTTAATAAGATAGATGAACCTTTTAGTGTTTTTAGGTAAAGAATCATTTTATTTTTAATATTAGTTCCAAAGATTTTACAGAATTCATAAAAATACGCAAACCAATCAATTACGCCCAGAAACCTCTATTATTTATAGGTTGTGTTATGCAACATATTTTTCTACTAGTTTTCGTTTGATATGATTGGAGGCAGTAATTTTCTTGAGCCGTATTTTGAATTAACCATTTCAATCGCCAAAAAAGTTTTTAACTTATAAAAGTCCATTTCAAAATCATCATCAGATAAGCTTCCTAAAAGGATTTTTGATATTTTTGAAGCATCACCTTCTCCAAATCCAATAGAATCTATTTTTTTACCTATTTCAATCCATTTAGAGTTGCTATTCTTATAATTATTTACTTGTTCAATTTCGCAGTTGCGTATTTTAGTTTCATCAGACCGATTAACTTTAAATATAGGGTAAACTTTATAAAATGAAAGCAATGAATCAATTTGATAATTTTCATCTGTAATGATTCTGTTCAATAGTGAGGTATAACTTGCACCAGTTTTGTCCATCAAAACCTCATTTTTAATTAGAATAGTCTCGTAGTCGATTATTGTTTTATTTAAATCAAATCCTGCGTTCTGATAGATTTCGATTTGACAGGTCATTATTTGGTTTTCCAGAGTATTTTCTTGTCCAGAACTAGAACCATATAAAATAGAAAATAAGAATATAAGGTAAAAAGGTTTTTTCATATGTTACCTAACTTATACTGATGATTTGACAGCGTTTAAATGTTTTGTATCAGCAGTTAGTTTAACACCGAAGTTAGTTTATTTTTTCTAGTACTGCAATAAAAAAAGGAGGGTAAAGAACATTAAACAGAACAAAATATTATCCAACGCTATCTATTTTTTTAACAAAATTAAATAGTATAACAGCTACAAGCCCAGAAACCATTGTAGCCATAGAATGCAGAAGTGGGAGTAATAAAATTTATGTCAATCAATTTTTAATAGAAAATTGTAATGAAAACAAGCAAATTTTACTGTAAAAATAAAAACCTCCTTTAAATAAGGAGGCTTTATTTGTAGCGAGAACGAGAGTTGAACTCGTGACCTCCGGGTTATGAATCCGACGCTCTAACCAACTGAGCTACCTCGCCAAAGATTTTTAAAACGGGTGCAAATATAGAGTTATTTTTTATCTATATCAAAAAAAAAATAAAGGAAAGTTTGAAGAAAATATTATGTAGCTTTTTGTTTTTTTATCATACAGAAATATATATATTGCTCGTTCTAAATAATTACGAGTATGAGTAAAAAAAATAACTATGAGCTAGAGTTTGTGATACAATCATCACCACAAATGCTTTATCAATATATATCTACCCCTTCTGGATTGTCAGAATGGTTTGCGGATAATGTTAATTCCAGAGGAGAAAAATTTACTTTTATATGGGATGGATCCGAAGAGGTTGCAAATTTGTTAAAAAAGAAAAGCGGTGAATTTATTCGCTTTAAATGGGAAGAGGATGAAGATGATAGTTATTTTGAAATGCGAATTATTGTAGATGAAATTACATCCGATGTTTCTTTATTTATTTCTGATTTTGCAGAAGAAGATGAAATAGATGAAGCAAAAATGTTATGGACAAATCAAATTTCTAGCCTAAAACAAGTCTTAGGATCAGCATAAAAATTATTAAATAAACAATATCTTTGGCCTTGAATTTTTTCAAGGCTTTTTTTTATGATAAATTTTAATGGTAAGTTATTAGAAAACAATGCAGTATTCTTAAATCAGGACAATAGAGGGTTACGTTATGGTGATTCACTTTTTGAAAGTATTCGTGTTGTTAGTGATAAAATTTACTTTTGGGAAGATCATTATCTGCGTTTAATGGCTTCTATGCGTATTTTAAGGATGGAAATTCCTATGAGTTTTACTATGGAATATTTAGAGGCGCAAATTAAAGAAACCATTGCAGCTAATAATTTAGAAAAAGAAGCTACACGTATAAGGATAACTGTTTTTAGAAATAATGGAGGGGTATACCTACCAGAAACAAATAATATAAGTTTTGTAATTGAAGCCAAAAAGTTGAATACTTCTTTTTATGTAATCTCTAAGGATGTTTATGAGGTTGAACTTTTTAAGGATTATTATGTAAATGAGGGGTTATTGTCCACATTGAAATCTAACAATAAAATTATTAATGTATTAGGAAGTATTTATGCTAAGGAAAATGGATATGATAATTGTTTGCTTTTAAATAATACCAAACAAGTTGTAGAGGCTTTAAATGGGAACTTATTTCTGGTAAAAGGGACTGTAATTAAAACAGTACCGTTACAAGATGGTTGTTTGAATGGTATAATTAGAAAGAAGTTGATATCAATTTTAGAAAAATTAGAAAACTATACCTTAGAGATTGCGTCTATTTCTCCTTTTGAATTGCAAAAGGCAGATGAGTTGTTTATTACTAATGCCATTACAGGAATACAGCCTATAAGTAAGTATAGAAAGAAAGAGTATAAAAAAGAGGTTGCCAAAGATTTATTAGGAAAGCTAAATGCATCAGCTAGATTTACTATTTAATTTAGAGTAGGATTTTCAGGGGCATTTGACCAAAGAACATAATCTCCACCTAATTCATTTATTTTTTCTTTCCATAATGCTGTAGTTGACTTTTGTAGAATGTCACTTTTATGTATATTATGGGCAATAATCCAAGATTTAGAAGTTAACTCATTGTCTAATTGAAAGGAATTCCAACCTGAATAACCCAAAAAAAATCGTATATCTTCTTTGGTAATAGTATTATTATTAATTAAGGTAATTATTTTTTCAAAATTACCGCCCCAAAAAATACCATTGGAAATTTCTACACTATCCTCTATTAAGTGTGGTACTTTATGAATAAAATATAAATTATCCTGTTCTACAGGCCCACCATTATAAACCTTAAAAGAGGCTTTTATATCATTTACTAAATCATTTATAGTATATTCTAATGGTTTGTTAAGAATAAAGCCTACAGAACCATCTATACTATGCTCGGCTAGTAATACAATGGATCTATTAAAGGAAACATCACCAGTAAGCGATGGCTCAGCGATAAGGAGATTTCCTTTTTCTGGGTAGTTAGTTAGCATATTAACCTTTTAAGATTCAATTAAAATAAATAAATTTTATGAGAAACAAAAAATATAGAAATAAAATTGTTGTCCGCAAAGGTTTATAAACTTAAAATGTACGTCATTCTAAACTTGTTTTAGAATCGAATAATACTTTATACCAATACAATAATGTGAGCTTCTGAAATAAATTCAGGGTGACGTGTTAATGATATGACTAAATACTGACATTCAGAAATAAAAAAAGCACTTCTAATTAAAGAAGTGCTTTTTATATTTAAAAACTATAGCTTAGTTAACAGAGTTACTTAACTCAGTACCAGCTTTAAATTTAACAACGTTTTTAGCTGCTATTTTTATAGTTTTACCTGTTTGTGGGTTTCTACCGTCTCTAGCTTCTCTTCTAGTTACAGACCATGATCCAAATCCTACTAAAGAAACTCTACCACCTTTTTTAAGTGATCCTTCAACGTTTCCTAAAAAAGATTCTAATGCTTTCTTTGCTGCTGCTTTAGTGATGCCAGCATCAGCTGCCATAGCATCGATTAATTCTGTTTTGTTCATAATTAAATTAAATTAATTGTTGTTTTTAATAACTTATATTCTTCTAACAAATTTATATGGATTTAGCGTTAACGCAAGTAAAATCAGGTGAAATACAGCATTTTGTTAATAACTAAGAGTGTTTGTTAATAAAGTAGGGCTTTTTTTACGTTTTGGTAACAGCCAGCTGCTATAAAACTACTTTAAATAGGCTGTTTCTTTTAATTGCAGACCATTTAAAACATCTATTGTTCTCATTCTGCGCTTACCAGAGAGCTGTAATTCTAATAGTTTTATATAGCCATTTGGAACAGCAACCTTTATAGTTTTTTTATCATAAACTAATTTTCCTACTTTTAGGTTGTGTAATGCAGTTTCCATTTCTACAGCATAAATTTTAATTGTTATATTGTCATCTTCATTATATAGTGTTGTCCATGCAGCGGGGTAGGGACTTAATCCTCTTATCAGGTTATAAGTTGCTTGTATATCTTTACTCCAATCAATTTGGCAAGTATCTTTGTTTATTTTGTATGCAAGCTTTAAATTTTTATTATCTATTTGTTTTTTAGTTTTAACAGTATTTGTTTTAATTTGTTCAATAGTTTTTAATACTAAATTAGCCCCTAAATACATTAATTTATCGTGTAAAAAACCAGCATTTTCTTCGTTAGAGATAGTGGTTTTACTATTTAAAATAATTTCGCCAGTGTCTATTTTGTCATCAATAAAAAATGTAGTGACCCCTGTTTCTGTTTCTCCATTTATGATTGCCCAGTTAATTGGTGCAGCTCCACGATATTGAGGTAATAAAGATGCATGTAAGTTAAAAGTACCATATTTGGGCATTTGCCAAACAGCTTTTGGAAGCATTCTAAATGCAACTACTATTTGTAAATTTGCTTGTAAAGTTTCTAACTCATCTAAAAAGCCTTGATTTTTCAGATTTGTAGGCTGTAGTATGTGTAGTTTTTTTTCTTCTGCATATTTTTTTACAGCAGAAGTATGTATTTTTCTTCCACGCCCAGCAGGTTTGTCAGGAGCTGTAATTACACCTACAACGTTGTAATTGTGTTGTACTAGGCTATCTAAAATGGTAACAGCAAATTCTGGCGTTCCCATAAAAACAATACGTAAATCATTCATAAGTTTATTATCTGGTATTGGTTTTGTTTGTTTATATATACTTTTTCTTCTTCCAAAAGAAGCTGTAGTGCTTCTAGCACAAGATTTTCATTGTATGTTAACATTTTCATAAGTTCTCTAGAACTCATTTTGTTGGTCTTTAAAAGCTTATATGTCTCATTTGCAACAATGTTTACTAAATCTGAATCTATGCCTGTTTTATTTATACAGACATCACATTTACCACATTTTTTATTTTTTTCGCCAAAATAGCTAAGTAATTGCACACTTCTACATACAGCATTGTTTTTTACATATTGTAATATATGGTCAATGTTATCTATTTTTACTTGTTGTAGCTCCTTTACTTTTCTTGAAAAAGAATTTATGGTTTGGTCGTCCTCACGAGGGACTAAAAAAGTAAGTTCTAAATCATTATGCTGTGCCGTGTATTGTATTATTTCGTCTTTTTGTAATTTTTCTAATAATTGAATTATAATATCTTCGTTACTATTTGTCTTTTTAGAAATTAAGAAGGTATTTATCTTAACATTATATTCAAAAATACCACCATATGTTCTTAGTAGGGTTTGTACAATGAGAGCTAAATTTTTATGGGTATTTAAGTAATGGTTTAATACTTGTTTTGAAGCAATGAACCTTACAGTAGATTGTTTTGAGTAGTTTTCTGACAATGATAAAACCGAATGTTGATCAAGAATTTTGAGTCCGTTGTATGTAAGCAATCTATTTAGTTTGTATGTATTGCAAAAAATATTAAAATTTAAAAGATATTTTTGTTGAGAACCATCACCATATGGTATCTGAAAATAATTATTAAGCTTATTATATAGTAATTTTAAAAAGGAAACATCTGGTAAAACACTTAAAAATTGTCTTTTTAGTTGCATATCATCTTCCTTATTAAGGAGTAATATTGCATTTGCTGCATTACCATCTCTACCAGCCCTTCCTGCTTCTTGATAATAATTTTCTATACTATCTGGAATTTGATAATGAACAACTAGATTTACATCTGGTTTGTCAATACCCATACCAAATGCATTAGTAGCTACAATAATCTTTGTTTTGTTACTAAGCCAGTTATTAAGTTTTTTTTCTTTTTCTTTTTTAGACATACCTCCGTGAAAAAAGGTACTAGAAAATCCGTTATCCTTTAAATAAGAAGCTATTTGCTCAGATAGCCGTCTAGAACGTACATAGACAATACTACTTTTAGTGGTTTGTGAACAAAGCTGTTTTAGTTGGTACAGTTTATCTTCATTCCATAATACTTTAAAGGCTATATTATCTCTTGAAAAAGAGTCTTTTATTATAGTATTACTTCTAAATTGAAGGTTCTCCATAATATCTTTAGATACTTTTTTTGTAGCAGTTGCTGTAAGTGCTAAAATGGGAATGGAAGGAAACATTTCTCTTAAAATGGAGCAATTTCTATATGCTGGTCTAAAATCATTTCCCCATTGAGAAATACAATGTGCTTCATCTATAGCAATAAGGTTAATGTTCATTTGCAAAATTCGTTCTTTAACCACTTCTTGCTGTAAACGCTCTGGGGATAAATACAAGAATTTGTAATTGCCAAAAACACAGTTGTCCAATAAATTGGAAATTTCATCAAATGGTATACCCCCAGTTATTGCAATAGCTTTAATTCCTTTTTCTTTTAAATTATTTACCTGGTCTTGTATTAATGCAATTAAAGGAGATATTACAATACATAAGCCTTCTTGGGCTAATGCTGGAATTTGATAGCATATAGATTTTCCGCCGCCAGTTGGCAATAAGGCTAATATGTCTTTTTGTTTTAAAATATTATCAATGACTTGCTCTTGAGAACCCCTAAAGGTGTTATACCCCCAATAGTGTTGTAAAATATCTTTTGGATTTTTTTGCACTAATTAATTTTTAAGGTATTTAAAATAAAATTAGAGCGATCATCAACCGTTCCAATGGGCACGGTAATAGGGTTATAGCCATACTCTCTATAGGTTTTGTCTAAAAGGGTGTAAATACGTTTTGCCTCTTCAAAATCTTCATAACGTTCATTATCGCATAAATGTATTTCTTCCCAAGGAGGAAATATAAAAACTATATCATATTTATAATCAGTACAAGCCTTCTTGTAATTATTTCCATACTTAATATTTGTTCCATTAAGGTAAGCAACTATGTCTGGAATACCCCTATCTAGGAAAACTTGTTCTTTTTTTATTTTTTCAGCAGTTTTAAACTGCTTAATTCTACCAGCTAACAAACGATCACTAAATAGTAAAGGATCATTTAAAAAAAGTTGTGTAACACCTTCTTTTCTGAATTCTAACGTAATATCTCTTGAAATTTCATGCATACATAAGAATCCCAAGGAGTCAATTTTATTAATGATAGTAGTTTTGCCACTACTGGGGCCACCAGTTATAACTATTTTTTTTGATTTCAATATACTAAATTAGTATAGCAAAGATACTAAAATAGGAACTATACCAAAAGTAGTATAGATTATGACATTGCATTATATTTGTAAAAAAATATATATGAATAAAGAAAACCCAAAAGAATTTTATGCTAGATTAAAAGAGCAATTGGAAGTAAATGGTAGTTGGCCTGCAAATTATTTATATAAGTTTATCATACCTACAGATACAGATAAGTCACTTGAAATTGAAAATATATTTGATAATACAGGAGCTGTAATAACATCTAAAAAATCAAAAAATGGAAAATACACTAGTTTGTCAATAACTGTGAATATGAAAAATCCTGATGCAGTTATAGCAAAATATATAGAAGTAGGTAAGGTAAAAGGAGTCATATCTTTATAAATCACTCTTTAATTTGTGTATATTCTGAATATTTTTCAGTAATTTGCGGAATATTAACGTAGAACTTCACGTTTGCATATAAATAAGCATAAATCTTAATTAGTTTGAATTTAGTAGAAAACTTAGAATACAATACTGAGCGTAGTCAGCTCATTATTCCTGAATATGGTCGTCATTTTCAAAAAATGGTAGACTACGCTGTGTCAATAGAAGATACAGAAGAACGCAACAAAGTAGCCAAGGCTATTATTAGTGTAATGGGTAATTTGCAGCCACATTTAAGAGATGTGCCAGATTTTCAGCATAAATTATGGGATCAGTTATTTATAATGTCCGATTTTAAATTAGATGTAGAATCACCATTTCCTATAACAACAAAAGAAATGTTGCAAGAACGTCCAGAGCCATTAGATTACCCTCAAAATTTTCCAAAATACAGATTTTATGGCAATAACATAAAACGTATGATAGATGTAGCTGTAGAGTGGGATAAAGGAGATATGAGGGATGGTTTAGAATATGCTATTGCTAATCATATGAAAAAATGCTATTTAAACTGGAATAAAGATGTTGTGGATGATAGTGCAATCTTTAAGCATTTATATGAGTTAAGTGATGGAAGAATAGATTTAGCTAAAAAAGATGAAACGTTAACGGATAGTGGACAATTTTTAAAAAACAAGGTTGCAAAATCTAATTCTAGATACACAAACGGAAAAAATCATCAAAGAGCTAACAACAATAACAACCGCAGTAAAAAACGGTATTAACATTCTAATCTTAAATGGGAACATTTAAAATTGAAGGCGGTCATCGCCTGCAAGGAGATATAACTCCGCAAGGTGCTAAAAATGAAGCTTTACAAATACTTTGTGCTGTTTTACTTACGCCAGAAAAAGTTCAAATAAACAACATACCAGACATCGTAGATGTTAATAAACTAATATCTTTGTTAGAAGATTTAGGCGTTAAAATCCAAAAAAGAGGTAGGGGTGCTTATACATTTAAAGCAGACGATGTTAATTTAGATTACTTACAATCTGATCAATTTAAAAAAGATGGTCGCGGATTACGAGGCTCCATTATGCTTGTAGGACCTTTACTTGCGAGATTTGGTAAAGGATATATTCCTAAGCCTGGAGGAGATAAAATAGGTAGACGCAGGTTAGACACTCACTTTGAGGGTTTCATAAATTTAGGAGCTAAATTTAGATACAATAAAGAAGAATATTTCTACGGTGTTGAAGCAAAAAAGTTAAAAGGAGCATATATGCTTTTAGATGAGGCATCAGTTACAGGCACTGCTAATATTGTAATGGCAGCTGTATTAGCGGAAGGAATAACAACAATATATAATGCAGCTTGCGAACCTTATTTACAACAGCTTTGTAAAATGCTAAATCGTATGGGAGCTAAAATATCAGGAGTAGGTTCTAATTTATTGACTATAGAGGGTGTAGATTCTTTAGGAGGTACTGAGCATACAATGTTACCTGATATGATTGAGATTGGTAGTTGGATAGGTCTTGCGGCTATGACAAAAAGTGAATTAACTATCAAAAATGTAAGTTGGGATAATTTAGGACAAATCCCCACTGTTTTTAAAAAACTTGGAATTAGTCTTGAACGTAGAGGCGATGATATTTTTATACCAGAACATAAAGATGGTTATGAAATACAAAACTATATAGATGGCTCTATTTTAACCATCGCAGACGCTCCATGGCCAGGCTTAACACCAGATTTATTAAGTATAATTTTAGTAGTTGCTACACAGGCCAAAGGTGAAGTATTAATTCATCAAAAAATGTTTGAGAGTAGATTGTTCTTTGTTGATAAACTAATTGATATGGGGGCCAAAATTATTTTGTGTGATCCACATAGAGCTACGATAATGGGACACGATTTTAAATCTATTTTAAAAGCAACAACTATGGTTTCTCCTGATATTAGAGCTGGAGTGTCCTTGTTAATTGCTGCATTATCTGCTAAAGGGACTTCTACCATTCATAATATAGAACAAATAGATCGTGGTTATGAAAATATAGATGAACGTTTACGAGCAATTGGTGCTAAAATAACAAGATTATAATTGCTTAAAAAACTAAACAACAACTTATTTATATTGTTTATGGAGTTATAAGCAGTTCAAAAGAACAATAATATCCCGAGTTCGATTACTATTCAGATATACCATAAAAACTATTAATTCAATTTTTCGTATTCAAATGGAGAGAAACTATAATATTTGCAGCAGCTATAAGATGTAATAGATTTTTTACTGCTGTATAAAGAAAACAGGTTTAATCTGTTTATTACTAAATGATTTCTTATTTTGTATAGTGTCCAAAAATTTCGTTCATTTTTGCTTTTCGATAATTAAATATCTCTTCCAATTTTGGTTTAATAAGTATAGGATGTATTAATTCTCCTAGTTTACCTAATGGTATTTTATAATCTACTATGTCTTCCATTTCTACACCACCATCTATTTCTTTTATAAAGTGCTTGTGATGCCAAAGCGCATAAGGGCCAAAACGCTGTTCATCTACAAAATACTTATTTTGTACCATATGGGTAATTTCTGTAACCCATTTTGTTTTTATGCCTAGTACTGGTGTAACTATATATTGTATAATTTGCCCTTGGTACATTGGTCTGTCTGCTCCAGATAAAATAATAAACCCCATATAGTCTGGCGTAATTGTTTTTAAATTCTCAGGTTTAGATAAAAATTCCCAAGCAGTTTCTGTACTAATTGGTAGTTTTTGTTTTTTATGCAAGGTGTAAATTTTCATAACTAATTATAAATTAATATGTAAGCATTTAATGAAACAGCTATGCACAACCATATAATATAAGGTAGCATTAATAGCCACTTAGTTTTAGTAATTTTGTGGTATTTAATGGATATGGATATAACAACAAAAGTTAAGGCTGTAATAATAATTAAACCTAAACTTATATTATGGTGATTAAAAAAAGCATAATTCCAGCTAACATTTAAAAGCCATTGTATAGTGTACAGAATAATAAATTTAAAATTAGTGCTATTTTTTGATAAATACCCCATATAAATGGCAAAACAAATCATTATGGTAGTCCAAGCTGCTCCAAAAACCCATCCTGATGGAGTCCATGGTGCTTTGTCTAAATTTATATACCAAGTAGATTGTGGCCCATTATTCATTAGTAAAACTCCTAGGAGTAATGCACTAAAGTTTAAAACAAGAAATAAAAGAATGTATTTGGCTAATTTCATCATTGTTTTCTTTAATTCTAGAATTCTATCTTGTATATTCTCAGCTTCAACAAGCTATGTTTCTCTTACTCTATGATTTCTGGCAGAAAGAGTTTTATACTCTTTCATTAATTACTTATATTTTTTCTAAGAGAAACTTTTTTAAATAGATTACGCATATTTTATTTCGCTAAATGTTTTGTTATTTTTTTACTTAACGGATTTGTAGTAGAGTAGTAGTAGTCTGTGAATCTTCCATCTTCATCTATCAAATATTTTTGAAAATTCCACTTTACAGATGTACTGATATTACCATTAAACTCTTTTTTTGTTAACCAAGTATATAAGGGATGTTGATTGTCTCCTTTTACATTTATTTTTTCGGTCATTAAAAACGTAACGCCATAATTTTTTTCACAGAATGCTTTGATTTCTTCACTAGAGCCAGTTTCTTGATTCCTAAATTGATTACAAGGCACACCTATAACCATAAGTTTTTCTTTATATGTATCATACAGTTTTTGTAAATCTTCATACTGACCCGTGAAACCACATTTTGAAGCCACGTTTACAAAAAGTATTTTTTTTCCTTTAAAATCAGTTAAATTAATAGGCTTACCATCTAGACTATTTATTTCTATATCATAAATACTAGTTAAAGGTTCTGATTTAGATTTAGAAGAGCAAGTAAAAAATAATGTGCTAAGTGACATCATTAGTAAGTTTTTCATTTTAAAGTTTAAAATTTACTATACCACAATCTAATTCTATTATTTGCCCAGACATATTCAAGGTTTTTTCACCCAATAAGAAGTCTGCCATATGTGCCACATCAGTAGGGTCTAAAAAACGCTTTAATGGGTGTCTTTCTTTTATGTTTTCTATCATTTTCTCGTTACGCAAAAGCTTTGCGGCTAAATCTGTATTTGTTACTGTTGGTGCTATGGCGTTTATACGTATTTTAGGAGCTAGCTCTGCTCCTAAAGATTTAACTAGGCCTTCTACACCAGCTTTTGCAGTTGCAATACTAGCGTGGTATGGCATTCCTAATTTTGTTGCTACTGTACTAAATAAAACTATAGAGGGGTTAGTTCCTTTTTTTATTGCATTTAAATAGTGTTTAATTGTTTTAACTGCACCAATTACATTAATTTCAAAATCTTCTTTAAAATCATCTGTAGTGAGTCTTGTCACTGGTTTTAGGTTAATACTGCCTGGGCAATATACCAAGCCATCTATTACACCTATATCTGGTAGTTTATCTTTAAGTACATCACAAGAATAGTGTGTTAAGTTTTTATGTTTTAAATCTGGAACTGATCTACTAACAACTATAACATTTTGTGATGTCATAAGTTTTTTGGTTATGGCTAAACCAATTCCTTTACTTCCTCCTATGATAACTGTAGTTTTCATTAGTATTTATTAAAATTAAGGCAAATAAAGTCTAGTTGGACACGTGTAATTTGCCAATAATTAAGAATATTTTAAAATTTTGTTACAATACTAATACTATGGTAGTGGCTGCATCTTTAGCCTTTTCTCTACTTTACGTTTTATAGCAGTAAGACGCTTCATTAAATCCATTATCTTTTCGTCTTTATCTTCTTTATATAATTGGTTAAGCTCAAGAATTAGAGCTTTAGCTTCGCGAGAAATTTCAACTCTTTCACTATTAGATAGTGACTTCATTTTTCTTTTCTCAAATTCCAACGCTTTATCTATAATCTCCATATTGTTAATGTTTTTAAATAGTTTTGTATTTCTGTTATTTTAGCGGAACTATTAAATATCCGCCATAAAATGATGCATTTGTACTATAATTATAATCCTTATATATTTATAGAATGAAAACAATTATGCTTCTACAGTAACATCATTATTTTTAATATATTTTAAAACCCTTAAACCAATTCTATAGGTTAAGAGGCTATGAGCTTATGTTTTTTACAATTCTTTTTAATTTACACAGCTCAATTATTTTATCTGATAAATTTATGCTTTTACTATAATAGAAAAATTATGCTTATAATTATAGTAAAATGTAATGTTTTTTTCAATAAGTATTTGCTTATAATTGATATTTATTTTCAAATAAAGCAATTTTAGGCTTATTATTAGGTTTAAATTAGAATTTTTTTCATCAATTATACATTTTTCACAGCATTTTTTGGTGTTCTTTTATCAAGTATATATTAGTTTTAAGTTAATCACTCTTCATAAATTCATAAAAAGCGTCTATATTTTATGAATACAATACTTTTTATATCTATTATTCTAAGTTTACTGTAATAATGGGAATTTAAGTACTTATTTTTGTTATAAAACAGCTTCTCTAATATCTTTTACTTATAATAATGCTATTGGTTATTTGTTTTTTTCTACTATATGTAAAATGCCCGCTTACAAAGTTTCTTAGTTTTTAGTGTTTAGTTTTCTATTTTTAACTGTTTTGTACCACATTATAAAAAATAGTTTTTATTTCTTGTCGCATTACTGTAATTACTTCTTTTTTGGATAACCCAAATCTGATGTTTTATAGCATCAAAAGCGGTTCTATCTCCCAAAGCTATTCTTGTTACACTACTTATTTGTGTTATAGTTATACTCATATTTTATGCGGCTAATTTATTAATCATTCCATTAAAAATAAAGCTATGAAAAGGGAGCACACTGTACCAATATAATCGACCTGCTAAACCTCTTGGTCTAAATGTTGCTGATTGCTTTAAAATATTGTCTTCAATTTTAAACTCTAACCAAGCTTCTCCAGGTAGTTTCATTTCAGCATATAATAATAGTTTTTGTTGTTCTTTATCTGCATAGATAACGCGCCAAAAATCTAATGCATCACCTACACTTAAATCTGTAAAGCTAGTTCTTCCTCTTCTTAGACCTATACCACCAAATAGTTTATCTAAATATCCTCTTAATCTCCATAAAATAGTACCATAATACCAACCAGTAGTACCACCAATAGCCCAAACCTTATCTATAGTCTTATTTTTGTTTACAACCTTACGTTCTTTATAGTCTGTAAAACATCCATATTTAGGAACATGAATATACTTATGTATGCTTCCTTTTAATCTATCACTACTTATTATGGCGTCTTTCCAACTAGATAAAATACTATTTTGCTCAATTTTCTCAAACGCCAATTCTACGGCTGCTTTGTAAGTTATTGGTTGTATGTTTAAAATATCATTAATATTACTTGGCTTGCCTATAATTTCTACTCCCATACTTTTTACTAAAGTTGATGCAAGTTTGTAAGATGTAGATGTTACAAAATATAACCAATACGATGATAATTTTGGTGTCATAACTGGTACTGTAATTATAAGCCTTTTTAAACCTCTTATTTTAGCAAACTGTACTAACATTTGTTTGTATGTGAGTATATCTGGTCCAAAAATATCTATTCCTTTGTTGTATAGTTCTTCTTTGGCTATTGCTTTAGATAAAAACAGTAAAACATTTCTAACTGCTATGGGTTGTGTTTTAGTATCTAGCCATTTAGGAGCAACCATTATGGGCAGTTTTTCTACAAGATCCCTAATGATTTCAAAAGAAGAGCTTCCTGAACCTACAATAATACCTGCTCTAAAGGTTGTAAGAGCATACATATTAGATGCTAGAGTTTCTTCTACCAATTTTCTAGACGATAAATGTGTAGACAACTTAGAATCATTGACAATACCACTTAAGTAAATCACTTGTTTAGTAGTGGTACTCTCAATATATTTTTTAAAGTTGATAGCACATAGCTCTTCTAAAGATTTAAAGTTGGTTGATGAATTAGACATAGAATGTATTAAATAGTAGGCTATATCTATGTCTTTCGGTATAGTGTTTAATGTATTTTTTTGTAAAAAATCTGCCTCTACAACTGTTATTAAAGGCTCTTTTTTATACCATTCTTCTGCTCTTAATTTGTCCCTAACAACACATACAACATTGTAACCTTCTTGTATTAAAAAGGGTACTAATCTTTTGCCTATATAGCCAGTTGTACCTGTTACTAGAATTTTCATATTATTTATTTAGGTCTTTGGTAAGTATATCTTTTATTAGTGTTTGGAACTGCATAAGTGTCTAGTCCGTTAATTGCAGCTATATTACCTTTAGACAAATCTATTAAGCCATCCTTTTGCAACAATTCTCTATTTACATACAAATTAACTATTTCGCCAATAACCATAATGGTTCCGTTAGCTTTAATAGGTACTTCTTCTATAAAATTTAATTCTAATTGTACAGGCGCACCTTTTAGAAAGGGGGCATTACAATTGTTTTTATATTCTGCTTCTAAATTTGTTTTAGAAAATTCTGATACATCTTCAGGGTACTTTGCAGATGTATGGTGTGCATCTTCTAAAATATCTGAATGTATATGGTTTATAGTATATGTCTTTGTCTCTAATATATTTTTGTATGTATGTCTTGGAACAGTGGTAGGTCTGCATATAAATCCTAATAAAGCTGGGCTAGATCCTAGGTGAATAACTGAGCTGAAAATAGCAATATTTTCTTGCCCATTAATAGATTTAGTACCAATTAGATTGGCAGATTTATAGCCTGTTGCACTGTTTACTAAATTAATTTTAAATAGGTGCTCTAGTGCTTCTATGTTTTGTTTAGAATATGATATCATTCTATTAAAGCAATAAATAATTATTAATTTTAATGTTTTTAGGTTTTAGGTCAAACATTAAATTATAAAGCCCAAAAAAGGTTCTGTTTATATAAATAAAGTGTTTAGAGCCTCTATTACCATTCATTTTTCGTAATTCTATATTTTTGCTATATTTTTCTCCAAGTTCTGCTATTTTATTAAAAAATACAGGATCAGAGAAGTCAAATGTTTCATTGTGAAAAGGTTTTGTAAATAGACTTAACATTTCATAAAAAAGAGCTGAGAAAAATTTAGTTTCTTCTTTAGAATCATCTTCTTTTAAAATTTCTAATTCTTGCATTTTCTGAGAGAATAAAACAGGGTTGTTAATTATTTCAGGTTTTGCAAGTTCAAAATATGGGACATAAAAATTATTAGGTATTTCTTTTATACAACCAAAATCTAAAGCGATTAATTCTGCTTCTTTAGAAATTAGGAAATTACCAGGATGTGGGTCTGCGTGCACTATGCGTAGTACGTGCATTTGGTACATATAAAAATCCCATAGAGCTTGCCCAATTTTATTTGCTAGTTCTTTGTCAGTGTTACGAGCTGTAAATTCGCTTAAATGTTCACCAACCATCCAATCCATCGTAATTATACGCTCAGAAGATAGTTTTTCGTAATACTCAGGAAACTTTAAGTTAGGTATGTGCTTACAAGCGGCAACCATTGCTTTGCTTTGCTTTATTTCTAACAGGTAATTAGTTTCTTCTATAAGTTTGTTTTCTACCTCATTAAAATACTTATCGGAGTCCTTACCTTTAATATTAAACATTTTAATAGCAATAGGTTTTACCATAGCTAAATCTGTAGATATACTATCTGCTACTCCAGGATACTGTATTTTAACGGCTAGTTTTTTAGAATCTAACTCAGCATAATGTACTTGTCCAATGCTAGCAGCATTGACAGAGTTTAAATTAAAAGTATCAAAAATCTCATCCGGAGATTTTCCAAAATATTTTTTAAACGTTTTATGCACTAAAGGAGCAGATAATGGCGGAACAGAAAACTGTGCCAAAGAAAATTTTTCTACATAAGCCTGTGGCATTATGCTTTTTTCCATACTAAGCATCTGGGCAACCTTTAAAGCACTTCCTTTTAATTGTTTTAAACTATCATATATATCTTTTGCATTATTTTTATTTAAGCGATCTTTTGCCTCTGTTTCTGACTTTGTTAATTTATCTCCATAATATTTAAGGTAGTTAACGCCAACTTTTGCCCCCGTTGTAACTAATTTACTGGCACGTTGTATTTTAGAAGTCGGAATTTTATTTAGTGTTTTCATAAAGCTATATGTGCATATTTATTTTCTCTTTGTATATAAACTTCCCTAAATCTATAATACTCTGTAGTGGTTTTGTATCTAACAAATCAAATGTAGTGTTTACGCTTTTTTCAATAAAAATGTCTGTTTTTTCAAAAGAAGATGAAGTATCATCTAACCAAAATTTTAATGTTATAATTAATTGTATCCAACCAGACTCTCTAATTGTTTTATGCTGAATTTTTTCTAGTTTTTCTTGCTTAAAGTCTATTGTGTTAATTTCTAAGCTTGAAATGTAATGACCAAAGCTCTCTTTTAACTTAGATAGCATACGAATAGATTTTAGTTCGTTTTTATGTTTGTTAAGTGCATATAGAACGTAGCTCCTGTTTGCTGTAAGCATCTCAAAAAAAGTATAGTAAAAACTTAAAAGCTTTGTTCTACTGTCATAAGTAGCATAAGCTTTATCTGCCTCTAACGCTTTTATAGTGTGGTTATAAAAAGCATTAAAAATGTGCTTTTCTAAGGTTTCAAAAGAATTAAAGTACTTGTAAAATATAGATTCTTCAAAATTATTAGCCTTACTAAATTTATATATTGAAGAAGGCTCTTTATCGTTCTCTAATATAAAATCCATATAAAAACTTATAATATCATCTATTGTTATATTCTTTTTCTTTGCCATAATTTGTACATATCTGTTTAGCAAAGATATAAAATTGTCCAATTATTTGTATTGAATATTAGACAAAATAAAAATATAATTGTTATGCTGTATTTTAAAGGTTTATTTCGTTATGGTTTACTTAAAATTTAAAGATATCTAATTAATAAGAAGTAATTTTGTTAATTATAAAATTTTGTCAGACAGGAATGAAATTTAAATTAGTAATATTATGTACTGTATTGGTTCTAATAGGAATCTTAAGTTTGCAATTTACAAGTAAGCATATAGGCACTTTACCAAAAGTTGTTGCAGAGTCATCTGGTTTGTTGTATTATAATGACCAATTAATTACACATAATGATTCTGGTAATACGCCAACTCTTTACTTTTTAGATAAAAATACGCTTGAAGTAACCAGAGAAGTGATTGTTACCAATGCTGAAAATATGGATTGGGAAGACATTACACAGGACAAGGACTTCATTTATGTAGCAGATTTTGGAAATTTCAATGGAGATAGAAAAGATCTATGTATATATAAGGTTTCTAAAAAAGATATTAATTCTTCTGATAAAGTAACAGCAGAGAAGATTTATTTTACATATCCTGATCAGATTTCTTATACTAGAAGTAGTAGAAGTGATTTTGATGCAGAAGCTTTGTTTTGTAAAGGGGATAATTTATTTATTCTAACTAAACAATGGCGAGGAAAAGGTACCAATGCGTATAAAATACCAAAAAAAGAAGGTAGTTATAAAGCTGATAGTGTAGGGAGTTATAAAACAAACGGTATGGTTACAGGTGCTAACTACAATACTGAAACAGGGAAGGTGGTTTTAGTAGGTTACACTATGTTTATGTTGCCTTTTACTATAGAAGTTACAGGTTTTTCAGATTCTAATTTATTTTCTGGATCTGTTAAAAAAACACTTTTAAATATTGGCTTTGCTCAAGTAGAAGGAATTACTAATATAGATGGCTTTAATTACTACATTTCTTCTGAATCTTTTCTAAAATTACGAGCTAGTGCAAGTGTTTTTAAATTAAAATTAACTAAATAAATATTCTATTGTTTTAATTTGAAATCTTAAAATTTAAGATTTTATTAACATTTTCGATTTTATATCTCCGTAATTTTAGATCAACTTAAAAACTATAGTCAAAATGAAAAAGATTACACTATTATTAATCGCTGTGTTTGTCTTAACGGGAGTAAAGGCACAAATTGAAACACCACAACCTAGCCCGTTGGCTAAATTGGAACAAAAAGTTGGTTTAACAGATGTAACATTAGAATATTCTAGACCTTCTATGAAAGGTAGAAAAATATTTGGAGATTTGGTCCCACATAATAAATTATGGAGAACAGGGGCAAATAAAAATACTATAATTACCTTTAGTGATCCTGTTACTATTGGTGGTAATGAAGTTAAAGCAGGTTCTTATGCTATTTTTACTAAACCTGATGCTAGTTCTTGGGAGGTTATTTTTTATGCTGATGCTAATAATTGGGGAACACCTCAAAAGTGGGATGATGCTAAAGTTGCTGCAACTGTAACTGCTGAAGTTTATCCTATGCCTATGAGTATAGAAACATTTACAATGACATTTGATGATTTATCTAATAGTTCTGCTGTATTAGGTATCCTATGGGAAAATGTATATGTAGGAATTAAATTTAATGTTCCTACTGATAAAAAAGTAACTAATGCAATTAGTAGAGCAATGAATGGTCCATCTGCAAATGATTACTATGCTTCTGCTATATACTATGCACAAGAAGGTAAAGATATAAATAAGGCAAAGGAATGGATGGAAAAAGCAATTAATATGATGGAAAAACCGGCTTTTTACCAGTTGAGACAGTTATCTTTAATTTATGCTAAATCTGGCGATAAGAAAAAAGCAATTGAGGTTGCTAAAAAATCTTTGGCAGGTTCTAAAGAAGCAAAGAATGATGATTACATTAAAATGAATCAAGATTCTTTAAAAGAGTGGGGGGCAATGTAGTCTATAAATAGTAAGTATAAAAAAGCTGCGTAATAATTTTACTACGCAGCTTTTTTTATTAAAAACCAATTAAAATTGATAGTTACAAAACTATTGAATCTCCAAAAATGATTAAAGAATTAGAGTTTAATCTTTCAGAGGCTCACAATAGAATCCTTGTGTGTTCATTAAATTTATGACATCTTTTTCATAAAGATTTTCCGAAGCTTCAATCCTTAATACATTATCAACATCTTCAGTATCAACAGACCAATTTGTAATTGTTGTATGTGTGTTTAAAAGGTTTTTAATGTCTTTTACTTTTTTCTTTGTCTTTATGTCTGTTCTAAATATTAGTAATTTCATACTTGTATTTTAGCTGTGAGTTAGAATGTTTTTTTTAATTTACTCAGGTGACTCAGGATCACTTTCATAGTTCATCCGTTTCACATACTCTTTGTAGGCTATATCACCCTCTTCTTTCCAAAAATCATCATAATGTTTCCATTTAGAGAAATCACTTTTCTTTTCAATTTTACAATGGTTGTTGGAATCTTTAGGGCTAGAGCTGCTACCACAACCACTTCCTAAGCCGCCAAAGAGAATTTTAAATAATATAAATATTCCAATGCCTTCCCAGTATGTAATTGATTTTAGCTGAAAAATGTCTACCATTAACCAGTTCCATAACCACATAATAATTAAACCAAATAGAGTAGCTAGTGCTGTTATTGCAATTATTCCTAAAACAATCCATCCTGCAATTTCTCCTGGAGATTTACTTCTCATTTTATGTTTCAATAAATTTGTCATTTGGTTTAATTTAATCTATTAATTTTTTCTAATTTTTTATGTAATAATGATATGGCTCTATGCCTCCTAGACATAAGTGTTCCTTGTGATATACCAGTTTCTTTACTGATTTCTTTATAGGTGTATCCTTCAAAATCAATAGCAATTATAATATCTCTATAATCAGGCTTAAGACTTAAAATGGTTTTTTTTAATTCATCTTTTATCAGTTCAGAATAAGAATTGTCAGATGTATAGTGCAATAGTTCTGCTAGTTCATTAAGTTTTGCTTCATTTTTGTCTTCAGAATTATAGGTTTGTTTATTGGCTCTTCTTACATCAATTATTTTATTCTTAATAGAGTGATAGACAAAACCAGCAACATTATTGATAGGTGAATATCTATCTGCCCTAGAAAATAATTTTAAAGCCACTTCTTGTATAATATCTTCAGCTTCTCTATTTACGTTGTTTTTAATTTTTGAACCAACATAAATTTTAAGCGTATTATATTCCTTATTAAAAAAAGCTCTTAATTTTTTACTATTTTCTGTTTTAGACGTCATTCAGAGTCTTTTTAAACTGACCTTCAATTATAAAGACGATTTTTTTTGAATCTATTGCATTATTTATAGAGTAAATTTCAGAAAAATTTAAAATATGATGATTTATAGATAAATTATCGCGTTTGTGTATGGTTTGTTACGTGTTTTAAGCACTTAATTTAGAAAGTACAGAACCAACTAGAAATTCCCAAGTAGGTGAGAATAAACAATAAATTAGATACTGTGTTACTTGCCCAATTTCCTTATATTTTTATTTATTCAGAGCTATATTTTTTTAGTTGATAAATTGAATAAAGCCCGATTATAAATTCTGCCATTATTCCAAAAATATAACCTCCTGTAGGTATTCCATCCACTAGCATACTCAACGTTCTTCCAATTACCATAGATATCATAAACAATATATTTAGTTGAGTTGCAATTTTCCAATATTCAGTTTTCCAAATTCCTAAAATCCATACGAATGAGTTTCCAAGATATAAACACATAATTGCTTTTAACATATTTGCGAGGTCAATTGTGTTTACTTGTATATCTAATCGGTCAGACAAAATTGATGGAGAACCGTAAATTATTGCTGTTGGCACTACAATTAATAAAGAAATGAGAAGGTGTGAGTTTTTAAAAATCCAATTTATTTTATCCACCATATTCTAGTTTTAATTTTAGATTTTTCACTTGTTTTTGTTATTGTAATAATCTTTCTGTCTGTGTCTTTTTCAAACTTGTAAGTATCGTTCTGTGTATGGACAGTAGGGCAAATTTGAAGCACTTCACTTTCTGTTTACCACTAAGCCAAAACAAAGGTTTTTACTTTTAATTTTCTTATTTGATAAACGTCAAAACTTTGTTTTGGCGTTGCCTACTCAAATAACAGGGCTTTCAATTTGTCTCTAAATGCCCTATTGGCTATACATTTTGTTGTAACACGTTTTTATTTTCTAATTCGGTTAGGTATTCTTTTAGCAATCTTAATTTTTTAGTCATATTCAATCTGATTTTTTGCGAGACTTTGTGTTTAATTAGGCTGTAAGGAAATTTCAAATTGAAAGAGTAAGTGATTTTTAGGTCAGTCTTATTGCCATCACTTGAAGAATAATTCCAAGTTCCAATAAAATCCTTGAAAATTTGAGATTTATTAATCATTTTGATTGAGATTTCATTTGGCGATTTAAAAGTCAAATACTCTGTTTCCATAAGAATACCCTCTATTGATTTTGTAAAAACTTTAGCTCCTTTTTTCAGCTCCTTACATTCATCAATAAAATCAATTTCCAAAGTCTGTTTATCCCATTTCTTTCTATTGTTAAAGTCTTGAGTAAAATCAAATAACCATTTAATATCTCTATTATATGTTTCTATTTCTGATATGGAATTTTTAAGATTCACTCTGTTTGCTTTAATGTGTTACAACTCTATAATAAAGGTACCTACCGCCATATAAAATTACTGTTTTAACTTATTAAAGTATTTAACCCAATAAGTTTTGGATACTATACTTTAAGAGTTGTATCATTATCACCTTTCATTATTCTATCAAAACTTTCTAGCAAAAAAGCTATAGCAATCACTAGCGCGCAACCAAAAGCATTTAGCCATAGATAAGACATCCAATCTTGCCACCACCCAATAATCACAATAAATTGGGTAATTATTGCAGCAACAAAAACAGCATTACCTTTTACATATTTTAAAAAGAAAGCCAATAAAAAGATACCTAGCACATTTCCATAAAAGATAGAGCCAATAATATTAACCAGCTGTATCAAGTTATCAAATAAATTAGCTACACATGCAATTATTATTGCTATTATGCCCCAGATTAGGGTAAACATCTTGGAAGCTTTTACATAATGATCGTCTGTTTCTTCTCTTTTAAAATTTCTTTTGTATATATCTAAGGCACTTATAGTACCAAGAGCATTTAGTTCTGATGCCGTGGAAGACATTGCTGCAGATAATATAACAGCTAATAATAGTCCTATGATACCTTGCGGTAAATAATTTAAGATAAAATGAATAAAGACGTAATCCTTATCATTTGTTTCAATATCTTTATCAGCTTGTGTAATTATTTCTTTAGCGGCATCTCTTCCAATTTTTTCTTTTTTATTTAATAAAACAATTTCTTTTTTAGCCAAAGCCAAAGCAATTGAATCGTTGTTATCTAAAGCTTTTGAGAATCTATGTTGTGCTATTTCTTTTTGATTGGATAGTTTTAAATGCTCTTCTTCTAGAAGCTTGTAATCATCTGCATATTTAGAATTAATTACCATCTCTGTTGCTGCTGGATTAAAATTTAAAGGTGATGTATTGTATTGATAAAAAACAAAAACCATTACACCAACAAGTAGAATAAAAAATTGCATAGGTATTTTAAGCACACCATTAAATATGAGTCCTAATTGACTTTCCCTTATAGATTTTCCTGAAAGATAGCGTTGTACTTGACTTTGGTCTGTTCCAAAATAGGACATAAACAAGAAAAAACCACCAGTAAGCCCACTCCATACAGTGTACCTACTTTTTGTGTTTAGTTCAAAATCTAAAATATTCAATTTATCACTTGCACCAGCAACTTTTAAAGCTTTTCCAAAAGAAATATCTGAAGGTAAATATCCAAGAATAAAGAAAAAGGCAATGAACATACCTGTCATTATAATGAACATTTGCTGTTTTTGAGTAACACTAACTGCTTTTGTGCCACCAGAAACAGTATAAATTATGACTAAAACACCTATAATTATGTTCAATATTTTTAAATTCCACCCCAATACTGCTGATAAAATAATAGATGGTGCATAAATGGTTATTCCAGCAGCTAAACCACGTTGAATTAGAAAAAGAAAAGCAGCCAATGTTCTTGTTTTAACATCAAATCTATTTTCCAGAAATTCGTAAGCAGTATAAACTTTAAGCTTATGATATAGTGGTACAAAAACCATACAAATAACAATCATTGCTAATGGCAGACCAAAGTAAAATTGAACAAACCCCATACCATCATGATAAGCTTGCCCTGGCGTTGATAAAAAAGTAATTGCGCTAGCTTGTGTTGCCATTACAGACAATCCAATTGTCCACCATTTAGACTGGTTACCACCTAAAACATATTCATTTACATTTTTACGGCCTCTTGTTTTCCAAACTCCATAGCCAACAATAAAGAGTAATGTTCCTATGAGTAAATACCAATCTATTGTTGCCATATTATGCGTAAATTTTCATTAGAATATAAAAGACAATAATAAAAATTGCGTTTAAGATTAAAACCCAAGAGTACTCTTTTTTCCAAGCAAATTTATCTTTCATCTATTCTTTTTTATTGTTTTAGCGATAGCATATTGGCAAACAACTTATATGCCCCAGGGACACCAGCAGGTAATTCTCTAAAAAAACTTAGTCCTGTATAAATGTAATTCCCTTTGCCGTAAGGAGCTACTATTAAACTCCCTTTTTTTATAGATTCTCCTTTATCTGCCATAGATAAAATAGGGGTGAATTCTTTACTCCATTCATTGGGAAAATATAACCCACGTTCTTGAACCCAATTATTAAAGTCCTTTGCAGTTATTTTATTTGGTGTATTTACCAATGGATGATCTTTAGCTAAAATAGATACAACAGCATTTTCATTTGTTACTCTATCTCTTGATAATTGCATTGGGTATGGAGAAAGATTATCAATTCCTAAACCATTCCTGCCTGCTGTATTGTATTGAATAATAAGATTTCCTCCATTTTTTACATAATCTAGTAAAAAACGTTGTTTAAATTTTAAGATATTGACTACATTATATGCCCTTATGCCAACAACAATTGCATCATAAGGCTGTAATAATTCGTAGTTTATATTGTTTGGGTCTAGTATAGATACATTATATCCAATTTGTTCTAGACTCTCTGGAACTTTATCACCAGCTCCTACAATGTAACCAATGTTTTTGCCTGTTTTTTTTATGTTTAACCGTACAACTTTAGCTTCTGACGGTAATAGAACAGATTGTGTTGGTATGTGGTCGTAGGCAATTTCTATTAATTCTTTGGTTAACTCTTTACCGTTTATCTTTAGTATTGGAGATATGTAGTTTTCTTCTTCATCTGCTGGCGGTGTTACTTTAAATAGGATAGTTTTAGAATCACCCTTTTTTGCAATATTGAATAATTTTGTATCTTCTTCAACAGTCCACCCTTTTGAGTAACGCAATTGTACTTCTCCAGATATATTATCTTTTAGAGCTTTAATAGTGACAGGAATTTCTTTTGTAGACTCATCAGAAAAAATAATTACTTTATCTTTTATGCTAGCAGAAGCTTCTGGTAAAATTTCAAAAGGCTTATATAATTCACCTTTATCTGGCTTAGAATAATGATATACTACAGGTTTTTCAATTGTTAAACTATAATTATTGATAGATAGTTCAAATTCAGCATTAAAAGCTCGTGGTGTTTCTGGTTTGCCTATTAATTTTTTATCTGTTACAACATACATTCCTAAGCTTCCTTTTTGCATAAGCCAATAAGGACCAGTATAATTTATGTTGTTAGGTACAGAAATCTCTAGGTTTATAGTCTCTTTTTTATTGTTTAAAAGAGGTGTGTTTTGAGTATGCTTTGTATTATTAATAGTAATAGATTTTAATAAAATAGTTGTTTTGCTTCTATTTAGTGCTTCTAAATTTACTTTAAACTTTCCGTTAGGAGTGCTATTGGTAACATTGGCATTAGCTTCTAAGTACAAACCGCAAACATTTGCTATGATAGTTTTTAATTCTTTTGATTTAATGGCCTTCCAGTGTTTATCAGTAGATTTTTGTAATAAACTGTATGCTTTAATCAATTCTGGTAGATGTAAAGAAGGGTCTTTAAAGTTGAAATTTTCTTGAACTGTATTCAATATATTACCAATGGCTTTTCCTCCATTTATCCTAGACCACGAAGTGTCAATTCCTTCAAAAATGTTATCAGTAGAAGGCATATCTCCTTTTAATAATTCTATATATTCATCTTGACTTCCTCTTGTAGATATTCTGCCAAAACCTTGACATAAGTGTTGACTACTAGCTAGAGCAGCAATTTCATTGTTTGAAACACCTAACATTGGGTAATAAACACCTACATCTAATTTTATTAAATTGCTCTTGTCTGCTTTGTTAAAAGCATCTTGGCTACCATAAAACCACCAAGAAGTATTAAAAAAAAGACGTTTAGGTTGCCATATTTCTGTTAATTTTAACTGTTCTGGATATGCATTGGCGTCATTAACCAAATCAAACGCTTCTAGGCTAAGCATCGCTGATGATGTGTGATGACCGTGGGTAGAACCAGGATTTTTATGATTAAATCTATTAATGATAACATCTGGTTTAAATTGTCTTATAATTTGAACAACATCTCCCAGCACCTCTTTTTTATCCCATATAGCTAATGTTTCATCAGGATGTTTAGAATAGCCAAAATCATTGGCTCTAGTAAAAAATTGTTCTCCACCATCTATGTTGCGAGCAGCTAATAACTCTTGAGTTCTTAATACTCCCAATTGCTCCCGAATTTCTGGACCAATTAAGTTTTGTCCTCCGTCTCCACGAGTTAGGGATAAATAAGCTGTTCTTGCTTTTATTTTATTAGATAGATAAGAAATTAACCTTGTATTTTCATCGTCTGGATGAGCAGCTATGTAAAGGACTGTCCCCAAAAAATTAAGCTTTTCCAAAGAGTGGAATATTTCTGTGGATGAATTCTTTTTAGGAGCCTGAGCAGTCCCTAGATTGATGCAAAACAATATAATAATGCAACAAACCAATAAATGGCGCATATATGTTAATTTAGGTTGATAACCAAATATAAGAAGATAAGTGACTTTTTAAGTTAATTTTAAAGGTTCTTTAACATCATTTAGTTTGTTAAATCTACTAAAGTGGATTATTTTGCAAACCACTTTTTTCTTTTAATGAAAAAAATGGACAACAAGGCTATAAAAAACATAACACCTAATAGAATAAAATAACCATATTTAGTTTCTAATTCTGGTATGTTTTTAAAATTCATACCATAAATACCTGCCAAAAAAGTTAAAGGAATAAAAATTACAGAAAATATTGTCAAGGTTTTCATAACCTCATTTAATCTATGACTCTGTATGCTAAACATTAAATTTAAAGAGCTTTCTAGTTGATTTAAGTTAAAATCTATTTCATCACTCATTAACCCAATTTGCTCTTTTAATTCAACAAAATATTTTAAATTAAAATCTATACATTCAATATTTTCTAGTTGATTAATAGCATCTCTTATACTCGTCGTCATTCTTTTTATTTGGTTTAGTTGCTTTTTATTGTTTTCAATCTTTAAAGCAAATTCTGGTGTTGGTTTAGTTTCATTAAAATTTTCTAATCCAATATTTGCTTCTGAAAGTTTATCGTAGGTTAAATAATAATTATCTATTATTGCCTCTATTAATAGATAGAATAAATAATCTGCTCCCTTTTTTCTTATAATACCTAAATTGTTTTCTAATCGTTCTCGCAAATGTTGAAAATGATCTCCTTCTACCTCTTGTATACTCCAGACATAATTTTGCCCAACAACAAAAATCATTTGTTCAAACCTAGTTTCTCTATCTTCAGTAGAATAGTAAGGAGATTTTAAAGTTAAAAAAAAACAATCATTAAGCTCAATGACTTTATTTCTATGATTGTTTTCTTGAATGAGGTTAACTAAAAACTCATCCATATTATTAAGAGATATTATTTTACGTACAGCATCTGTATGTTGAAAACCATATATATTAAGCCATGATATTTGTGAGTGGTCTTTATTGAGTACTATTCTATCTAACTCATTTGCTTGAATGTTTTTATGGACATCTTTTGAATATTCAGTTAAAGTACAATTAGAAAGAAAGTTTTCTAAAACAAATTCATTTTTTTCAATGTAAGGGTTAATCTTACGGCTGTTTTTTCGTTTCATAAGTCATACTTTTTTTAGATATAATCACCTTCACTATAATCATCTGTATCTTTGTTGATAATAACAACACCTTTTTGTAACAGTAAGTTGTTGGGGTAGGTAAGTAGTTCTCCATTATCTTTTTTTAGATAAATATGATATGCCTTAATATCTATAATAACTACTTCTTCTGAAAATTCTCCATCTAATATTTTTATTCGATCTCCAATTTTAAAGGGAAAAGAAAAGAATAAGATAATACCAGCAGTAACATTACTTAAAATTGACCAAGAGGCAAATAATGCAACGCCCAATACAGCAAAAATAGAAGAGAAGATTAACCCAAGATCTTTAAAATCTACTTTCCATATATATATAAGAAAAAAGAAACCAATTAGGATTAACGCAAAAGAAACATATTTAATAATAAGCTTAGTACGTATTTTATTGAGATCACTAATTCTTCCTATTTTATATATTGCCTTGGCAATGCTATATCTTAGTATAAGAAATGTAATAAAACAAATTATAGTGTTTGTTATTTCGCTCTGATGATTTTCAATGAATTCTCTCATATTCCCAAACTGTCTCTTAAAGATAAATGTATGTTGCTGTTTTGTTGCCAATAGGCTGTATTTAACCTACTAATTTTTGTTGCTTTGGTTGTCATTACTTTTGCGTTGTTGCCAAAACCACTTTTATATGTTTCTGTCCAGCTTTCTATAGTGTGCGGAAAAAGAGTTGTATAGTTTATGGTCAAATTACGTTCTAGTTCAGGGTAATCTACAGAATAAGTAGTTAATTCTCCTTGTTTTTTTATAGATATAATAGCATTATATGCTTTAAGTTCTATATGTTTAAATCTAAGGTATTCCAATGCAGGTATAATTTTTAATTTACCAGTTGGTAAGTTAGAAGGATTAATACGTATTTTACTCCAAAGTTCATTTTCCAAAATATTCTTTTCAAGAGTTAATTTTTGATCTCCTTCACTCTCAAAGTAAGAAAAACCAGTAATTTCAAAGTTTTCCCTGTTATTAATTTGTGTATAAACTTGCCCACACCATTCTTGAACGGAATTATTTACTTTTAAAGCATTGGAGTTATCCGCTACTGGATAAAAAGTACTGGTCATAACAGAATACGGATATATACCTGTTAAGAATTTTTTTGTGCTATTTAGTTTTAATACTGAAATAGTATTAGGGTCTGGATAATCAGCTTTTACTTGTTTCTCAGGATCAAAAGGTTCAGTAACGTATATTAAAACTGCATTTCCATTACGTAATTCACCATATCTTGCCTGTTCTAATTTGTAAGAAGTTATTTCTGCATTACTATTATACCAATATTTTTTAAATTCATTGGAAAGTGGTTTTTCTTTTTTTTGAGCTGACTTAACTATTTTTTCAGTTGTATTATCATCAATTTTGTTGATAGCCTCTTTACAAGAAGTAAAAAATAGTACAAGTACTAAAAGGACTATTTTTATAAGTGGATTTTTCATAATATGCTTGATTTTAAGTAAAATTACTTAAAATGTTATGCATTTGCCATAGATAGTAATGTTTTATATACTAAATGTGTTGGAAGACCTACAACGTTAGGGTAAGAGCCTTCTATTTCTTCAATTGCTATTAACCCAATCCATTCTTGTATTCCATAAGCACCTGCTTTGTCCATAGGACTGTACTCTTTTACATAGTATTCTATCTCTTTTAGATTAAGCTCTTTAAATTTAACTCTTGTGATATGATGGACTATTTTTTGTAAATCCTTAGTTGTAAAACAAACAGAGGTAACAACACTATGCCAAGAATTGGATAGTTTTTTTAACATATTAATGGCATCATCAGCATTTTTTGGTTTACCCAACTGTTCATCATTATGCCATACAATGGTGTCTGATGTTATTAAAATATCATTTTCTAGAAGAGAATCTTTAAAAGGCACTGCTTTTAATTGAGACAAGTAATTGGTTATTTTTTCTAATTTTAAATGATTAGGAAATGCTTCTTCAATAGGTTTTATATTTACTTTAAAATCTAAACCAAGTTCTTTAAAATATTGTTGTCTTCTTGGAGATCCAGAAGCTAGGATAATAGTATGTCCTTTTAGTTTTTCTTTTAGCATTTAGTCGTTTTTAGCACTAAAGTTATCAAACCATTTTCCGTGTACCTTTAAGACTTGCTCTATAACATCCCTTACACAACCATTACCACCATTTTTATGAGAAATATATTTGCTAATGCTTTTTACTTCTGCCACAGCATTTTGAGGGCACGTAGGCATACCAACTAATTGCATTGGTGGTATGTCTGGTAAGTCATCTCCCATATACAATACATTTTTGGGGTCTATATTATTGTTACTTAAATACTCATTAAGTTGTATGGTTTTATGATGTGCTCCTAAGTAAATATCACTAACCCCTAATCCTTTAAAACGTTTACGTACACCTTCACTTGTTCCACCAGAAATAATGCAAACATTATAACCTTTATCAATAGCAGTTTTTAGTGCATAACCATCTTTTACACTCATTTTACGTAGCAACTCTCCACTTTCTGTTATTAAAATAGAATTATCCGTAAATACACCATCCACATCAAAAGCAAATGTAGTAATGTTATGTAAGTATTCTTTATAACTTTTTTCCATAAGTATTTGTAATTGATTTGCTTATAACTTTATATATTTTTTTGTGGGTTTCATTTTTTAACTCTTGTAAATGTTTTTGCATAGTGCCTGTGTCATTACGTTTGGCAGGACCAGTCTGTGCATTATAGGCAGATAAAGTATCTAATTTAGCAGCAGTTTCTTTTAGTAGGGGTGATAAAATAGTAAAAGGAACTTTGTTCTTTGTACATATTTCTTCTCCTATATGATAGAGGTGATTTGTAAAATTATTCACAAATACAGCAGCTAAATGTATAGATTTTCGTTGTTCAGATGTTATTTTAAATACAGTATCTGATAACTTTTTAGCTAACTTGTGTAGGAGTTGTAAATCCTTTTTATTTTCCGCTTCAATACACAAGGGAATAGTTTTAAAATCTACTAAAACTTCTTTACTAAACGTTTGTACAGGATAAAAAGAACCTCTTCTGTTGGTATTGTCCAGTGTCTGTATAGGTAAGCTACCAGAAGTATGAACAACAAGCCTGTTGGAAAAAGGAAGTATTTCTGAAATATCCCCAATGGAATCATCCTTAGTTGCTATTATATAGATATCAGCCTTTATTATTTTTGTAATATTAGAAGTTGTTTCAACTTCATCAGTATAAGTTTTTAGTTGCTCAGGTGATCTATTGTATAATTGATTAACCTTTACACCATTTACTTTTTTTAATGCACGGTATAGATGAGATCCAATGTTTCCTAGTCCAATAATTACAACGCTAATCATACTACAAAAGTACGGTTATTCATTATAAGAAGTAAGCGCAAAGTTTTAAAAAAATAAACAATATTTATATGTATAATCATTTGCTATAGCATAAACTATTTTTTGAGAAAAGCTTTCCTGTTCATAATAATTGGTTTTTTAAGTGTTAATTAATAGTCGTTTTTTAATTTTACAACTACATTGCACTAATGTAGTTAATAGGTTAACTAAGATACACAATTTTATATGGAAAAACAGCAGTTATTAACTAGGGAAGATGTGTTTTTATTAGTTTCTACTTTTTATGATAAAATAAGAAAAGATGAAATTTTGGGACCCATTTTTAATGGAATAATAAAAGATTGGGATCACCATCTGCAACACTTAACCAGTTTTTGGAGTAATCAATTATTCATAGAAAGAGGCACATATAGGGGAAACCCAATAGCAGTACATCAAGAAGTTGATAATTATACCAATAATACAATTAACGAATTACACTTTGGTATATGGTTAAATCATTGGTTTACAACCTTAGATGAACTTTTTGAAGGAGATACGGCTAATATAGCTAAAAATAGAGCAAGAAATATGGGCACTAATATTCATATACATATTTTTAATGCAAGAAATAAAGAGAGTTAAAAAACTTAAAATATTTTATTTTCATTAACATTTTTAATTAGCGAGGTCATATTAAAAGTCGTAAAAAGGACGTATTTTTGCTGACCAAATTCACTAAGTTTCAGCCAGAATGATAAATTTAATCAAGAAGTTCTTTTTCTCTACACGTTTGATGTCTTTTCTTTTTATTGCTTTTGCTATATCATTGGCTTTTGGAACATTTATAGAGAGTTGGTATAGTACAACAACTGCAAGAATTTGGATCTATAATGCACTTTGGTTTGAAGCCATAATGGTGTTTTTTGTGATAAACTTTATTGGTAATATGTTTCGTTATAATTTACTGAGAAAAGAAAAGTGGGCAGTATTACTATTACACTTATCTTGGATTTTTATCATTATAGGTGCTTTTGTTACTAGATATATTAGTTTTGAAGGTATGATGCCTATTAGGGAAGGAGCATCAGAAAATATTTTTTATTCAGATAAAACATATTTAACGGCTTTGGTGTATGGTGATGTTGATGGAACTACAATGCAAAAAAAGTATGAAGATCCAATACTGGTAACAGCTGAAGCCATTAAGTCTAGCTTACCTAAAAAGGATAAATTTAAAGGTGAAGAATTTACCATTTCATACGCAGGCTTTATAGACGGAGCAAAGAAAGGTTTAATTATAGGTGAAGAAGGAAATAATTTTTTAAAGATAGTTGAGTCTAGTGGAGGAAGTCGTCATGATCACTATTTAGAGGAAGGAGTAGTGCAAAGTATTCATAACATTTTATTTGCTTTAAATAAGCCAACAGATGGGGCTATAAATATAACAGTAACAGACTCATCTTATACTATACAATCGCCTTTTGAAGGTAGTTTTATGCGTATGGCAGATAGGTTAGAAGGTATTGTTAAAAAAGACACAGTACAAGCGTTGCAATTACGTTCTTTATACCAAATGGCAAATATGCAGTTTGTAATACCAGATTCAATTGTAAAAGGCAAGAAAGGAATAGTTAGAATACCAGATGAAGAACGTGTAAAGAATATGGCAGATGCTTTAATCGTGGATATTACTTCTAACGGAGAAACAGTACGTAAAGAATTGTTGGGATCTAAGGGAATGGCTATTTATTCAGATAAATTTAATGTAGGCGGATTAGACTTTGTACTAAGTTATGGTTCTAAAGTGCATACACTACCTTTTAATATTAAATTAAATGATTTTATAGCCGAAAAATACCCAGGAACAGAAAGCGGATATGCATCTTTTATGAGCAAGGTTACAGTTGAAGATGAAAAACCTTTTGATTATGATATATATATGAACCATATATTGGATCATAAAGGATATCGTTTTTTTCAAGCTGGTTTTGATCCAGATGAAAAAGGAAGTAACTTATCTGTAAACCACGATTTTTGGGGAACTTGGATAACATATATTGGATATTTTATGCTTTTTGCAGGTCTTTTAGGTATTATGTTCTTTGGAAAAACCAGATTTAAAGACTTAGCAGTATCCTTAGATAAAGTAAAAGCAAAAAAAGCAAAAATGACAACTTTATTGCTTCTTGGTAGCTTGTTATGTCTAAACGCACAAGAAAATACTTCTGATAGTCACCAGCATAGAGAAATGCCATCTCAAGAACAAATAGATTCCCTTATTGTGGAATCTGCAGTATCTAAGGAGCACGCAGCTGCATTTGGTAAATTGGTAATACAGGATGAAGGAGGGCGAATGAAACCCATAAACACTTTTACTTCAGAATTACTGCGTAAGCTTAGTCTTAAAAATGGTTATTTAGGTTTAAATCCAGATCAGGTTTTTTTATCTATGATGACCAATCCTGTTTTATGGTCTAACACAAATATAATAGCCTTAGATAAGAAAGGATATAACGATAGTATTAGGAAAGTAATAGGAGTGCCATTGGATCAGAGAAACGTCAGATTGATAGACTTTTTTGATGAAAATAGTAATTATAAATTATCCCCTTTTTTAACGGAAGCCACATCTACAAATAACCCTAATAAATTTCAACAAGATTATAAAGATGCCAATATTCGCTTAGGATTATTAAATAGAGCTTTAAGCGGAGAAATAGTAAAGATTTTTCCTTTACTAAATGATGACAATAATAAATGGATATCTGCATTAGAATACAGAGGAGGACAATATCCTGTTTCAGATTCATTGTATGGTAATTTCATAAAAAATTCTATTCCGTATTATATAATGACCTTACAAAAGGCCAAAGAAAGTGGTAATTATGATGAAGCAGATAAATTATTGGCGGCTTTTAAAAAGAACCAAGAAAACAACGGGAAAGAAGTTTTACCTTCTGATAGAAAAATAGAAATAGAGGTTATTTATAATAAGCTAGATATTTTCAATATTCTTTACAAAGGATATGGAGTTTTTGGATTAATATTATTTTTTATTCTTGTTTTTCAAATTTTTAAAGACAGGAGTATATGGCGTGTTGCTATATATTTTTTAAAGGGAACCATATTTTTATTATTTATATGGCATACGGCTGGCTTAATTTTACGTTGGTATGTTTCAGGACACGCACCTTGGAGTGACGCTTATGAAAGTATTATATATGTTGCTTGGGCAACATTAGGCATGGGGTTATTGTTTGCCCGTAAAAGTAATTTAACCATAGCTGCTGCAACTTTTGTAACTGCTATGCTGTTGTGGATTGCACATCAAAACTGGGTAGATCCATCAATCTCTAATTTAGTACCTGTATTAGATAGTTATTGGTTAATGGTACATGTATCTATTATAGTTGGTAGTTATGGGCCGTTAACTGTGGGGATGATTTTAGGGGTAACATCTTTAATTCTTATTATATTAACCAATAAGAAGAACAAAGCACGTATGGATATTAATCTTAAGGAACTTACCATTATTAATGAACTGGTTTTAACTGTAGGATTGGTAATGCTTACTATAGGTAACTTTTTAGGAGGTATGTGGGCTAATGAGAGTTGGGGTCGTTATTGGGGTTGGGATCCAAAAGAAACTTGGGCATTGGTTTCCATTATGGTTTATGCATTTGTTATACATATGAGACTGGTACCTGGATTACGTGGAAGATGGTTATTTAACTTTTTTAGCGTTATAGCCTTTGCAAGTATAATGATGACTTATTTTGGTGTAAATTTTTATTTAGTTGGTTTGCATAGTTATGCTAGTGGTGCACAGGTAATTACTCCCGTTTTTATATGGTACACAGCTATAGTCATATTTATACTAGGTGTAATAAGCTATTGGAGATATAAAGTAAATTATAGTAAATAAATCCTCCGTTTAAAAATTGTTTTGCATATTTATCCGCAATTACATTTAAAATGGGAGCTATGGGGGTGTTTATTGCTATTACCTCTGCTGAGGTTTTACTAGCGATTATTTCAATTGTATGGTTTAAAAAAGGCAATTGGAAAAAAATAAATGTGTAAGATTTTTATTTTCCACCATTAGCCTGTAAATCTGCTATACATTGCTGATCCAGTGTTGGTATTTTGTTATTGTTAATGGAGTTTAGAAGGCCTTCTCCAGTTTCCATAGTCCAATGCATTAAACAATTTTCTACAATGCAATGTTTACCATTCTCAATGTCTTGATGATCTGTTTGCATTACAGTTCCATTGTTTACTAAACCAAGCAAATGACAAATCTCATGTTGTAAAACAGTAGATGATAGTACAGATTTACTAGGAGCTAATGGCTTATTACTGAAATTTTTTATTGTATTTGCAAAAATGGCAAAAGACGTATTACGATAAGCAATTCCTAGAACAGTTTTAGTAGCTGTATTTTCTGCATACTTTGCGTCTAAATAAATGCCAAATACCGCAACTTTGTTTTTAGAGTTGTATTGGGTACGTAAATTATCCTCCATTGCTTTTATATCATCAATAGTATATGCATCTTTAAACGGAACCGTAATCTCTTTAAGATGTAACTCCATTCCTTTAGATTTTTCTAATCTGTCCGTGACAAAAGCTTTAAAATTATCTATTGTTTCTTTTGTTGGCTTAAAATCTTTTACATAAAAAAACTCATAAACTATTCTTTTATAAGTTGTATTAGACAATAAGTCATTGGCAGAATCTCCTACAGGTTTTTTATTTAATTTTTTATTATCTTCTGTTGATATTTCATCAGGAAAAGTAGAATCTTTACCATCTATAGAACAAGAATTAAAAATAAAAAGGGTTAAAAATAAAAAAATTATAGTTTTAAAGGTCATTATTATTTATTGTTTTTAAATTATATAAAGCTGTTACACTCATATACGAGCTAAATTACTAAAAGGTTTTTTTGAGTTAATTAAAAGTTAAATTTGTAACTTCGATTGTTATCACATAAATTAAATGACGACATAGATACAATGGCTTTCTATAGAGCATTAAAATTAATTAAATCATCTATGAGTTTAGCAGGGGTTGAAAGTACAAATGTTGTTACCTACACAAATATTACACTCTTTATTGAGTATAGAAAAACGTACCAAGCAAGGAATTAATGATGGTTTAATTCGTTTTCCTGTAGGAATTGAAGAAACAGAAGATTTAATTATTGATATAGAACAGGCATTATAGTAAATAAAATAGAAAAATGAAATTAGATATATTAGTATTTGGGGCTCACCCAGATGATGCAGAGTTGGGTGCAGGTGCAACCATTGCTAAGGAAATAGCCAATGGTAAAAAAGTTGGTATTATAGATTTGACGAGAGGTGAATTAGGTACAAGAGGATCTGCAGAAATAAGAGATAGAGAAGCAAAAGCGGCAGCAAAAATTTTGGGTGTTACCGTTAGGGAAAATTTAGGTTTTGCTGATGGCTTTTTTATTAATGACAAAAAACATCAATTAGAAATAGTAAAAATTATTCGTAAATATCAGCCAGATATTATATTGTGTAATGCAATAGATGATAGGCATATAGATCATAGTAAAGGAAGTGATTTGGTTAGCGATGCTTGTTTTTTAAGTGGTTTATTAAAGATTGAAACCTCTATTAATGATGAATTACAAGAGAAATGGCGTCCTAAACAAGTATATCATTATATACAATGGAAAAACATTGAACCAGATTTTGTAGTAGATGTTACAGGGTATGTTGAAACTAAACTAAAGGCAGTGTTGGCATATGATTCACAATTTTATAATACTAAGAGTACAGCTCCACAAACGCCAATCAGTAGTCAGAATTTTATAGATAGTGTAACATATAGAGCAAAAGACTTGGGTAGGTTAATAGGAGTAGAGTATGCGGAAGGTTTTACTGTAGAAAGGTATGTTGCTGTAAAAGGTTTAAGCGATTTAATTTAGTAGTATTCTTGTATGTTTTTTTTTGAATTTTTGAGGTCTAAAGTAAAACTGCTTACTTTGCCTAAGGTAGTAATTACCTATACAGAACTATTGTTTTTTGTTACCATTTCCTTATAAAGTGACAGGTCTAATCCTGTGCATTTTTCATTGTTTAAAATTCTAATACTAGTTTCAACCATATCAAAATTAGTATAGAAGGGAATTTTAAAATAGATTTGCCAAATTGAATCTATATGTGTATGTATAAAATGGATTAACCAGCAATTTGGTAGTTTTCTTTGCCTTTGGGAATAGTGAAATAAAAACTAGTTCCTTTACCTAATTTACTTTTTGCCCATAGGTTGCCTCCGTTGTTCTCAAGCATTTCCTTACATAAAGATATTCCTAGACCAGTCCCTTTTTCATTATTTGTACCAAAAGTTGTATATGTCTCATTGGTTGCAAATATTTTTTTTAACGCTTCATCACTCATACCAATTCCTGTATCTTTTATAGTTACTTCTATAAATTGATATTTTACTTGTGCATCAATAGTTACAGAACCACCTTCTGGGGTAAATTTAAGTGCGTTGCTTATAATGTTTCTTATCACAATATCTATTTGATTTGGGTCAGAATAAATAAGCATTACATCTGTCATTTCATTGATGAGCCTTATGGATTTATTTTTAGCTGTTTCGGAAAGCAAATTCATATTATTTTCTACTAATTTGTTTAGTTCAACAGTTGTAGAATATGTAGTTGCTCCATTCATTTGTGTTTGACCCCAAGACAGTAGATTGTTTAGTGTAAATGAAATATGATCTACATCTTTTATTAGCCTTGGAACAAAATCTCTAAACTCTGATAAAGCTATGTCTCCAGATTTCATCATTTTAAGAACCTCTAACAATGCTCCAATTGGCCCTCTTAAATCATGTGCTATGATAGAAAATAGTTTGTCCTTTGTATTATTTATCTCTTCTAATTCCTCTTCTCTATTTTCTAATACAACTTGTTTTAATTGTAGTTCAGTATTTAATCTTTTATGAGCTTTTCTACTTTTAGACATCATATAAGTTATGACTCCCCATATGATTAGTATGGCTATGGCTATATAAATTATGCCTTGTTTTTTTGCTAACTCTAATTTAGTTACAACCGCATTAGTTTCTTTATACTTGTCACGTTCCATTTTTGTTTTTAGCATTCTTAAACTATGCCCATTTTCTGTTCTAGAAAGAGAATCTGTTACCTTTTCATAAATTTCATGGTAAAACAATGCATTTTTATAATCTTGCTTTCTTTTATTAAGTTTATAAAGAATATTGGCAGAATCTTCTATGTTTTTTATAGAATTAATATTTTTAGATTCTTTGTATGCTTCTAACGCGTAAACCTCAGAAATGCTATCTTTTTTAAGTCCATAATATGCTTGAGAAAAACCATTGAATAACTCTATTTTACCACGATTATTTTTTATTTTATCATATAATAGCAAGCTTTGATCGTACCAACGTATTGCCCAATCATATTTTTTTTGTTTTAGGTATATATCTCCTTTAGTTCTATAAGATTGTGCTATCCATCTTACATTATTGTATTCTTCAAATATTGATATACTTTTATTTATATTGAACATTGCATGTTCAATATTTCCAATTTCCCCATAAATGGCTGCTAAATTACTATATGTTTTTGCAGAGTTAAAATCATCTGAAATGCTATCATTTAGCTTAATCGATTTTTTTAAGAAGAGAAGAGCATGGTCATAGTCTTTTTGCGCTTTATAAAGGTTGGCTATATTTTCATTCATTATAGATAACATTTTAATGTTACCTTCTTTTTTTGCTAGTTCAACACCTTCTAAATAAATAGACAATGATTTTGCATAATATCCACTATAGTAATATGAACGGGCAAAATTGTTCATAACGGAAAGTTGAATAATAGAATTAGAACCCTTTTTACTTTCTCTTAAAGCTTGTTTATAAAAAGAAATTGCTTTTTTATTATTACCTGTGTCAGAATAATAATTGGCCATCAGTAATAAAGCATTGCTTTTTCCATCAATAAAATTAATGTATTCACTTAATAGATACGCTTCTTTAGCGAGAATTAAAAGGCTATCTGTATTATAATACCTTAGCCTATTAGCTTTATCATTAATTTTATTTATATAAGCGATATCTTTTTTAGAATTTAGTTCTAGGGATAGAGAAGCTGATAGTACCTTAGCGCTAGCTTCAATAGGTTTACAATGCAAATAAATGCAGAGAAAAATTAGTATAGCTAAAAGCTTTTTTTGTTTATTAGCTAGCATTTTAGGTTTTGTTGGGGCATTATTTATTTCTGTAAATCTATACCTATACGCAGTTAATAGCTAAATAATGTTGTGAAATGCTATTTTTTGTGTGTTTTGCCAGTTATTTAATGTGTTTTACCGATATTTTAATTTAAAATGAAGTGGATTTTTATTGATTGTTAGCATTTTATAAATTTTTTAGACTAAAGTAAAAATATCATCTATTTTTTTTTGACATATAATCTAAAAAAATTACATTTGCATCCGCTTACAAATGGTGGATGTAGCTCAGCTGGTTAGAGTATCGGTTTGTGGTACCGAGGGTCGCCGGTTCGAACCCGGTCTTCCACCCAAAAAGCAAAGCCTTGTCATTTTGACAAGGCTTTTTTGTTTTCAGAAAACCATTAAAAACAAAGCCTTCTATTGTATGAAGGCTTTGTTTTAGCTACTTATAATCTACTACTGCTCTAACTTATCTGCTATAATCTTTTGATTGCGATTAGCTATTTCCCATGCTGTATAAAAAATAAGTCTTGATCTATTTTCTAAAAGATCATAATTGATTTTATCAGGAGTATCACTAGGTCTGTGATAATCATCATGTGTACCATTAAAATAAAAAATAATTGGAATATTGTTTTTTGCAAAATTGTAATGATCACTTCTATAATAAAAACGATTGGGATCATTTTCATCATTATACGTATAATCTAGCTCAATTTTAGTATATTTTTTATTTACTTCTTCAGATAAATTATGAAGTTCTGTACTTAATTTATCTGAACCAATTAAGTATATATAATTTCTATCACCTTTACGTTTAGGATCTATTCTACCTACCATGTCAATATTTAAGTTAGCCACGGTTTCGGCTAATGGAAATATTGGGTCATTATCTGCATAATGCTGAGAGCCTAACAATCCTTTTTCTTCCCCAGTAACATGTAGAAAAACAACAGAACGTTTAGGGCCATTACCATCTAATTCAGCTTTTCTAAATGCTTCTGCTATTTCTAAAAGAGAAACTGTACCAGAACCATCATCATCTGCACCATTGTTTATTTGCCCATCTTTACTAACACCAATATGGTCAAGGTGAGAAGAGATTACTAAATATTCATTTGGCTTTTCTGAACCTTTAATATAAGCAACTACATTTTCAGATTTCACTTCTTTATTTCCGCTAATAAGGTTTAGTTTTAATGAAGTAGTTAACTCTTTTACCGTGTTATTTTCATTAATATTTTTAACAAGGTTATTTGCTAATTTAGGACTAACTAAAATTATAGCAAATGTATTGGGTTTAGTTGGTTTTAAAGATAATCTTTCCCGGTTGCTATTTTTCATTTGCTCAAAAAATTGCTTATACCTAGGAAAGGTATTTTCATCATAGAAAAGAATCCCGTTAGCACCTTTTTCTTTAGCTAATTCAGTTCTTTTTGCTAAGGCATCAGAAGCTTTACTCCAAGCAGAAGACTCACTAGAACCTGATAATACATACGTGCCATCTGCTTTTTTTGGCTCACCAGTTTTAGCTAGTACTATTTTGCCTTTAACGTCTAAGCTTCTATAATCTGAGTATGAACCTTCTTCTATACCATACCCAACATATACAATGTTGTCGTAATTTCCAATGGCTTGTGACATTGCTACATAATCTTCGCCTAAAATATAATCAATACCATTAGCATTAAATGTACCTGTCGGTAGTTTAGAAATTTCTAAAGGAACATCTTGAAAATAATTGCCATCAGATTTAGCTGCTTTAATACCTAATCTCTCATACTCAGCTTTTAAATATTGTATAGCTTTTTTCTGTCCAGGTTTTCCTGTTTCACGACCTTCAAATTCATCTGATGCATACGTATATAAATGAGTTTTTAATTCATCTTCTGTAATTGTTTCTGCATATTTTACTGGGTCAGCAACAGCTACTTTTTTCTTTTTTTGATCATCGGTTGTTTTCTGTGTAGAATTACAGCTTACGGCTAAAGCTAAAGCAATAAATACTATTTTTTTCATGTTTGGTTTTTTTATAATTCTTGTCACGGGACAAAGTACTAAAAAAAGATGATATATTTGGTTGTTAGTGTTTAGACTAAGAATAAATTAAAAAAAAGTGTTTTAGATTAAATTAGTATTTGATTTTTAAGGTTTGCTAAGTCTTTTTGCTCAATTTAATAGAGTTAATATTGATGTGATTTAAACTTTTTGGGTTCTATAAAAAGAATAGATATTTTTTATTAATTAATGTGTTTTTTGTACTTCATAGTATTAAAAAGTAAGAATTTCATTGATTAAAACTATTTTTTAGATTGAAGAAAATAGCTTCATATCGCTATATTAAATATAAAATATTAAAAAGAGTAGTAAAAAAGGTATTGCTTAAGAATATATTTTTATACTAATTCTGTATTTAATAAGTAGAGACATTTTTTAACTTTTATAATCACACAATTAGTATAGATTTTAGCGTTTAAATAAAGCTTATGTATATTTATAGTCCTACAAAACTCTAAATATAATGCACTCAGTTATAGACTAAATTTATGGAAAAGTATATAGAAGCTTTTATACATGCTTTTACTGGGACACTAAATTGGATATGGAAATGTATTGTTTTTGATATGCCTTGGTATACCAATTATTTTTGGGGACTTATACTAATTTCTCTAATTGTATGGGTGTTGGAAATTCTATTTCCTTGGCGTAAAAATCAAGCCATATTCAGAAAAGATTTTTGGTTAGATTTCTTTTATATGTTCTTTAATTTCTTTCTTTTTTCAATTGTAATAAGTGGTTTTTATAAAGTTTTTGCTGTTTTTTTTGCTCATATAGGCATAACAGCAAATAGCATTACAATTATAAATATATCAGAATGGAATATCTGGTTACAATTGTTGATTTTCTTTATAGTGTTGGATTTTGTGCAATGGTGTACTCATATTTTATTGCACAGATTTTCATTTTTATGGAACTTTCACAAAGTACACCACAGTGTAAAAGAAATGGGGTTTGCCGCACATTTGCGTTATCATTGGATGGAAAATATCTTATATAAGCCTTTAAAAACGTTTGGTGTAATGATTTTAGGTGGATTTGAGCCAGAACAAGCTTATATGGTTCATTTTTTGGCCATAACTATTGGTCACTTTAACCATTCTAACGTAAAAATTACTTGGGGTCCATTAAAGTATATTTTTAACAATCCAGTAATGCATTTGTATCATCATACTTATACATTACCTGCAGGTAAATATGGTGTAAACTTTGGTATTAGTTTAAGCTTATGGGACTATATTTTTAAAACCGATTATATTCCAGAGGATAATGGTGTGTTAGAACTTGGTTTTGAGGGTGATGAAAATTTTCCTAAAGATTTTATTAGGCAAAGTTTATCTGGCTTTAAAAAGAACTAAAGTAAAGTAAGGGGTAATTTTATTCTATAAAGTGCTGTACTTTTATCTACAAGATGTTGTAGTATTGTTTTAAAACTGGTAATATCTAATTTATTTATTAATCCCTGAGTTCGATGTAAGAAAATTTATGTCAGTCTGATTGATTTTCGATAGAAAATAGTATTAAAGACAAGTAAATTTTAAATCAAAAGCTTTGTCATCTTGAGCTTGCCGAAAGGTCAATACAATTTTTATTCGTTTCACTATGAAAAAATCACCCAACATAATAGCTTTTTTTTAATCAAATTCTTAGACTTAACTCAGGGTATTACTATTCAGATATAAAAATTGAAGTCTAGTCTATTATAGAAGAGTTTTTATTTTATCCAAAGACTGTCTGAGAAATAATGCTTACAATCTAAAAAATTCTCAACAATTGAAAAATTAGTCATTTTTGCTAAATTTTGAATTTCTGTAATGTCATATTTTTTAGATAACTCGGTCCAAATTAGTTCGTTTTGTTCAAAATTAATTACTGTTGTTAATTTATTTAACACTACTTGTTGTTTCTTTAAACTAACTATATAACTTTTTACTTCACCAGTAACAGGGTTGTAATGACAGTAAAAGTCAAAATTATTCACTTTAAAATCAGCATCTAACTCTTTGTTAATTCTAATCAATAAATTAAGGTTGAATCTTTTAGTAATACCATTTTTATCATAGTATGCATTATGTATTGTAATAGGGTTTTTTTTGAGATCAATACCTAGCAGTAGTTTATCTCCTGTATGCATATTTTTATTAAAAAGTTCTAAGAGATTTATAGATTCAACGTGTGAATAGTTGCCTATATTACTTCCTAAAAAGAGTAGTAGGCTAGGAGTTTTTTGTTGTTTTAACTCTTTTAATACTTTAAAATAGTCTCCTACTTTTGGTTTTATAGATATATTAGGTAGACGTTCTTTTAGTTTATAGGTTAGCATATCCATAGCCTTTTTACTAATGTCTATTGGTATGTAATGAAAGGCAATACTATTTTTCTCTAAATACTCTAATAACTTAAAAGTTTTAAATCCATCACCAGCACCTAATTCTATAATGTTAAAAGGTACGTTAAATGCTAATTTATCTACAATTTGTTGTGCTTGAAGTGATAAAATTTCAAACTCACAGTCTGTTAAGTAATAGGATTGCATATGCATAATTTCCTGAAAAATTTTACTTCCAGCATCATCATACAAGTATTTGGATGATAGGTTTTTATTTGTAGCAGTTAAGCCATCTAATATATCTTTATCAAAGGTATAGTCCATAATTATTATTGTGCAAGTCTTATTCCAGAAAATAACCAACGCATATTTGGCTGAAAAAAGTTTCTGTATGTTTTTCTACTATGGCTTTTTGGTGTTGCTATAGATGCGCCTCTAAGCACATGTTGATTAATCATAAATTTACCATTATATTCACCTAGAGCACCAGGAGCTTTAGAGAAATTAGGATAAGGTAAATATGCGCTATTAGTCCATTCCCAAAGCTGACCGTAATTTAAATAGTCAGCAGCTACTTCCCATTCAAATTCTGTAGGTAAGCGCATTTGTTTCCATTCTGCATACGCATACGCTTCAAATAGACTAATGTGCATAACTGGTTTATTTAGTTCCACAGGTTTAAATCCGTCTAAAGTATAGTAATACCAATCTCCTTTAACTTTGTGCCAATATAAAGGTGCGCTAATTTCATTTTTAGTAATGTAATCCCAGCCTTCTGCGTGCCATAGATTAAAATTAGTATAACCGCCAGATTCTATAAAGGCAATATATTCTGCATTTGTAGTTAGATTTTTGCTAATTATAAACGTATGTATATAGGCTTTATGTGCACTTAATTCATTATCAAAACTAAAATCAGAAGTGTTGTGACCTATTTGGTATATACCTTCTTCTATAGTTATAAACTCTTCTTTTTGTGTAATATCCTGTAGTTTTACATTGTTTTCTAAGGTTGGGAATGTAGGTTGGTTACCAAAAATATACTTAATGTCATAGTAAAATAATTCTTGGTGTTGCTGCTCATGGTTAATACCAAGTTCTATAATCTCTAATGCTTTTCCTGAGGGATTATCATCTAGAAAATCAGTCATTTTAGCATCAACATAGTTTCTGTAGGCATAGACTTCTTCTACTGTTGGTCGAGTCATTAATCCTCTATTAGAACGTAAAACACGTTCGCCTGCATTGTTATAATAGCTGTTAAAGAGATAAGAGAAATCATTATTATATACAATGTAATTGTTACCAAATTCTTTTAAAACAAATTGTTCAAAAAACCAAGTGGTATGTGCTAGATGCCACTTAGGAGGTGATACAAATTCTGTTGGTTGTATAGAATAATCTTCAGTTTCTAAGCCTTTGCATAATGTTGTAAAGTGGTTACGAGTACTTAGGAATATATCTTTTATATTAATCATTTATTACTGTAATATCTATTGTAATTTATTTATAATACACTATTAACGTGAGTTCGATGTAAGAAAATTCATGTCAGTCTGATTGATTTTCGATAGAAAATTGTATTAAAGACAAGTAAATTTTAAATTAAAAGCTTTGTCATCTTGAGCTTGCCGAAAGGTCAATCCAATTTTTAATAGTTTCACTATGAAAAATCTCTCAATATGACAGCTTTTTTTAATCAAATTCTTTTACCGAACTAAGGTTGTTAATTAAATGCATTAAATACTTTTTATAATTAAGTTTTATTTTGATTCTGTTTCAAACAATTTTTTTTGAAAGATAATTAAACTTAATAATTCTTTATACTTCTTACGTTAAATAATTACTATTTTTTACAGCAGGTATATATTTAAAGTTACAGTAGTACAAGCAGCTTAACCTGAGCTTAGAGGTCATATGCGTAATAAGCAAAATAATTATTCTATTTATAAAAACCAATCGGTATTTTTATAAATAGAATAATTATTTTTAGTTTTTTATGGTGAATAAAAGTTTTATATTCAGTATTTTATGTTTTTTATAATAGAGTATAAGTTTAAGTTTTATAAATATGGTAAAATTAGTATTTTATTTGAGTAAAGAAGTGAATGTTTGTTTAGCATTATACAAGTTAGTAGTAAATTAAATAAGCTTCTATATACTTATGTCACTATTAATGTTTAAGTATTGATTATTAAAAAGAAGGTATTTTTGTTTTTAACAATACTTCTAAGTTTTTAAATTCTAATCTCTACAATTATCTAAATTTTTTTTTAGAGTTGTTGTAGTGTTTGATTAAAGTTTAAGAGCTGCAAGACAACATAGAACAGCCTACTTTATGCCTTGCCCATTCTGGCCTTTTTGCAAACCATTTTTTGTATTTATGTTGTTCGCTATATGGTTGTTTTAAAAGAGTATATAACTCATTAATTAAAGTATAATCTCCATTTTCTGCTGCATCTATAGCAAGCTGAGACATATAGTTACGTAATACATATTTAGGGTTAACTAAGTTCATCTGCTCTTTACGTTTGGCTGCTGTTATATTTTCTAACTTTAATCTACTTGCATAAGCAGTAAACCATTTATTCCATTTACTTTTTACCTGATCTGTAAGTGCTGCTGTGTTGTAAAAAGCATCTTCTAACAATATTAGAGCTTTATTAGGGGCGTCAACATTAAAGTTGGCTAACATTCTATAGAATATTGTCATATCTGTCTCTACAAGCTGTAAATTAGCTTCCAACTCTTGAATTAATGTAAAATCAGTATCAAACTCATCATACAAACCAATTTTAGATCGCATCATCTGTAAAGAATCAGATTCATACGCTGACTTGTACTCATCTAAAATAGCTTCTAATGGAGCAGCATCATTAATTAGTGGAAACAATGCATTTGCTAATTGAAAAAGATTCCATAAACCAACATTAGGCTGATTGCTGTAACGGTAGCGCCTGTTTTCAGCATCTGTGGTGTTAGGAGTCCAATCTACATCATAACCCTCTAACCAGCCATATGGACCATAATCTATGGTTAAGCCAAGAATAGACATATTATCTGTATTCATTACTCCGTGTACAAAGCCTACACGTTGCCAGTGTACAATCATTTCTAATGTTTTCTCTGCTACTTCTTTAAAAAAAGAAATGTATGTTTCTTTAGATGGATTACCTAAATGAGAAAAATGGTTTTTTATGGTATAATCTACTAATGTAGTTAATGTAGTAGTGTCTTCTCTAGCTGCTAATAACTGATAATTGCCAAAACGTAGAAAACTAGGAGCAACCCTTGTTACAATGGCACCTTTTTCATAAGCAGCATTACCATTGTACAATATATCTCTTAATACATTATCTCCTGTAAGTGCTATAGACAAAGCCCTTGTTGTTGGCACACCTAAATAATGCATAGCTTCGCTACATAAATATTCACGCACTGAAGATCGCAGCACAGCCAAGCCGTCTGCGGTTCTAGAATACGGGGTTTCACCAGCTCCTTTAAGTTGTAAAGCCCAAGTTTTGTTATTGTGTTTTACTTCTGCCAAGTTTATAGCTCTACCATCACCTAATTGTCCGGCCCAATTTCCAAACTGATGTCCACCATAACACATAGCATATGGTTTTGTATCTGGTAATAGACTATTACCAGTAAAAACGTTTAAAAATTCTTTTGTAATACTATCTTCTTTACTTAAACCTAGTGTAGTTAACATATCGTCAGATACATGTACTAATTCAGGGTTAGTAGTTTGTTTGGGAGTAACATAAGAAAAACAAGCATTAATAACTTGTCTTCTAGTGTTCTCTAGAATGGAATCTGCGGGTAATTGCTTAGTAAATCTATTATTTAATGTAAACTTCATTAATTTTATGCTTGTTCAATTATAGTATTCCATTTATCACTCCTCTTAGCAATGACTATAACATACCTGTATTCAGCTACTGTGTTATAACGTTCTTTAGTTAATTTTTTAAAGGTTTTTTCAACTAAAATTTTGCTAGTTCCTTTTCCTCTTTGGTTAACAGGAATTTCTGAATGCATCAGGGACATTTTATCATCCTTTATTTTATAATCTATGAATGCTAATTCACTATTAACATTCATAGTAAATTTATTATTTTCTTTATCGTGAATTACATTCATTGCTTTTTTAAATTAAAATACCTGTAAAGTAGTTTATCTTATACAGGTATTGTTTGTAAATTATGCGGTTATACTTTTTAGTTTGTCTGCGTGTATTTGTCGTAGTTTAGCTAGTTTAGGGTCTATAACTACAGTGCAATATCCTTGTGTTTTGTTGTTTTCGTAAAAACTTTGGTGATCAGCTTCAGCCTCATAAAAAATACCAATAGGACTAATCTCTGTTACAATAGGATTTTCATAGTAAGGAGCCATTTCTTTAACAAGTATCTCGGCTACCTTTTTTTGCATAGCATTGTGATAATAAATAACAGATCTGTATTGTGTACCTACATCTGCACCTTGTCTGTTTAGTGTTGTAGGATTATGTGTAGTCATAAATATGAGCAATAAATCTTGATATGATATTACTGCTGCATTATATGTAACCTGTACAACTTCTGCGTGACCTGTTAAACCAGAACAGATTTCTCTGTAAGTTGGTCTGCCTGGAGCATTACCACCTGTATAACCAGAAACTACCTTTTCTATACCCTTAACCTCATTAAAAACTGCTTCTGTACACCAAAAACAACCGCCACCAACAGTTAATGTTTCTAATTTTTTATCTATCATTTTTTATTTTTTAATATCTAGTTTCATTGATTCTGAGTTTACACAATACCTTAATCCGCTTGGTTCAGGGCCATCTGGAAATACATGACCTAAATGAGCATCACAGGTATTACACATGACTTCAACACGTATCATACCATAAGACGAATCTTTTTTATATTTAATAGCATTTTCTCTTATGGGTTGTGTAAAACTTGGCCATCCTGTTCCTGAGCTAAATTTAATAGTAGAATCAAATAAAGGTGTGTTGCAACATATGCAATTATATTTTCCTTCATCATATGTACTGCAAGTGGTTTCATTATTTGGAGACTCTGTACCTTTTTGCCTAGTAATCCTAAATTGTTCAGTAGTTAATAATTCTCTCCACTCAGCTTCGGTTTTTTCTACACGACGATCTGGTTGTGGATTTCCTGTTACACTAAAACTAATTACATTTTTCCATGTTAACATAAATAAATTTCCTTTCTGTTTTTTTAATTGTTATCTAAATTTTAGTCGTAAAATTTATGTATTCCTTATCAGTTTATACAAAACAAAGATTTTCGTAAAAAAACAACTTATTAATCTGAGTTCGGTCTAAGAATTTGATTAAAAAAAGCTGTCATATTGAGTGATTTTTCATATTGAAGCTAATAAAAATTGTATTTAAATTAGGCTTTTGATTTAAAATTTACTTGTCTTTAATACTATTTTCTATCGAAAATCAATCAGCCTGGCATAAATTTTCTTGCATAGAAATCAGGTTCTTAGTAAAAGGTAAAAAAGGTATCTAAAATAATCAGGGTGTATTTAAACTATCTTTAAGAATTTTGTACTGTAAATCAATATTTTTTACTCCGTATTCTAATGCTTTTTTTACATCTACGCCCATATAAATATCAATACGGTTACGCCATTTAGAATGCATTCTGTCTTTTACCAAAAAAATACCACTAAAGCCTTCTAATTTTACCTCTGTATTTCTATCTAACCCTAGTTGTAATAAATCTTTAGATACTGCAATGCATTTCATTCCAGGTTTAAGGCTGTCTCCCCAAGCAGCAATTTGTGGTTGATTAGATGTTTGGTAGGCTAGTGAATTGTATGCAGTTGCTCTTACACTAATAGTTTTCCACACATACGGGCTTTCTTTTTTATCTGCTTTTTTATTGGAACACGAGAAAAGAATAGCAAGTAGGTATAGAAGTGAAAGTCTTTTTTTCATTTTGTTATAAAAGATAATCTATAAGAATTAAATATACTAAATTTTATAATAGTAATGTATTGCTTTAGTTTAATAAAAAAATAACCCAAAACAATAGCTTTGGGTTTATGACTTGAATTCACTGGCAGTAAAAAACTGTTTTTAAAAAGTAACAGAAACTTTAGCTTTTAAAAAGAAAGGAGTTCCTGGTGTAAAATGAATTTCATCTACAGAATTAGTTTCGTTAAACAATCTTGTTTCTGTTGCAAACTGACTCTCATTCCACTCGGTATCAAACAAATTCTCAATAATAACGCCATAAGTCCAGTTACCTGCACTATAATCGATATTAAAGTCTGATATGAAATAACCATCTGCAACAATAGAATTGTTTTCATTAGCCGGTCTGTCTTTTAGATATCTGTAGTTTAAGCTACCAGAGAACTTTCCTAAGTTTTTAAATGATAGTCCGCCCACAGAAGTTAAAGAAGGCGCTAGTGGTATATAATTTTCTCCATCAGAATCTTCTGTGCTTCTTGCGTATGCATAGTTAAGATCGCTATACACATAAAAGTTAGGAGATAAATTATACCTAACACCTAAATCTACACCATAACGTTGTGTTTTGCCACTAGGTTCTACAATACCGGCATCGCCCACATACACAAATTCTTGCTCTAAGAATAAACTCCATAACGAAGCATTTATAAGTAGTTTAGATGTTGGTTTAAGAATTACACCTAAGTCGTTACCAAAAGCAGCAGGTAGTATTTCTTTACCATTGTTAGCTGTAACCACACGTGTATCGTTAGAGTGAAAACCAATACCAGATTTTAAAAATAACTGTACATTTTGCGTAGCAGCATAGATAAAGTTTAGTTTAGGGCTTACAAAGACTTTATCTTCACTATTGCTAGTATACGCTTCTTGTAGTTTATCTATATAATCGTTCTTAAAATAATCTATACGCATACCTGGGTTAATAGTCCACTTGCTTTTCTTGTAGGTAACATTAAAAAAACCATACATATTAACTTCATCTATATCACCTAAAGCATACTTGTCTAATGTTGTTTTTCTGTTCGCTGTATGAGACAATTCTACATCATTAACATCATCATACCTAAAACCAGAACCAGCTTCTAATTTTAATTGCGAGTTGTGGTCTCCTATATGAATTGTACGTGCATATACAGATTCGGCTCCAAAAATATTACGAGATTCTTTTTGTTTTATTTGATCCCCATTTACGGGATCGTCTAAAAAGAAAGTAAAGTTAGAGAATAACTCAAAGTCATATTTAGATACATATACCTTTGAAGTAAGAGACTCGTACTCGTTGTATTGTTTAGAGTGATTAAACCATAGGTTAGACCTGCTTGTTTTACCGCCTTCAGTATCGTCTATAGCACCAAACCTACCTATTAAGCCTTGATTTACAGAACGCTGAGGTATTTGTCCTGAAGCATTCCACTTGCTTTGAAAATGACTAGCTGTAATAATAAATTCTTGATCTTTGTAATTGTTAAAGTTGTAACGCCCCATTATGTTTATTCTATTAAAGTTTTGGGGAGAATCAAAAACACCATCTGTAAGTACCAATTCAGAAGCTAAATATACATTGCTTTGCTCTTCTTCTAATAACTTAAACATACTTACTGCACGTAAACTATTAAATTGGCCAGCTTCTACTGAAAATAAATTATTATCTAACTTCTTTTTTGCCTTTAGATTAACATAACCAGCCGTATTAAAGTTACCTACGTTAGTATAGTAAGGACCTTTCCCAAAATCTATATTATCTACCGTTTCTGGTATAATAAAGTGCATATCCGAGTATCCTTGTCCGTGTGCATGAGATACCATATTTACTGGCAAGCCATCTACGCTAATTGCAATGTCTGTACCATGATCAATGTCAAAACCACGTAAAAATATTTGTTCAGCTTTGCCACCACCTGCATGTTGACCAATAATTACCCCTGGAACTTTACGTAATATCTCTTGTGAAGATTTTACTGGGTTTGTCTTTACATCTATGTTTAAAAATTTACTAAGTGTATTTACTTTGGAAACCAATACAACTTGATCTAAAGACACAGGACTTTCTGTTAAGTGTATTTTAATAGTAGTATTGAGATTGTTGTTTGTAATTGTCATTTGTTTGGTTTTATAACCAAGGTTATAAAAATAGATAATATCGTTTTCTGATACATCATCCAATTCAAAATAGCCAAATATATTGGAGTAGGTGTAACTCCCTGTTGTTTTATTAAAAACACCAACACCTTCTAGAGGTGTGTTTTTATCAGATACAATTGTACCTCTTATTTTATGTGCGTATAAGCTACCAATAGTAACAAACAGCATAAATAATGTTATAATTTTTTTCATTTTATTATTGTTTTATGGCCATAGCAGTCTAGACATCATTTATATGAAATGTCTAGATGGTACCATAGTTGGTAATAGGATGAGCCTATAAGCATACATTTAGCTTATAGGGAAATTATTTTACTTTTTTAGTGATATGATTTTTTTAGTATGTAAAACATACTCAGGAAAGTATGTGTTTGGGAGGTTGTTCTATGTCTTTGACATAGCCTTTGGTTGTTTTGTCTGGTTTTTGATTAATAAAATAGTAAGTATAGACATTAAACCTTTTAATTAGGTAGCATTGTTGTGTAGCAATATGCTTATCAATTTTATGATTTAATACAAAAATTTCTTTAGAATCTTTATAGGTGCTATTTTCTCCAAAAAGGAGATTTATGAATTCAATGAATTGATGTTGATGACCTTCATTATGTGTATGTGTGTATTCTTCAAGACCTGGCATAGAAGAATTACTATGTGTATGTTCATTTACATGGTCATAGTTTTCCAGAGCATGAGAAATGGTATGTAGTCCATTTTTTATTTGGTATTGTAAAGGATGTAATACATACAATAAACCAATATTTACTGCTATGCATTTTAGAATAAGTAATTTTACACTTTTCATTCTTTGCACCAATTGGGCTACAATTATTTATTTTTGATGTAGTACATTTATAATTACCAAAGCTAAAAAAAATTATAGCATACTTGTTATGTTTATATTATAATATTGATAAAGGCTTTAAAAACACATTAGTGTTTCTCAGGATGATTTTATCAACAACTACATTTCTTATGGCAAAAAAGGGAAGAGAAAAAAATACAGTAAACAAGGCTAAGCATTCTAAATTAATGGCGCAAAAAATAAATAAAAAGAAAAAAGAAGAGGTATTGCGTAAAAATCGTCTTAAAGCTATTCTTAAAAAATCGTAAGAAGCTAAGGAGATTTAGAGGTAATAAGTAAGAAGTATTAGGTAAGAAGTATTAAGTAAAAAACTAAAATCAAAGTGCTATGTTATAGTTGCTAATACTGAAATTATATTCTGGTTACTGCTGCTTCCGCACAACGTTCACCATCCATAGCCGCAGAAATAATACCACCTGCATAACCACCACCTTCTCCACAAGGAAATAAGCCTTTAATTTCTGGATGCTCTAGTTTTTCTGTTCTAGGGATATTTACAGGAGCTGAGGTTCTAGATTCTACACCAATAATATTGGCTTCGGCGGTGTAATAACCATTCATTTTATTACCGAAAGCTTTAAATCCTCCTCGTAAACGACTACCAATTAACTTTGGTAAGAGTGAGTGTAGTGGAGCAGATTTTAACCCTGGTTGATAAGAAGTATCATTTAGATTAGTAGATAATTTACCATCTACAAAATCTGTTAATCTTTGCGCAGGTGCAACTTGACTTCTTCCACCAGCGGTAAAAGCTAATTTTTCTAAGTCTTTTTGGTACTCTAACCCTTTTAAAACACCAAAGTGTTTGTATTTAGGAATATCTTCATCAATATTTATCTCTACAACAATACCAGAGTTTGCATATAGGCTATTTCGTTTAGAAGGTGACATACCGTTTACTACAACCTCTCCAGGAGCTGTTGCAGCAGGAACTATAAATCCGCCAGGACACATACAAAAAGAGTATACTCCTCTACCTTTTACCTGTTCTACAAGACTATATGCAGCAGCTGGTAGCAACTCATCTCTTTGTCCACTACAATGATATTGTATGCTATCTATTATATGTTGCGGATGTTCTACACGCACACCCAATGCAAATGATTTTGCTTGTAGCGCAATTTCTTTTTTATGTAGTAAATAATAAATATCTCTAGCCGAATGCCCTGTTGCTAGAATTACACTATTTACTGTCATTTCTATACCATTTTCTAAAATAATACCTTTTAAAATGTTGTTTTTAATATCAAAATCAACCACTTTAGTATCAAAATGTACTTCTCCTCCATATTTTATAATATTTTCTCTAATGTTTTGTACAAGCTTAGGAAGCTTATTGGTGCCAATATGTGGATGTGCATCTATTAAAATTTGTTCTGTAGCTCCGTGGTACACTAAATTCTCAAAAATTCTGCGCACATCTCCCCGCTTAAGACTTCTGGTATACAACTTACCATCAGAATATGTACCAGCACCACCTTCTCCAAAGCAGTAATTAGAATTTTCATTTACAACGTGTTCTTGGTTAATAGCCTTAAGATCTCTACGTCTGTCTTGTACATTTTTACCACGTTCTAAAACAATAGGTTTATAGCCTAGTTCTATACAACGTAGGGCAGCATACATACCCGCTGGTCCAAAACCAATAATGTGTATTTCTTTGGCATTGGAAACATCTTTATAATCAAAAGTATAATTACTGCTTTTTGGTGCAGGCTCTTTTATGTAAACAGATATTTTATAATTAAAGTAAATGGTTGACTTACGTGCATCTATAGACTTACGGTCCACTTTTATAGTAGTAATTTCTGTTATGGGAATGCCTAAATGTTTTGCAGCTTTCTTTTTAAGAATATCCTTTATAGGTTCTTCTTTTAATGTTGTTCTAAGCTGTATGTTTCTTACCATATCGCAAAAATAGATGATTTAAAATAATTTCTCTTTTTTTGTTTTTAAATAAATAACGGTACCTTTAACTATAGGTAATCATAAATCACTTTTTAATATAATTTATTGTACGCAATAGTAGACATAGAAACCACCGGACTGCGGGGTGATGATAATAAGATAACCGAAATTTCCATTTTTGTTCATAATGGATTTATGGTTGTTAAAGAATTTACTTCATTAGTAAATCCAGAAGTTCCAATTAATTATAAAATTTCTCAGCTTACAGGTATAACAGATAATATGGTGCGCACAGCTCCAAAATTTTATGAAATAGCAAAAGATGTTATAGAATATACAAAGGATTGTATTTTTGTAGCACATAATGTAAATTTTGACTTTAGTATAATTAAAACAGAATTAGAATCTTTAGGAGCAGATTTTACTCGTAAAAAGTTATGTACTGTACGTCTATCTCGCAAATTAATACCTGGTCAACAGTCGTACAGTCTTGGAGCGTTGTGTACTAACTTAGGAATAAAGATAAACGGAAGACATAGGGCTAGGGGGGATGCAGAAGCTACTGTTATTTTATTAGAAAAACTATTATCCTTAGATAAGACTGGGGTTTTCAATTCTTTTTTAAATCCTACATCTAGACAAGCAACCTTACCCCCATTATTGCCTAAGTCTGTTATTGATAAACTACCCAATTCAACTGGTGTTTATTATTTTAAAGATAAATATGGAAAAATAATTTACATAGGAAAGGCGAAAAACATTAAGCAACGTGTCTTAAGCCATATTTATAATAAAACAAACAAAGAATTAAAACTTTGTTTTGAAACTGCTCATATAGATTATACCATAACTGGCAGTGAACTTGTAGCTCTTTTATTAGAATCTGATGAAATTAAGCAGCATTACCCTAAGCATAATAGGGCTCAAAAGCGTGTAAGATATAGTTATGGTATAGGAACTTATAAGGATAGAAAGGGGGTTATACACATAATATACAACCGTCTAACGGCATTACAATCTCCTTTATTTAGATTTTATAATCAAACAGAATGTAGATCTTTTTTAGAAAAATTATGCGAAGAATACCAATTGTGTCCAAGATATTGTGGGTTACAACAAATTTCAGGTGCTTGCTTTCATTATCATATAAAAATATGTAAAGGTGTATGTAGGGGAGAAGAAGCAATTGAATCATATAACAAAAGAGTTTTAGATGTTATACGTGAAATTGCAGGTAATGTTAACACTTACGTAATTAAAGACTTAGGAAGGTCTGAAAACGAAAAATCTATTATTTTTGTGAAGAAAGGAGTTTATCAAGGATTTGGATTTGTTACAAATGATAAACGAATTAAAACTTTAAAAGAATATGCACAGCATATAACACGCAAGCAAGATAATAATGATGTACAAAAGATTATTAGAGGATATTTAAAACGAAATAATGATAATGAAAACGTTGTTATTGAAGAATAATACTAATATGTTTCTTCTAAGTACATGACAAAAATTGAAATATGTTAGTATTATTTTGATTTTGAGCATTTAACAATATATTAGCAATAAATGAGAGTCCATATTTAAATATGGATTTAGCTTTTCTACCATGTTTTTTGATAGTAATAGGATTCATTTTATGTAGATGTATCCCCACTTTATAGCACCAAACAAAAGCTATCATAACCAGTAGTACAAGTTTTTCAATTCTTTGAATATCCTTTAAATGAGTTTTTTCAATATCGAACCCGCTGGATTTCATAGCTTTAAAGCACATTTCTATCTGCCAACGCTGTTTGTAATCCTTCTGTGCTTTTTCAGGTTTGTTGAACGAGACAATGATCAAAAAATCGGGTTTCCCTTTACTATTTCTAAGTTTACATCCAGAGAGATAGCAAAGTTGTCCGTTGACATAGACGATCTTGGAGTAATAAATA
>CANLIE010000007.1 GCA_947491225.1 uncultured Cellulophaga sp.
AAGAAGTACGATCAGGGCATACTGGCTACAGTAATACGACCAGATAACCACAAAGTAAAATTTACCTACGATGCCTTAGGCAGACGGCTATCCAAAACCTTTAAAAACACTACAACCCGATGGTTGTGGGATGGCAATGTACCGCTCCATGAATGGAAAGAAAACCAGAACGGACAAATATTGAGCAATACCACCGTTAATGAAGATGGTATCATTACATGGGTTTTTGAAGAAAACAGTTTTATACCCACCGCAAAGTTAAAAGGAGACAAAAAATTTAATATATTAGCAGACCATTTGGGTACGCCCACACACATGTATAATGAAGAAGGTGAAACCACTTGGGAGCGTTCTTTGGATAGCTTTGGTAGGTTAAAATCTGGGGATCATGGTAGTTGTCCGTTTATGTACCAAGGACAGTACTACGATAGTGAGATAGAACTCGCCTATAACCGATTTAGGTACTATGATCCCGAGGATGGGAGTTATATTTCCGTTGACCCGATAGAATTTTTATCTGGAGAAAATAATTTTTATAGTTATGTTAATAATCCTAATTTAGAAATTGACGATACTGGTTTAGCTAGTAAAGAATATAAAAATGCTTGGTCAAGAGCAAGAAAAAAATATTGGAGAGATCAAGTCAAACAAAATCCTGATAAATTTTCACAGAGAAATAAAGACAGAATTAAAAAAGGATTGTCTCCACAAATAAGAGCTCGAGTTAGAAATAACAAAACTGGAAGAATATCTAATAAAAATATTTCAATTGAGTTAGAACATACATACCTAAAGCAACGTGGTGGTTCTCTGAAAGCTCACGAATCTTGGAATTTAACTGAGGCAACTCCTTGGGGACATGCAGCAATGGATCCTTACAGACACACTGGCAATACTTTAATTAAAATAACAAAAGGAGTTCATTCTTTTTAAAATCACATTATGATTATAGAAGAAGATATATATAAGAAAACTGTAGATAAGATAATTGAAATTTCAAATGATAAATTGACTTCCGAAATATCAATGGTTGAAAAGCAATTAGTAAAAGAGAATATTAAAATAGCTAATTTGACCGAAGATGAGATATTATCTTTTTTAGATACTAAAAATCAAACTGTAATAAATTATTCAGTTAAAAAAATTAATTTAATTGATGAGGAAGAGGAAATAGATGACGAAGATGACTATTATCCAGATGATGATGATTATGATGATGAGGAAGATGAAGACTTAGGCTTATCTCAAACTTTTTTAGTTGATTACGTTATCGAACTTATACTTATTGAAAAGGGTAAAAACTATTTAGAAGCATATTTAAAAAAGCTAAGAATACCAAACTCAAAAAAGTATGCTTTGGAATTGAGAGCAATATATAATATATCTTAATGTTGACCCCTGCTAGCGCGAGCGCAATGTCATTAAGTTAAGAGGTATTCATATTGCATCTTTTTGATTTTTAGTTACTTTAGGTCTTTCTCTTCTTCGATATTTTCCTGTATTTCGATGTTCATTCCTATTTGGTCGAATTGGCACTAAGTTTTTTTTAAACAAGGTTTTCAATTCTAGAATAATGTCTTGCATATCAGTTTTAGAAAAAAATAGATTGACAACCCTATCCTTTAAAAAGCCATATGATAAATTTGTATTTACCTTATATTGATATTTTGTTTCTTTATTTCCTTGAGACAATTCTTCTTCTATATCACTAACAATTAGTGTTTGCACATTACTCACAAACAATGCGGCATTAAAATCCTGAACAATAGATTGATTAGAATATCCAGAAAAATGTTCTACTTTTAGTTTATTCTTTAATTCATCATAAAAAGTTTCTACTTTCCATCTTTTAAAATATAGTTGTTTAAAAGTTTTATGAGGATATATCTTACTATCCAGTAATGAACTTATTAGTAACTCGGTTTCTCCATCTGGTAATTCTACACGAATCAGCCTAACTCTAATAGGAGTTTTTTTGTCATATTCCTTATCCGAGATATTGATGTTCTTTCCTGGATAAATTTCGACAATTTGAGAAGTCTTACCACTGTTTATAAATGTCTTTGTAACACCGCTAAAACTAATCTTAACTCTCATCAGATAATCAATCTTCCTTATAGAATGCTCATAGATAAGATCATAAGAAGGATATCCCCTGTCATAGATAATTAGATCTCTTGCCTTACTATAAGATAGGTGCTGTAAGGCTAAATTCCTTTCTCCTACTTCTTTTGAGGAAAGAACACCATCCAAAACATAATTATTAAGTACATCATAAAGTACGGAAACCCTAGCCTGTACAATGCTAGTCTTTGTTTGATTTTTTGTTTCTCCGTAAAGCTTTTTTAATTCCTTGGTTATAGGTAGTGTTATAGAAGATCCATCTACAGAAAGCACCCTAAAGCCATTCCATAATTTTATAGCCGTATCATTATCAGTATAAAATTCATCAATAAGTATATTAGATAATCTTTTAAATACCTCTGGATTTATTTTTTTTCGACATTGAATAAATGCACTTTTTGTGAAAGACTTAAAATTAAGCAGACCGCATTCTTTCTTTAAATGATTTACAAAGTTTTCTATTTCTATAGATAAACTTTTATTCAAAAGATTTATCATAAACAGCAATGTGGTTGGAAAAGATTGTTTTCTATTTCTGGTAAAATCATATTCGTGTACTTTATATACCTTTTGAAGTGAGCTACTAAAAATTTCTTTTTGAATTTTGGTAAAGATAAAATATGGCGTTTTTTTTCAACATAATAACTGCTTGATTTCTACTTAAATATACGAAAAATCAACAAGAAAAACAACGTTAATACACTGAAAAACAAATAACTAAAACCTTAACTTAATGACATTGAGCGCGAGCGTCTCGCTCGTGTCGTCAAAGAGTAAGCATGGTATAAAAAATAAAATACCCTGCTAGCGCTCTTATGTAACGAGTGCCGATTATGAGTAAGGCAAACGGGATAAAAAAGATAAAGTAACCTTAAAACCAGAGATATGCCAATCAAAGACAGAGATTACAACAAAGCCAAGGCGCTGCTAGAAGCAGCGGGTAGTAAAAGTGCAGAGAAATCCCACATAAAACACACGGGCAGTAAAGGTTCTCCCGATAGTCATGGTAGGAGTTTGTACAGTGAGACGCAACAAGATTTTGGCGGGCAACCCACCGCAGCACAATTAGAAGCTTTACGTAAAGCCTCTAAGTTTCTAGGGGTATAAGTATTACTAAATATTAGATAAAAATATAGCCACAACAGGGATGTTGTGGTTTTTTTTATGCAATTAGTTTATTTTTAGGGTCTTTATATTCTTTATAAAAAGCTCTTGATAAAGGACAGCTAATAACACCAAAAGCAATAAAAAGAAAGAACACTCCAATAGCATAAAGGCTACTATTGCTTTTTATGAATACGTCTTGTAATGATGCATAAACGGATAATACAACGAATAAATACCCTGTTATTATCATTAATCTAGCCATTACCAAAGGCGCATAATTACAAATTGAGAATAAAAAGGAGTTCGCTCGTCACGCCGCAAGCTATTTTTTGTTATTCCACAAATGCAGAAAAAAGCACTTGTTCCATACCGTTGCGATTGCCTCGCCTTCGGTCGGCAATCTCCACTACAAACAAATAGCCTTGCTCTGTTCCTCTTTCACCCGTAGCTACTTTTTTGCTTAACAACAATATGGTACGCTTCGCTGAATAATAAATTAAGCAAAACCGCTACTTCATTGGCTACGCCGCTAGTCGCAGCCTACAGGATTTTTAATATTGAAGTTTATATTTTTCAAATGAAATATTAAAAATCCTGTGGCGTGTGGTCGCACTATCGTGCTTTTTCCACACGTCGGCTGCTCCCTTCGCTTCGGCTGCGCCTTTGTTCTGCACGCATGCAGCTTATCTTCAATCGCCAGATGGCTATGATTAATCTTGAAGCTGAAGCCCCACGGCTACAGCCATTGCGCACTACAGCTTCAAGATTAATCGTTTTCACGGTTACGGAAAATACCTACAGTTTTTTATTTTTCAATTGAAAGTATAAAGCTTACTTTTAGAACTGTGAAACAACTGATTTACATACTTACTCTTTTATGCTGCCTAACAGGTACAAGTAATGTACTGGTTAATGATAGTGTTGCTTTTGAGAAGGAAGTATATTTTACTTCTGATATTGGTACGGGGTTGGTATACCAGGGACAGTATTATGATGAGGAAACGGAGTTAGCGTATAACAGGTTCAGGTACTACTCCCTAGAATCTGGAACGTATATCTCTCAAGACCCGATTGGGTTACATTCTGGTGAATACAATCTTTATAGTTATGTGGATGATCCTAATGGGTTGGTGGATATATTAGGTCTGGCAAGAGCCAATTATGGTAGAGGAAATAAAAAACATGGTAAGCCAGGTCATAATAAAAAGATTGATGATAAAATAAACGAACTCAAAAAAGATCCTACAGTAACTAATATCCGAAAAAATCAAAGACAAGTTGATGTAAATGGTAATGAAGTTGGTTTAAATAGACCTGATATTCAATATGACAAAAACGGTGTACATTATAATATTGAATATGATACATCGAAATCTGGTAGTAAAAGACACCAAAATACAATTCCTACAAGAGATTCAAATGCAAAAAACACTTTTGAAATGATAGATATGCAAGGTAATACAACGGGAGGGTTTTCTACTATATGATTTTTAACTATGAAAATAATAAATAATTATACATTTTTAACATTTACATTTTTAAATTCAAATTTAATTGAAGTGAAAGATGTAATTTCAGATTACTTCAAAGAACCAATTGAAAACAAAAAATATGAGTTACAATTTAAAGAATTTGTATTAGACGACTTTTATTATGATAGCCCTCCAAAAGGGGGGGGGCATTTAAAAAAAGTAGCTTTTTTTAACCCTAAAATATGTAGTGCCAAACTAATAATGTTTTCGAATAGTGGCGATGGTTGGATTACATTAGCAAATTTTATTTCATCTCAATTAAATTGTGAACATATTACTTTTTATCTAACTATAAAAGATAATAATGATACGCAGAATATGTTTGTGTATCGAAATGCTCAAGAGGAAGAAAGAGTTGTTTATACAATGATGGAAGAAAATAAATGGGTTTTTTATCAAGACGGTAAGATTCAAAATTTTGAAAATCTTGAATTTTACAAGAAAAGACAAATAAAGGATAGGCTGAATTTTGGCATTTTAGTAGATTACTGTAATAAGTTAGGTTTAAATATTACAAATGATGATTTTTGGAAGTCTGACAAAGATGCTCTTTATTTAAATGAAACTATTTTAAACAGAGGTTGACCCCCTGCTAGCGCGAGCGCAATGTCATTAAGTTAAGGTGTTATATATTTAATAATCAAATTTTTAAGTGTTTAAGTTTGTTTTTTGAGATTAAAATTCATAAATTATATAAAGCCACATATTTACGAAGGATTATCAAAATTTAGCATTTTATAAAAAAACAAGTAATTAATTTGATGTTTTTTCGTTAACTATTATTATATAAACTAAAAAAATCTCCCCAAATGAAAAGCATAATCTATTCTTTACTTCTTTTTATATGTAGTATTACTATTTCTTGTAGTAATGATAACTTTGAAGAAATGGTTCTCAATAGTGAAGCTGACCTACCACCAAATGTGATTACAACACCTTGTGACTTTGATTTATCTAATGTTGCAACTGACGCAACCATTATATTGAATTGTATTTTAGATTTAAAAGGGGAAACTATTACTTTACCGCCTAATGTAAAATTTGAATTTGGAGGAGGTGATATAAAAAATGGTAAATTAATATTTAATGGAGGTACTATTGCTGGAGAACTTCTAAGTTCTAATCTGCAAATTGAAGGAAATGTAAAACTTAAAGAACCTACCTTTAAATTTTTCGCTTCCAGATGGGAAGATATTGTAGAAGGTTCTACAACTTCTCCTATTGCATTAAAAAATAATGCCGAACTTGAAAGATTGATGTTCTGGACCAAAGAACTAGGAGCCACCACATTTGAAATTGGAAAATTTGATGCTTATTTTGAAGTTAGTAAAGTAACCAGTACAACCACGAATCAAAACTTTTATCCTCATCTCGAAGCTATTAATGTTCCTTCTGATTTTCATCTCAAAATGTCTGACCAGACTACCTTAAGAGTTTTTCCAACAGAGGGTAAAATTGCTGCTTCTTTAATGGCGGTGCATGAGGCTTCTAATGTTACTATAAGTGGAGGACATCTTGTGGGCGACAGAGAATTAAGAAAATACGAATCTGCAAATGCTGAACATGGAACTCATTTATGTAAAATAAGATCTGGAAATAATGTAATTATAGATAATGTAAAATTTAGTCTGGGATCGGTTGGCGGAATAGATATCAACTCTACAGGATTTTCTTTTAACGCTGATTATAACCCAACAAGAAATGTTGTAATCAAAAATTGTACATTTGATAAAGTGCGAATGATGAGTATTGCATTAACTGATGGACGTAATATCACCATCGATAATAATACATTTATCGATACTGCATTGCCTATGGGTAGTGGTGATGGTGGTGGTGTTGTTGCTTTTGCAATAAACTTAGAACCTGTAAGAAGTAGAGATCCCAATACTGGGGAGCTTGTGAACTATCAGATAGTACAAGATGTAGTTATAAAAAACAACACAGAAAGAGGTAGTAGAATTGGTTCGTTTAATGTTTTTATAGGAGATAGAATCACTCTGGAAAACAATACTGTAGAAAATAAAATGGCATGGAGTCTTGCCAGTAATACCAAAATACGTAATAATACATTTATTGCTTCTGAAAAATCAAGTGGTGTACCTGCAATAGATGTTGGTGGTACAGGAGATACTGTCTTTGACAATGAGATATCTGGAAATAAAATATCTGGTTATGGAGTTGCTATATCTGCTTATTTTGGAGAAGTAAACATCTTCCATAATGAATTAATAGATAATAGTAGCGGTATACAACTTAAAAACATTGAAAAAGAAACGGTTGTATATGAAAACCTAATTAAAAGTTCAGTACCCTCCAGTAGAGGTATCAGCATTCAGTCTACATTTGCTAATAATGTAACTATTCGTTCTCATAATACTTCTCAGTATTATATTGATGTAAAAACTAATCATTTATATTTTGTAGCGGTTAATGAAGAAGCTGGTCAAGAGAACTATCTGGTGAATATAAATAATAACAATTTTGATTCTTCTGCTTCTGTAGTATTTTCAAGAACCAGAGGAGTTAACTATAGTAATAATATGTCTAAAGGACCTATTCAGGTGGTGAATGCATCTAAGATTGATTTATCCTCAAATGATATTACTGCTTCTAATTCGCATGGTATCGCTATAACAGGAGTGAATACCACTATAAAAGCTAATTTGAATACTATTGACTTCCCTAATGACGGTCGTTTTGAATGTATTAGCATAGCAGATACTACAAATCCTAGTGAAGTAATTTTAAGTGGAAACGTTTGTAATTAAAACATAAATCGCAAGTTAAAACCAAAAAGAGGGTTGTCTAAAAAGTCAAACACCTTCTTTTTTATTGTGATTTTTTTTAAAATAGCTCTAATACCATTTGTTGGAATGGCTATTGCCTAATTGAAGTACCGGAACTATGATTTGACCAGTATCCCCATCATAAAAAAATAACTCATAGAACATAGATAATTGTTGCTCGCCATAAGTAGAGGCATCTGTGGCATCTATATAAATAGTAACGCTTTTGCGGTCTTTTAAACTGCCAACATAGCGATTGATCCACCCATAGCACAATGAATAAACAGTTTGTTTCCCTACACTATTCTCAAATCTGGATAAGATAGGTTGAGAAGCCAGACCTCCTTCTAAAGCATCTTTGAACAAGAATGGTTTTTCAAATGAAATACATCATTACAATCTTCATAGCCCTACAACATAAAAACTCGCTGTTTTAATAATTTGTGGATACTGTGGGTAATCAAAAGAGGGTGACGCTTATCGGGAATCAAATTACTGAAATAATCTATAATCTTATTGCGTCGTTTTAATTTTTCCAATAAAACAATTGCTACGTTTGAACTTATTTCTTCCGAAGAAAAATCAACAGAAATACAACTATTGTACCTGTAAAATACCGTATTTTTAGTGCTCATTTTTGGGTGTAATCTAAAAGTGTTAATTCTTATCTTGTCAGCTTAAATTTAACACTTTATACTCTTAATAAAACTAATCCAATGAATTTTTCGGGTTAATATAAATTTCTATTAAAAATCATTTAAAATCACATAAATTTTATTATATGGAACGTTTAATGGGGCTATTTTTTGCTTAACATTTTATAAGAAAACCAACCAATTATAACCATTAATACCCCCATAATACTCCATAGCCAAAGCTTGTTTTCAAAAAGAGGTTTTTGTATGGTGTTTTCTTTCTTAGCTATTGTTTGTTGCTTACCTAAAGAAAGTTGATTTATGTTCTCAGGCATTTCTAAATTAAGATTAGCAATATCATAATTAGGAGCATAAGCTTTTTTGTTTCCGTATGTTAAGTAATACGTTGCAGGTTTAGTAAAACGAGCAGTAAGTTGGTATTTATAACCTTTTGCCGTTATGCTAGTTACTTGTAAAGGTTCATTGTCAAAATTAGAGATTGTAATTCTTAATTTTTTTGAAAACGTATTGTTAAATGTAAATTTGTTTTGTTCAAGTGAAGATAGTGTACCAAAATTTAATGTTTTGTAATTGTATATAAAACCTTTTTCAGTTTGTATGCTATCTACCAACTCTTCAATTTCTATAGGTCTATAATACTCTATTTTATCTTTTACATTTATTGTTATTTCGTGGGTAGGAGCTTTTTTATCTAGTTCTACATATAATATAGTTTGCTTCGTCTTTTTGTCATTAGAAAGAGTAAAAGATTTAAGTTCTCTATTTGTAGTATTGGTTTTAGGTTGTGCTTGTTGGTATTGTAATATAGCTCTTTTTAATATAGGTTCTACATCACTCTTAATACCAATTCTAAAATAAGCGTATTCGGCAGGTGGAAAAGTAATGTCTGTAAAACTGTAATTTGTTTGATTATTATTTATAGCTAAAATCCTGTAATCTTTATAGATTGTAAACCAATCTTCTTGATTGTGGCTAGCTTGTACTACTGTTTTCCAATCAAAATTATCATTCTCAAAATTTAATTTTATATGATTAACAGCATTTTTAGATGGTATTTTTAATGTAAAATAATAAATACCATCTTTAGTACTAGCGTTTAGAAGTCTATAATCTACTGTTTTTGTTTTTAGTTTGGGTGATACATAATTTAGTAAATACGGAGCTTCAATAGTGTCATTTTTAGCTGTAATCCCATAGATGCGAACATCACTTAAACTCTCTAATGTGCTATAAAAAACAGTGTTTGGTAGTGTAATGTTATGCCATATGTCTGTAATGTTTTTAAGCTCTATTTTATAATCATAACTATGCATTTGACCATAAAACACTGTGGATAATAAAAGAAAAAAGAATACAGATTTACTCAGTTGTTGTCTCATCAAAAATTTTGTTTTTGTACTTGTTGTATAAAAATGAAACCCCCATAATTAATAATCCTAAAATTACAAGTACAAGAGTTTTACGTATTGTGTCTAAAGATGCCAAATCCAAGAAGAACAACTTTAGAATGGTAATTCCAAATAAAATTATACCGCCAACACGTATATATTTTGTCTTTTTCCAGATGCCTTTTGCAACTAAGAAAAAAGAGTATATTCCCCACAAAATAGAAAGTCCTAATCCGTAGGTTTGTTTGGTTCCAGAAATATCCATCCAGTTAATAAGCTCACTGCTAAGAATCCATAAAACCGTAATGTTTAAGATAATGGAAAACAAAATTTTAAATGTAGCACGCATAAAACTCTGTTTGCTATAGCTGTAAATACTGTAGATTAAAGCTGCTATAAAAACATATAGTACATATCTAATTCCTAAATGGAAAATGCCTGAATTGTAGTATTCAGAAGGATTTAAATAACTAGATCTAAGTTCACTTAATGTAAATAAGCCAATAGTTAAAGATATAAACAAAGCAATAGAGTTTAGGATAATAGTCGTATATCCTAGAACTCTATTTTTTATTTTTTTATTATTAATAAGACTTAAAATAGTTAAAAAGAATAGAGTATATATTACCAGCCAAATTATTTTAAAATCTGTTAAGTCATAGTTAATTGGGTTAGAATAAATATCTGTTTTGCTAAATATAATTCTAGAGTTAGCCAAAAGAACATTATAATAATGCATTATTTCTATAAAGAAAGTAATATAGATAAGCAGTATAATTAAGATGGGTATTACAAATGATAATATACTTTTTTTCTTAGAGCTATGTTTTTTATTAGTTCTATATATGAAGAATAATGAAGCAATACATATAATAGAACTTAAAAAGTTAATGTTAAATATAGGAGTAAGGTATTCTTTAATATTGCTTGTTGTATAATTGTATTTTACATTATAAGCTTCCCAGTCTTGCAATAAGCTTATTAGTGACAAAGCTAGCAGAGGGTAAGACAAATTCTTTAAAATAGGAGTATTTTTAGTAGTACCTATCCAAAATAAAAGTGCCGCTATGCCAACCCACAATAATGTTACATAGTTGCCATTTAGTTGTATTGGTACTGCTATGGTAATAAAAACAAACACCATTCCTAATACAAAGTAAAGCAGGTTATTGTTTGCGAGCTTTTGTTTGTACAAAATAGTACCAGCAATAAAATGTAGTATCGCATTAATTACTGTAAATAACCCAAGATAACCGTTATAGTTTATATTGAAGCCTAATAGGTAAAATCCCATTCCAAAAAATAGAAAAGAGTTTGCCAGTAGTACTAAAATAGAGCTAGGATTAAAGGCTTCGTTCTTTTTAATTTTGTTTACAATAAAAGTGGTATAAAATAACAAGAAGAAAATAAATAAGAATGTAAATGCTTCATAAAAATAGTCAGTTGTGTAGCTACTTAAAATCCAAGATACATATATAACCCAAGTAAATCCAAAAGCAGAATAAAATAGACCTTTCCAGTCTTTTTTAAACGATAATATTAAAATACCAATATTGATTATAGACATATATGTAAACAAAACACCAACTTTTCCTGAACCATTACTAAGTAAAAATGGAACAGCATATGCACCAACCAAACCAATGTGTGCAACGGCTTGTTTGTTGTAGCTTATAGCTGTAATAACGGTAAATACAGTTAATAAAGCCATAATAACAAAAGCTGGTATTTGAGGAAAAATATCGTAAAAACTATGAGCAGCAAAAGTTATAAAGTATAATATAGCTATAGCGCCACTAACTAGAACAGCACTGTAATTTGTATATTTTTCTTTTAATTTAATACCAAAACCAAGTAATCCTAATCCAGTTAAGTAGCCTAAAATTATTCTGGTTAATGGACTAATTAGGTTATTTTCTATAGAGTACTTTGCGCCAATAGCAACACCAAATATTAACATAAGAACACCTAATTTGTTTAATAGATTTTCACCAATGAATTTTTCTATGTTAGATTTTTCTTTTGGTTTAATAGGCTGTACATCTTGCACAGGTTTTGGTTTAGGGGAGATAATAGGTTCTTTTATAATCTCTTTTGTAACTTCTTTTATTGGTTTCTGTATTACTGCTTCTCTTATAATAGGTTTTGCAATAGGCTCTGGGGCTAAAGAAGCTTGTTTAGGAATACCTTCTTTTTTAAGACGCTCAATTTCTTTATGCAATATCATTAGCTCTTTGGCAAAGTGTTCTTGCTTGCTAAGAAGATTTTCAAATTGCTTTGTTAAATTGCTCAAATATTCTTGATCATTTACCATAAGTTTGGTTCCTAAGTAAGTATTGCATTATAAAACAGGTGAAATATAGTTATATATCTATAATTTTTTACACCTGTATACAGTGAATTTTCATAGAGTTATGTCTATGAAAATTCCATTTTTTTAATTTCGGTTATTTATTTAACAAATTTATGAGCTAAATATTGTTAAATAAACAACATAGTTCTGCTTTTTTTTGGTTGTGATTGTAAAACTCTTGACCTAATTGTACTAAAAAAGAAATTCCAATTTTATCTTATTATTATTATCATTAAAACACCATTTTGTTTACGATTATGGTTGCTATAAATATAAACTCTATGTCTTAGCTAGTGTCTTTAATGCAATGGTAGTTAGTATACTGTACGCATACCCTACATTTCTTTCTAATTGTATATTCTAAATAGTACTAAGTATTGATTTTTTAGAATCGCCATATGTAAAGAATTTTACATAGTTATCATAACATTTAATAGTATTGTACCTAGATTCATCAGGCTATGTGGACATATTTTTTTTAGAAATGATAATAATGCTTTAGATAGATTAAATTATTACTCATTAGTAAAAATTTCAAGAAAAAAATAGTCAGATCATTGTTTTTGTATAGCATTAACAACCAGAGTTTGACTAACCTGAAATAGGTTAGTTTGAGTGAAGTTCTGATAAGAATTTTGTGTCTATGATTATCATTTCAGTACTAAAAACTTTTTCTTGATAGCTCTGCTGAGATTCGAAGTATAATTTTTCTCCATTTTAATACAAAAATCATTCAAATTGACGATTTTTATAGTATATCTAAACCAGTAATAGAACTTGGGTTAATTGTGTAATGGTTTTTAAACTGATGTAAATCTCTCATTCCATAAAATATATTTCACCTCTATGAGGCTTTAACACATCTCTAACTTTTATCATTTCAGATTCTTCAACTACTATAAACGCTATGCTATGCATATCATTAAATGATTGATGTCCCGTAATGTTTAATCTTAATTTTTCAATCTCTAAAAACTCTTTTAAATGAATTTCATGGTGTTTAGCAGTTTTTTCTGAAGCAGGACCTCTAAAATCCCAAATTAGTTTTATTTTTTTGCTCATACTGTGTTATAAATAATAGTAAAACTAATATTTCTTTAGCTAAAATAATCCAAAGGACTATTTTTTAGTGTACTTTTTAATTCAATAAATTGCCTTACACTATTAAAAAGTGTTAATCATTTGCAATAAATCTTGTACTGCAAAATCTAATTGTTATTTTTGCAAGATGCACAATTTTAAGCAATACATAACAAAGTTAGTTTTATTGTTAGGAATACTTTACGGTATGCTAATACTCTGTTCTTGTGAGGGGATGTTTGTAAAGGATACAAATAAGGTTCCTATTGCTAGGGTTGGAGAAAATTACTTGTATAAAGAAGACATAGCAGATTTAGTAAGTAAAAAAACATCTAAACAAGATAGTATTATTTTGGTAACTAACTTTATTAACAATTGGGGGACTAAGCAGTTGTTAATGGCTAAATCAAAAATAAACCTTTCAGAAGAGCAATTAGCAGAATTTAATAGGCTTGTTTCCAATTATAAGTTAGATTTATATACAGGAGCATATAAGGAAGCTTTGGTTTTAAAAGAACAAGATACAGTAGTGAGTGATGCTGAACTATTGTCATTCTATGAAAAAGAAAAAGAGAATTTTAAACTGAATGAAAAGCTGTTACGACTGCGTTATGTAGAGTTACCACCTCAGTTTTTGAATAAATCGGCAGTGATTGAAAAACTAAAGGGTTTCAGTGAAAAAGATCAGGTATATTTAGATTCTATTAGTGTGCAATTCAGGCAATTAAATTTTAACGATTCTGTGTGGGTAGAAGCTTCTAGGTTGATAAATGAAATACCGCCATTAACTGATGAAAATGAAGATTTATACTTAAAAAAATCACAATTTTTTGAATTGGAAGATTCATTAGGGGTATATTTGACGAAGGTAGTAGATGTTCTAAATAAAAATGATATAGCGCCATTGTCTTATATAAAAACAACAATAAAGCGTGTTTTACTGAATAGAAGACGGTTGGAGTTTTTAAAAAAATTAGAAGTGGAGATTATAGACGAAGCTATTAAAAATAAGGAATTTGAGATATATGAAAAAAAAGAGTAACATTATTGTCATTGCAATTGCATTGTTATTGGTTGTCCCTTTCGTTGGTAATGCAAAACGTAAGATTGCTGTTCAAGAAGACGTTGTACAAGCAACTCAGGACACTACCAAAACAAATTTTAAAAGAGTTAAGCTAGATGGCGTGGCGGCTGTTGTTGGTGACTATGTAATATTGGAATCAGATATTGAAAAAACATTGATAGATTTACGTAGTCAAGGAGTTTCTGAAGACGATGTTAATAGATGTAGTTTGTTGGGTAAATTAATGGAAGATCGTTTGTATGCCCATCAGGCAGTGCAAGATAGTTTATTGGTAGCAGATGATGAAGTTAATGCATACGGAGAAAGGCAAATTCAATCTTTGGTTGGGCAAATTGGTTCTATGGAGAAAGTACTTAGTTTTTACAAGAAAGAATCTCAAGAAGCATTACGAGAAGATCTTTTTAAAATAAACAAGTTAAGAATGTTGTCTGAAAAAATGCAACAAAAAATAGTTTCAGAGATAGAAATTACGCCAGAAGAAGTTAGACAATTTTTTAAAGATATTCCTAAAGAAGAAAGGCCAGTTTTTGGAACTCAATTAGAAATAGCACAAATTGTTAAACAGCCCAAGGCTAGTGAAGAAGAAAAGCAGAAGGTTATAGATAAATTAAATAAAATTAGGGAAGATGTTTTAGACAATGGTTCTAGTTTTAAAATTAAAGCGATAATCTCGTCTGAGGATGAAGGCTCTAGGTCTAATGGTGGTTTTTATAGCGTTACCAAAGAAATGAATTTTGTAAAAGAATTTAAAGATGTTGCATTTAGCCTTAAAGAAGGTGATGTTTCTGAACCTTTTGAGACAACTTTTGGGTACCATATTATATACTTAGAAAAGATAAGAGGGGTAGAAAGAGATATAAGACATATATTAATATCACCTAAAGTATCTGATGAAGCATTAGCAGAGGCTAGAATTGAGTTAGATAGTATTCGTCAAAAAATTATAGATGGTGAGTTTACATTTGCTGAAGCTGCACTTAATTTTTCTGATCAAAAAGAAACTAAGTTTGAAGGAGGACAGCTAAGAAACCCTAAAGATTTTGGAACCAAGTTTGAGTTAACAAATATGGATCCAAAGCTATATAACCAAATTAGGAACATAAAAGACAATGAAATTTCTAGACCAATTCTTGAAACAGAAGATAAGGGAGGTGCTCAGAAATATAAAATAATGAAAATTACCAATAGATATGATGAGCATACAGCAGATTTTGCTCAGGATTATGTTAAAATTCAACAATTAGCTTTAACTCAGAAAAAAGTAAACGCTATTAAAAAGTGGATGAAAGAACATATAGAAGATACATATGTTAGTATAAGTAAGGATAATCAAGGTTGTGAGTTTGCAAACAATTGGTATAAAGAATAAATAATATTTATGTCAGATGTTACCGCTATTCAAAATTTAGTTGAAAAACATAAAGCTTTAAAACAAGAAATTGGTAAAGTCATTGTTGGGCAAGATACAGTAATAGAACAAATTCTACTTTCTATATATACTGGTGGTCATTCCTTGCTGATAGGTGTACCAGGTTTAGCAAAAACATTAATGGTAAATACCATAGCAAAAACATTAGGTATAAACTTTAAAAGAATTCAATTTACGCCAGATTTAATGCCTAGTGATATACTAGGTAGTGAAATATTGGATCAGAGTAGAAATTTTAAATTTGTAAAGGGACCAATATTCTCCAACATTATACTGGCAGATGAAATAAACAGAACACCTCCTAAAACACAGGCTGCACTTTTAGAAGCTATGCAAGAAAGAGCAGTGACAATAGCAGGAAATCATTACAAATTAGAACTTCCTTATTTTGTGTTAGCAACACAAAACCCAATAGAACAAGAAGGTACATATCCTCTGCCCGAAGCACAATTGGATCGGTTTATGTTTTCCATAGAATTAAAATATCCTTCAATTGAAGAAGAAATACAAGTTGTAAAGCTTACTACATCAGATAACAAACCAGAAATAAATGCTTTGTTTAGTGGAGAAGAAATAGTAGCAGTACAGCATTTAATACGTAGAATACCTGTGCCAGATAATGTGGTAGAATATGCTGTTAAATTAGTTAATAGTACACGATCAAATTTAGAGAATGCGTCAGACTATATAAAGCAATATGTAGATTGGGGGGCAGGTCCTAGAGCTTCACAAAATTTAATACTAGGAGCAAAAGCACACGCAGCAATACAGGGTAAGTTTTCACCTGATATAGAAGATGTGCGAGCTATTGCAGTAGGAATTTTAAGGCATAGAATTATAAAAAACTATAAAGCAGAAGCAGAAGGCATCTCTGAAGAGGACATTATTTGTAAATTACTATAGCGTTATTGTAGTAGTACTCAAATGTTTTAGAAACGATTTTCATAAAATTTTGTGTAAAAAATAATATATTCATTTTAAGTGACATCTTTTTTTGTTTATTCCTAAAATATAATGAATCATAGTGTAAATCTTTCGTTAAGCTTCAAGATTTTATTAATTTTGTAAAACTCAATAACTTAAACTCAAAACAAAAAAGAATGGCATTTGACATTGATATGATTAGAGGGGTTTATGCCCGTATGGCAGAACGAGTTGACAAGGCTCGAGAAATTGTTGGAAAACCACTTACACTTTCAGAGAAAATATTGTATTCTCATTTATGGGATGGTAATCCCAATAAGAAATTTACTAGAGGTAAAGACTATGTAGACTTTGCTCCTGATCGTATTGCTTGTCAAGATGCTACTGCACAAATGGCGTTATTGCAATTTATGCAGGCTGGTAAGCCAAAGGTAGCAGTGCCTACAACCGTGCATTGTGATCACTTAATACAAGCTAAAAGTGGTGCAGCAGTAGATTTAAAATCTGCAAATACAACTAGTGCAGAGGTATTTGATTTCTTGGAATCAGTATCAAATAAATATGGTATTGGTTTTTGGAAGCCAGGTGCAGGTATCATTCACCAAGTAGTATTAGAAAATTATGCTTTTCCTGGGGGGATGATGATAGGAACAGATTCTCATACGGTTAATGCAGGTGGGTTAGGAATGGTAGCCATTGGAGTAGGTGGGGCAGATGCTGTAGATGTTATGGCAGGAATGGCTTGGGAACTTAAATTTCCTAAATTAATAGGTGTAAAATTAACAGGGACTATTTCTGGATGGACAGCCCCAAAAGATGTTATATTAAAAGTAGCAGAAATTCTTACTGTAAAAGGTGGTACAGGAGCCATTGTAGAATACTTTGGTGATGGTGCTATTTCCTTGTCATGTACAGGTAAAGGAACTATTTGTAATATGGGTGCAGAAATAGGAGCTACCACTTCAACATTTGGGTATGATGAGTCTATGGAGCGCTATTTAAGAGCTACAGATAGAGCAGATATTGCAGATGCAGCAAACCAAATAAAAGAATATTTAACGGCAGATGCTGAGGTTTATAAAAATCCAGAACAGTATTTTGACCAAGTCATAGAAATAAATTTATCTGAATTAACACCATTGTTAAATGGTCCTTTTACGCCAGATTTATCTACATCAGTAGGGACAGATATGACAGCAAAAGCAAAGGCTAATGACTGGCCAATTCAGGTAGAATGGGGTTTAATAGGTTCTTGTACAAATTCTTCATATGAAGATTTATCTCGTGCTGCATCAATTGCACAGCAAGCTGTCGATAAAGGAATTAAAATGAAAGCCGAGCTAGGTATTAATCCAGGTTCTGAGCAAGTTCGTTTTACTGCAGAGCGTGACGGAATTCTAGAGGTATTTGAAAAATTAAATGCAAAAATATTTACAAATGCCTGCGGCCCTTGTATAGGACAGTGGGCAAGATACAGTGATCCTAAAAATGCCCCAAAAAATAGCATTGTGCATTCTTTTAATAGAAACTTTGCTAAAAGGGCAGACGGTAATCCAAATACACATGCTTTTGTTGCATCTCCAGAGGTAACAGCAGCTATAGCCATTGCTGGTAGATTAGACTTTAATCCAATGACTGATACTTTAATCAATGAAAATGGGGAAGAAATTAAGTTTGATGAGCCAACAGGGTGGGAGTTGCCACCAAAAGGATTTGAGGTAGAAGATGCAGGGTTTTTAGCGCCAGATGAAGATGGTTCTGATGTAGTGGTTAATGTATCTCCTGATTCTGAAAGATTACAACTTTTAGAGCCATTTGAGCCAATAAAAGATGAAAGTCTTATTGGAGCAAAATTATTAATAAAAGCTTTTGGGAAATGTACAACAGATCATATTTCTATGGCAGGACCTTGGTTACGTTTTCGTGGGCATTTAGATAATATTTCTAATAACTGTCTAATAGGTGCTGTTAATGCATTCGGTAAAAAAACAAACTTTGTTAAAAATCAATTAACAGGAGAGTATGGGGGAGTTCCAGAAACAGCTCGCGCGTATAAAGCTGCTGGTGTAAGAAGTATTGTTGTTGGTGATCATAATTACGGGGAGGGATCTTCTCGTGAACATGCAGCTATGGAGCCAAGACATTTAGGTGTTGCTGCGGTTATAGTGAAGTCTTTTGCTCGTATTCATGAAACAAATCTTAAAAAGCAAGGAATGTTAGGGTTAACTTTTGCTAATGAAAATGATTATGACCTTATACAAGAAGATGATACCTTTAATTTTATAGATATTGCTGAATTTGCTCCAAATAAACAGTTAACTATTGAGTTGATACATACAGATGGAAGTAAAGATGTAATTAAAGTAAACCATACTTACAATCAGTCGCAAATAGATTGGTACAGAGAAGGTTCTGCGTTAAATGTAATTAAAAAAGAAAATGCTTCTTAAAATAGTAAACGTAGTATAGCAATTATAGAGAACTCCTGAAGTAATTCAGGAGTTTTTTATTTTACACTTCTCTCCAGCCATTGCGTTATTCAATAAATGTAATATAGAATAAAACACTAGTGAACTCTTGTTGTGTAATTGTTGCTAGTAGCCTAAACCTAATCTGAGTAAAATTATGTCAGTTAGATTTTTGATAGAAAACTGTATAGAAGATAAAACCATTTACAATTTTATTTTCCAGTAAAATAAGATTGTAAATGGTATAAACAGATATAATTCTTGAGTATTTTAAATACTTATTATATGGCTTAAAACTAAAAACCTCCTAGAGTTAGAACTCTAGGAGGTTTAAATAATTTATAATGTAGAGTCAATAAAACACTTATAATTTTAAAGAAAGACTCAATACAAGTTGATCTGGTCTTGTATCTATTCTGTCTCCTGTACTAATATTGTTTGTGGAAAGTATGGAAACTTCATTTTTACTAAAGCCTCTTTCATATCTTAAGTCTATTCCTAGATTTCCTAAATTTACACCCGCACCAATATTTAAACCAACCGTAAAATTATTTTTTACATCACCAATGGTGATGCCATCATAATCTGTATCTAGTATATACTGAAAAGCTGGACCAGCAAATACATCTAAAGGGCCAATTACCTTAGCACCAACTAATATAGGTAAATCTAATTTACTCATCTTAAAATCTTTATTATAACCAGATTTAATAGATGTGTACATTAATTCTGGTCTTAGATAAATATTACCAGCAGTTTTGGCAAAAAAGCCAATATGGTAACCTATTTTCTTGTTTGGGTTTTCATAAGCGTCTTTTGTAGAATCAAAATAATCGCCATTTCCTCCATAGTTTAAACCTCCTTTAATACCAAAACCAGCATCGGTTTGAGCAAAAGTTGTCATACTTACTAAAATTAATGTAATTGCTAAAAATGTTTTTTTCATTTCAAATGTGTTTTAAACAAAATGAGAATGACTGTTGGGACAATCATTCTCAATATGTGATTTATTAATATGTAAGTATAGTATCAAAAACGATACCAATCTCTTACTTTCGTTTTATCACTTTTATAACTGCATTTTCAATTGCTTTATTGTCCAAACCATATTTGTCCATTAATTGTGCAGGTGTACCACTTTCTCCAAAAGTATCATTGGTACCTATAAATTCTTGTGGTGTTGGTTGGTTGGTTGCTAAAACACGAGCAACGCTTTCGCCCAAACCACCTAAAATATTATGTTCTTCTGCGGTTACAATACAACCTGTTTTTTTAACAGAACTTATAATTGCATTAACATCTAATGGTTTAATGGTGTGTATGTTTATTACTTCTGCAGATATGCCTTGTTTTTCTAAGTTTTCAGCAGCTACCAAAGCTTCCCAGACTAAATGACCTGTTGCTACTATGGTTACATCTGTTCCTTCTATTAAATGTAATGCTTTGCCAATTTCAAACTTTTGATCGGGAGGAGTAAAATTAGCTACTTTTGGTCGTCCAAAGCGTAAGTAAACAGGTCCTTCGTATGCAGCAATAGCAATCGTAGCGGCTTTTGTTTGATTATAATCACAAGGATTTATAACTACCATACCTGGTAACATTTTCATTAATCCAATGTCTTCCAATATTTGATGTGTTGCGCCATCTTCTCCTAGAGTAACACCAGCATGCGAAGCACAAATTTTTACATTTTTTCCTGAGTAGGCAATGGATTGACGTATTTGGTCATACACTCTTCCTGTAGAGAAATTTGCAAAAGTACCTGTGAAAGGTATTTTTCCTCCAATAGTTAAACCAGCAGCAATACCCATCATATTTGCTTCTGCAATACCAATTTGAAAGAACCTTTCTGGATTTTCTTCTATAAATTGATCCATTTTAAGGGAGCCAATTAAATCTGCACATAATGCAACTACATTAGGATTTGTTCTACCTAATTCTGTTAAACCTGCACCAAAACCACTTCTAGTATCGTTTTTTCCTTGATCTATGTATTTTTTCATATCCTTTATGATTTTTCTCTGTTTAAGAGAAAGTAGATTTAATTATTTTTAGTAATCTCCTAAGGTTTCAGGATTTTGAGCCAATCCAATTTCAAGTTGCTCATCATTAGGAGCTTTACCGTGCCAAGCATGTGTGTGCATCATAAAATCTACTCCATTACCCATAATAGTATGTAATAATACACAAACAGGTTTTCCTTTGCCAGTCATAGACTTTGCTTTTTTAAGACCATCTACCACAGCTTCTAAATTATTACCTTCTTTAATGTCTAAGACATCCCAACCAAAAGCTTCAAATTTAGCTCTAATGCTACCCATTGGTAAAACCTTATCCGTAGAACCGTCAATTTGCTGACCATTTAAATCTATTGTGGAAATTAAATTATCAACTTTATTTGCAGAAGCATACATCATTGCTTCCCAATTTTGTCCTTCCTGTAGTTCGCCATCACCATGTAGACTATACACAATGTGGTTGTCTTTGTTTAGTTTTTTTGCTAGTGCCGCACCAATTGCAACAGACATTCCTTGTCCTAATGAACCTGATGCTATACGTATTCCAGGTAAGCCTTCATGTGTAGTTGGGTGACCTTGTAATCTGGAATTAATTAGTCTAAAAGTATTAAGCTCATCAATAGGGAAATAACCACTACGTGCTAACACACTATAATAAACAGGAGAAATATGACCATTGGACAAAAAGAAAAGGTCTTCTCCATTTCCATCCATATCAAATCCTTCATTTAATTCCATTAATTCATTGTATAGGGCAACAAAAAATTCAGCACAGCCTAATGAACCACCTGGATGACCAGAGTTTACTTTGTGTACCATTCTTAAAATATCCCTCCTCACTTGCGTGGTCAAATCTTGTAATTCTTCCAGTCTTGGCATTTTATATATTGTTAATTTTGTTGTAAAAATAAGGTCTATCTTTTGCGTGTACAAGATGAGTTATTATATTTTATTAACTACTTTTTTGTTACTACAAAACTTTATCTTTTTGTTACCAATTTTATGTGGATGAGTTGATTATATTTGTGGTCATAAATAACAGATTTTTGAAATTTACTTTACAACACACAGACCCTAATAGCAAAGCTAGAGCAACAACAATGATGACAGACCATGGTATTATTGAAACACCTATTTTTATGCCTGTAGGTACCGTGGCTTCTGTAAAAGGGGTTCATCAGAGAGAATTAAAAGAAGAAATAAATCCAGATATTATTTTAGGAAATACTTATCATTTGTATTTGCGACCTAAACTAGATATTTTGGAAGCGGCGGGCGGACTACATAAATTTATGGGTTGGGATCGTAATATTTTGACGGATAGTGGTGGATATCAAGTATATTCTTTATCGGCAAATAGAAAAATAAAAGAAGAAGGAGTAAAGTTTAAATCGCATATAGATGGTTCATATCATTTTTTTACGCCAGAAAATGTAATGGAAATTCAGCGTACCATAGGTGCAGATATTATTATGGCGTTTGATGAATGTACGCCTTATCCATGTGATTATAATTATGCAAAACGATCTATGTATATGACACATAGGTGGCTAGATAGATGTATAAACCATTTAGAAAAATTACCATATAAGTACGGTTTTGAACAAACTTTTTTTCCCATAGTTCAAGGATCAACATACAAAGATTTACGAGCACAATCAGCTGAATATATTGCAAATGCAGGCGCAGAGGGTAATGCTATAGGAGGCCTCTCCGTTGGTGAACCAGCAGAAGAAATGTATGCAATGACAGAGATTGTGTGTGATATATTACCAGAAGATAAACCAAGATATTTAATGGGTGTTGGTACACCTATAAACATATTAGAAAATATTGCTTTAGGTGTAGATATGTTTGATTGTGTTATGCCAACACGTAATGCTCGTAATGGTATGTTATTTACTGCTCATGGTACTATAAATATTAAAAATAAAAAATGGGAAGCTGATTTTTCTCCTATTGATGATATGGGGATTACTTTTGTAGATACAGAATATTCCAAGGCATATTTACGTCATTTATTTGCTGCAAATGAATATTTAGGAAAGCAAATTGCGACCATTCATAATCTTGGATTTTATCTTTGGTTGACTCGTGAGGCAAGAAAACATATTTTAGCTGGAGATTTTTATGAATGGAAAAACAAAATGGTAAAACAAATGGATAAAAGATTGTAGCGTTTGACTATTCTTGACAAATACATATTAAAACGTTATTTGCTTACTTTTACGGTAATGCTTTTGTTGTTTGTTCCTATAGGAATTATGTTGGATTTATCTGAGAAGATTGCCAAAATGATTGCTAATAAGGCACCTACAGAGGAAATTTTGTATTACTATTTAAATTTTACCATTTATATAGGAAATATGTTGTTTCCTATATTTTTATTTCTTTCCATTATATTTTTTACATCCAAAATGGCTAGTAATACAGAAGTAGTGGCCATATTAAGTTCTGGTGTGTCTTTTGGTAGATTTTTGCGACCTTATTTCATAGGAGCATCTATTATTGCTGCTATTATGTTTGTTATGGCAATGTTCATTGTTCCAAAGGCAAGTTTAGATTATCATGAGTTTATTTTTGATTATCTCAAAAAAGGAAAAAGAACAATGGTCACCAGTAATATATATAACCAGCTAAACAAAAACGATTTTTTATATGTTAGTAGTTTTGAGCCAGCAAGGCAAATAGGGTATAATTTTGTTCTAGAGCACTTTAACGATGACAATAAGCTGGAGTATAAATTAACGGCTTCTAATATAAGATGGGTTTCAAAAGATAGTATCTATAGATTAACAGGTTATGTTTCAAGAACTATGAAAGATAGTATAGAAATAATTGAAACAAGAAACAGACTCGATACTATATTTAATTTTAGGATTGATGACCTTACGCCAGTTAGTTATGTTGCTGAAACCAAGAATATTTTTGAGTTAAATAAATTTATAAAAACCCAGCGTAAAAAAGGAGCTTCTAACATTAATACCTATGTTATGGCAAAGTATAAACGTTGGGCATTACCAGTTACAGCATTTATACTTACACTAATAGCTGTGTCTGTTTCCTCTATAAAAAGAAGAGGTGGTATGGGTGTAAATTTAGCTTTTGGAATAGTGATAGCATTTATTTATATATTCTTTGATAGGGTTTTTAGTATTCTTGCAGAACAAGCTGGTTTTTCTCCATTAATGGCAATTATTATCCCAAATGCAATTTTTGCTATTATAGGTCTTTACCTTTTAAAAAATGCTAAACGATAAGATTAAAAATAATCTACACTTACATTTTATAGTCTTTATTTGGGGCTTTACTGCTATACTAGGAAAACTAATCACAATAGATGCATTACCATTGGTTTGGTATAGGATGTCAATGGCAACAGCTTTGGTTTTAGTATTTATACTATTTCGGAAGAATGCTTTAAAAGTAGATGGTAAAAGTTTATTATTATTAATATTGACAGGTGTTATAATTGCTTTGCACTGGGTTACATTTTTTAAAGCCATAAAGGTTTCTAATGTTTCTGTTGCACTGGCTACAATGTCTACAGGCGCTTTTTTTACAGCCATACTAGAACCTATTTGGTATAAACGAAAAATGATTTGGTATGAAATTCTATTTGGATTATTGGTAATTGGTGGGTTAGTTTTAATTTTTAATATAGATGCTAGTTACAAAGAAGGAATTTTGTTAGCTTTGATTTCTGCATTTTTAGCTGCTGTTTTTTCTTTGATGAATGGTAGATTAATTAAAAAACATAAGCCTTCAATAATATCGTTTTATGAACTTGGAGCTGGTGTTATCTTTTTGTCAATATATATGTTGTCTCAGGGAAATTTTTCGCAGATTAATTTTCAGCTTTCAGCATCAGATTGGGTATGTATATTTGTTTTAGCTTCTTTTTGTACAGCTTATGCATTTATTGCATCGGTACAATTAATGAAATACCTTAGTCCATATACAGTTATGCTTACTACCAATTTAGAGCCAGTTTATGGTATTTTGTTGGCTTTTGTTATTTTTGGAGAAAGTGAAAAAATGGATCCACTATTTTACATAGGGGCCTTACTTATTTTAGCAACAGTGATAGCTAACGGAATCCTTAAAAGTAAAAAGCAAGCTAAAAAACCGAATTGATATAAGCAGAGCTTGATATATAAGTTATGAGTAAAAACTAAACTCTTTTTGTTTTGTTAGACATCAATGCTTTAAAATATTGGTATTCTAATTTGGCTCTATTATAATCAGTGTTTTTTCATAGGAAAACGCACCAAAAACCATCTTTGTTTTTAATCAACTCTGTTTTTTTAAGAGAATAAATCCTTTTTCTATCTTTAACTTTATTTCTTTTCTAGAGCGTTTAAGTATCTTATATTTAGATATCTGATTTTTAAAGGCAATGGGATGCCCAAAACCTGAATTTTTATTTTTACTCATATAAGCATCAATATTATAATTTGCATCTGTATTTAAATATATAATTTGCATTGCCAAATATTCTCATTGTAAATACAATTCTATTTTTTCTTTTGTTTTTTCTTTTTTAAAGCTTAAAGATGCAATTCCATCCTTGTTAGAATATGTTGTTTTATACTCTGGGAAAGAATAGACCGCTACATTATCCACGGGTTTTTTATCAAAATCGTAAATGTTTAAACTTATTGTAATAGAATCATTTGAATTATAGTATTTTTTTGCGATAAAATAACTCTCTTCTTTTAATTCCGTTAAATCATAATTTAAGATTAAACTATCTTTATTTACATAATAATGACCTTTACCATAACTACTAATACTTGTATGATTAGTGCTTATGTTTTTAAAAATTCCATTTTTTTCAAAAATACTGATTGTTGTATAATCTCCAGTCTCATCCATCATTATATACTTTCCTTCAATAGTTTTTTGTGAAAAACCACAGAAATTGTTAATAAAAATAATAGAGGTAATGAAATACTTAATTGCATTTATTACCTTTTGATTTCTTATTTCCATATACTTCGTTCTTAATTATATTTTTAATTTTGTCTCTGTCCGTTTTATTAGGTACCAATGCCTTAAAAGAATCGGTATCCTCTATTTCAGTAATGTCAGGGTCAGGATTTTTGTCATAGGAAAGCCCATCATAAGCCATTGCTTTGTAATACTCCCAATCCAATTTATTGTTACTGTCTTTGATGCCGCCCGAACCATACTTTATGTCCCAATTTAAAAGTGAAATAGCCATCAAATTTTTTAATTGCTTTCTTAAAGGCTGTGATTTTTTTTATTAACAAGTAGGTCAATTATTATTCAAAAGTGTCTTGATATTGATAGTTTAGTTTCCCTTTTATTTTTTTTGCTTTTTTTAGTATTGAATCAACCTCAATAATAAAGTAAAAAAATAGTGTTTAATTAATGAATACTTACTGTCATATCTACTTTATATAAAATGTATGATTTATCTTTTTCCTTATATAAAAAATAAATGTCTTTAAAATCAGATGTTTGCTGACCTATTTTTTTCCAAGCATTTTTCTCTATCCATTTATAATCTACTAAATTTAAAATTTGAAACTCACAAACTGTTAGTTCTATTTTTTTTCTTGATATAACCGTAAATTCCATAGTGCTAACAAAAGGAGCTTCATCTAATTCTGCATATCCTGTATAGGTTCCTTTTTTTTTGTCTTCTGCTTTTTTCACCTCCCTTTGTTCATATTCATTTCTGTTACTCAAAATGATTTTATGTAATGTTTTCTTAAAATCATAAGGTATAATATATGTAGGATGATTTTTATCTAATAAAAAGTAGACATCTTTTTTTTGAGTAAAACAAAAAAAAGGGATAAATAGTAAAACGATATAAAGTTTATTTACAGTCATTGGTTTCAGAATTTCTAAATTTTACTATACTTTTAATTATTCTATTCTTTTCTTTAGAAGCATATACAGGGTCAGCATATTGTCGTTTCCAAGATTTAGATTCAAGCAAGCCAATCCAAGCCAAATCTTTATATAATTGCTCTGGATAGGTTTTTCCAATTGATTTTGCAAATTCTTTCATACCTTTTACCATTGCATTTCTATAATAATCTGCCATATATGTATGCTGATTATTATGAGGGTCTTCATTATACGCATCAAATAAAGTTGGGAAATTTACTTTTATTCCGTCACGTAATGTCCATTTATTTTTAATCAAGCTCATTCCTCCCCTTGTCTTAATCATTCTAAAAATATGGGCGTGTATTGACTCGTGTAAAATTGTTTGAGCCACAAGCAAAGAAGGGTTGTTATTTGCTTCTTCAGTGTTTAGGATAATTGTAATATTAGGATTCAGATTTCCACCATATTCAGTTATGCCATGTACCAATCGACTATTTAAATCATTTTCATTTTCTCTTAAGTTAGATTTCTGTTTAATAATAAGATTAACGGGAGTTTTCTTACCTTGAAATTTTTCCAATGTTTTAGAAAGAAGGCTATTGTTTTCCATTTTTTCATAAACACACTTTGCCTTGCCAGTTAACTTATTAATAATTTTCACTGGGCTAGGATTAGATTCATACCAACTTCCTTGGTTTTCTTGGTCATACAATTGATCCTCATTTTCATTATGGTTTCCACCAGGGCCATCCATATGAAGATCCATCCATACGTCATCCATCATTTGATCATTTAAAAATTGATCATCCTCACCTTGCTGCTGCTTGTTTTCTCCTGTAACTACTACACAATCTAATTGTATAGTTCGCTCAAATTCATCAATACCCAAATTTTGAACAAGCCATATTACTTCTCCTACAGTCATTGCACTGTCGCAATTGGTCTTAGCTGCATTTGTTTTTTCTTTGTTAAAAACAGCCTTACCCATAAAGATTCCCCCTTCATATAAAAAAATAGTTTCTAGTTCTCCTGAGGGTTTATGCACCCATATTTGTCCAGAAAAACCATCGGTCTTTGCTTCTAGATTATACAACAGGGTAAAAAACCTAAAAGATAATTCCCCATTTTTGGTTGTAGACGCTAAGAACATCTTGTGTTTTGGGGAGCTAGTTTCTTTTATAGGCGTATATAGGATGTTTACTCCAGGTTTAAAAAATGTAGAGTAAGAGTTCTCCCAATCTATCTCTATTGTGGCTAATCCTTTACGCGTTTTACTGCTTTCTTTTAGCTTAAATTCATAGTCCTTAAATGCTGCTTGTGACAATGATGGGCTAGGTGCATCTAAGATAATATCTTGGCTTGTTTGGTTTTCATCAATACTATTGGTTTCCTTTTCGCAATTAACACTCAATAACAATACAGCTAATATTGCTACATACTTTAGGTACTTGGTAATTTCTTTTTTCATTTCTTTAATGGTTAGTTGTTAATAAAAATTATGAATAAAGTTATGAAAGTATTTTCAAACGAGCATTATAGCAAAACCTCACATTTTGTGAGGTTTTTGTTTAATGTAAAATTTAAGAAATAATAGATGTCATCTATGAACTATTGAAAATCAATAAGAATAATATGGATTTTAGAATATAGAACTTACGTTAAAATAGCTGTGTGTTATTCTTTACGTTATCATTGTTGATATCTAGACAACTTTAATGCTGCTATTTTTATGGATTACATTATTTTTGCGACAAATAAGATAGTATGAGTTCATCCAATAGCGAAAGATATAAACAAAGAGGAGTATCAGCATCCAAAGAAGATGTGCACAACGCCATAAAGAATATAGATAAGGGTCTTTTTCCTAAAGCATTTTGTAAAATAGTCCCAGATTATTTGACCAATGATCAAGATTATTGCTTGGTAATGCATGCAGACGGCGCCGGTACAAAATCTTCTTTAGCATATATGTATTGGAAAGAGACAGGAGATATTTCTGTTTGGAAGGGAATAGCACAAGATGCATTAATAATGAATATAGATGATCTTATTTGTGTTGGAGCAACAGATAATATTATGTTGTCATCAACAATTGGAAGAAATAAAAACTTGATTCCAGGTGAAGTCTTATCTGCTATTATAAATGGAACCGAAGAACTTATTGCTGATTTAAAAGAGCATGGGATAATAATACATTCCACAGGTGGTGAAACTGCTGATGTTGGTGATTTGGTACGTACTATAATTGTAGATTCTACAGTAACAGCAAGAATCAATAAAAAAGATGTGATAGACAATGCCAATATAAAAGAAGGTGATGTAATCATAGGCTTAGAATCATTTGGTAAAGCAACATATGAAAAAGAGTATAATGGTGGTATGGGTAGTAACGGACTTACATCTGCCAGACATGATGTGTTCTCTAAGTACTTAGCAGAAAAATATCCAGAAAGTTATGATGCAGCCGTACCAGAAGATTTAGTATATTCTGGAAACGTAAAATTAACAGATGCCGTAGAAAATTCTCCTTTAGATGCTGGTAAATTGGTATTGTCACCAACCAGGACTTATGCGCCTATCATTAAAAAAATATTGAAGAAATATAATGCCACTAACATTCATGGTATGGTACATTGTAGTGGTGGTGCACAAACAAAAATTCTTCATTTTATAGATAATTTACATATTATAAAAGACAATCTTTTTTCTGTACCTCCTTTATTTAGGCTAATACAGGAGCAATCAAAAACAGATTGGAAAGAAATGTATCAGGTGTTTAATTGTGGTCATCGTATGGAGATTTATGTAGATCCATCTGTTGCAGAAGATATTATTTTAATTGCTGAAAGTTTTAACGTTGCAGCTAAGATAGTTGGCAGAGTAGAAGCTAGTCCTACTAAAAAATTGACCATAACTAGCGAGTATGGAACATTTGTATACTAAAGAATAAGAAATTAGACTTTTTAAACGTTGTATCTATAAAACAATATGATATGGAAAGAAAACAGTTTTTAAGAAGTTTAGGCGCTGGAGCAGCATTTGCACTTACTTTTCCTTGTTTAGGAGGGTGTTCTAAAAGTGATGATGTTGATGGAGAAATAAGAGAAGAGCCTACAAATATTGATTTTACCATAGATTTAGAATCTGCTGAAGCAGCTAAATTAGCAAACAATGGAGGTTTTATCTTAACTAAATCAAGTACTGAACTAAAATATACTGATGTAGTTGTTGTTAAGAACTTAGAAGGTAATTTTGTAGCAGCCAGTCAAATTTGCAGTCATGAAAGTTATGATCAGGTACGTTTTACAAATGTAGATGGTGGTATTTTTTATTGTGACGTTCATGGTTCTCGTTTTAGTCAAACAGGCACTCCCTTAAACCAGGTAGATAGTAAAGCTGCAAAACCACTAAGGGTGTACAAAACCACACTTACTGGTACAATGCTTCGTGTATTTGAATAAGTTGGCATTAATATTGATTTCATAATCGTATGAAACATTTGGTTTTTTTTGTGAATATGTTTTTTTTCTTGAGTACTTCGGCTCAAGATTGGAATTGTGACTATAAAGATGTCCTTGAAAAAGCCTCAACAGAAAACAAACATATCTTACTTGTTTTTTCTGGATCAGATTGGTGTGCTCCTTGTATAAAACTAGATAAAGAAATATGGCAATCAGACACTTTTAAAAAATATGCTGAAGAAAACCTAATGCTTTACAAAGCAGATTTTCCTAGAAAAAAAAAGAATAAACTACCTGAAGAATTAATTTTAAGAAATAAGAAGTTAGCTGATAAATATAACCCTTTAGGCTATTTTCCTTTGGTACTATTATTAGATAAGAATGAAAATATATTGGGGAAGCTAGGTTATAAAAACAATACACCTTCAGAATATGTTTTACATTTGACTACTTTTGTAAAGTGAGAATATTTTTATCCTTCTTTTTTTGCCTTTTCTTTCTATTGTCTTTTGCACAAGAAAAATATACCACAACTCATAGAACTCTTATACTTATGGGTAGTAGGTTTAATTTTACCATAGTTGCAAAAGAAGAAAAAAGTGCCAATGCTTATATAGATGAAGCAGTAGCTGAGGTAAAACGAATAGAAAAACTAATATCTTCTTGGGATAAAGACTCAGAAACTTCAAAGATTAATAAAAATGCTGGTATAGAACCTGTTAAAGTGAGTGTAGAGCTTTATGATTTAATAGAAAGAGCCATACAAATTTCTAAGATTACAGATGGAGCGTTTGATATATCTTATGCAGCTTTAGATAATATATGGAGATTTAATATTTCTATGGACTATATACCTTCAGATTTGCAAATAGCAAATTCAGTTAATAAAATAGGATATAAAAATATAATATTAAATAAAGAAGCCCAAACTGTTTATCTATCTAAAGAAGGAATGAAGATTGGTTTTGGAGCTATAGGTAAGGGGTACGCTGCAGACAAAGTAAAAGAATTACTAAAAAGTAAGGGTGTTATAGCAGGTATTATAAATGCTTCAGGAGATTTAACTACTTGGGGTACGCAAGTAAGTGGTAAAAAATGGATGGTAGGTATAACCAACCCGCTAGATGTAAGTAAAGTATTTTCATGGATGCCAATAGTAGAGTCCTCCGTGGCTACATCAGGAAATTATGAGAAGTATATTATATACAAAGGAGAAAAATATTCACATATAATAGACCCCAGAACTGGCTGGCCGTCAAAAGGTATTAAAAGTGTTTCTGTTTTTGCAAAAAAAGCTGAATTATGTGATGCTTTGGCGACATCAATTTTTGTTATGGGGTTAGAAGCTGGTTTGTCATTGGTAAATCAATTAAAGGGTATAGAAGCCATTATTATTGATGACAATAATCAAATTCACAAAACTACTGGCATACAGTTCAATAATATTGATTAAATTTAAAGTATGAAGAATTTTATTTTTATTTTCTGTATGTTAATTTTTGTTACTTCATGCGTAACAGTTAAAGGGTATGATAAAGTGTACCTAAATGATGAAGAAATGAAATTGGCAGCTAAAGGAATGGATAAATATGAAACCAATTTTCAAGTATACAGAGAAGCTGCTTCTGGCGCAAATGGTGGTAAAACAGGAGGTGGCTGTGGTTGTAATTAATTTAATTTACTCTTATTAATGAGATATGTATTATTTATAATTACTTTGTTGTTTTCCATTGTTCTTTATGCGCAAGAAAATAATGCTACCTATACAAAACGTGTTTTAGAGCGTACAGAAATAGATTTGCTTTTTAGTTATTACGATCAAGATGGCAAAAATGCAGCTGTAACTGGTGGAGAAGGAACGGAAAAGTTAACAGATGCAACTTCTAACATCATTGTTAGAATACCACTAAATGATAATGATGTATTAACAGTAGATGCTGGTATATCTGCCTATACATCTGCTTCATCAAGTAATGTAAATCCGTTGGATGGGAGTAATGTAGTCATTAGCCCTTTTAATGCATCTTCAGGGGCATCTAAAAGTGACAAACTGGTTCATTTTAAAGGCTCTTACGAGCATAGTTCAAAAGATAGAAATACAGTTGTTGGTGCCAATATCTATGCTGCAAAAGAATTTGATTATTCATCAGTAGGGTTTGGTGTAAATTATGCACACTCATTTAATGAGAAAAATACAGAAATTTCTGTTTCTGGGCAAGTGTTTTTAGATAAATGGAACGTACAATATCCAATAGAGTTAAGAAACAGTTTTTTTGATAGCAGAGTAACAGGTAGTGGAACATACGCTCCTTCTTTTATAGGTTTTTCCAATCATAACCGAAATTCATATTCACTTTCCTTAGGGTTGTCACAAATCTTGGGTAAAAAAGTACAAGCTTCTTTAGTTGCTGATTTTATTTTGCAAAATGGACTGTTAAGTACTCCTTTCCAACGTGTGTATTTTGGTGATGTGAACGATTTTTTTATTGATGATTTTCAATTGGCTGATGATGTTGAACGTTTACCAGATACACGATTTAAACTTCCTATTGGAGGGAGATTAAATTATTATTTGAATGATACATTTGTACTCCGTAGTTACTATCGTTTTTATTGGGATGATTGGGGAGTAAATTCGCATACAATAAGTTTGGAGTTACCTGTTAAGTTGAATGCTGTTTTTACACTATATCCAACATACAGATTTTATAACCAGTCGCAAGCAAATAATTTTTATAAGAAAGAAATGGCCGTTTCTAGCCTAACGTACTACACCTCAGATTATGATTTAAGCAAGTTTAATTCTCATCAATACGGAGCAGGATTACGTTATAAAGATATTTTTGCAGAACTAAAAATTTTAGGTTTTGGTTTAAAAACATTAGACATAAGAGGAGCAATGTATAACCGTAGTACAGGTTTAGATTCTTTTATAGTAAGTTTGGGTACTACGTTTGTAAATGTAAATTAAAGGAAGACTTCTTTTTCTTCTGTTCTATTTTATATGTTTATAAATCTTCAAATTTATTGTAAATTCGCAATCCAAGCGAAGCACGGATTATGATTGAAAAATTAAACATAGTAAAACAGCGTTTTGATGAGGTTTCGGATTTAATTATCCAGCCAGATATCATTTCAGATCAAAAGCGTTATGTAGAACTCAATAAAGAATACAAAGATCTAAAGATTTTATGTGAAAAAAGAGATTTATACTTAGAGTTTACAAATAATATAGAAGAAGCTAATGAAATTATTTCTGAAGGTAGTGATTCAGAAATGATAGAAATGGCTAAAATGCAATTAGAAGAAGCAAAAGCTGGGTTGCCTAAATTAGAAGAAGAAATAAAATTGTTGTTAATCCCTAAAGATCCAGAAGATTCTAAAAATGTTGTATTAGAAATTAGAGCAGGAACTGGTGGTGATGAGGCTAGTATTTTTGCTGGTGATTTGCACCGTATGTATACTAAATATTGTGAGTCTAAGGGTTGGAAAACCAATGTTATAGATTTAAGTGAGGGTACAAGTGGGGGTTATAAAGAAATTCAGTTTGAGGTTTCTGGAGAAGATGTTTACGGGACCTTAAAATTTGAGGCTGGTGTACACCGAGTACAACGTGTACCGCAAACGGAAACACAAGGTAGGGTACATACAAGTGCAGCCACAGTAATGGTTTTACCAGAAGCAGAAGACTTTGATGTACAGATAGACCCCAAGGATGTGCGTATAGATTTTTTCTGTTCGTCAGGACCTGGTGGTCAGTCCGTGAATACCACATATTCAGCTGTGCGTTTAACGCACGTTCCTACTGGTTTAGTTGCACAGTGTCAGGATCAGAAATCACAGCATAAAAATAAAGATAAGGCTTTTAGGGTATTACGTTCTAGATTATATGATATGGAACTAGCCAAAAAGCAAGAAGAAGATGCTGCCAAGCGTAATTCGCAGGTAAGTAGTGGGGATCGTTCTGCTAAAATTAGGACGTATAACTATCCACAAGGTAGGGTTACAGATCACAGAATAGGGTTAACTTTATATGATTTGCAGAATATTATTAACGGAGATATTCAAAAAATAATTGACGAGTTAATGTTTGTTGAAAATACTGAAAAACTTAAAGAAGCCTCAGAAATTTTTTAATTTGGTTATTGAATCCAAATTCTTAAAATAAAGAACTTAATGACAACTGAACAGATAGTAGCCCAAATACATAAAAAAAAATCATTCTTGTGTATTGGCTTAGATGTAGATTTAACCAAGATTCCGCAACATTTAGTAAAAGAAGAAGATCCTATTTTTGCTTTTAATAAAGAGATTATTAATGCTACACATCATTTGTGTGTAGCATATAAGCCCAATACTGCTTTTTATGAAGCTTATGGAATAAAAGGGTGGATGGCTTTGGAGAAGACTATTAAATATTTAAATGAAAATTATCCAGAGATTTTTACAATTGCAGATGCTAAGCGTGGGGATATAGGTAATACATCTACTATGTATGCCAAAGCTTTTTTTGAAGACTTAGGGTTTGATTCTGTTACTGTGGCTCCATATATGGGAAAAGATTCCGTAGAACCATTTCTAGCTTTTAAAGACAAGCATACAATACTTTTAGCATTAACATCCAATGTAGGAGCATTTGACTATCAAACAAAAAAAATAGAAAAAAAAGAATTGTATAAGCAAGTTTTAGAAACTTCAATTAATTATAAAGGAGCTAAAAACCTAATGTATGTTGTTGGTGCAACTAAGGCAGAATATTTAACTGGCATTAGGGAGATAATTTCTGATAATTTTTTATTGGTTCCAGGTGTAGGAGCGCAGGGAGGTAGCTTATCAGAAGTATGTAAATATGGAATGACTAAAGATGTAGGTCTGTTAATCAATTCCTCTCGTGGAATAATATATGGAGGTAGTGGTCTAGACTTTGCAAAAATTGCTGCTAGCAAAGCAAAAGAATTACAACAGCAAATGAAAAAAGAACTAGAAAAATTATGCTAATTTTTCTAAAGTTCTTCTTATTTTTAATGCTTTAAACTCTAAAAATTCTGCTAGTTTAGTATTGGTATTACCAATTTGAGCAGCCATTTCTAAAAATGAGTTGTACCTACGTTCCAAAAGAGAAATCATACTTTCTTCATTAGTTAATAATGGAGTGGTGTTACCTACTTTACAATATTGATTTTTCATACCCAATGTTTTGTTATAACAAAGATACGTTTCAAATATGGGTTTTGGTTGTGTGTAATAGTGGTTTAGAAATAATTTATTGGTAATTTATCTTTTTTTTAACTTTATAAGTAGTTGGTATTGAAGTAGGGTAAATTTTTTTGATTCTAGTGAAAAATACATATTTTTTCGATTAATTGATGTGTTTTTTAGCACTCCATAGCAATGCTAAAAAACCGATAAAAAGATAAAAATTGAGTTAAAAAGAACATTTTATAGTGAATTGAAAAAAGTTTAAACTACTTCATAGGCATAAAACAGGTTTCATAACTAATAATTCATATTTTTACCAGCATTAAATAAAATCAATCATTTGTTAAATTATACAACTTACAGGCATAAAACATCCCAAAAGTGGGTTACCTTTATACATGGAGCTGGAGGTAGTTCATCAATCTGGTTTAAACAATTAAGGGCTTTTAAAAATCAATTTAATATTTTATTGTTAGATCTAAGAGGACACGGGGGTTCTAAGCATAGTATAAAAGACGTTTATAATAAAAAATACACCTTTGATTTTTTAACTGAAGATATAGTAGAAGTTTTACAATATGAAAAAGTTGAAAAATCTCATTTCATTGGAATTTCATTAGGAACTATATTAATTAGAAATCTTGCTGAAAATTATCCAGATAAAGTAGAAAGTATGGTTCTTGGTGGGGCTATACTAAAACTTAATTTTAGATCTCAGGTATTAATGCGTTTGGGCGTTTTTTTTAAATCCATTGTACCTTACTTATGGTTGTATAAATTTTTTGCCTTTGTTATAATGCCAAATAAGAATCATAAAGAGTCTAGATCTCTTTTTGTAAGAGAAGCAAAAAAATTGTATCAAAAAGAATTTATAAGGTGGTTTAAGCTAACAGCAGATATAAACCCATTATTGCGTTTTTTTAGGACTAAAGATATTAAGATTCCTGTATTATATATTATGGGGGAAGAAGATTATATGTTTTTACCATCAATTCGGAAGGTAGTTAAACAACATATTACATCAGAATTAATCGTAATAAAGGATTGTGGACATGTAGTGAACGTAGAGCAACCAGATATTTTTAATGAAAAAGTAATAGGTTATATATCTTCATTCTAAAGTCTGTATATTATGATATAAAAAAAACCGGTGCTCCCACCGGTTTTTAAAACTAACTAACTCAAAAAAATACTAACTCAAATTTTATACAAAAATCGAAAAAACTTGTATTGTGTATGGTTAACTTAACTTTAAGAATAAGTTAGTTAACACACTTTATTGAATAACGAGGTATATTTTATATTATTGTATAATTGTGAAGAAAATACTTTCAAAACTAATCTTGTAATGCAAAAACCCTTTTAAGTAAGTCTGTTGTTCTAGAAGAAACTTTATTTCTTATTTCTTTTTCTTCAATGGCAATCATAGTATAAACACCTTGTAAGGCTTCATTGGTAACATAATCTGTTAAATCTGGATTTACACTTTTGGTAAACGGAATGTTGTTATACCTTGTTATTAAATCTTTCCAGATTTTATCTGCACCAACTTTAGAAAATGATTTTTTAATAACAGGATTAAATTTATTGTATAATGCAGTTTGTGTGTTTGTAGTTAAATATGTTGTAGCAGCATTGTCATTACCAATTAATATGTTCTTAGCATCTGTAAAAGATATGTTTTTAATAGCATTTACAAATATTGGAGTAGACTCACTAACAGCATCTTCTGCTGCTCTGTTAATTGCTTTTAATCCTTCGTCAGCTAGTTTGCTAAGACCAATACTCCTCAAAGTTTTATCTACTTTTTGTAATTCTTCTGGTAAGAGGATTTTAACTAATTCATTTTTATAATAGCCATCCTTGAGTGTAAGTTTGCTAACTTGCTTTTTTATACCTTGGTTTAAGGCTTCCTTTAAGCCATTAGCTATTTGTTCATTGCTTAAAACTCCACCTTGAGGTAGTTGGTTAACAACCTGCTGTAATTCTGCGCAGCCAATGAATTGAAATATTACAAGAATTAAAAATACTTTTTTCATAATTTAATATTGTAGTTGATGGTTTTTTTTATGCTTACAAAGGTACTGCTATTTTTAAAATGAAAATAGATTTGTATTTTCTAGACTCAATTACTAATCTAGATTCTATTTAAGTACTTTATTTAAATAGGATCTGTAGATAAAGTTTCAACCTCTAAAATTAATTTGCTTTACTCCAGAACTTAAATTATTGTTTTTGAATACATTCGTGAATTTCATAAGTTCAGTTTCGTAATAAACCAGAGTAGGTAGCTTTAGCAGACAACGTAGTAAATTGTATGGTCTTTTCATCAAATGTTATATTTAATGTTTGTTATTTTTAGCTTTAGCCACGTCCAATTACCATTATTCAATTTCCAATTAGCTTTTAATTCAATTGGTATTTTTATTCCATTACGCAGTTCTGTTTTGGTTGCAATCACAGCCCACTCTGTAGGGTTTAAATCTTGAATATCCTTATAACGCATTGCTACAAACTTTTTGAAATTATTATTTTCATCAAAGTGGAACACACCTGAACCTTTAGTTCCGTTATATTCCATTGTTGCTTTGGCAGAATGTAAATCAACTGCTTCCCAAGTAATGTAAGGACTTAAAACCGAAGAAGGAAACCAAACTGTTTCAGCCAAATACCTTTGTAAGGTTGCTTGATTTATTTTTTCATCATTTTTAGCATCTGCAATTGAAAAAAGAGAAAACATCTTAATTGTCATTTCTCCTTGTCCATTTTCAAATTTATCTCTACCAACTAAACCCACTAAAGGATTAATTTGTAGATTTATTGACCAATTAAACGCAGGTGGTTCTATTGTAAAATACTGCTTGGCTTTTGCATTGCTCCAATCTTTTTGTTTTGGTTTCATCAACATTTGTAAATCTTGCTCCAAGTAAACATTATAAATTGGTTCTTTTCCAATTGTTCCGTTATTTAATAACCATTTTTGCACTACCGTTGGCAAGTCTGAAATCATTTGCTCAGAAATAATTTTTTTATTCGTAGTGTCTGTATTTTCAAATATTCTGGTAGTTTCATTACGAATATTTTTCTTAAAACTAAAAGTTGAATATGTAATTATTATTGAAACGAGAATTATTAAATTTAAAATTGTGCCTAATTTTACATCACTCCAATAATTAATAATTAAAAACTGGGATAAAATTACTCCTCCAGCCCCAATAATCCACCAATATTTTGATTGCATAAGTAATAGAACTGCAGTAACAGCAAACATAATAAAGGTTAATAACCAGATTATTCCCAGTGTTTTAGAAATTGGTTGAGTAATTACATTAAATTCAGATATCCTAAATGCTTTAAAAAATCCGAATAAATGAATAATACTATATATACCAATCAATATAGACAAAGCTATTCGCATTCTTTCTTTGCTTGTGTTCAAAGCAGAGCTATACACAGTTAAGCTCTGGTTTTTTTATGTTATGTATCAAATATACATAAAATCAAAAAAATATAATAGCACTTAATATTCTGAGCAAAGTGAACATATAGATTCTTTTTAAAAGCAATAAAATTACATAAAGTTAATTTTAATGAATTTTAAATGACGATCCTGAATTATTTAAAACAACTGTATATAGATGTTTTGTATGATTGGGATAAATTTAAAAATAATCCAGAGTTTATGTACAGGTTACTTATGCATAATCAATGAAATATACCCTAATATTGTATAATTTTAGATATATGGATGAAAATGAAAAAACCTTATAAGTATATGATTTATAAGGTTTTTTTTGAAGAGTTTTGGTACTCAATAAGTGGAGCCGGAGGGATTCGAACCCTCGTCCAAACAAGTAATTACAATGCTTTCTACATACTTAGTTTTTGTTTAATTTTAGATGTGTACCTGACCAAAAACCGCCCAATACACACTTAGCTTTTTTAGTTTTAAAATTGCGCCAAAGCCTCACAATTTCTATATTGACATTTATGGTGCCCTAATTAGAATCGCCGTCAACAAGGGCTATTCCAGGACATCTCGCTTCCCTACCTAGTAAGGACGAGGCTTATCTTACTATAATTCAGATTAAGCGGCAAGAGCGTAATTATTTTCGCCAATTAAAAGTGTGAAATATGATATTTACGAGCTATATCTCAGCGCTCGGTATGCTTACATTCCAATTAGTCTTGCAGTCAAAACCAGTCGGCCCCAAAATTTCAATGATCTTTTTATTAAGGCGTTTAAACGGGCTATCCGCTATATTTTTTTGTATAAAAAACAAAAAAGATGCCGCTACTATCCCTAACGCAGTCTGCAAAGGTAATTCAAAAAGTATTCCAAAAAAAGTTTTGGCAGTATAGCTACCAAAAGTTACATTTGAAATACAATACATACATAAAGTTACATAACCATAGAATATGAAATTCGGAATCATAAAAGAACGAAAAAATCCGCCAGATCGTCGTGTAGTATTATCTCCAGATGCCTGTAGTACAGTTGTTTCTACTTTTAAAGAAGCTAAAATAATAGTAGAGCCCTCAGAGATAAGAATATATAAAGATTCTGAATATGAAGAAAAAAAGTTGCAAGTAGCATCTAAAATGGAAGAATGTGATGTGCTTATTGGTGTAAAAGAAGTGCCTATAGAAGCTCTTATTTCTAATAAAAAGTATTTTTTCTTTTCACATACCATAAAAAAACAACCCTATAACAGAAAATTATTGCAAACTATTTTAGAGAAAAATATTGAGTTTTATGACCATGAGGCAATTGTAAGTGATAAAGGAACACGTTTGGTAGCTTTTGGTAGGTATGCTGGTATTGTTGGTGCCTACAATGGGTTTAGAGCGTACGGATTAAAGTATGGTACTTTTACATTACCAAAAGCAGAAACAGTAAAAGACCAAGAAGCATTAATAGCAGAACTAAAAAAAATACAACTGCCTAATATAAAAATACTACTCACAGGTAAAGGTCGTGTAGGTAACGGAGCTAAAGAAATGCTAGATGGGATGGGTTTGCAAAAAGTAAACCTAAAAGAATATTTAGAAGAAGAATTTAACACACCTGTATATTGCCAAATAGACGCTTTAGACTACAATAAGCGTAAAGATGGTGAACGTAGTAATAAACAAGAATTTTTTACCAATCCAAGTGAGTATAAATCAAACTTTTTTAGGTTTGCCAAAGTAACCGACTTTTATATTGCAGGACACTTTTACGGTGATGGAGCGCCATATTTATTTACTAAAGAAGATGTAAAACACCCAGAGTTTAAAATTAAAGTTGTTGCAGATGTTAGTTGTGATATAGGTGGACCAATTGCATCTACCATAAAAGCGTCTACAATAGTAAATCCTGTATATGGGTATGATCCACAAACAGAACAAGAAACAGATTATAAAAATCATAATGCTATAGCTGTTATGGCTGTAGACAATTTACCCTGCGAGCTACCAAGAGATGCAAGTGTAGGTTTTGGACAATCTTTTATAAAATATGTTATACCTGCCTTTTTTAATAATGATAAAGACGGCGTATTAGAACGTGCCAGAATGACAAAAGACGGTAAACTTACATCTCGGTTTTCTTATTTGCAAGACTATGTAGATGGTAAATAACTATAATGATAAATTTCTTACTGTTTGTAAAGTTTAGATTGTAAAGTCCAAAACAAAATCCATAGTAAACCACCAAAGGCAAAAGTCATAGCCCAAACATTGTAATTAGTTAAGCTATGGATAATGTTGTAGACTAATATGTGTGGTTTTGTAAATAAGTCCCAAGAATTAAAACGTAAAAACCTACCCAAGTATACACCATAACCACATAAAAGAGATAAGTATATCATAAAAAAGTTAGCGTTTTTTGCATTGTATTTACTTTTTAGAACTTGGTAAATATCTATCATAGAAAACAAACCAAGTAATAAACCGTTAATAGCATAAACAAATACAATAAGCATATCTAGCCAAAGTAAAGATGCGTTTTTATTCTGCAAGTGAATTAAGTCAGTAATAATATACGGACTGTTAGGTAAAAATAATAACCATAAACTAAAGGTTCCAAACTGTACTAGTTTACTAGAATTAGTAGAATTTAGCTGTTTTAGAATTTGAGAAAATAAATAAGGTAAACTAGCTAAAAAAAGGTTCCACACTAAAAAAGTAAAAAAGAAAGATCCTGTAATTTTTATACGGACCGCTAAAATTAAAAAAGCAAAGCTTATAGATGCAAGTAAGCTAAGATTAGATTTTGTGAATAAAATTAATTTTTGTTTCATTTTTTAAGAGATTAAAAAGGTTGTTTTAATTTTTTGTGTTGGTAAATGCAGCATTTTTAAAAAATCTAAATGATAAAATTGCAATGCTTTTTTACCCCTTTTATAGGTGTTTTTAAAAGTTTTAAAATAATCAGGATAGAGAAGCAGTCCTAAAGATACAACTGATAATAAGTAAAGACTACGCTTACCATTTCCTAACAAATAAAACTGCATACTTATTTCTTCTGGTACCGTAATACCTGTATTTGTTAGTACGTGATACACATCATGGCTTTCTAATTTTTCTTGTAGCTCAAAATTATGTTTGGTAATAAACAAACCTAAGCCTTGTCCCAAAGAATCTTTAGGATAACTAAAAAGTTCAGATATTTCTATATTCCATGCATCATTCTTTTTTAAGAACTTTTGATAAGGTATTTTACTCCATTCGTATAGTTTTTCTAATATTAGTGCTCTCATAATAACCATTAAAGTACTTTGAATTTCAAAGTATAATTGTAAAAAAAACTTTATTTTCCTATTAATTTTTCAAGTGCGTCTATATGCTTCTTAAATTCTATTTTACCTAATTTGGTTGCCAAATATTTGGTGTTAGGTTTTCTGCCTATAAACTGTTTTTCAATCTTTATATATTCTACTTTTTCTAAGGCTTTTGTATGGCTTGCAATATTACCATCTGTTGCGCCTAATAATTCTTTTAACATATTAAAATCTGCATAATCATTTACCATTAAAATAGACATAATGCCTAGTCTAATGCGGTGATCAAATGCTTTATTAATATTGTTTATAATACTCATACTTAGTTACGGTCATGTTTAAAATACATTAAAGATCCATAAACTATATGACAAACTCCAAAACCTAATGCCCAAAAATACAAACCATAACCAACAAATTGTGTAGCTATAAAACCAATACCAATTATTGTAATACCTAAGTAACGTACGCCACCTAATGTATATTTACTTGCGTTGACGCAAGCAAGACCATAAAAAATTAGTGTGGCAGGTGCTACTATTTTTATGTATTCATATTGTATTAATACCAAGCAGAAAAGTCCGCCCACTACTAATGGTAATGCAAAATTTAATAACAGACGCTTACTAGATACATCCCACATTTTTTCACCACTTTTTTTAGCTTTAAAATATGTTAGTATGGTTCCTGTAATAAGTGCTAAGCACATTACGCTTAATGCAATTATTAATAAATAGTCTAACTTGTTAAATGTTATAAAAAACTGTTTCAGTTTGTTTGGCTCACTATTTATAGCATAAATAATGTTATGTGCTAGATAAGCACCAATTAAGGCATAAACACCTGCTAATATTCCTGATAATCCGCTTAAGGACATAAAGCGAGATGATTTACTCATCATATTTTTAATCTCAGAAATGTCGTCTAAGTATTTTTTAGAATCCATATATAAAGTACTTTGAAAAACAAAGTAAATAAAAATTATTGTATTGTGCAATAGCCAGTACAAAATTTATATATTTAAGAGATGAATCCAGCTGAAGATTATATTTTAAATAAACCAGAACCCTTTAAAAATATTTTAATGCACTTACAATCTGTAATAGAGAGTGTTGTGTCAAATGTTGATTTAAAATTCAAGTATAAAATTCCATTTTATTATATAGCAGGGAAACCTTTTTGTTATTTAAATCAATCTAAGGATTATGTAGATCTTGGTTTTTGGAATGCTGCACATTTAACGGTAAATTTAGAATATATGACAACGGCGGGTCGTAAAGTAATAAAATCTTTGCGATACAAAAGCTTAGAAGAAATAGATAATACTATTTTAATAGCAGTCTTGAAGGACGCTTATAATGTAAGAGATACTAAGTTTTATAAGTAGTATATATTTATTGGATAATGCTTGGAGAACCTATTAGCCTGAGTTAGATGTAAGAAAATTTATGTAAGTCTGGGTGATTTTCGATAGAAAATTGTACAGAAGGTAAGTAAATTTTAAACCAAAAGCTTTGTCATCTTAAGCTTTCCGAAAGGGCGATACAATTTTTATTAGCTTCACTGTGAAAAATCACTCAATATGAGAGCTTTTTTTAATCAAATTCTTAGACCGAACTCAGGTTATTAACTATTATGAGTCAAATAATTTATAAAGTGTTGTTTTTCAAATATTTATTAAAAAAATGTATCAAAAAATTAATTCAATGATAAAAAATTTTTATTCTTAATACAAATCTCACTTATCTTCAGTATAAAACGTATAGGGCTTTATAAAAAGCGTAGCAAGTTGTATATAAAAGAAATAAGACCATTTAGCTAAAACACACTAAATGGTCTTGACAAAAACGAATTAAACGAATCTAAAATTTGTAGGTTAATGTTACTCTACCATTTATACCAGGCTCGCTTTGCCAATATATATATGATGAATAAGCAGAACCCGAAAATAAGTGTTTGTTTAAAATATTATTAACGTTGAGGGTAATGAACACATTTTTATTTTTCCAGGAAATACCACCATCTAACCTAAAATAATCAGGTAATAAAGCTTCATTGTCTGCTGCCCATTGCCATGTAGCCCTATCTATTTGGTATTGATATCCAAGGGAAATTCCAAAACCATTTAATACATTGTTCTTAAAGGTGTAGTTTGCCCAACCATTGGTAATGTGTTTTGCATGTCCAGCAAGCTTGTTCCCTATTTTATCTGAATCGGTATCTTTTGTTATTTTTACATTGGTATTGGCATAATTAAAAACAACATCTAAGTTTGAACTTAACTTTCCTTGCATATCAAACTCAACACCTTTAGATTGTACTTCTCCAAGTTGAATTGAGAAGTTAGGATTATCTAGGTCGCCAACCTTTATGTTTTCTTTTGTTATTTGGTATGCAGTTATACTTGTATTTAGTTTTCCATTAAACCAAGATTTTTTTAGGCCAGCTTCAATGTCTTTAGCTTCTACAGGTTTAAATCTTTCTCCGGAAAAACTAGCACCATATTGAGGAGAAAATGTTTGGTCATACAAGCTGTAAATGGATAAATCTGGTAATATATTATAGCTTATGCCTATTCTTGGCGTAAATTTTGAATTTTCCGCATAGCTACCATAGGCAAAAACTTCAGCGTCTGTATATCTACCAGCCAAAGTAAGCCTAAGTTTATCTTGTAACATCCACATCTCATCTTGAAAGTAATAAGCATTATAGTTTATTCCTTGGTGATTTCCTTTTCCTCTTTCTCTTATATTTAATGTGCGGTTAAACTCAGGATATATAGCATTGCCATATACTGGGTTGTATATGTTAAATGGGGTAGAAGGTAAATCTATGGTGCCACCCTGAGACCAATCTGCATAGTAGTTTAAATCACGAAAGTCATACCCTCCCATTATTTTATGAATTATACTACCAGTTTTAAATTCTCCATTAAAGTAAATTTGTCCTAATTGGTTTGTTGTTAAGGCATCCCAAAGACTTATTCTTCTATCTGCGTTGCCAATGTTATCTATACTATATGTCCAAAAACTGGCACCTTCTTGATTATAGCTCATATAGGCATGTTGTGCTTCTATTGACCATTTATCATTAAAAATATGAGTAATGTTTGTAAACAAACTATATTCTTCTATAGTAGTTTTTGGAAAGTCTTTATCTATAGATGTATAATTAGCATTAAACCCACCAAGACCATCTTTTGGTAAAGCAAATACATAGGCCGCTCCAATTAATTGATTGGATTTTTGATATGTAAATTCTGTGCTAATCGAAGTTTTATCTGTTATTAAGTATTTAACTGATGGCACTATGCTTAATCTTTCTGATTCTTCATAATCTCTATGTGATTCTTGTGATGAATACATTCCATTAAAACGATATTGCAATTTTCCGTCATTGGTTAATTTTCCACCAGAGTCCAATGTTCCCCTAAAAGTATTATAATTACCAGCGGTTACACTAATAGTATTGATTGTTTCCGTAGTTGGCTTTTTGGTTACTACATTGTAAAAGCCACCTGGTTCACCAGCAGCCATCATAAAACCAGATGGTCCTTTAACAAATTCTATAGTTTCAACCATAGACATATCTTCAGATAATGGTCCCCATGGCATTTCCATATTCATTCCATTCCTAAAAGCAGGTAGTTTAAAACCTCTCATATTTATTCTAGCAAAGCTACCCCAATGCTCAATCATCTGAGCGCCACTAACATTACGTGTAACATTTTCCATCATACTTATAATGTTTTGGTTTTCAATTAATTCATTACTAATTATTTGTATGTTTTGTGGTAATTTGGCTGTTTCTGTCTTTAATCTTAAAGATGTAGATGGTTTGTGAACTAGAAATTTGTTTGTTTGTTTTCCGTCTACAATTACTTCATCTAGATTCTCAGTAGACTTAATTAGTGTAATATCTTTAATTACATCTTTTCTTTCTTCACTAATAACAATAGTAACTATTTGCTTTAAATAGCCAACATTGGTAACTACTAATTTATAAGTGCCAACAGTAATATTTTTTAAAGAATAATTACCGTTTGTATTTGTATAAGTCCCTTTGCTAGTTCCTTGTAATGTTACATTTACATTGGGTATAGGGTCCCCTAATTCTGTTATGATTTTACCTTTAATACTTGTTGTTTGTGCTAAAGAAACGAAAGCAAATAATAACGTTAAGATAAAAATGTAAGTTTTTTTCATAAAATAATTGTTATTTATATTTAGTCTAAATAAATTTGAAGCAAAATTAATGTTAAATAAAAAGGACTAAATGACGAGATTTGGAAAAAAAAAGACGTAAGTCAGTAGAGCTGGTTTCTAGCTTAGAGAATACAATTGGTAGTGTTGTTAATACATTAATAGTTGATGGTATAACAATTACCAAGTACAATGTTAGGGATGAATATGGAACAGGTGAAATTTTAGTTTATAAATTTAAAGGTGTATTGTTAAGTATACGCAAGTTTTCACTTAAACAAGATTTATTAATTACAGCTGCTAAGCATTCTTATGTAGCTCAGTTATCTTTTTTGGTCTCTGGGGAGGTATTTTTTTATCAAAAAGATGAGGAAGAATCTGTTTATGAAAGTCAAGAAGCTTATATCTCTAATCTAAATAAGTTTAAAGGAGTTATAAAACTATCTTCTAGGCAAAAGTTTTATGAGATAAATATAAAATTATCTCATAATTACCTTAAGCGTATAGGCTGTGATGAGTACTTTACTAAAGATAATATTAAAGGCAGAAAATGTGTGCTTCCTTTAAGGGCAGATGTTTTAAATATTTTGTCTGAATTGGATCAAATTGCATATAAAGGATTAAGTAAGGTTTTGTTTATAAATGCCAAGATACAAGAGTTATTAGCTTTACAAATAAACGATTTTGAGTTTCAAAAAAGAAGAGGGGATAGTTATAATTTTACATATTCAGCTTTAAAAAAGGTGTATAAGGTAAAAGGGTTTATAACTAAAAATCTACAATGCCATTATTCAATAGCTTCGCTTGCAAAAATTGTTGGTTTAAATGAGTATGAGTTAAAGCAAGAATTTAAACTTGTAGTGGGGACATCTATTAATAAGTTCGAGAGAGAGATTAAGATGAAAAAGGCAAAGGATTTGTTAAAAATTAGTAATATGCCCATTTATGAAATTGCAGAATTTGTTGGATATAAAAACGCCACACATTTTAGTGCAGCGTTTAAGAAATATTATGGTAAAAACCCTAAAGAAATTAGGAATAATTTATAGACTAATTACAGTTTTTCTAATAGCTACTAGATTAGTTAGTAGTTTTTCTAAGTGATCTAAGTGCAGCATATTGGCGCCATCACTTTTAGCATTTGCAGGATCAAAATGGGTTTCTATAAAAATACCATCTACTCCTGTAGCAATACCAGCCCGTGCAATGGTTTCTATCATATCTGGTCTTCCGCCAGTAACACCCGAAGATTGATTAGGTTGTTGTAGAGAGTGTGTAACATCTAACACCACTGGTGCATATTGCTTCATAGTTGGGATACCTCTAAAATCAACAACCATATCTTGGTACCCAAACATAGTTCCACGATCAGTAACCATAACCTGTTGGTTGTTGCTATCTATTACTTTTTTTACTGCGTGTTGCATACTCTCAGGACTCATAAATTGTCCTTTTTTTAGGTTTACTACTTTGCCTGTGTTGGCAGCAGCAACAACTAAATCTGTTTGTCTTACTAAAAATGCAGGGATTTGTAGTACATCTACATATTCTGCAGCCATTGCAGCGTCAGAAACTTCGTGAATATCTGTAACAGTAGGAACATTAAAAGTTTCTGAAACTTTTCTAAGTATTTTAAGAGCTATTTCATCTCCAATTCCTGTAAAAGAATCTACTCTACTACGGTTTGCTTTTTTAAAACTTCCTTTAAAAACATAAGGAATCTCTAACTTATTTGTAATAGTCATTATTTTTTCAGCAATACGTAAAGCCATTTCTTCACTTTCTATGGCACATGGTCCAGATAATAAGAAAAAATTATTAGTATTAGTATGTTTTATTTGAGGTATGAGGTCTAAATTCATCTTTGCTAAAATTTGTGTTTACAAAGATAATGGTTTTTGTATGTATTAGTGTTTATGTAAACTACTTAGAAATCAATGAAATGAGAAATTTTGTTCTTTTGCTTTTCACTTAAAAAAATAGAGTATCTTTGCGCCCGCATTTAGGAAGGTAAGTGCATTTAAAAATCAGTTATGTCAACAACAAAGAACATTGCAATTATTGCCCACGTAGATCATGGGAAAACAACATTGGTAGATAAGATTATGTACCATTGTCAATTGTTTAGAGAGAACCAGAATACAGGAGACCTTATTTTAGATAACAACGATTTGGAACGTGAACGCGGGATTACAATTGTTTCTAAAAACGTTTCTGTAGTCTATAAAGGTACAAAAATAAATATTATTGATACTCCTGGTCACGCCGATTTTGGTGGTGAAGTAGAAAGGGTACTTAATATGGCAGATGGAGTTTTACTTTTAGTAGATGCTTTTGAAGGACCAATGCCTCAAACTCGTTTTGTATTACAAAAGGCAATAGACTTAGGTTTAAAACCTTGTGTTGTTGTAAATAAAGTTGATAAAGAAAATTGTACACCAGAAGAAGTACATGAAAAAGTTTTTGACTTAATGTTTGAATTAGGTGCAGAAGAGTGGCAATTAGATTTTCCAACAGTTTACGGTTCAGCAAAAAATAACTGGATGAGTGATGATTGGAAAAATGAAACAGATAATATAGAACCATTATTAGATATGGTAATAGAGCATATACCATCTTTTGAGCCAAAAGAAGGTAACACACAAATGCTTATTACTTCTCTAGATTATTCTTCTTTTACAGGTAGGATTGCTATTGGTAGATTACAACGTGGTAGTTTAAAAGAAGGGCAACAAATTTCTTTGGTAAAAAGAGATGGTAGCGTTGTAAAATCTAAAATTAAAGAATTATATACTTTTGAAGGGCTTGGTAGGCTAAAAGTAGAAGAAGTAACTACTGGAGATATTTGTGCTATTGTAGGGTTAGAAGGTTTTGAAATTGGTGATACAGTTGCAGATATAGAAAATCCAGAACAATTACAAACAATAGCAATAGATGAGCCAACAATGAGTATGTTGTTCACTATTAATGACTCTCCTTTCTTTGGTAAAGATGGTAAGTTTGTTACTTCTCGTCATATAAAAGAGCGTTTAGAGCGTGAGCTAGAAAAAAACTTGGCACTGCGTGTTAATGAAACCGATAGTGCTGATAAATTTTTAGTATTTGGTCGTGGTGTATTACACTTGTCTGTATTAATAGAAACAATGCGTAGAGAAGGCTATGAACTGCAAATTGGGCAACCACAAGTTATTATAAAAGAGATTGATGGTGTTAAATGTGAGCCTATAGAGGCATTAACTATAGATTTACCAGAAACAGTATCTGGAAAGGCTGTAGAAATGGTTTCTATGCGTAAGGGTGAAATGACCAGTATGGAAGCAAAAGGAGAGCGTATGGTATGCGAATTCTTAATTCCTTCTCGTGGTATTATTGGTCTTAGAAACCAATTATTAACTGCTACTGCTGGTGAAGCTATTATGGCACACCGTTTCTTAGAGTATCAACCAATGCGAGGTGATATTCCACAAAGACAAAATGGTTCTTTAGTTTCTATGGAAACAGGAAAAGCTATTCCTTATTCTATTGATAAATTACAGGATAGAGGTAAATTCTTTGTAGATCCAGGTGAAGATATTTACGAAGGTCAAGTAATTGGTGAAAATTCTAGAGGTGATGATATGACCGTTAATATTACCAAAACTAAAAAATTATCAAATGTACGTTCCTCAGGAGCAGATGATAAAGCTAAAATTGTACCTGCAATTAAATTCTCTTTAGAAGAAGCGTTAGAATATATACAAAAAGATGAGTATGTAGAAGTTACCCCTATACACTTAAGATTACGTAAAATTTATTTAACAGAAAACGAACGTAAACGTAATAAAATAGCTTAAGCTTTATAAGCTTAGCCAAATAAAAATCCTAACTATATGAGTTGGGATTTTTTTATATTGGTATTGTACTTGCGTTAAGTGATGAAAGGTTACGGAGAGTGTCATTCTGAATTTGTTTCAGAATCTCATTACTGTAAACCAACCTTCTGTAATATTACCCTGAAATAAACTCGGGGTAACGTAGTGTTATATGGCTAAAAACGGATATACAATTTTATACAGCAAATTTAACATTTGCAAGACCTAATTTTATAGAAGGGCTATGGTAAAATTAAAAACGAAGCAATGTGTCTATATATGCAGCGGCTACAAGATGTAATAGATTTTTAACTGTCAATCATACGCTCTTAAACTAATATTAAATACCTCTTTGTACTACTTCAAAAACTTTGTTTTCATCACACTTTAAAGTCTTGGAGGGGTATTTTAAAATCAAGGCGTAATCATGTGTTGCCATTAAAATAGTTCTACCAGTTTTGTTTATTTCTTGCAAGACCTTCATTACTTCTACGCTGGTTTGAGGATCCAAATTTCCTGTAGGTTCATCTGCTAATATGAGTTCAGGATCATTGAGTAAGGCACGTGCAATGGCAATGCGTTGTTGCTCACCACCAGATAACTCGTGTGGAAATTTAAAGCCTTTTGTTTTCATACCAACTTTATCCAATACCTCTTCTATTTTTACTTCCATTTTAGAAGCATCTTTCCATCCAGTTGCTTTTAATACAAAAAGCAGGTTATTGTTTATTGTTCTATCAGGTAATAACTTAAAGTCTTGAAATACAATACCTAGTTTTCGTCTTAAAAATGGGATATCTTTTTCTTTTAACGTTTTTAAATCCATATCTACTATATTACCATCACCCTCCCGTAGTGCCAAGTCACCATAAAGTGTTTTCATAAAGCTACTTTTTCCACTCCCTGTTTTTCCTATTAAATAAACAAACTCACCTTTTTTTACTTTTAAGGATATGTTGTTTAATACTAAATTTTCTTTTTGGTAAACGGAAACGTCTTTAAGCTCCAATATAGTGTCTTGCATAAATTTTTATTATGAATAATTTTACTGGTATTATTGTTGATATAAAAGTAATAAGTTCTAGGGTAATACTTGGTAACTAAACCTAAAAATATTTTCTTTAGTAGTAGATATACTTCTAAACAATTTTTAACGTTATATAATTTAACAAGGGTATATCACTTTAATGCCTAAGTCTATATGAAAATGAAAAAAATTGCATTACTCCTATGTTTTATGGGGATGTCTTACTATGGCATTTCTCAAAAAACCGAAGTTTACACACACGACAAAAAAGATTATCTAGATGCATTGTCTTTGTATAATGACAAACAATACCAAGCCTCTCAGGCCATTTTTAAAAAAGTAGCAAATAAGACAACCGACTATGAGACAAAAGCAAATAGTACTTATTATGTTGCTACAGCTGCCATTCGTCTTAATCAACTAGGAGCAGATAAGTTAATGGAGCAATTTGTAGAAGACTACCCCACTTCTACAAAGAGGAATACGGCTTTTTTAGATGTTGCAGATTATTACTTTGAAACTGGTAAGTATCCGCATGCACTAAAATGGTACAAAAAAGTAGATCAGTCCTCTATGTCTAGGAAAGATAAAGAACGGTTTGAATTTAATAATGGGTATGCCTTATTTTCATCAAAGAAATATAAAGAAGCAGAACCTTATTTAAATAGAGTTTCCAATTCATCAACTTATGGATCTCAAGCCAAATACTACTTAGGATATATTTCTTATCAACAGAACGACTATGAAGAGGCTAGTGAGCGTTTTGATCAGATTACAGATCAGGATGAGTTAAAGGAAAAATTGTCATACTATCAAGCAGATATGAATTTTAAGCTTGGTAATTTTGAAAAGGCTATAGCATTAGCCAAAGAACAGTTGGCAAAGTCCGATAGGAATGAAATTTCTGAACTTAATAAAATTATAGGAGAAAGTTATTTTAACTTAAAACAATATAACAATGCCATTCCTTACCTAAAAGAATATAGAGGAAAAAGTGGCAAATGGAATAATACAGATTATTATTTATTAGGTTATAGTTATTACAAGCAAGGAGATTATGCTAATGGTATAGATCAATTTAATAATATTATAGATGGTAATAATAGTGTTGCCCAAAATGCATATTATCATTTGGCAGAATGTTATCTAAAACTCGACAAAAAGAAAGAAGCCTTAAATGCTTTTAAGAATGCAGCACAAATGGATTATTCTGAAGAGATTAAAAAAGATGCGTTTTTAAATTATGCAAGGTTAAGCTATGAAGTTGGTAATGCTTATGAAAGTGTACCAACAGTGTTGACTACTTATTTGGAAACATACCCAAATAGTGAGCATACAGAAGAAATACAAGAGCTTTTAGTAGATTCATACATTACATCAAAAAACTTTAAAGGTGCAATGGAGCTTTTAGAAAAAAATAAAAACTATGCCAGTAAGGAAACATACCAGAGAGTTGCATTCTATAGAGGAGTAGAGTTATTTGTGGAGTCTGATTATGAAGGTGCAAATGATGCTTTTACTAAGTCTTTAGATAATGCAGAAGATGAAATATTTAAGGCAAGAGCATTATTTTGGAAAGCTGAGTCCGAGTATTTGCTGAATAAGTTTGATGATGCACTAGCTACATTTAAAGATTTTCAACAAAGCGCTAGTTCTAGTAATGTAGATGAGTACAAAGAGTATGATTATAATTTGGCATATACCTATTTTAAGTTAAATGATTATACAAATGCCATTACTCATTTTAAAAAGTTCACCACAAAAGGTAAAGGTGTAGATGAAACAAAGTTGAATGATGCGTATTTACGTTTAGGAGATTGTTATTTTGTATCCAGCAAGTACTGGCCTGCAATAGAAACTTATAACGTCGCATTAAAAAACAGAGGTGGACAAAAAGATTATGCAGCTTTCCAAAGAGCACTTAGTTATGGTTTTGTTGGTAAAACGGATAAAAAGATTGATGAATTAAATGGTTTTATATCTAAGTATTCTAAATCAACACTTAAAGATGATGTTTTGTATGAACTTGGTAATTCCTATGTTAAATTAGGAAAAGAGCAACAAGGCTTAAATGCTTATGATAGAATTATAAAAGAATATAAAGGTAGTGGATTAGTACCAAAAGCACTGTTACGCCAAGGATTAGTACATTATAATGCCAGTAGAAATGAACAAGCACTAACAAAATTTAAGATTATAGTTCGTGATTATTCTAAAACACAAGAAGCCATACAAGCAGTATCCACAGCAAAATTAGTATATGTAGACTTGGGCAGAGTAGATGAATATGCTAATTGGGTAAAAGATATAGATTTTGTTGAGGTTACCAATCTAGAATTAGATAATGCGACTTATGAGTCAGCGGAAAAACAATTGTTGGAAAATAAAACAGATGCAGCTATACGGGGTTTTTTAAATTACATAAAAGACTTTCCTAATGGGGCAAATACTTTGCAAGCAAACTTTAAATTGGCACAATTGTATTTTGAAAAAAAAGATAAAGATAGAGCATTACCTTACTATACGTATGTAGCAGATCAAGGAGCTAGTGAATTTACAGAACAAGCTTTAACAAGGGTTTGTGAGATTTATATAAGTAAAGATAAATATGCTCCAGCTTTTCCATATTTAGAAAAATTAGAAGAAACAGCTAATATTAAGCAGAATGTGACTTTTGCTCAGTCTAATTTAATGAAAGGGTATTATACTCAAAAGAACTATGAAAAAACTCTGATTTATGCTGAAAAAGTGTTGGCAACACCTAATACAGATGATAGAATAAAGAGTGATGCGCATATTATGATTGCAAGATCTGCAATTAAAACGAATAATGAAGCAAAGGCGAAAGAAGCATATGCCATTGTGCAGAAAATTGCTAGTGGAGAAAGAGCAGCAGAAGCATGGTATTATGATTCTTACTTTAAGAACAAGGAACAGTCTTATGAAGAATCTTCCGCTTCTATACAGACTTTGGTAAAAGATTTTTCCGGTTATAAAGAATGGGCGGGTAAAGGATTGTTAATTATGGCAAAAAATTATTATGCCTTAGGTGATGCATACCAAGCAAATTATATTCTTGAGAATATTATTAAAAGCTTTAAGAAGTACCCAGAGATAGTGGCAGAGGCAAAAGTAGAGCAAAATATAATTAAGCAAAAAGAAGCCCGTAGTAACTCATCTATTAACCCAAGGCAAAATTAAATATAAGAACACTATGCAAAAGTATATCTATATAATAATTACTTTACTTTTTACAACTTTTCAAGTTGTAACGGCACAAGAGAAAGACAATGAAGAGAAAGATTTAGGTACAGAAACAGTAACTGTGGTTAAAGCATACAAACCAACAATATCAGATGCTTTTAAGATTAAATCTGTACCAATCATTAATGGAGCGGTAGAGCTCAAGAAAAAGCCAATTAGCTATAGTATCTTTTCAGTTCCAGTTGCTTCAACATTTACACCTGCCAAAGGGAAAGCCACTGCTGTTAAAAAAAAGAAACCAGAAGAATTATATAACTCATATGCTTCTGTTGGGTTAGGTAACTTTAGTAATGCATTGTTAGATTTTTATACCAGTAGACCCATTAATAGAAATGAAACCTTAGACGTTGGTGTAAATCACCATTCTTCTCGCGGCGATATAAAAGAAACTACAGTAGACAATGTTTTTTATGATACTAAGGCTACAGGAATGTACTCAAGAAAGGAAAGAGACTTAGAGTGGAATATGAATCTAGGTTTACAACATAAACTGTATAGTTGGTATGGCGTTACCAATGATGCGCTTGGCACTACACCAGAAAGTTTAATAGATGAAAAACAAAATTACTTTAATGTAGAACTTGGAGGAGAATTAAAAATGGAAGATTATCTCATTAAAGGTGGAGATGTTTTGGTAAGACGTTTTTGGGACGCCACACAATCTGGAGAAAATAGAGTAGTTATAAATTCGGCTTTAGAAATACCTATTTCAAGTGAGTTAATAAACTTTAATATAAAACTGGATTATCTGGGAGGTAAATTTAAAAATACCAGTTTAAATAATACGGAAAATACAGAAAGAATTAAATTTGGACATTTTCAAGCAGGCATTAATCCTAACTTGGTTATTCTAAGGGATGACCTTACATTAAATTTAGGTGCTAATATAGTATACGGTTTAAATACGAATGCTAATGAGAGTAATTTCTATATATATCCAACAATAACAGCTTCATATAGGCTAGCAGGTGAAACTGCAATTGCGTATGGTGGTATAGAAGGAGATTTAAAACAAAATTCATATCATAATTTTGTTAAAGAAAATCCTTTTGTTTCTCCAACATTAACCATTTTACCAACAGATAATCAATACAATGCTTATGGAGGTTTAAAAGGACAATTGTTAACTAATTTGGGGTACAATGTAAAAGTATCCTATACAACAGAAAATAATAGAGCATTGTATAAATTAAATCCTGAAAACTCATTTAGAGGAGAAGATGATAAGGATTACCATTTAGGTAACTCTTTTGATATTTTTTATGATGATATTAAAACCTTCGCATTTTTTGCAGAATTAAATATTGATGTAAATAGGAATTTTGCTTTAGGTATAAATGCAGAGATATTAGATTATAATACAGAAACTAATAACCCTGCATGGAATTTACCTAAAGTAAAAGGTTCACTTTTTATGGATTATCAAATAGGGGAAAAATGGTTCACTGGAGCAAACTTATTCTATGTAGGTGAGAGAAAAGATTTGAATTCTATAGCGGCTCCAGCAACATTACCACAAAATTTTAATTCTACCGAAGTTGTATTAAAAGATTTTTTTGATGCCAATGCACATTTAGGGTATCGTTTTGATAAAACATTGTCAGTATTTGTAAAAGCAGCTAATATTACAAATAATAATTATCAACGTTGGGCAAATTATCCAGTACAAGGCTTTCAGGTTTTAGCAGGAGCAACTTATAAATTTGATTTATAAGAAAAAGCTTTTTTTATCATAGGATTTCACTCTATGTAAATGATTGGTAAATAATGAACCATTTAAAATTTTATTTGAATGTCCGTATTTAATCATAAAAAACTGTCATTTCGATTCTTTTGAAGAATAAAAAAGTGTATCGAGAAGTTTTAAGGATATAAAATATAGTTTTTGCTAATGAATCTAAAACCAATCAGATTTAGTATGTAATGATTTTTGTTGATAAGTAAGTTTTAAAGGGAAATTTAATAGGAGTAATTTTATTGTTGCATAAAACTCTTACATATGAAAACACCAATAATCTCCTCACAAGAACTAGCTACTATATTAGAAGATTCTAATTTGGTGCTATTAGATGCTAGCCCAACTAGTAATGTGTCTGGTCTAGCTAGTAGTATAAATGATGTGCGAATAAAAGGTGCTCGTTATTTTAATCTTAAAACCAATTTTAGTGATGCAGCTAGTGATTATCCCAATACCATACCAAGTGTGGAACAATTTCAAGAAGAAGCACGTAAATTAGGCATAAACAAAAATAGCTTTATTGTAGTATATGATAATCTAGGTATTTATACTGCGCCACGAGTTTGGTGGTTGTTTAATACTTTTGGACATAAGAACATTGCTGTTTTAAATGGAGGCTTGCCAGATTGGGTAGCACAAGGTTTCACTACTGAAGATAAAACAAAGAAAAGAGTTCCGTTGGGTAATTTTATAGCTCACTTAAACACAACAAAAGTAAAAGACTATACAGCTATAAAAGAGAATATTGAATCAGGAAACGAGTTGGTTGTAGATGCACGCTCAGCAGGTCGTTTTAATGGTACAGAACCAGAGCCTAGAGAAGGTTTACGTAGTGGTAGTATTCCAAATTCAGTTAATATTCCCTTTCAAGATGTTTTACAAGATGGTAAGTATAAAACTAAAGAGGAACTTACTAAAATATTTGGCGCTGTAATTCTAGAAGACAAGCCTTTAGTGTTTAGTTGCGGTTCTGGTCTTACAGCATGTATTCTTTTATTAGCAAGTGAGCTGATAGGAGAGAAAGAAACTTCGGTTTATGATGGTTCGTGGACGGAATGGGCACAGTTAGAACCTAATGCCTAAGAAATGGAGAAAGAAAAACCTAGATTAGCACGTTTAACAGCAATTGTAACACAATTACAAAGTAAAAGGATTGTAACAGCCAGAGAACTTGCAGAAAAGCATTCTGTTAGTATTAGAACAGTGTACAGAGATATTAGAACCCTAGAGCAGTCTGGGATTCCTATTTTTACAGAAGAGGGAAAAGGGTATTCAATAATAGAAGGTTATAATTTACCTCCCGTAATGTTTACAGAGGAAGAAGCTAATGCATTGATAACGGCTGAGCAAATAGTGAACAAAAACAAGGATGCCTCATTTACAGAGCAATATGCCAGTGCGGTTGAAAAGATTAAGTCAGTACTTAAATATTCACAAAAAGATAAAGCCGTATTATTAACCGAGCGTTTACAGATAAGGACTAATATAGAGAATGAAAAAACAAGTAATTATTTAATGCAATTACAAACAGCAATAACCAATTATAAGGTTATTGGTATAGATTATATGTCTTTAGAACAAAAAAAAACACAAAGAGAAATAGAACCATTTGCACTGATTCATACCAATGATAACTGGGTATTGATTGCTTTTTGTAGGCTTCGTAAAGATTTTAGGGCCTTTAGGATAGACTGTATACAAAAAGTACTCCTATTATCTACTACTTTTGAACCTCATAAGCTAACGCTTCAAGATTATTTTGATATGGTTCGTAAAAAATGGGAAGCTACCCCTGACATACCTTTGACGTAGTTGCTATTTACATTTGTAGTGAATCAATAAAACAACAACAATGCAAAATGTAAAAAAAGAACCTTTTATGGTTATTGGTATTAAAGTGCGTACTACAAATGAAAACGAACAAGCAGGCAAAGATATTGTTGCGCTATGGAATACGTTTATGACTGAAGGTATTTTAGAAAAGATACCTAATAAACTTAGTTCAGAAGTATATTCAATATACACCAATTATGAGAGTGATTACACTAAACCATACGATACCATTTTAGGATGTAAAGTATCTACCTTAAAAAATATTCCTGAAGGTATGGTTGGACAATCTTTTGATAGTGGCATATATACTAATTTTACAGTTAAAGGAGATTTATCACAAGGAATTGTATATGGTAAATGGTTAGAAATATGGAATATAGATTTGGACAGATCATACATAGCAGATTTTGAAATTTATGGAGAGAAAGCCCAAAATCCAACAAATGCTGAAGTACAAATTTATGTAGGCGTAAAAAAATAAGTCTGTAAAGTACTCTACTTTTGTAGATAGGCTAAAATTAAGCAATACTTAAAGAAAAATGTACCCCAACTAACTAAGGTTACATTTTTTATATTTAGAATCTAACATACCATAACATTGAGTGTTTTGAGTTAAATAGTTTTTTAAATAAAGGTTCAAGTGTTTTAGAAGAATGAAAAGTGTATCGAGAAGTTTAAAATATAGAATTTTGTTTACAAAAATATTACAGACTAATAACAGTAGATTTTATGTCAATGAGTATTTTTGTAAGAAATGTAATATATATGTGTCTTTAATTTAGTATAAAAATTATAATAACAAAAATGAAAAAAATATTATTATTAATTGTTCTGTTTGTAATTACTTTTGGAATGCAAGCTCAAGACCACTATAATAGAAAATATAGTTTAGGAATAAATTCAAGTGGAAAATGGTATAAACTATTTGAAATTGATTTAAATAATAATGGTAACTATAATTCTGTAAATATTGCTGTTGATTTTAATTATGTAAATACTGAGTCTAAATATAATTCATCTGCATTCATAAGGCTTAGAGAAAGCACTACTTCATCTGAATCTGATTGGCAGAATAATGTAAGTGGAATAAAGCAGACTGTTTTGAAATTAAAAAAAACAAGTTCAATGGTTTATGAACTATGGGGGTATTCTAATGGATTGTGGGGGCACTTTTCATTTGAATGTTCCATAACAAAGGAATCAAATTTAATTGTTAATATTCCTGAAATTCCTACTCCTATTGCCGATGTAAATTTACACGAAGATGTACCTTATAAAGGGGAATGGTATTTTTCTTCTGGTGATTTTATAGTTAGTAATGGCAATGTTGGTATTGGAACAATAAATCCTGGTTCTTGGAAACTTGCTGTGAATGGACAGATAAGAGCAAAAGAAATAAAAGTAGAGACAGAATGGTCAGATTTTGTATTTGAAAAAGATTACAATTTGCCAAGCCTAAAAGAGGTAGAAATTCACATAAAAGAAAAAGGACATTTAAAAGATATTCCTAGTGCTAAAGAAGTAACTAAAAATGGAATTTTCTTAGGAGAAATGGATGCAAAATTACTTCAAAAGATAGAGGAGTTAACACTTTATACTATTGCGCAAGAAAAGAAAATTCGAAAACTTGAAAAAGAGAATCAAGAAATAAAATCGTTATCTGACCGGTTGTTTAAAATTGAAAAACAACTTGAATCTAAAGAGTAAAATAAACTGTTATGCATTTTGGATCAAATAATTTCCTAAATGTCAATTCAAGCAAGTGTTTTTGAAGAATGAAAAGTGTATCGAGAGTATCAGAATAAAAGTAAACTAAGTAGTCTAGCTATGCTTTTCATTCTTCAAAAAATCTTAATTTTATTTTGCAGCTAACTAAAACTACAAATGGTAAAAAACAAGAATATAGAGTTAGGGGTGGGGAGGCATACGTGGACGTATTAGATAGAGTCTCTATCTGAAGTTTTGCAATTTATTTCTGATGCTTTTCATCAGCATTAAGTAAGGTGTTACTAGTCAAAATCAAAGTTACAAGTCCGGATATTTTTTGGCTAATTGTTGTTAGCTAAAATAAATTTTGAATTTAAAATAACCAAACACTAACGAACAACTTTTTAATGACTAAGGTTTAAACGCAATATGTTAAAGAGTAAAAATTTTATTTAGCAAATAACTGATCTATATTTTTAAAAGCTTTAAACTCCAGAGCATTGCCAGCTGGATCTAAAAAAAACATAGTAGCTTGTTCTCCACGCTCTCCTTTAAAGCGTGTGTAAGGTTCAATCACAAATTTTAGCCCTTTGTTTTTTAGTTCTTGTGAAAATGTTTCAAACGTTTCCCAAGTTAAAACAACACCATAGTGTGGAACAGGTACGTTTTTACCATCCACGGCATTGGTATATGGCTTTTCTGTAGTTGTTTTTGGTTTATGGTGTATTACCAATTGGTGACCAAATAAATTAAAATCTACCCATTGTTCACTGCTTCGGCCTTCAGGACACTCCAATGTCTCTCTATAGAATTTACGACATTCATCTAAGTTGTGAACAGGAATTGCAATATGAAAAGGTGCTATAGGATACTTCATTTTATTATGTTTTATACTTCTTTTAAAAAACTGACAATGGCATTGCTAACTTCATCTTGATGTAATGAATGACCAAAACCCTCTGTTTTTATGAGATTACTATTTTTCCAATTGTTGTGTACAAGCTCAGAATCTTTACAAGGTGCAATTTTATCTAATTTATCATGAATTAGCAACCCTTTTTTGGTATTATTTTTTACGTATTCAGACATTGAAAATTCTTCAGGTTTAAAACCAAATTCTTTTTTAATATACACTTTTAGTGCTCCTAATACTTTATTATTAAATTTTAATATTCTTTGATAATCATTTAGAATAGCGTAAAATTCTGATGGAGCGCCTAGAATTACTAATTTATCAACAAAGTTATTTTTATATGTATGGTTGTTGTATAAAGTAGTCATACCACCAATACTATGACCTATAATATGTCTTGGTTTGTATTTTTCTACAATTGTTTGTGTTACTTTTGAATACAAAGGAACATTTAATATAGTTCCAGATGAATCTCCATGTGCAGGAGCATCAAAAGCAATGATATTGTAGTTTTCTTCTTTCAAAATCTTAACAAGGTTTCGCCAACGAAAGGCATTACTTTCCCAGCCATGCAATAGTAATATGGTTTCTTTGTTTCCAGTCCATTCATAAACTTGCAATTTTACATTGGCGGATTGTACTATTTCTTTTTTTGCTATTTCTAAGTATTCTTTTTGTTGCGGTAAAATTTTTCCTTTTCTTGGAGTACAAAAAAGATAGAATGCTTTTTTAGCTACTTTTTCTTTTGAAAATATAGCTAATGTATTTAAGTAACTGCCATATGCAAGCGGAATGTATTTGTTGAGAAGTTTTTTCATAATTTAAAATAATTGGTTACTTTTAGTAACTTGCTATTTAATAAAAAGTAAAAATATAAATTTTGTTTTCAATATGGAAGAAGTTTCTAAAAGCGAACTAGGGTATAAAATAGAAACTGTTACTGATAATCACAAAGTTAAGGTAGCAGAAAAGATAAAAAAAATGTTTGGGCATATTGACCCTAGAAAAGAGGAATACTGCCCAATTAGAGATGTAATGGCCTTGGCTTCTGATAAATGGAGTGTGCTTATTATATTGTATTTAGGGTATTTTCCTGTTTTACGCTTTAATAAATTAAAGAAATACGTTTATGGCATTTCTAGTAAAATATTGAGTGAACGTTTAAAAGTATTAGAAGCCGATGGATATTTGTTTAGAACTATGTACCCCGAAGTGCCTATAAGAGTAGAATATAAACTCACGGATTTTGGTCACTCATATTTACTAAAATTATTGGATTTAACTGAATGGGTTACCCAATATAGTGATATCATAATTGAAAACAGAAAGAAATTTAAGCTTAATAAGTAGTTGTTTACTTTTAAAAGCTCATAAAATGAATTAAACCCGTTGCTGTTACCAGTTATTTTATCAGCCTAATTATATTAGGATATAAATTTTCTTTTATTCTATTATTCGTTATAATTGCAAAAAATATTGGCAATATTAAATTTAAAGCACAAAGTCCGATAAATATATAGAATAGAATTGGATAATATTCATAATGCATAATTTTAAAAAATGCGAATGTAGTAATAGATAGAAAAGCTAGTATTGACCAAATTATTTGAAAATTTAAAAGATTTACTCCGATGTCTTTTAGTCCAATTATCTTATCTTTTTTGCTTATCCATAAAATTAGTGGGAGAATTATGTTTCCAAGAGGAATTACTAAAAATGATATTACTGAAAGGTGAAAAATTATTAGATAACTTTTGTCCGTTTGCTTTCCGTAATCTAAAATGTCTTCAGCGTTTATGTTAAGAGACTTACAAATTAAATTCAAGGTTTTTCCACGAGGTTCACTTTCATTGTTTTCAATCCGTTGAATTGTTCTTAAATTCACTTTTGCGCATTCAGCCAACTCTTCTTGAGAAAGTCCTTTTTTCTTTCTTACATCTCTTATTTTTTTTCCGATTTCGTTCATAATTAATTTTGGTTTATTGTTCATACAAAACTACTTATGAATTTATGATTTTGATAACGGTTTGTTTACGACATTTTTACGACAATCTTATCAATCTGTTGATTTCACTGATTTTTTAATTGATAGCACCTTAGTTTATAAAAAACTAATTGATATATAATATTCAATAACCTGAGCTTGACCTAGACTATATATAATTTTATGAAAAGTGTCAATTCAACAGTGGATCTTTTCCATTTTTAATTTACTGAATTTGTGAATAAATAAATCTAAAGGAGTGGTTTTTCAGAATGTAATGGAGAAAGCTGTATTGAGAATAGCTTTTTTATGTAGAAAATCACTATTCTCAATACAATCTTTCTTCATAAAATCACTTGAATTGACGTGATTTTCTTACGTCAAACTCAGACCAATAGTTAAGAAAGTAATATCTTTTACTAATCCCAACCTAACATCATATATTTTATTTTGGCTGCATCTGGTATTTGTACAGCTTCAATTTTTGCATTAATGTCATACCTTAAATTAGCAGGTAATTCTTCTCTATTTAAGGTAAAATAAAGGTCACTATCTTTTATGAATAAGATAACATTGTTCATAGAAGTAATTACTTTTTCAATAGTATAGTTGTCTTTTATTTCTTTAAAGGTACTTAGTAATCCAATACCCTCATTGGTTGTATAACGAGAATCAAGTACTTGTATATTTTCAATTTCGTCATCACTATTTATACTAACCGTAAATAATGGTTTCCCTCCTTGTTCAAAAATATGTCGCTTATGTTTGCTTGCCGTAAGTTGTATAGTAGTATCTACTACAATAGAGTCATTAGCAAAAAGAGTTTCTATATCTTTAACGGAATGTTCTTTTTTTAATTTGCCAAAACTGTTATTGGTTATTAAAAAATCTGAATTTGGAGCTTTACTACATTGTGTTGCAATTAGTACAATGGTAAACAGGGTAATAATAATCTTAAGTTTTTTCATCTATGGTATTAATTAATTTATAAGTTAAAAATTTGTTTAACGTAGTACTTTTTTGAGCACACCTAACATTCCTCTAATAAAAGTAGCACTTGTTAATACCTTTACAACAGGGTTTTGTCTAGTGCTTCTACTTCTGCTACTAGTTCTTCTTGCTGTGGTTTTTTCCTTTTCTGCTGCTGCCTCTGCTTTTTCTATTTTAGCATTTAGCATTTCATAAGCACTTTCTCTATCTATAGAGTCGTTGTATTTTTTTACTAAATTAGAGTTTTTTATAACTGTTTGTAGTTCCTCATCTGTTAGTATATCCATACGACTCATAGGGGCGCGGAGCATAGTAGCTGCCAATGGTGTAGGTCTTCCTTTTTCATCTAAGGCAGAGATTAGTGCCTCTCCAATTCCTAAAGAGGTAAGTATGTCTTCTGTATTATAGTACTCGCTGTCAGGATAATTTTGTGCAGCTAGTTTTATAGCTTTTCTATCCTTTGCAGTAAATGCACGTAAGGCGTGCTGTACTTTTAACCCTAGCTGAGCTAGTACATCTTCTGGTACATCTGTAGGGTTTTGAGTTACAAAATATAAACCAATACCTTTGGAACGAATTAATTTTACAATGCTTTCTATTTGGTTTAGTAATGCTTTTGAGGCTTCATCAAAAATTAAATGTGCCTCATCTATAAACAAAATAAGCTCAGGTCTGTCACTATCTCCTTGTTCAGGAAAAGTGTCATAAATTTCAGCAAGTAAACTCAACATAAAAGTAGAGAATAATTTAGGTCTATCTTGTATGTCTGTTAGCCTAATTATATTAATGTAACCTCTTCCGTTTTCATCAATTCGGGTTAAATCATCAACATCAAAAGATTTTTCACCAAAGAACAAATCTGCACCTTGTTGTTCTAATTCTATAATTTTTCTAAGAATTGTACCTGTAGAAGAAGTAGAAATTCTACCATAGCTTTCTGCAAATTCCTTTTTACCAGTTCCTGTAGCATATTGTAATACTTTTTTAAAATCTTTAAGATCTAATAAGGGTAACTTATTATCATCACAATATTTAAACACAACAGCAACAATACCTTCTTGTGTAACAGTAAGGTCTAAAATTCTAGAGAGTAATACGGAACCAAATTCTGATACCGTAGCGCGTAATTTTACACCATCTTGTTCAGATAGTGATAAGATTTCAACAGGAAAACTTTTGGCTTCAAATGGCAATCCTATTTTTGTATGTCTTTCGTCTATTTTTGAATGACCTGGACTAGGCTGTGCTAAACCACTTAAATCCCCTTTTAAATCCATTAATAGAACAGGGATGCCTTTGTCCGATAAATTCTCTGCCAGTATTTGTAGCGTTTTCGTTTTACCTGTACCAGTTGCACCAGCAATAAGTCCATGCCTGTTTAACGTTTTTAAAGGTATTTTTACAAAAGCATTGGTAACAGTTTCTTCATCTAAGATACCTGCACCCATTGTTATGAAATCACCTTTGGTAGTGTATCCTTTTTCTATATCAGCTAAGAATTTTTCCTTGGTATTCATCTTTTAAAATTTTGATAAAAATACCACTTTTTAAAATCTTTGAAAGATTATATATAGAGTTCTTTTTAAACTCATAAGATTAAGTAGGTTTGAGTTTTGCTTTTATTATCTTTGCATAATGGTTAAAGATGAGGTACTAGCATTGGTAGATAAGGGAGAAATGCTTCCATTAATGGAAGAATTCTATACCATACAAGGAGAAGGTTTTCATAAAGGAACTGCAGCGTATTTTATACGTGTTGGTGGTTGTGATGTTGGTTGTCATTGGTGTGATGTTAAAGAAAGCTGGAATGCTGAAACACATCCACCTACAACAATAAGTGCTATTGCGAACAATGCAGCAAAATATTCTAATACTATTGTAGTTACAGGCGGAGAGCCCTTAACTTGGAATATGTTACCCTTAACAGAAGCCTTAAAAGCCAAAAACCTACAAACCCACATAGAAACTTCTGGAGCTTATCCCTTAACGGGTATATGGGATTGGATTTGTTTATCGCCAAAGAAAAATAAATTGCCAGAAGGAATAATTTATGATAAGGCACATGAATTAAAAGTGATTGTTTATAATAAACACGATTTTGAGTTTGCTGAAGAGCAAGCAGCTAAAGTTAACAAAGATTGTATTTTGTACTTGCAGCCTGAATGGAGTGTAAAAGAAAAAATGACGCCATTTATTGTAGATTTTGTAATGAAAAATCCAAAATGGAAGATTTCATTACAAACACATAAATACTTAAACATTCCATAATTTGTTTTTTTTGATAGATAAAGTATGAGATATTATTTAACCATCTTGTTATTTGTTTTTATTATTTCTTGTAAAGAGAAGTCTCCTAAGTTTTCTGGAAATAATATGGAAACACAAGTTGATTCTATATTAGATGCGAACGGTTTTAACGGAGTTGTTTTAATAGCTAAAGACGATAGTATCTTATATCACAAAGCTAAAGGTTTTTCTAATTTAGAAACAAAAACTTCATTACAATTAGAAGATCAGTTTGTTATTGGTTCAATAAGTAAACAAATTACTGCGGTATTAATAGTAAGAGAGTATGAAAAGGGAAAAATAAGACTTGATGATAAAATAAATAAGTATTTAACAGATATATCTCAACCGTGGTCCAAAGAAGTTACCATACATCAATTGCTTACGCATACACATGGAATTGTAGCTGTTGAAAAGCCTTTGTTGTTTAAGCCTGGCACTCAATTTAAATATTCTCAAATAGGATATGAATTACTTGCTAATATCCTTGAAAAAATAAATAATGAAAAATCATTTGAGACCATTGCAACAGGGTTTTTTAGAAAACATAATTTAAATAACACCTTTCATCCCAATAACAAAGAATATAAGAATTTGGTAAATGGATACGAAGAGGATGAAAATGGGGAAATGATTTTTGAAAAGAACAGCTTATATAATTATGTTCCAGCAGGTTCTTTTATCTCTAATGCTGAAGATTTATATAATTGGAATAAATTATTGTATAGCGGAAAACTTGTGAATGGAAAGACATTAGAATTAATGAAAAAAAAATACGCAACAAGAATTCATCCCATTTTTGATACTGTAGGGTATGGGTACGGTTTGTTATTTAAAAACGGTGAAGAGAATGTTGAGATAGGCGCTTTAGGTTATGCACCAGGATTTGTATCGGCATCTTATTATTATCCTTTAACTAAAATAAACGTTGTTGTTTTAGAGAATACATCAAGGAGTTTAGATGATTTTAAAGAGAAGTTCAACCCCCATCTAGAAGTTATGAAATTGGTAAAAGCAATAGTTGTTAAATAGAATATAGTCTAGATCTAAATTACCGTCCTCCGTTAGCTTTTAAATCTGCTAAACATTCAGCATCTAAAGAGGGTATAGCATTTTTACTTGCAATAAGTACTTTTTTCATTCCAGAGCCAAATTCTAGTTCTGTGTTCATTAAACAATTCTCTACATTACAATGATTACTACCAACAGTTTCTCCTTTATCATTTGTAATCATTTCTTCATGATTATGAACCATTGTGCTACCAAGATTAACCAATCCCATTAAGTGCCCTAATTCGTGGTTTAATGTAGCTGTCTCTATTGTAGATTCTGTAATTACAGGGCTTTTTGCTGCTAATTTTTTAATGGATGATTGATAGATAACCATAGATGTATTTCGGTAAACAACTCCTAAGGTCATAGCATTTTTACTTTCATCATCATTATAATATGGTGCATCAGCAAAATAAATGTAGATAGATAGGTTTGTGCTATCATTGTATATGGTACGATTCTTTTTTTCTAAATTGTCTACTTCTTCTATGGTTAGGTCAGTTTCATTAGGAGAATCAAGCTCTTGGTACACTATGCTTATATCTTCTTTAAAAGTGATTGATTTTATAAAGCTTACAAAATTCGCTATTCCTTCATTAGAGGGTTTAAAACCTTTTACATAAGCCATTTCTAATGTTAATTTGTTAAAGTGAGTATTAGATAGTATATCATTGGCAGAATCACCAGATGCTTTTAAATTATTAGATTTATCTACTTGTTTTGGAGTATCACCATTGTCATTATTAGAATCTTTGGAACAACTAATAAAGATAAAAATCACAAAAAGTAAAATCCCAAAATTTTTCATAAAACCTTTTTTATAGTAACAATTAGAGAAGGGTAAGCCCTACTTGCAAACGTAAAAAAGGTAGATTCTATTGTATTGTATTTGAAAGTCTGGCCAAATAGTCATAATGCTCTCCTTCAACTATCATTTCACAATTTAAACCATTTAAAATGGCTGCACGTTGTAGAGTGTTGTAATCTAAATAAAGCCAAGAAAAAGTATTGCTTTTTCTATTCTTGTAGCTCATTGTAAAATCTACTTCACCATAATATTCTTTATCATGGGGTATCCAATAGCCACCATCTTCATCTTTATCAAACATATAAATAATGTCACTAGAGTCTATTAATATTTGTCCATTTGGTTTTAATAGTGATTTTAAATGTGTTAAGTATTCTCCTAGGTTTTTTAATTTTCCTACAATACCAATACCATTCATTAAAAGTAATAGCGTGTCAAATTTCCCTAATTTATATTCAAGAATACTAGAATGTATAGTCTTTTTTAAGCCTCTTAAGTTGCAAGTTTTTATGGCACCCTTAGAGCTGTCTAAACCAATAACTTCTATCTCTTTGTTCTGTAGATACAAACTATGGCTACCTGCCCCGCATCCAATATCCAATACTTTTCCTTTACATAATTGTAATGCTTTTTGTTCAATTTTTGGCATAGACTTGTAATCCCTAAAGAGATATGGTATGGGAATTATATCTTCTTCTGTTATTGAAGAGTGCGTAATAATGTCTTCGCTATAATCATCATTTTGGAAATCAAGCATTGCCATTCCAAAAATATCGCTTTCCATTTTATTTGTATTTTAGCCAACAAAAGTGAGACTTTTATACAACATTAAAAAGCACTATAAGAATTTAAAGTAGTTGTATGACCAAAAGAATACTTTAAGTTTATGACAGAAATGAATGAAGTAATACAACAGTTGCCCAAGAAAGCAAATGAAAAGCATAATGAGAACAAAAAGTTTTTTACCAAGCTAAAAAAGAAGCCACCAAAGAATTTAGATTATGTAATGCAAGAATTACATAAAGAAGAGTTTAAAAATACAGATTGTTTAACTTGTGCCAATTGTTGTAAGACCACTGGGCCTTTGTTTACTAATGCAGATGTAGAGCGTATAGCAAAATATTTTAGAAAAAAACCAAAACAATTCATTTTAGAATATTTACAGATAGATGAAGATAATGATTATGTGTTGCAAAGTGTGCCATGCACTTTTTTAGGAACAGATAATTATTGTTCCATTTATGATGTGCGCCCAAAAGCTTGCAGGGAGTTTCCACATACAGATCGTAAAAAATTTCAGCAAATAAGTAATCTTACCTTAAAGAATGTTGCAATTTGCCCAGCAGCATATAATATTGTTGAAGAAATGAAACGTAGAATTAAATAGTAAATACATATTTTATAACTTTATCTTAGAGTATTTAGAGTTGTTTTTCTTTATGATAAATTTTTCTAAATTCTTATTTTAAGAAACCTAAGCTAATTAAAAACAATGTAGTCATACCCTTAATATATATCAAAATTCAAAATATGTATGCTAAACTTTTTTTTTGCAATTTAGTTGCATTATTTTTACACTATGGGCATTATAAGAAAAACAAAATCTGTTAAAATATTGCTTAATGAGTTTAGTGCAGATTCAACTGCCATTTCTGTTACTACTTTAATAGAACGCCTTAGTTCAGAGATGAACAAGACTACGGTATATCGCATTTTAGATAAGCTTGAAGATGATGGTTTTTTGCATTCCTTTTTGGGAAAAAACGGACATAAATGGTATGCAAAATGTAATAATTGTTCCAAATCTAAACATTATGATACTCATGCACATTTCCAATGTTTAAACTGCGGTAAAGTAGACTGTTTAACTACAAATTTTACAATTCCAGAGATACCCAACCGGAGAGTAGATGTATTTCAATTATTGGTACAAGGAAGTTGTGAAGATTGCTTGGTTTAGTGTTAGTTACAATAGAAATATGAATTAAGTTTACTTTTTAATTGGCAAAGACAAACTAACAGTATATAAAGCCAGTTATAAGCCTGTTACAATCCTACCTATTAAATGTTATGCTTTTAACTTAGTTGACATTTTTCTATACAAATCAATTCAGAATATATAGTGCTGAATTTATCCTGATTTCTATTATATATTTTACCTCTAATTTTAATAGATTGACTTGATAAATTAATAAGTTGTATCTCTAATTCTTTTATTCTTTTATTCAAGTAATAGGAAATAATAGTAAACTGAAGATTCTCTTTTTTAAATGCTATTTCTGAATGTTTCTTTTGCTGTCTAATCTCTGTATAAAAATTATTTAAAGCTCCTATGTTTAAAAATGTATTATTATTTAAAGCATCAGATACAATTTTATTATCTATAGAAAGCACAAAACAGATTTCTCTAATTTTGTGCTTTTTAATGATTTTACTTATATATTCTATGGTGTTTCTATCATAAACAAAAGAATTACCTAGTGATGTATAAAAATAATTTTCATACTTAAATTTTTTGTTAATGGTATGCTCCAAACAATCTGTAGGACAAATAAGGTAGAAACTTTTATGCATTATGTGGTTACTTCGCTTATAGTATAAGGGAATGAAGAGTGATGTACATCTATTTTTAGTTCTCCATTTATTAATTTATAACCGAATGTATATTCAACTTTTGCTTCGTTTCCGTTTACATCGGTAAAAAAATAATTACCCATTGCTATGGCTCTATTTTCCTCTAAAATAAGGTTCGAGTTTTCAAATCTTACCTTTGTCCAAGGTTGAATTGCAAAGCCTTTATCCTCGTCACAAGCTCTATTTTCGCCTGCAATAAAATAAGATAAAGCTTCTGGTTTAGTAGGTCTAAATTGTTCTATTTCACATTTTGTTGGCTTAAATAAAACAGTACCAGTTTGAAAAGCATATAGTTTATCAAGAAATTCGCTTGCAAATTTCTCACAATCTACCCTGTTTTCTTTTAGTGAGCCAATTTTTACTACACCATTACCCCAATTGTTTTGAGCTTCTAATACTTGTTCTTTAGATATCATAATTATAGTGTTTGATTATTAATTATACTTAAAAATTCGTTACGTTTTTCTTTATCTTCAAAGCAGCCGCCATATTCTATAGTCGTGGTAAAACTATCTTTATCTTTTATCCCTCTTGAAGATACACACATATGCTTGGCACAAATCATAACAATTACATCTTCTGTTTTTAAAACATCTTGTAAGTCTTTAAGAATTTGCAAGGATAATCTCTCTTGAACTTGTGGACGATGTGCATAGTAATCTACTAATCGATTAATTTTTGATAATCCTATTACTTTATCATTAGGAATATATGCTATATGAGCATAACCTGTTATAGGTAAAAAATGATGTTCGCAAGAAGAGTCTATTGTAATGTTTTGCTCAACCAACATTTTTTGATACCCATATTTGTTATCAAAAATTGAAAGCTTTGGTTTGTTTTTAGGATCTAAGCCATAAAATAGTTCTTTTACATACATTTTAGCAAAGCGATAAGGTGTACCTGAGAGGCTATCGTCAGATAAATCAAGCCCAAGCTCTTCCATAATCTTAGAGAAATGGTGTTGAATATTTTTGATTTTTTCCTCATCAGATTTATCAAATGCATTTGAAAGCAACGGTGTTTCTATATTCGAGGAGATATGATTATCTCCAATAAGTTCAATTTGTTCTTTACTCATTATGTGTGCAGCATTTATCATTTTTACATTGACAATATTTTTGGTTGTATAAATGTAGCACCACAAGTGTTAAAGCTGCCACATATTTATAAGTTTCTGGCAGGTGAAACAATCCCAGTTTCTCATTAATAATTACAACAAATAAAGCAACCCAACTTATCCATAAAGCAGGTTTTATTAATTTTTTAGAGGTAGTCTGTGTTGAGCGGTAAACAGCAAAAAAGGAAATTACTAAGAAAATATAATCAATAAATTGCCACCAGCTTGGAGATGCTTCACAACAAGTTACAGAGCAAGTTTGTGCTATAAAAATAAATGGTGTGGCAATGCAATGTACCACACACAATGTACTTGCAAGTACTCCAATATTATCAGGCTTGCTTAAAGTTAATTTCATATATTTATATTATTAATACAACTTAGTTGCAAAATTAAATAAGATTATCTTCTAATGCAACTTAGTTGCATTTTATTTTGTAACTGTATTCAGTAAATTAAAATAGGTAGAAGCGTTATTAATTAAGTTAAAGTATGATTTAATATAATTAAACTGTTTTTTATATATTTAAGGAATGGAAAGCATTATTGCATATTTTGAAAACATACCTTCTGTACACAGGAGTTTACTCTTAGTAGGCGGAATTACACTCTTTTGGATATTAGAAGGCATTTTGCCATTACAACGATTTGCGTATAAAAAATGGAGGCATGCACTTCCAAATTTCTTTTTTACTTTTACTACAATTGTCATCAATTTTCTATTGGCTTTTTTGTTGTTATGGACAAGTGATTGGAGTGTTAAAAATAATTTTGGTATTATAAATTGGCTACCCAATATACCGCTTTGGCTCTACGTTACCATAGGTGTTTTATTGTTAGATTTTTTTGGAGCATACCTAGCTCACTTAACAGAGCATAAAGTTAAACTGTTATGGATGGTTCATTTGGTACACCACACAGACCATAATGTAGATACTACCACAGCAAACAGACACCATCCTTTGGAGAGTATTATTCGATTTTCTTTTACACTTTTTGGTGTACTCATAGTTGGGGCTCCTGTAGGAGTAGTAATGTTGTATCAATCGTTATCATTATTGGCATCACAGTTTGGTCATGCAAATATTAGATTACCAAAAAAAATAGATGAATTATTGAGTTATATTATTGTCTCTCCAGATATGCATAAAGTACACCACCATTACGTGTTACCATATACAAATTCTAATTATGGTAATATATTTTCCATTTGGGATAGGTTATTTGGTACTTTTATGAAGTTAGACAGAGAAAAGGTAATTTATGGAGTAGATACTTTTCCTGATGAAGTTGAAAATGGAAACATAAAAGGATTGCTAAAGCAACCTTTTCATACATATAGAAAGCCTACAACTGGTAATTAATCATAAATTAAATATTTCGCTCTTATTTTTTTAAAATTAGCTATATCTGGCTGCCAAGTTTTTTTAATTTCATCTTCGGTTAGTCCTGCTTCAATTTGTTGCTGTAATTTTTCTGTTCCAGCATGTTTTGTAAATCCTCTTTTTAGAAAAATCTTACTCTTGTCTGTACTATTTTTATAAGCATCCATTAACCAGTATAGAGAAACAGTACTCATTTTAGATGTTTTAGATAAATCTTTGCCATAGCATAATTTTTCTTTATGCTTTGGATTTTTAGACCCAAAATTTGGTTTAGGTATATAAGTAAACTTGTACTTTGAGCTATCTAAAAAAGGAGCCCCATAACACTGAAATTGATATTCAGTTCCTCTGCCAGCATTAATATCTGTACCTTCAAACAAACCCAAACTAGGGTATAATGTAATGGAGGTATTGTTGGGTAGGTTAGGTGAGGGTCTAATAGGTAAATTATAATCACTTTTGTGCGTGTAATTATCAAGGGGTACAACAGTTAAATTAACTTTTTTTCCACCTTCAAGCCAGCCTTCTTCATTAATCATAGTAGCATATTCCCCAATAGTCATACCATATACCAGAGGAATATTTGTCATTCCTAAAAAACCTCTGTGTTTTGTTTCCATTGTAGGACCATCTATATAATGTCCGTTTGGGTTAGGTCTATCCAGAACCACAATTTTTATATTGTTTTTTGTACAAGCTTCCATTACCAATTGCATTGTGGCTATATAAGTATAAAAACGTACGCCTACATCTTGTATATCAAAAAGAACTATGTCTATCCCTTTTAATTGTTCATCATTTGGTTTTCTGTTTTTTCCATATAATGAAATTAATTGTAAGCCAGTTTTAGCATCTAAACCATCCTTTATATGTTCACCTGCATCAGCTTTTCCTCTAAATCCATGTTCAGGAGCAAATACCTTTTTAATGTCAATCTTTAAATTTAATAGTGAGTCAACTAGGTGTGTATAACTTTTATCTTCTTTAAAGATTACACTTGTTTGGTTAGCAACTACAGCAATTTTTTTCCCTTTTAAAAGCGGCAGGTAGCTTTCTGTTTTGTTAGCAGCTACCACTATGTTTTTTGTTATTTCTTTTTTAATTTTCACCTCTCTTTTTGTTGCTAATATTGTTTTTGCGTTGTTTCCACAAAATGAAAGTATTAAAAACGATAATAAAACTGTACTTTTGAAATTGGATAAAATCGTCATAAATTGAATTTAGAATTTTTTATTACTAAACGCCTAATTACAGGTAAAGAGAATAAAAGTAGTATTTCTGCACCAATAATAAAAATTGCAATTGTAGCGATTGCATTGAGTGTTATTATGATGCTTTTTGCCATAGCAACTGGTGAAGGGTTAAAAGAAAAAGTAAGAGAAAAGGTTGCGGCTTTTAATGGCCATATTCAAATTTATAACTACGACAACAATACATCAGATGTCTCTGTAGTTCCTGTTTCCATACATCAAGAATTTTATCCAAAATTTAAGAATATAGATGGGATATCTCATGTACAAGCAATTGCCAACAAAGGAGGAATTATAATTGCAGATGATACTTTTGAGGGTATAATAGCCAAAGGTGTTGGGGCTGATTATAACTGGAATGTTTTTGAAGAATACATAGTAGAAGGAAGGTTGCCAAATTATAACGGAAAGCTAAATGAAGAGGTTTTACTATCATCTTTAATGGCTAATAGGTTGCAACTTTCTTTAGGAGATAAGTTTTCTACTTTTTTCTTAAAAGATGATAATCCTTCTCAGACCCCCAATAGAAGGAATTTTACAATAGTTGGAATATACAATAGTAGGTTTGAAGAGTTTGATGGTACGTATGTTTTTGTTGATATACGACATATTCAGCGTATAAATAAATGGAAAAAGGATGAGGTTGGAAGCTTTGAAGTCTTTTTAAATAGTTTTGATGATATTGATGCTAAGAGTAAAGAAATATATGGTGCAACACTATCTACTTTAGACTCAAACAACATAAAAAAAAAATACAGTAGCATTTTTGAATGGATAAGCTTGTTCGATTTTAACGTAACTGGTATTATAGGTATTATGATCATTGTAGGCGGCATAAATATGATTACGGCTCTTTTAGTATTGATACTTGAGCGCACACAAATGATTGGTATTTTAAAAGCACTAGGTGCAGCTAGCTGGAGCGTGCGGAAAATATTTTTATATAATGCAATTTACTTAATTTGCATTGGTCTTTTTTGGGGTAATTTAATAGGTTTAGGATTGTTATTTCTTCAAGATAAGTTTAAGTTTTTAAAATTTGCAGACCCAAAGGAGTATTATATAGAATACATTCCCATACATATAGATTTCTTGGTGGTGGTATTGTTAAATATAGGTGTAATATTCTTATGCTTACTAATGCTATTGCTTCCATCTTATATAATAACAAGAATAAGCCCTGTTAAGTCTATAAAATTTGAATAAGTAATTTATAAAACTTTAAGTTTTGCATCAAAATTTCTTGTTATAATAGCTACTATATAATCCTAAAAACTTATTTTATATTTTCTTTTATTAGTTTGATTTACAGTAGTTTTAAGTCTAAAAATAGGTTTAATATGAAACCCTTCATTACTTTATCAGCATACAAAATCTAACATATAAATAAGGTATAGTTATTATTCTTAATCATTAATTTATCTTTGTACTTATATTTAGATAATTATGAATTACGTAGAAAATATTTTGGGAACCATAGGTAATACCCCATTAGTTAAATTAAATAAACTAACAAAAGAATTACCTTGCTTGGTACTTGCTAAATATGAGACTTTTAATCCAGGAAACTCAGTAAAAGATCGTATGGCATTACAGATGATTGAAGATGCAGAACAATCAGGAATTCTTAAGCCTGGTGGAACAATAATAGAAGGCACTTCTGGCAATACAGGAATGGGACTTGCTTTGGCAGCAGTTGTTAAAGGGTATAGAATGATTTGTGTAATTAGCGACAAACAATCAAAAGAGAAAATAGATATACTAAAAGCAATGGGGAGTAAGGTATATGTATGTCCAACTGATGTAGCACCAGAAGATCCACAGAGTTATTATAGTACTGCTAGACGCTTGGCTACAGAAATTCCTAATTCGTGGTATGTTAATCAATATGATAATCCATCAAACACAAAAGCACATTTTTTAAGCACAGGGCCAGAGATATGGGAGCAAACAGAAGGTAAAGTAACTCATTTTGTGGTGGGTGTTGGTACAGGAGGTACAATTTCTGGAGTAGGAAAGTTTCTGAAATCTAAAAATCCAAAAGTAAAAATTTGGGGAATAGACACATATGGTTCAGTATTTAAAAAGTACCATGAAACTGGTATTTTTGATGAAAAAGAGATTTATCCATATATTACAGAAGGTATAGGCGAAGATATATTACCAAAAAATGTAGATTTTAGTATTATTGATGGTTTTACAAAGGTAACAGATAAAGATGCAGCCATATATACGCAGCGTTTAGCAAAAGAAGAAGGAATGTTTTTGGGAAACTCTTCTGGAGCAGCTATTAAAGGAGTATTGCAATTAAAAGAGCATTTTAAAAAGGATGATGTTGTTGTGGTACTTTTTCATGATCATGGAAGTAGGTATGTTGGTAAGATGTTTAATGACGATTGGATGAAAAAACAAGGGTTTTTAGAATAAAGCAAATCTTTTAGAGTGAAAAAAAAATGATTTCTGATAGATTATATGTGCCTAGTGAAAAGGAATTGTCAATAAATAGAATGTATGCTAAGGAGGAATGCCACAAAAAAAATTGAAGAGGTAAACAATTAAATATGAAAATTAAATACTAATAAATGTTATGAATGAACTTATAGCTTTTGGAATACTTACATTTACATCTTTTTTTACATTGATTAACCCTTTAGGGACTATGCCTATTTTTATAACAATGACGGCAGAACTTGATAAAGAGCATAGAACTAAGATTGCAAAAAAAGCTTCAATTGTATCATTTATAACCATTGTAATATTTGCTTTTTCTGGACAATTGTTATTTAATTTTTTTGGTATATCAGTAAACAGTTTTAGGATTGTGGGTGGGGTTATATTTTTCTTGATGGGAATGGATATGTTACAAGCAAGATTAGGAAAAGTAAAAGTGAAAGATTCTGAGATTAAGACATATGTTGATGATATTTCTGTAACACCACTGGCAATACCTATGATTTGTGGCCCAGGAGCTTTAACAAATTCTATTGTAATGATGGAGGATGCAGATTCTATAGAGAAAAAACTAGTACTTGTAGTAGGTGTAATCTTAGTTATATCATTAACCTATATTATATTATATAGTTCAACAAAAATAATTAAAGCCCTAGGAGAAACAGGTTTAAATGTTATGATGCGGCTAATGGGGTTAATTGTTATGGTAATTGCTGTAGAATTCTTTTTTAGTGGTTTAAAACCTATTCTTTTAGATATCTTGAATGGTTGGAATAACTCGTAAGCCAGTAAAAAATGTCCCAAAATAATAAGTTAAAAGAAATAGCAATACTTTTTTTTAAATTAGGAAGTTTGGCTTTTGGGGGTCCTGCAGCACATATTGCAATGATGGAAGATGAGGTGGTTAAAAAACGAAAGTGGATGACCCAAGAGCATTTTCTAGACATAGTAGGTATTACTAATTTAATACCAGGGCCCAATTCTACAGAAATCACAATGCATTGTGGGCATAAAAGAGCAGGTTGGAAAGGGTTATTTGTTGCTGGATTGTGTTTTATTTTCCCAGCTGTGGTTATAACAGGTCTTTTAGCGTGGTTGTATCAAGAATACGGACAATTACCAGAAGTAGAACCATTTGTTTATGGTATAAAACCAGCTGTAATTGCCATTATCGTAATGGCAGCGTATAGATTAGGTAAAAAAGCAGCAAAGAATATAAAGCTAGTTGTTTTAGGGGTTTTTACCATTATTGCTGGTTTATTGGGAGTGAATGAGATTATTGCTCTTTTTGTCTGTGGTACTATAGGTTTATTATTGTTTGTGTTTGATGAGAATAGAAAAAAGCTTAATTCATTTGTGCCATTTATAGCACTACAGTTATTAAATCCTATAAAAGTAGGTAGTACAAAAATATTTCTTGTCTTTTTAAAGGTAGGGGCTATTTTATATGGTAGTGGTTATGTTTTGTTTGTTTTCTTAGACTCAGAATTAGTGGGTAATGGTTGGATAACACGTCAAGAGTTAATAGATGCAGTTGCTGTAGGACAAATTACACCAGGACCAGTTTTGTCAGCAGCAACTTTTATTGGTTGGCAAATTAATGGGTTTTCAGGTGCGTTAGCCGCTACAATTGGTATATTTCTTCCATCATTTTTATTTGTTCTTATTTGCAATCCACTAATTCCAAAAATGAGAAAATCAAAATTATTTGGTGCATTTTTAGATGCTGTAAACATAGCAGCTGTTGCTTTAATTATAGTAGTGTGTATAGAAATGGGAAAGGATACACTTATAGATTGGAAAACTTTGGGTATTGCAATTATAAGTTTGGTTATTGTTTTCTGGTTTAAAAAGGCAAATAGTGCTTTTATTGTTATTGGAGGAGCTTTTTTAGGGTATGTACTATCTTTTATTTAAAAAGTCATCTTATTTGATATATTTAATACACATTAATCTTTTTTAAAAATTTGGAATGATAGAGTTAAAATTAGCAAACCAATATATAAAAATAAATAAAGGAGAATTGGTAAGTTATATTGTTGATGGGGTAGAGTATATACACCAAAAAGGAAATCCAGGTTGGCAAAATTCAGATACAGAAATGTTTCCTATCATAGGTCCAACCAAAGATGCAGACTATAAAGTATGGACGCCTAAAGGAGTAGCGATCCAAGATCAACACGGGTTGTTAAGGGAGTTGACTTATAAGCTTATAAGTAATTCCACTGACTCTGTTGTTTTTCAAAAAAAATATATAGCAAACACCAAAATTTCTAATTCCAAGCACCCTGAAAAATCATCTGTCAATGAGTTATTTTGGCCATACGATTTTCAATTTCAAAAAACATTTAAATTAAAAAAAGAGGGGTTAGAAGTAATGTTTAAAATTACAGCAGAAGAAGGAATGCCATTTATGTTAGGGTATCACCCAGCTTTTAAAACGGAGAGTAGTGCTACTCAAATTAAAATTTCTGATGCTAAAAACATTAGTATTCTAGATGTGAAGAATGCAGGGAGTAATGCCTATTATGTTCCTAATAAATCAGCAGTGACACTTTTAAATAAGAGTGAAATAAAAATAAAGATAGAAGGTTTTAATGATTTTATGTTATGGACAGAGGTAGATACTATGGTTTGTATAGAACCCATAACATTTTACCCAAAAAAAGTTACTTCAGACAAATTGTTTCAAGGTTTTATCAATATTGGTAAAGAATCCAAAGAATATAAAGTGTTTTTTAAACCTAATACCTCAATTTAACCTTAAAATAACATTATATCAGCTCTCTAAATTCTTTATTCACAAATTTAGAGACTAAAGTCATACAATTTAATAACAGCATTATTAAGCAAAAAATAAATGTGTTTTTGATACGACTTTTTTAAATTTAATTGGTGTCAAACGTAAAAAAACAAAGAAACTTAATCATTAATCATAATTTTATCTGCGAGCTTTTTTCTTTCAGTAGATAGTGTTATTACATACAAAATAGTAAATTTGTGTAATGCAAAATTTCTTTCCATTTGTAAAATGGCTCTCTACTTATAAAAGAAGAGATTTAATTAAGGATATACTAGCTGGTTCTACAGTTGGTGTAATTTTAATTCCACAAGGAATGGCTTATGCTATGATAGCAGGCTTGCCTCCTGTTTATGGTTTATACGCAGCTTTATTCCCTACTTTAACGTATGTTTTTTTAGGTACTTCTAGACATTTAGCAGTAGGTCCTGTTGCTATGGATTCGTTATTGGTTGCCGCTGGTTTGGGTGCTTTGGCTTTAACAAGCAAAGAAGATTATATTGCAATGGCAATAGTATTAGCCTTCATAGTTGGAGCCATACAATTTGTTTTTGGAGTTTTTAGGATGGGGTTCTTGGTAAATTTTTTATCTAGACCAGTAATAAGTGGTTTTACCTCAGGTGCCGCCATAATTATAATGTTTAGTCAAATTAAACACTTATTAGGCGCAAATATAGAGGGTAGTAATAAATTCATAAGGCTTATAGGTAATGTTTTCCAGAAAATATCTGAAACCAATATGTACGATTTTGCCATTGGATTCATAGGTATAATTTTAATTGTTTTATTAAAGAAAATAAATAAAAGAATACCATCTATTCTGCTGGTAGTAGTATTAGGTATTCTGGCTGTTTATTTTTTAGGCTTAGAAAAATATGGTGTTAAAATTGTAGGTGTTATACCAGATGGGTTACCTACTTTTCAGGTTCCTAATATTACTACTAAGAATATGTTGGATATATGGCCTATTGCTCTTACACTGGCTTTAGTTGGATATTTAGAGGCTATTTCAATAGGGAAAGCATTAGAGGAGAAAAATAATGAGGAAACAATTGATGCTAATCAAGAATTAATTGCATTGGGAACATCTAATATGATTGGTTCATTCTTTAAATCATTCCCTGTTACATCTAGTTTTTCTAGATCTGCCATAAATTATGAAGCGGGGGCAAAAACAAACTTGGCAGCATTATTTAGTGTTATTATTGTGGTATTAGTACTATTGTTTTTAACACCTTTGTTTTTCCACTTGCCAAAAGCAATATTGGCGTCAATTATAATGGTTTCCGTTTTTGGGCTAATAGATTTAGTGTACCCAAAAGAATTATGGAAATATCGTAAGGATGAGTTCTTGGTTTTGCTTGCTACTTTTTTGTGTACAATATTTATTGGTATAAAAGAAGGAGTTTTAATAGGGGTCTTATTTTCTTTATTATTGATGGTTTATAGAACATCAAAACCACATTTTGCTGTTTTGGGTAACGTAAAGGGTACAGATTATTATAAAAACGTTGATAGATTTGGTGATGTAATTACAAGGGATGATTTGTTAATAGTTAGGTTTGATGCACAACTTTATTTTGGAAATGCTGGCTTTTTTAAGACTGAATTATATAAACAAATAGAAAAAAAGGGAAGTGCATTAAAAGGTATAATATTGAATGCTGAAGCTATTAATTATATAGATTCTAGTGCTGCACAAATACTAACGAATATCATAAAAGAAATTCACGAAAAAAATATACAATTTTATGTGGCTGGTGCAAATGGACCAGCTAGGGATGTAATTTTTACTAGTGGAATAATAACAGAACTACATCAAGAATTCCTATTCGTAAAAACAGCAGAAGCTGTAACATATTTTGATAAGCCTAAGGCTATTTCTATTTTAAGGGCAAAAATAGCTCATCAAAAGAATTTAGGATGATAAAAGTCGTAAATAAAAAGTGTAAAAAATGTATTTTTACGTTTAAGCACAAAAGAATACTACTATGAATATAGAACAAATATACACAGGATGTTTAGCTCAAGGATCTTATTATATAGAGAGTAAAGGAGAAATAGCAATAATAGATCCATTACGGGAAATAGAACCTTATCTAAAAAGAGCAAAATCTAACAATGCGACCATTAAATATATTTTTGAGACTCACTTTCACGCAGATTTTGTAAGTGGTCACATTTCTCTTTCAAAAGCAACTGGAGCTCCTATAGTTTTTGGACCTAATGCAACTACATCTTTTAATGCTATAATAGCCAAAGACTTACAAGAGTTTAAATTAGGAGATGTATCAATAGTTGTATTGCATACCCCTGGTCACACATTAGAAAGCACTACGTATTTATTACGGGACAAGAATGGAAAGGACCATACTATCTTTACAGGGGATACTTTATTTTTAGGTGATGTAGGTAGACCAGATTTAGCACAGAAAGCTGCAAATATGACCAAAGAAGACTTAGCAGGTATTTTGTATGATAGTTTACGAACTAAAATTATGCCTTTAGCAGATGATGTAATTGTTTATCCAGCTCACGGAGCAGGATCTGCTTGTGGTAAGAATATGATGAAAGAAACTGTTGACACATTAGGCAATCAGAAAAAAATGAATTATGCTTTAAGGTCAGATATGACCAAAGAAGAATTTATAAAAGAAGTCACAGACGGTTTATTACCACCTCCAAAATACTTTCCTTTAAATGTAAAAATGAATAAAGAAGGGTATGATGATATAGATGTTGTTCAAGACAGGGGAACAACCCCGCTATCTCCAAAAACTTTTGAAGCCATTGCAAATGATACCAATGCAATTGTGTTAGATGTTAGACATCAGTCAGATTTTATAAAAGAACATATTCCACGTTCAATTTTCATAGGGTTAGATGGTAGTTTTGCTCCTTGGGTAGGGGCTCTAATAGCAGATGTAAAACAGCCTATACTCTTAGTTGCTCCAGAAGGTAGAGAAAAGGAAGCAGTAACACGTTTATCTCGTGTGGGTTTTGATAATACAGTTGGAGTTTTAGAAGGCGGTATTGATGCTTGGAAGAAAAAGGGGAAAGAAGTTGATAGTTTACGATCCATACCTGCTGAAGAAGCTAAAGAAGAAATTGCATTAAAAAAGGCTCCCGTTTTTGATGTTAGAAAAGTAGGAGAGTACCAATCTGAGCATTTAGTAGATGCAAAGAGTACACCATTAAGTTTTTTAAATGATTATTTAGCTGAATTCCCTTCTACAGAAACTTTTTATGTGCATTGTGCTGGTGGATATCGTTCTGTTATTGCAGCATCAATACTAAAGAGTAGAGGAATACACAATTTAGTAGATATAGCTGGTGGTTTTGCAGCTATGAGAAATGCAGAAATGAACATTACAAAATATGTATGTCCATCTACTTTATAAAAAATAAAATTATTTAGTTGTAATGATTATGGTTGTGTTTGGTTTTTATGACTAAAACAGTATTATTACAATTTATAATCAGATATATATGCTTAGGTATAAACCCGAGTTCGATTACTATTCAGATGTACTATAAACCTGAGTTCGGTCTAAGAATTTGATTAAAAAAAAGCTGTTATATTAAGTTATTTTTCATAGTGAAACTAATAAAAATTGTATAAACCTTTCGGCAAGCTCAAGATGACAAAGCTTTTGGTTTAAAATTTACTTGTCTTCGATACAATTTTCTATCGAAAATCACACAGACTGACATATATCTTCCTATATCGAACTCAGGCTATAAAAACCATTGATTCTAATAATTTTTTGTGTTAGAATGGAGAAATTATACTTCTACAAGCTCAGCAGAGCCATAGAGAATAAAATGCTAATTTTCGATACAAATTCATTCTTATCAGAATTTCAAAAAACTGACACATTTCTGATTAATTAAACTCAGGTTATTAGGTTATGTTGTGAAGGTTATAGTAGAATAAAGTTTTTTTAAAACAAATACAGAATCCTATATTTCCTAACCTTAAATTACATAATAAACATACATTAAAGTTATAATTAGTTTTAATTATTTATATGATATTTGTCATATATCTTACGGATTAAGACAAGTATTTTTGAACTAAATATATTATGTAAATGTGTAATTTAGTTCAGAAATATAACATACCAGGTCCTCGTTATACGAGTTACCCAACAGTTCCTTATTGGAATGATTCTACTTTTTCAGGAAAAAAATGGGAGGAAACACTAATAAGGTCTTTTAAAGAAAGTAATAAGGAAGAGGGGATAAGTTTGTACATTCACCTTCCTTTTTGCGAAAGTTTATGTACATTCTGCGGATGCCACAAAAGAATAACAAAAAGACATGAGGTAGAAATACCATACATAATGACTGTTTTAAAAGAATGGAAATTATATTGCTCACTGCTTCCAGAAAGACCAATAGTTAAAGAGCTACACTTGGGAGGTGGAACACCAACTTTTTTTACTCCAGAAAACTTAAAGGAATTAATTAAAGGAATTTTTAGATTAGCAGATAGGGCTACAGACTATGAATTTAGTTTTGAAGGTCATCCAAACAATACAACTAAGGAACATCTTAAAGCATTATATGATGTGGGCTTTAGAAGGGTAAGTTATGGTGTACAGGATTATAATGATACAGTACAAAAAGCCATACATAGAATTCAACCTTTTGAAAATGTTAAGAATGTGACGGAATGGGCGAGAGAAATAGGATATACTTCTGTTGGCCATGATATTATTTTTGGGCTTCCTTTTCAATCTTTACAACATGTAGAAGAAACTATTATAAAAACAAAAGAATTAGTGCCAGATAGGTTGGCTTTTTATAGTTATGCACATGTTCCATGGCTTAAAGGTAATGGGCAAAGAGGATATAAAGATAAAGATTTACCAACGGCCGAAGAAAAAAGGATTCAGTATGAGAAAGGCAAAAAATTATTGCAAGAGGTAGGGTATAGAGAAATAGGAATGGATCATTTTGCGTTGGAAACCGATAGCTTAAATATATCTATGAATACAGGAAAACTTCATAGGAATTTTATGGGGTACACAGCTTCAAAAACACAATTAATGATAGGTTTAGGGCTTTCAAGCATCAGTGATAGCTGGTATGGTTTTGCTCAGAATGTGAAAAGTTTAGAAGAGTATAACCACTTGGTTAATAACAATATAATTCCTATTTATAGAGGACATATTTTAACAAAAGAAGATCAAATAATAAGAAAACATATCTTAAATTTGATGTGTAGGTTAACAACTTCTTGGACTGATGATAATGAACGTTTTTCTTTTTTGCCAGATGTGATAGAGAAACTTCAAGAAATGAAAAAAGATGGTTTATTAGAAATCTCCTTACAAGGACTAAGAGTTTTGGAAAAGGGTAAACCGTTTATAAGAAATATATGTATGGCTTTTGATGTTTTATTACATAAAAAGGCACCAGAGACTAGATTATTTTCAATGACAATATAAATAAGTACTAATTAAATTTTAAAATTATGAAAAAGATTATTGTACCCGTAGATTTTTCTGAACAATCCAACAATGCTTTAAAAGTAGCAGCTTCTCTAGCTAAAAAATATGGCGCAGAGATTGTGGTATTACATATGCTGGAATTGTCTAGTACAATGATATCTTCAGAAGGATTAGGGCAAGAACAAATTGTTTTCTTATTAAAATTATCAGAAAAAAAGTTTACGGAATTCTTAGAGCAATCCTACCTAAAAGACATAAAAATAACTCCATTAATAAAGCATTATAAAGTCTTTAGTGAAGTTAATGAAATAGCCAAAGACCACAATGCAGATTTAATTGTTATGGGATCTCATGGGGTAGATGGTCTTAAAGAGATTTTTATTGGAAGTAATACAGAAAGAGTTGTAAGAAATGCTGAGGTACCTGTTTTGGTTATAAAAGAAGAGATAACAGATTTTAAAATAGATAATTTTGTATATGCGTCTAGTTTTAAAGAGGAAAATTTAGAAGCATTCCGTAAAGCAAAGAATTTTGCAAAATTACTCTCTGCTAAGTTAAATTTGGTCTACATTAATACGCCTGGAGATAATTTTTTAAGTACAGATGATGCTTATAAAAAAATATCTAAATTTTTATCTGATGCAAAGGTAGGACTGGATGTTAAAATATATAATGATTATACAGTAGAAAAAGGAATCTTAAATTATAGCGAATCTATTAACGCAGACATAATTGGTATTTCTACACACGGTCGTAAAGGACTCTCACATTTTTTTATGGGTAGTATAGGAGAAGATGTTGCCAATCATTCTAAAATACCTGTTGCGACTTTTAAAATTTAAAAAGAAGAGGGTTTCAGAAAAGTAATTTTGATAAGATTTAGTTGAAATATTCATAATAATTTCTCAAAACCTCTTTATTTCTTTAGAGAAAATCTTCTTTTGGGATTATTTTTTGAAAATCCACGATAAAAAAAGAGTGTGGTGTTTAATTTTTTAGACACCTTTTTTTATTTTTTATTTTTTCCAGACATCATAAAATTAATAATTATAGCTATTAATATAATACATACTATAGCAAATATAGCTATCATTATTTTACCATTGTTTAAGTTAGAAAGTAGTATTGATAATTTCATTTGATAAACTTCTTTAGATTTTATTAAAGTAAAGATATATTGTGTACTTATAATTAAATATGACAATTATCAGTTTACGGTATATGTAATAGTAAAATCATTTAAATTGCTTATTAAATGTTTCTAAAAAGCACCAGATGAAAATACCCCAATTAACAATAAAATCATAACTATTACGGTAATAGCTAAAGCAGTTATCTTAACATAATCTGTTCCAAAATTTCTTCTTTTTACATCTTCTTCTTTATTCTGTTGATTTATACTCTTGTTCATATATCCATAATTTATTACTTTATGATAAAAATAATGAAAACCAGTTACAAACATTAATATGATTTAAAAAACCTTAGTATGGATAAGATTAAATCATATGAGTTAACTTTTATATGATTAAGGCTAAAAGGTGTGGTTTTAATTATAGAAATTTGAAGTAACAAACATTTTAAATATGAAAACTATGAATAACAATAGCAACGCATTATTAGGAATATTGGCTGGAACAGCAGTAGGAGCAACATTAGGAATTTTGTTTGCCCCAGATAAAGGTATAAATACCAGAAAAAAGTTGGTTGACGAAGCAGTGGCAACAAAAGAATCAATTGCGGAGAAAGCTTCTGTATTAAAAAATTCGGTAGTATCTACAGCAGAGGCAAATAAAGAAACATTAGACACTAAATTACAGTCATTGGTTTCTGATGCTAGTTATAAGGCAGAAGATGTAATAGACCAATTAGAAGTAAAACTAAGAGAATTAAAGGCAAAAAATAGGAAATTACAAAAGTCTTAATGAGTATATTAAATTCCATAGATAAAACGGTTAATGAAGCTACAGAAACAGGAAAGCAGTACATAGAGGTATCTAAAAAGTACTATAAGTTAAAAGTTTTTCAGCAACTAGCAACCCTATCCTCTTATGTTGTTAAAACAGTAATTTTTGGAGGTTTATTATTATTAGCTTTCTTGTTTATGTCAATTGCTGCTGCAATAGCATTAGGAGATTTGTTTAACAGTATGCCGTTAGGGTATTTAGCAGTTGGCTTTATATTTATTTTATTATGCCTATTGGTTTATGTTAAAATAGCCTATATAGAAAAAGTGTTAATTAAAAATATATCTAAAACATATTTTGATTAAAATATAAAATAATGGATTATAGCTCATTTAAAGAAATAGAATTAGACCTTAAAAAACTAAGCCTTGAACGACAAATATTGGTTGAGGAGTTAAAAGGACAAAAACATAATGTTAAAGAAGGGTTAAAACCTTATAATTGGATTATTTGGATGTTAAAATTTTCTCGCAAATACGGAGCTTTTATGATAATTAGAAACTTTTTTAAATAACTATTTAGAGGTCAGTATTTAAATACGTATCTTTAGTTATAGTAAATATATTAAAATATGGACATATTCAAAGGTCAAAATCTTCTACAGTTCTCTGATCGGTTCAAAACGGATGAAGATTGTAAAGCGTATTTAGCATCTATTAAGTCAAAAACCGATTTTAAATGCACAAGATGTAACCATAGATCTTGTCAAAATCGTAAAGATTATTCTAGGCA
>CANLIE010000008.1 GCA_947491225.1 uncultured Cellulophaga sp.
AGATAATGATCTGATACTATATGATAGAGGGTACCCTTCCTATGATTTTATATATGAGCATACGATTAGAAATCTAAGCTATTTAATGCGAGCTAAGACTAGCTTTAGTCGACTTACTATCGATTTTGAAAAGAGTAAAAAGAAGTCACTAATAGTAGAAATAAACACTGGTAAAAACGCAAAACTTGCAGACAAACAGTATACCAAAAACAGCCCTATTAAAGTACGTTTGATACGGGTAGAATTAACAGGTGGACAGGTAGAAATATTAATGACTTCGCTATTGGATAGTAAGCAATATCCAACAAGTCAATTTAAGCAATTGTATTTTAAACGTTGGGGTGTTGAAACCTTTTATGATGAGCTTAAAAATAAATTGAAGGTTGAGCACTTCTCTGGTTATTCAAACCAAAGTATTCAACAAGATTTTAAAGCAGCATTATTCATAAGTAACGTACAAACCTTAATTGTTAGCGAGCTTGAAGATGAACTTAAAGAAGCTAATCGAGGTAAAAAGTATGACTATAAAATAAATACCAATGTATCATATGGTCTTTTAAAAAACAGAGTGGTTACCCTATTTCTAGATAAGCATCCTACAGATGTCAATATGGTTGAACAACTCAAAGACTTATTTAAATCGCATCTAGTGCCTATTAGAAATAATCGGAAATTTGAACGGAACTCAGGAAAATATCGTTCAAGAATAAAACCTAAAATAACTAAGAATCAGAAAGATGCAATATGAAAAATCCTTAACTTAATGACATTAATCTAGCGGTAGCGGGAAATAGATTAATCTTTATTATTCTTCTAATCCATATATGTCAGTAGATATAGGTTCCATTATTTTTTCAATCGCCACTTTTTTACCAAGAGATTCTTCATCTAATACAGATTGTAGATAGACTACCATTCGGGCATCAATAATAATTGAGCACTATAAATACTCCATATGACAGCTTTTTTTTTAATCAAATTCTAAGACCGAACTCAGGTTTACAGTAAAACCAAGAAAATTGAATAGGGAATCACTTCAAACCGACATAGGTTTTATTAAACTGTTTTTATGCAATATAAAGTTTAGGCGCTATTTTGCTTCTTTTGGAATGAATTTTAGTGTTTTAATAATAGCTTCCAGTTCAAACATATAATCTCTTTTTATGGCTGCTGGCGCAAATGTAAAACCCTCAACAACTAATTTACGATTGTTTTCTTTATCATTAATTATAAAAGACACATAAGGACCAGCCATAGAGTAGTTATGTATTTCCCACCTACCCCTAGCCTCCGCCGCTTTCTTTCCTCCTATTTCAGCAGGAAAAACGGATGGTGCAAAAGCCTTTTCAGTAACCATATATGTTCCTTTATTAGGACCAGGAACATATTTTTTTGCTATTGAATCTCTTTTTCTCACTATGTCACTAACAAAAGTACTATCATTGGAAAATGAGTTCCATGGTAATGTATAGACTATAAGGTTCATTGATCCATTTTTAATATCCCTATCCATCCAAACAAAATTATCTTCTCTTTTACCAACTTTATATACCGAAGGTATATTCATTGTAATACCAAACTCTTCTTGTATTGCTGTTTCTTTGTTTAAGGAGCGTAAAAAGTTGTTTTGGGTCACTTGCATATCCATTTCCCTAAATTCAGAAATAATGTGCTTAGCCCTATTATCTATTGTTTTTACAAGAGCTTCTTCAGAATTAGCAATTATGACTGCAACTTTTTGAGGAAGTGCATACGGATCTGTTCTTATGTATGCCAAATTGGTAGTATCTTTTTTCTGTATAAACAAAACTGACCTTGATTTACGTACAGCTCCTGTAAACACATCTTCTGGCACGTGGCGTAATGAGAGTATTGGCTCATTCCAAGCTATACCAACAACAGATGCAGCAAAATGCTCCCTTACCTTGTCACCTACTTTACCTTCCCATAGCCCATTGTTCATAACAACAGTGAGTGAATTTACTTGGCCTATGGATTTTGGTTTATATGCTTTTTGATTATTATCCTCTTTACATGATATTAATGCAAAAAAAGTGGCAACAACTATGATTAATGACTTTTTCATCTGTTTGTTCTGTTTTTGGTTTGAATCGTTATATTTTTTTTGAGGAACAATCGCAAAGCATAATCTTTGCCCCTAACTTTAAGTTCTTACCACTAATACCGTTCCAATCTTTTAAATTCTGAACAGAAATACCCGCATATTTTCTAGATATAGTCCAAAGTGAGTCTCCTTCCTCAACAGTATGCGTTTTAACGCCAGGCGGAATGGGTTTTGGTTTACTTTCTTTTTTTACTGATACTGTTGCCTTTGAGTTCCTTGGGAATATAGTTAATCTTTGCCCTATTCTTAATTTATTGTTTCTTAAACCATTCCAACGTTTAATTTCACTAATCCTAACACCAAATTTATCAGCAATTTTACCAAGAAAATCACCACTTCTGACCTTATATCTTTTTTGACTTTCTGAACTAACCAATTTTGGAAGCGGTTTTTCTATTTTCTTTAATTCTTCTGCAACATATGCATAAATGGCATCTTCATTGGTAACAAACTTACCTATTGCATTAATTGGTAAACGTAGTGCATAATTTCTTCCTTTTTCAAATGGAATTATATTTAACTTATAAGATGGATTTAAAATTGTTAATTCTTCAACACTAATACCCGTAAACCTAGAAATCTGATCAAAAGTTAATAAACTTTTAACATGAACTGTGTCTGTTTCAAAATAAGGGCGTTCAATAACATCCCCAGATAAGCCATGTTCTTTAGCATACTCAAAAACGTATAGTGTTGCTAAAAAAGCAGGAACGTAACCTGCTGTCTCCCTTGGTAAATGATTTCTAATGTTCCAATAATTTGTATATCCTCCTGAACGCCTTATGGCTTTATTTACATTACCAGGTCCAGAATTATATGCAGCTAATGCCAAATCCCAATCATTATAAATCTTATATAAACGTGTTAAATACTCACAAGCTGCTTTGGTAGATTTTATAGGATCACTACGTTCATCTACATAACTATTAACTTCTAAATTTTGTTCTTTTCCTGTTCCATACATAAACTGCCACAAACCAGTTGCTCCAACCCTTGACTTTGCCCTTGGGTTAAGTGCTGATTCTACAATTGCCAAATATTTCATCTCTAGTGGCATATTGTGATTGTCTAGCTCTTGCTCAAACATTGGAAAATAAAACTGGCTTAATGTTAACATTCGTTTCATTAATCCTCTTCTACGAGACAAATAAGACTTTATAACCCTCTCCAAAGATGGATTATACTCAATATTAAAGGGTGTTTTCTCATTTAATCTTTGTAATCTTAGCTTTAATGTATCTGTTGGTAAATCAATTGTACTAACTGGTATGTTTTCTATAGCTGTAAAAGCTATTTCATTATAAATAGTGTCAAATAGAGAAGCACTGTCATAGATTTCCTTTAACCATAAACTATCATATGTAGCTGCATGTCTATGATCTGATAATTTATACTGTGCTGACAAGGAATCTTTAGAGTAAATGGCCGTAATAGGCTTTACCTTTTTAGGAACGTCCTTTTTAAAAAATTGAACAGAATCCAAAGTGTTTACCCTAGATTCTGTTTTATTATCTTTTATTTTATTAAGAGGAGGAATACTATCTTTTTCTTGTGCATAAAGTAGTGCTCCAGAAAATAAGAATAAACCTAAAAATATATCTTTCATTTTAATTTTTTTGATAGACTTTTGCTTGTAAACGTGTAAAATCGTACTTTTTTAGTTAAAAATAAAATTTTTTAACGCTTTTTAAGTCAATCAAAAACCATACCTATTTTCATATTACTGAGAAATGGCAGCAATACCTGGCAATACTTTACCTTCTAAACTTTCTAACATAGCACCACCACCAGTAGATACATAACTTACTTTATCCTGAAATCCAAATTGTTTTACAGCGGCGACGGAATCTCCACCACCAACTAAAGAGAATGCTCCATTTTGTGTGGCCTCATCAATAAAATTACCAACAGCAATGGTACCTTTAGCATAACTTTCCATTTCAAAAACACCAATTGGTCCATTCCATAAAATGGTTTTAGATTTTAAAATCACTTCTTTAAAATTCTCCAAAGTCCTAGGTCCGGCATCCAATCCTAACCAACCATCTTCTATCTTATCTGCATCTACTATTTTTGTATTTGCAGTATTACTAAAATCGTCAGCAGCAATAACATCCACAGGAATATGTATTTCTACTCCTTTTTCTTTGGCTTGCTTTAATATGTCTAGTGCCAAATTCATTTTATCATCTTCACAAATGGAAGCACCTACTTGTCCACCTTGAGCTTTAATAAAAGTATAAGTCATTCCACCACCAATAATCAAATGATCTACTTTATCTAATATATTTTCAATAATAGTAATCTTAGAGGAAACTTTTGCGCCTCCAAGTATTGCTGTAACGGGTTTTTCTCCAGTTTGCATTACTTTATCAATAGCTTCTATTTCTTTTGCCAATAGATATCCAAAACACTTATTTTCTGGAAAAAATTGCGCTACAATGGTTGTAGATGCATGTGCTCTATGCGCTGTTCCAAAGGCATCATTAACATATATGTCTCCCAATTTTGACAACTGCTCAGCAAAAGCTTTTCCTCCTTTTTCTTCTTCTTCATTAAACCGTAAATTTTCTAGCAATAATACTTGTCCGCTTTCTAAATTAGAAGCTGCATTTTCTGCCTCTTCACCAACAGAACTAGCAACAAAAGTTACCTCTACGCCTAAAACCTCCGAAACCTTAGAACAGATATGCCCTAGTGACATCTCAGGAACATTTTTACCCTTTGGTCTTCCTAAGTGACTCATTAAAATAACGCTCCCACCGTCTTCTAAAACTTTAATTATGGTAGGTTTTGCTGCTTCTATACGGTTAGGATCAGTTATATTATAGTTTTCATCCATTGGCACATTAAAATCTACACGGATTAATGCTCTCTTATTCTCAAAGTTAAAATTGTCAATTGTTTTCATACTATACTCTTGTTTGTTATGGTCTGTTTAAGGTTTTACAGATGTCAAATGTAAAGATTTAAATAAAGCATATAAAACTCAAATGCTTATTTTTATCAATGCTATCTTACTTCTCTCTTCTAATTCATATATCTATTTTTTTAGCCCTTATATTTTATATTTTACGCATTCTAAACACAACTATTTATTTTAAATCTTAATTTTTATAGTAACCAAAGAAATGAAGTTCTATACATTTACATATCTTTGACGTTATGCAATTTGATGAAATTTTAGGGCTTTCTCATATAAAAAAACATCTATGTTTAAGTGCTGATGCTGGTAGGGTTCCACATGCACAATTATTTGTGGGTAATGAAGGTTGTGGTACTTTGCCTATGGCCATTGCCTATGCTCAATATTTACTGTGCAAAAATACCGATGGAGAAAATTCTGGGAAAAATGACGGTTGTAATATAAAGTGTAATAACTTATCGCACCCAGATATGCATTTTGCTTTTCCTGTCACAAATTCAGACAAAGTAAAAAGCCATGCCGTTAGCAACCATTTTATGCAAGAATGGCGAGAATTTGTGATAGAGCAACCCTATGGTAATTTATTTGACTGGTACCGGCTTATTGGTATTGAAAAAAAACAAGGTCAAATTGGTGTGGATGAAGCTCAGGATATTGTAAAAAAATTATCTTTAAAATCTTATGAAGGTGGATATAAAGTAATGATAATTTGGATGGCCGATAAAATGAACATTGCTGCGGCAAACAAATTATTAAAGCTAATTGAAGAACCTCCTGAAAAAACAATATTTATTTTAATTGCTGAGGATGAAGAGCAAATAATACAAACCATACGCTCTCGTTGTCAAATCTTGCATTTTCCTCCCTTGCCCGAAAATGCCATTACACAAGCATTAATTACCAAAGGTTTAGACCAACAATCTGCTTTTAAAATTGCGCATGAGGCAAATGGCAATTACAATAAAGCTTTGGATTTGATGAATAATGATTCTGAAGATTTAATTTTTGAAAAATGGTTTGTACAATGGGTACGTAGTGCCTTTAGAGCAAAAGGTAATAAAGCAGCCATTCAAGATCTTATTTTATGGAGCAATGAAATTGCAAAAACGGGCAGAGAAACACAAAAGAAATTTTTGGGTTACTGTATGGCTATTATGCGACAAGCAATGTTACTTAACTATAACACCAAAGAACTAGCCTTTATGGAAATACATGTTGATGACTTTCAACTAGAAAAATTTGCCCCTTTTATACATGAAAACAATATTGTGGACATTATTGAAGAATTGGAGAAAGCAACATACCATATAGAACGCAACGGAAATGCCAAACTAATTTTAACTGACCTTTCAATTAAACTAACTAGATTTTTACATAAAAAAGCAAGCTAAAAAATGAATAATTTACACCAAAATATTACTGAAGTTTTATTACTTGTATTTTTAATTATTACTTTTTTACAAAGTGGTTTTGATAAGGTTGCAGACTGGAAAGGAAATCTATCTTGGCTAAAAGGTCACTTTAGTGCAACGCCCTTAAAAAATACAGTGCCTTTATTATTGGTCATTATATTATTGGTTGAAGTATTTGCAGGAGCGCTTTGTACTTTTGGTATAATACAATTTGTTTTAGACGGTGAGAGTACAATGGCTTTATATGGTGCAATTTTATCTTGCATTACTCTTTTATTCTTGCTTTTTGGCCAACGTATTGCCAAAGATTACGAAGGTGCAAAAACCATAGTTATTTACTTTATGCCTGCTATATTTCTACTTTACCTTTTAGCTAATAAGTAGACCAATGCAGAAAAACAATTCGAAATTTTAATGCTATTGCTAGTCATAGTAATGGCATTGTCTTTTTTATATTTTGAAATAACAAATTACAATTACCTCATCTTTATTCCCGCAGCGGCTTACATTGCAAGCGGAAGATTATTCTTTAAAAAATGACACATTTTCCAGCAACTGCGTCTACCCTATCTGCAACAGCTTTAGGCTTGCTGGTAAAAGAACAATACAATTTATCTAGTGATTTTACCTGTACTTTATTTAGAACAGGCATAAACCACACCTACTTTCTAAAAAATAAAGATTTTAGAGCTTTTAAAAATCAACGAGTTATCTGTGTCTTATGCTTTAAAAGATAAAAACAGTGAATATCTACAAACGATGCAAGCACCTGAAGGAGAACGCTATGTTGTTCTTTATTCATCTGCTGAGGGTAAAAAAAATTCGATTTATGGACTATAGCACTTGCTTTTCTATTGGTGCTCTTATGGCTAGAGTTCATAATGTTACGTTAAACAAAAAGATTAGCCGTGTAGATTATGACCTAAAAACTCTTGTTAAAATACCTTACACATATGCCAAGCAATACTTTTCTGAAGATTTGCCAGAAATGAAATTCTTAAAAGCCCAAGGCTAAATAATTAATGGCATTTTTTCAAAAAGTAATATAAACAATCTACCAAAAGGAATTATTCATCTGGATATTTGGTACGTTAATATGAATATAACTAGTGATGATGAAATCACACTTTTTGACTTTGATTTTTGCGGTAATGGTTTGCTTATTTTTGTAAGCAACTTTTTCATATAGAAACTAATAAAGAGGAATATGAGTTAAAGGTACTACAATTTTAAATGGATATGAAAGTGCTAGAAAATTAAGTAAAGAAGAAGTTCAATTACTTCCTATAGCAGCAATGGCTATATAGCTTTTTTATCTTGGTGTTCAATCTCAACGGTTTTATTGGTCTAATATCTTTTTAACTGAAAATTACTTAAAAATGTACGTTGGTAAATTAAAATCTTGGATTACTTATTATAAAAGCAAAATAGTTTTTACAAAACTATAAGCCTATCTCTCTTCTTTATCAAGTAATTTTTTTCGACTTGGTTGGGTACTTTCTCAATGGCAATGTCCAAGTAATTTACTGCTTTTTTTATTTGCCCTATACTCTTATAATATTTTGCCATTACACCATAGTACAAATACGTTCGTTGCTCTAAGTTCTCTGTCTTTAGATTTTGTAGTATTTCTAAAGCTTCTTGATTTTTGTTTAGCTGAATCAAGACTATGGACATAGACAAGGAAACTATATCACTGTTTTGTACTTGTTGTAGTTCTTGATAAAGCTCCAGTATTTTTTTCCAATTGGTTGCTTCAAAAGATTTTGCCTTTAAGTGTTCTGCGGCAATTGCTGCTTCTATATGATAGGTTGAATAATCAATATAATCTGCAGCTTTTAGCATTGCTTGGTTTCCTAATTCCACTAATGGAAAATACCATTTGGAACGGTCTTGATTTTTTAAGTCTATGCTTTCAAAATTCTCATCTACCTTAGTTTCTAACCTAGCAGAATGAAAACACAACAATCCAAATAAGGCATAACTTGTGCCACATCTTAATTCTTCCTTAGAAAGAATTAACTTAGTTAACCGCAAGGCTTCTCCGCAGAGTTCTTTTCGCACTAATAACTTTTGATGATTAGAGTGAAAACCTTCGTTAAAAATAAGATAAACAACTTCTAAAACGCTATGCAACCGTTCTGGTAACTTATTCTTACTTGGAAATTTAAAATTGATCTTTTTTTCGTTTATGGCCTTACGTGCTCTGGTCAATCGTTTTTTAACGGTTTCAGGTTTTAAGAGGAGTGCTGCTGCAATTTCATTGCTACTGAAACCACCAATGGTTTTTAAGGCAAATGCTATTTGATCTTTGGTATTTAATTTTGGATGGCACGCCGTAAAAATCATTCGTAACTCACTGTCTTCAATCTCTTCTTTTTCAAATAAATTATTGAATGATATGGCAGACGGCCCATAGCTAATTTTTTTAATTCGGTTTTTATCTGCATCAACTTTACGTAATAGATCTATGACCCTGTTCTTGGATGCTGTTGTAAACCAAGCTTCTGGATTTTCTGGAATTTTAGTTCGCCATAATACTGTTGCTTTTGCAAATGTATCTTGTACAGCATCTTCAATTATTTCTAAGTTTGCAAGTCCAAAAATTCGTGTTAAAATAGAAACCATCTTTCCGTACTGATGACGAAAAAGATGGTCTATTAATTGTTGGTTTTTCATTAATTAGTAATTGTCAAAAACCATAACTTCTCTTACTTCTACAGTATTACCTAAATCATAATCCGGAAAGTCTTGTGCTATTTTACATGCTGCATCTAAATCTTTGGCTTTTACCATATAATAACCACCAACTATTTCTTTTAATTCTGCGGCCGTCCTATCCGTTACTGTTCTTTTTGGTCCACTTATGCGCCTTACTTCTGGTTGTAATGCTTCTCCGTGCTTTACCACTCCCTGTTCTTCCATTTTTGCATTCCAGGCAAACCATTTACCCATACGTTCTTGCATTTGCTCTGGAGAAAGTCCTAAATCTGTGTATTCTTTCCCAATAAAAATTAACATAAAATCTTTCATAACCTTTTCGTTTTTTTGTTCTTTAAATTTAAAAATAATTATTGTTTTCTATTACATAACGAAGTCAAAATAAATTAAGGGGACATTTTTAGTGAAGAAAATTAAAATGCAATTTTGTTCATATAAAAAACAAAAAGCCCCAGCAAATGCCAGGGCCTTATATTATAATTTTAGTAGCAAGTTATTTCTTGTACTTGTCATTTAATATTTTAGTAATTGCTTCTGTAAGGTCATCTGTATCTTTACCGTATAATACAGTACCTCCATCACCACCTCCAAAGATGTAAGAAAAACCATTTGCAGCACCATACGCCTTAATTTCTTCTTTTACCTTAGATACCACACTATCCATTTGTGTTTGGCTACTAAGTTGTAATTGCTGTTCTTCTTGTTGTAATTGCTGACCAATAAACTGGCTTTTTTGTTGCAATAATGCATATTCTTCTTGTGCTTTTTTCTGTGCCATTTTTTGGGCTTTTGATTGAAAAGCCTGAGCTTCTATCTGAAAAGCTTGCTGTAAACTATCTTTTTTCTTGCTAAAAGCTTCAACCTTGGTTTTAAACTTAGCCTCTAAATCTATTTTCTCCTTATAATCGTTCATTAGTTTTACGTTATCTACGTAACCCATTTTACTCTGCTGGCATCCTACTAATCCAATGAATGCGATTGCTAAAATTATTTTTTTCATTTCCAAAATATTTAATAATAAAATTTCCGAACTAACGGAAAGTTCAAATTTTAAGTTGAGCAAAAATAGAAAACGTTTTGGAATGTGCAACTGATTCGTTTGTTAGTTTTTGTATTACCCAAACAGTTAAAATTAGAAAAACAGAATCATAACAAAAAACTATATAAAATATCATTAATATAATTTTTTGTTATTGAAATTCACTTTCATAAACATAGATATAAGAGTGAGAAACAAAAGAAAAGACTTATGTGCTATAAAAAATTAAAAACGCTCTTAAAATAGCTTAAAATAAGCTTTTAGTTCTTTTTTATGATGTAAATGATAGATGAATGCTCTTTTGTTGTCATTGCAGAAATATTAGAGCGTAGGCCTCTATAAAAAGCCTTAAACATATTTTGTGTTCCTGTTTTGTATTTTTCAGATAATAGTGAAACATAAAACGCATCAAACAACATTGGTTTGGTTTGTACCAGTTTCATATTATGTTTTGAAAAAATATTTTTTATTGATGTTTTAGAAAAATGCCACAAATGTCTAGGCACATCATAGGCGGCCCAAAATTCTTTATAATGTTTAGCATCATAACTATTAAAATTAGGAACGGCTATAACAAGAGTACCATTGTCTGTTAATTTAGATTTTAGCATTTTTATTTGTTCATCTAAATTTGGTAAGTGTTCTAAAACGTGCCAAAGTGTTATTACATTATATTTTTTATCTGGCAATGTTTCTAAACTCATAAATAAACTTAATCCTTTTTCTGTTGCTTTTTGTCTTGCTGAAGCACTTGGCTCTACACCATCACAAATCCATCTATTGTTTTGTGCAGTCTTTATAAAATCTCCTGTGCCAGCACCAACATCTAAAAGTGTTTTTTCTTCTTTGGTAAAACTTGTTATTAATTGTATTTTTTTTTGCAAGCTGTAATTTTTTACAGTTTGATACATTTTATCTATAAAGGTTTTCTTGGAATCTGTATGTGAGATATAATCGTTGCTCTCATAATACATAGCCAAATTTTCTGGCTGAGGATTTGTAACCAACATATCTAGTTCTTCATTATAATTTAATGTATACTCTTCTTGGGTTACAGAATAATCCTTAGTTTTTAAATAAAACTTCATTATAATTGTGCGTAGCTAAATATTCTTTCTTTAAGGCACGAAGATACTCTAAAACTAAAGGGCGTGAAAGTGAATTTTTATCTAAACAATCTTTTCCTAAATTATCATACGCATTTATTGCAATATAATAATTCCCTGCTTTGCGTATTTTAGGGTCTTCATTAAAAATCTCTGCACGCTCACCATTTCTGCCTAAAGCAGCATTTGCTGTTATTGCAGCAGCAGGGCTTAATAAATCTATATGTTTATCTTTTATTTCTACTTCATAGAAAGAAAAATAATATGTAACATTATTTATTACAAAAGGAATGTTGTCATAAGCATTTGAACTGTTTAATTGATATTTTGTGTCTACATAGTAGTAAAACTCATTTGCCTTTTTGGGGTCTTCAAAAATAAATAATTGCTGTTTAGGCAAGCCTCTTTTGAATTTTTTACCCTTCTCAATTTTATAATCAGAAATATTTGGAGCAATCCGCAACGGAATACATGACTGTATTAAAAATAAAATTGAAACAAAAAATAGTACTTTTTTCATTTTGTTTTTTGTTATATTATTGTAATGTAGTTTAACAATAATCAAGCCAATTTAAAAAATTTCGTTTTAAAAATTCTAATAAAATTTTACTCAATCTTACATTCTAATGAGAAGAATTAAAATGGGGAGTCTGTGTATAAGATATAATCATAGCTCTCATAATATACAGCTAAATTTTCTGGTTGAGGATTTGCAACCAACATATCTATTTAGCGTTATATTTTAAACTAAATTGTTCTTTAGAAACGGAATAATCTTTTGTCAGTATATATTCTTTCATTTAGTTCTCTTGTGTTTTCTTATATTCATCTTTAAGTTCACGAAGATAATTTTAAAACTGGCGTTTTAGAAAGTGCGTGTGTAGCAAGACAATCGTCCTCTATATCACTTAATACTTGTATCCCTATATAATGATGATTATTTTCAACCATCTCTAAACTTTTTAAACTTTGTGGATTTCCACTGTTTATAGCATTTTCTATAATAAAAGGAAGTAAGTTAATTGCTATGCTAGATTTATCTACTTCAAAAAAAGAAAAAAAAATATTGATGTCTATTTACCATAAAAGGGACATTGTCATTACCTGTTTATTTCCTAAATTTAATTTTGAATCTACAAGATTATAAAAGGCATTTATACCTTTTTTGTCTTCAAAAATAAAAATATTTCTTTCTGGCATTCCTCTTTTAAATTTCTTGCCATTAATTATTTTATAATCTTCAATTTTTGGAGCAGATTTAATAGGAACACAAGATTACACAAACAATATAATTACAAGGATAAGTAGTGTTCTTTTTATTTTTTTGCTACGTTATTGTAATCAAGTTCCACAATAATTAAGCCGCTTTAAAAAAAATTGTTTTAAAAATTTTAATCAATCTTATGCTTTAAAGAGAAAAATTAAAATGGAAAATTGAATACTAAAGCCTAATTACGATACAATTTTTATTAGTTTCACTATGAAAATTCAAACTTAAAAGCACAAGGAAATAGATAGCCTGACAAACTAAAAACCACCTAAGTTAATACAATAAAAAGATAGAGTATTCGTTTTATAAAAGAATAAAAAATAGTTTATATAGACTTCAAAAAGTAAAAGTCCAATTGTTCCACGTGGAACAATTGGACTTTTATATCTGTTTACATTGGCTAATTACCTACCCATAAATACTAAAAGCACACTAACATCACTTGGTGAAACACCGCTAATTCTAGATGCCTGTGATATGGTAACTGGTCTAATTGCCTCTAATTTTTCTCTAGCTTCATACGACAAAGATTTTAGCTTACTATAGTCAAAATTCTCTGGTATTTTTATATTTTCTAAACGCTGTAGCTTGTCTGCATTATTTTTTTCCTTAGCAATATAACCTGCATACTTAACCTGTATTTCTGTTTGCTCTTGCACTTCCCTGTCTAATTTTTCTTTCTCAATAAATTCTGCAACAACAGACAAAGTTTTCATATGATCCATAGTAACATTTGGTCTGGAAAAGGTTTTAAACATTTTATCAGATTGTTTAACTAAGGCAGAGTTAACGGATTCTAATATAGGATTTATATCTTCTGGCTGCACACTTGTTTCTCTGAAAAAATTTACAAAAGCATCAGACTTTTTTTGCTTTTCTTCCATACGCTTTAAACGATTATCTGAAGCCAAGCCAATTTTATGTGCCATTGGTGTAAGCCTAATATCTGCATTATCTTGTCTTAACAATGTTCTATATTCAGCCCTAGATGTAAACATTCTATAGGGCTCTTCTGTACCTTTAGTAATTAAATCATCTATTAAAACTCCTATATAGGCTTCATCTCTATTAAGCATAAAAGGTTCTTCTTCTTGTATTTTTAAGTGTGCATTTATACCTGCCATTAAACCTTGACTTGCTGCTTCTTCATACCCAGTTGTACCATTAATCTGTCCTGCAAAATAAAGGTTGTTTACAAGTTTAGTTTCTAATGTATGCTTTAACTGTGTTGGTGGAAAATAATCATACTCTATAGCATAACCTGGTCTAAAGAATTTTACATTTTCAAACCCAACCACAGAACGTAAAGCTTTAAACTGGACATCTTCTGGTAATGAAGTAGAAAACCCATTAACGTAAATTTCTACCGTGTCCCACCCTTCTGGCTCTACAAATAATTGGTGTTTATCTTTATCTGCAAACCTATTTATTTTATCTTCTATAGACGGACAGTATCGTGGCCCTAGACTTTTTATACGACCATTAAACATAGGAGATCTATCAAAACCCTCACGTAATAAATCGTGTACTAAAGCACTAGTATGAGTCATATGACAATCTCTTTGGTGCGTTAAAGGTTTTGTATTTGTATAAGAAAACTTTTCTGGTATTGCATCTCCTGGCTGAACAATCATTTTAGAATAATCTAAAGAACGACCATCTACTCTTGGTGGTGTACCTGTTTTCATTCTTCCGCTTTCAAAACCTAAACTAACAAGCTGTTCAGTTATGCCAATAGCTGCTTTTTCTCCTGCTCTACCGCCTCCTAATTGGCGTTCTCCAATATGTATTAATCCATTTAAAAAAGTCCCATTAGTTAAAACAACTGACTTAGATTTTATTTCTATACCTAAAGATGTTTTTACACCACATACTTTGTCTCCTTCTATTATTAGTCCAGAAATCATTTCTTGATAAAAATCTACATTAGGTGTACGCTCTAATGCTAAACGCCATTCTTCTGCAAAACGCATTCTGTCATTTTGTGTTCTTGGGCTCCACATTGCAGGTCCTTTAGATTTGTTAAGCATTTTAAATTGTATGGCAGATTTGTCAGAGATAATTCCGCTATAACCCCCTAGTGCATCAATTTCTCTAACAATTTGTCCTTTTGCTATACCACCCATAGCTGGATTGCATGACATTTGACCAATGGTTTGCAGATTCATAGTAACCAAAAGGGTTTTTGAACCTAGGTTAGCGGCGGCGGCGGCGGCTTCTGATCCTGCATGTCCTGCGCCTACTACAATAACATCGTATTCTTTATCAAACATAATTTTAATGTTCCACGTGGAACAATTTAATTTTTTCTTCTTCTTTATTTCTCATCAAAGCTGCTTCTTCTGCACTTTTATCTTTGTAATTACACAAATGTAAAATACCGTGTGCCATAACCCGCAGCAATTCTATGTCAAATTCAACCTTAAAATCAATTGCATTTTCTTTAACCCTATCAATAGATATGTAAATATCTGAACTAATAACTTTACCATTTGTATAATCAAAAGTTATGATATCTGTATATGTATCATGATCTAAATAATTCTTATTAATTTCAAGTAAATACTCATCATCACAAAAAATATAATTTATGTCACCTTCCAAATATCCTTCTGAATCTATAATCCTATTAATCCAATCGATATAATTCTCTTTAGATTCCAGTTTAAAGTTAGTTTCGTAATGAAAATTAATCATTTGTTTTAAAATAGCGTTGTACTTTGTTTTGAAAAATTTGGTGCAAAGGTAATGCTTGTCTGTTTAAAACTTCTATTTCATTTCTATAATTATCCAAAGCTGAAGGTTTTGTAATTATTGGGTTTGCAAACTTATCTTTATTAATTGTAGCTTCACGCTCACTTTTCTGACCTTGCTTTAAAGCAGCATTTTCTAGCTTTAACAATTGATGTTGTATGTTATTGACTTTATTTTTTGTGGCTTTAGTAATTCCGTTTTCTAACAAATTATCCTCAAATTCTTCCATTTGCTTCAAAATCTTCTTTGCTAAGTTTTTATCATCTTCATTAATCATATTCTGCAATTGTTGTTCTAATTGCTGCCTGATTAATTGTTGCTCTTTATAAATATTATAAATTTCTTCTAATTCTTTTTCAGATAACTGGTTTCCGCTGCCTGTGTCAATTTTATCTGTAGAACTTTTTGGTTGTCCAGAGCCTGTTTTATTATTTTCACCTTTTTCTTTACCAACTTGTTTATCATTTTTTCCAGATTCTCCTTCTTTACCTTCTGATCCAGATTTGGTACCTTCTCCTTGTTTTCCAGATCCTGATTTATTGCCTTTAGAAGAATTAGAATTGCTATCCTTATCCATTTTGTTTTTTAGGCTATTTTGAGCTTTAATTATATCTGGTAATTGAAAACCTTGCCCTTTGCTTTGCCCCTTACCTGAGCTTGGTTTCATACTTTGGTTCATATTATCTAAAAGATTAACAAGAAAGTCTGCCAAACTATTTGAAGCGTTTAAAACATATTTCTGGTTAGATTTTCCTATGAATGCTCTATTATCTGCTATATTTTCTAATGACTTATCTATATTATAATATATTTCTGTTACTTGTTCATTTACGAACTCAGACAATTCTACTTGTCTTAAAGATAATGCAAACAAACTATCATCTACATGCTCAAAAAGGGTGCGCAATTCTTTTTGGCTTTTTACAGTTCCAGAATAACTTGACAAATCCATCTCCCTTGGATCTAATTTATTGTATAAGCTCTCTTGCTTAAAAGAAAAAACAATTAAATTGTCTAAAATTTGACGTAGCATTTCTGCATCCTCTGTAATTGAATTACCACCTTCACCTGATGAAGATTGTTGTAATTCTTGACTCATTTCTTTTATTTTTTGCGCAGCTGATTTTTGTTTTTTTGATGCCTTATTACCACTCTCTTCTTTAGATTTAGATGCTGAGGATTGTTTATTATCTTGATGCTTGTTTATTTCATCTAAAGCTTGATTCTGATCTTTTGCAATGCTTTCTTGTTTTGTTTTATCTGAATTTATCTCTAATGGATTTTTTAATTTGGAATTGTCTTTTTCCAATTCCTTTAATTCATTTGCAATATTTTTAAAATCTTTATTAAGTTTTTCTTGCTCACTGTTAGAATAATCTTGACCAATTTTTTGCTCTGATAGGGTTTCTTGTTTCTTAGCAAGCTTTTCTAAATCTTTGGCTATTTGTGTAGTTTTTTCTGTAACATAGTACTTTTTTGTTAATTCTAACAATTGTTCTAAATTACGTTTGCTACTTTTTTGACTTTTTGCTAACTCTTCTAAACGCTTACTTAATTCTTCTTTATTTATTTTTTCTGCAATTTTGTTTAGTTCTTCTAGTAGCTTTTGATTCTTTTTTGCCTCTATTTCTTGTCTTTCTAATCTTTCTTGCAATAACTTATTTTGTTTATCTGTTTTATTGCTCTTCTTAAGATTTTCTCTAAGTTCTTTACTAAACTTCTCCATCATTTGTTCCTGATTTTGTTGTTTTTGCAAAAAATCTATTATTTCATTCTTTTCATTAAAATTAAGTCTAGATTTCTCCTTTTGTTTGTTATTCAATTCTTCCAATTTGGTTTCTTGCTCTTTTAATTTATCTGCTGAATTATCAAGCTGTTCTAAAAGTTGCTGTTGTTGATTTAAATCATTGTTTTTCAGTTGATTATCATTAAAAATAAGTGTGCTAAAAACTTGACTTTTAGAACTTTTACCCTTATGAATTGCATCATTATCCGTTACAACAAAGTAAAAACTATAGTTCTTTTCTGCTTCTAACTTTAGTCCAGAAGGAAAAGTGTAATAAAACTGAACAATATTGTTATTAGGTGTGCTTAAACTTAAAAATTGTTTCTTTTCTATATCATCAGAAGGATAACAAACCAGATTAATACTTTTAACTTTATAATCATCAGATGCTTTACCAACATAATAGGAAACATTAGGGTTAAGCGAATCCTTTATTTGTTCAACAGAAACTGTTGGGTGAGCATCTTTTATTATTTTAAAACTATACTCAAGACTTTCATAATTTTTTACATTATTATTAGATGTTTTAATACTGTAAATAAGGTCATTATATATAGTTTTTGATGCAAAGAACTCATCACTTTTTTGGGAGAAGTTCAATGAAACACTATCCAGTTCTAAAACAATGTTATTTATATTACTTCCCAAAATATTCCATGTAACTTTTGTGCCTTCAGGAAAAGTAGCATTGCCAGTACTTCTTAAAATATCTGGTTTTCTATTTATATAATTTGGATAATCTAAACGAAGCTTAAAATCTTTAAGTAAAGGAACAGATTTAACACTTAAATTATAACTTTTGGAAACAACCTCATTTGCTAAAAAGTAAAACGGTTTACTTACTGTGGCAGACATTACCTTATATTCAAAAACTCCATTTTTTTCCTGTAAAAGCATCTCCTTTCCATCAAAAACAATAGAAACATTTTCTGGTTTTAATTTACCTTCTGTAACAACTTGAAGCTTTATACTCTCTCCACTTAAAATAGATAAATTATCATTGATTAGACGAAATGAGAAAGGAGCTGGTTGTTCGTAAGCCATTTTATAATTAACTACCCTTTTATAAGATCCAAAAAACGTACTCAAATTACCCGAAAGCCAAATGGCAATAAAAAATAATATAGGTAAAGAAACATACTTAAGGTATTTTATAACATCACTACTATTTATTGCCTTTACAAAAGGAATACCATCCAAATCTTTAGATCGTTGTTCAATACTTGCCAACAAAAGTTCAGAAGAATTAGTATCCTCTGTAAGGTCTAATAAATTGTAAAGCTTATCATCTACTTCTGAAAAATGCTTGCCAATCAATATTGAAGCTTCTTTATTGGTTAATCCCTTTTTTAATTGGAATAAATAAAATAATGGAACAATAATAAGCTTATAAAGTAAAAAAACAGTTGCCAAAATTAAAGTCAATAATAAGGAGAACCTGCCACTAGAGTTTAGCCATAAGAAATACTCTAAACTAATTATTAGTAAAAAAACAAGAAGCCCAAAACAGACAAAGAGTATTATTCCCTTTAACAATTTTTGTGTGTAATACTTTTTAATAAAAGCATTTAATTTCTTTATTATATTTTCAATGCTATTCAAAATCAAAATTATTTTATACCAAGATACCCACTAGTTCATAAATAGATAGAAAAAAATTGTTAAAAAGTAACTATAAGTTTTTACTAGGACAAATAACTAACAGTATATTTGCTATACTAATTACAAGATTATGAGTTCAAAAGTACGTGTTCGTTTTGCTCCAAGCCCTACTGGACCTTTACATATAGGTGGTGTACGCACAGCCCTATTTAATTATCTTTTTGCTAAAAAAAATGATGGTGATTTTATTCTAAGAATTGAAGACACGGATCAGAATAGGTATATTGAAGGTGCAGAACAATACATTATTGATGCATTAAACTGGTGCGGAATTGGATTTGATGAAGGTCCAGGCAAAGAAGGCAAATTTGGCCCTTACAGACAGAGCGAGCGTAAACATTTGTATAAAAAATATGCAGATACTTTAATAGAAAGTGGTAATGCATATTATGCTTTTGATACCCCAGAAAGTCTAGATAAACATAGAAAGCAACACGAAGCTGATGGAAAAACCTTTATCTACAATTGGCATAATCGTTTAAAATTAAATAACTCTTTAACTCTTTCTAAAGAAGAAGTTGGTGCCAAATTAGTAACTAAAACACCCTATGTAATTCGTTTTAAAACACCAGAAAACGAAAAGCTTATTTTAACTGACATTATTCGTGGCACAATTGAAATAGATACCAATATACTAGATGACAAGGTTCTTTTTAAAAGTGATGGTATGCCAACTTATCATTTAGCTAACATAGTGGATGACCATTTAATGGAAATTTCACATGTTATTCGTGGTGAAGAATGGTTACCCTCCTTAGCGTTACACAAACAATTATATACTGCTTTTGGTTGGCAAGCTCCAGAATTTGCACATTTGCCTTTAATTATGAAACCTGTTGGTAAAGGTAAATTAAGTAAACGCGATGGTGAAAAATTAGGTTTCCCTGTGTTTCCATTATCATGGAACGAGTCCGTAGGATACAAAGAAGAAGGTTATTTTCCTGAAGCAGTTGTAAACTTTCTTGCACTTTTAGGATGGAACCCAGGAACAGAACAAGAAATTTTTAGTTTAGATGAACTTATTAAAGCATTTTCATTAGAACGTGTAAACAAGTCTGGAGCGCGTTTTGACCCTGATAAAACTAAATGGTATAATAGCCACTATTTACAAGCCAAAACAAATACTGAAATTGCAAGACTGTTTTTACCTATTGTACAGACTCATATTACTAAGGAAAATGATATAGCAGACGTTGAAAAAATAGTTTCACTTATAAAAGAGCGTGCAACATTTGTGCATGAGCTATGGAATTTGAGTGATTACTTTTTTAAAGCACCAACAAGCTATGCGGAGAAGGCAGTAAAAAAACAATGGAAAGAAGGAACTTCAGAAATACTAAACCAATTGATATCTGTTTTAGAAGGAATTGATGATTTTACATCTGAAAACACAGAAGAAATTGTTAAACTATGGATTACAGATAAAGAATTGTCTTTTGGTAAAGTTATGCCACCCTTACGATTAGTATTGGTTGGTGATATGAAAGGGGCACACGTTTTTGATATCATTGGAATTATAGGTAAAAAAGAGACTATTGATAGAATTAAAACTGCAATAAAAAACCTTGGATAAATACGTAAAGACTACTGCATTTAATGATATGTTTACATAAATGCAAAAAAAATTGTAACAATTATAAAAAATTGCCACTAATCTCTTACAAACTTTGTACATTTAATATATTAATTTAAAAACACTTACTTATGAATTATTTTTTTATTCCAATTGTAGTTTTTGGTATTATTATTCTTTTATCCTCATTTTTTGTTGTAAAACAACAAACTGCTGTAATTATAGAGCGCTTTGGTAAATTTCAAAGTATTCGTCATTCTGGTTTACAAATAAAAATTCCTTTAGTAGATAAAATTGCAGGGCGTTTAAGTTTAAAAATACAGCAATTGGATGTTTTAATTGAAACGAAGACTTTAGATGATGTATTTGTTAAATTAAAAGTTTCTGTACAATACAGAGTTTTAAATCAAAAAGTATATGATGCTTTCTATAAATTAGATTATCCACACGACCAAATAACTAGTTATGTATTTGATGTAGTACGTGCTGAAGTTCCTAAAATGAAATTAGATGATGTTTTTGTAAAAAAAGATGATATTGCATTAGCTGTAAAAGCAGAGTTGAATGACGCTATGTTAGATTATGGTTTTGACATTATTAAAACTTTGGTGACTGACATTGACCCAGATCCACAGGTAAAATCTGCAATGAATAGAATCAATGCTGCAGATAGAGAAAAAACTGCTGCACAATATGAAGGTGATGCTGCACGTATTTTAATTGTTGAAAAAGCAAAAGCAGAAGCAGAAAGTAAACGTTTACAAGGACAAGGTATTGCAGATCAAAGACGTGAAATTGCACGTGGTTTAGAAGAATCTGTTGATGTTTTAAATAGAGTTGGTATAAACTCTCAAGAAGCTTCTGCCCTTATTGTTGTTACTCAACATTATGACACATTACAGGCTGTTGGTAGTGAGACAAATAGCAACTTAATTTTACTACCCAACTCGCCACAAGCAGGTAGTAATATGTTAAATGATATGGTTGCATCTTTTACAGCAAGTAACCAAATTGGTGAAGCTATGAAGAAAACCAATGCACCAAAAAACAAAAAGGAATAAATCTTATTTTATATGTCTTTAAAACCCAGATGGAATTTTAATTCCATCTGGGTTTTAAATTTTGAATAAATTCATACAAAAATTACAAACGTTTTAACAAGCCTAAGCGCTATATGTAATTATAAGTTAAAAATTACTTCTTTTAGCTGTTCTTGAGCCTTAAATACTATACCCAACCTTGTATATAAACAAAAACCATTAAACAAAAATGCAAGACAGAAAAGCACAAGCAAAAAAATAGAAAATGATGTATTAAAGTTATAAGAGAACTTGATGTTAATGACTTGCTAGGGATTAGGATAAATAGAAAAATGAAAATCCGATTGTACTTAAAATACAATCGGATTTTTTATAACTAATAAATTTAGTAAATAAAACTAAATATTTATTTTAAAAGCTTATCATTTACCTTTAAACCAAATACGCTCCCGTTTATTGATAATTTCACAAAAGCGCCGTAAAACGCTTTAAAACAATCCGTTTTTAATAGAAAATACCGATTGTTTTAAAATTTACATCAATAAAGTTTATGCTAGCTTTTTTGTTCAATTTTAGCCCAAGAATCTCGTAACCCTACTGTTCTGTTAAAAACTAATTTTTCAGGAGTGCTGTCTGTATCTATATTAAAATACCCTATTCTTTGGAACTGAAAACAATCTCCAATATTTGCCTCTTTTAAACTTGGCTCTACATAACCTTTTATCACCTTTAAAGAATCAGGATTTAAGAATTCCATAAAATCTTTGTCCTTATGTGTATCTGGACTTTCATCTGTAAATAATCTGTCGTACAATCTAATTTCAGATTCAATAGCGTGTGCAACAGATACCCAATGTAATGTTCCTTTTACTTTTCTAAGGCTTTCCTCGGTACCACTACCACTCTTACTTTTAGGGTCATAGGTACATTGTATTTCGGTAATATTCCCATCGGTATCTTTTGTACAAGACTCTGCTTTAATAATATAGGCACCTTTTAATCTAACTTCTTTGCCAAGCTTTAACCTAAAAAATTTTTTGTTTGCCTCTTCCCTAAAATCTTCTCGCTCAATATATATTTCTCTTGAAAATGGTATTTCTCTAGTTCCAGATTCTAAATCTTCTGGGTTATTTTCTATTGGCAACCATTCTTCTTGTTCTTCAGGATAATTTGTAATAACTACTTTTATAGGATCTAAAACACCCATAACTCGGGTTGTTATTTTATTAAGATGCTCGCGTACGTGAAACTCTAATAAAGAAACATCTACTAAATTTTCTCTTTTAGTTATACCTATTGTATCTGCAAAATTACGAATGGACTCTGGTGTATATCCTCTTCTACGCATACCAGAAATTGTTGGCATACGTGGATCGTCCCATCCATTTACTACACCTTCTTCTACAAGCCTTAGCAATTTTCGCTTACTAACTAGGGTATGGCTAAGATTTCGTCTTGCAAATTCTCTTTGCTTTGGTCGCGTTTTACTTTCATCATAAACCTGATCTAAAAACCAGTCGTAAAGCTCTCTATGCATAGCAAATTCAAGTGTACAGAAAGAATGAGATACTTGTTCTAAGTAATCACTTTCCCCATGCGTCCAATCATACATAGGATAAATACACCAATCGGTATTTGTTCTATGGTGGGCTTTATGTAGAATGCGGTACATAATTGGGTCTCGCATTAGCATATTAGAAGAAGCCATATCTATTTTAGCACGTAAAACGTGTTCTCCTTCTTTAAATTCACCCTTTTTCATACGATCAAAAAGGTCCAAATTTTCAGCTATGGCTCTATCTCTAAACGGACTAGCTGTACCTGGTGCAGTGGGTGTTCCTTTTTGCTCTGCCATTGCTTCAGAAGACTGACTGTCTACATAGGCTTTTCCTCCTTTAATAAGATGAACAGCCCAGTCATATAATTGCTGAAAATAATCTGATGCAAAACATTCATGATTCCATTCATATCCCAACCAAGAAACATCCTTCTTTATAGCATCTACATATTCTTGTTCTTCCTTTGCAGGATTGGTATCATCAAAACGCAAATTAACAGGCGAATTATAGCGCAAACCAAGTCCAAAATTTAGGCAAATAGAACTAGCATGTCCTATATGTAAATAACCGTTTGGTTCAGGTGGAAATCTAAAACGCAAATTCTCTTTTGAGAAACCATTTTTCAGGTCTTCCTCTATAATGTGCTCTATAAAATTTAATGATTTTTCGCCTTCATTCATAGGGTAAAATTAAGCTGTAAAGGTACAAAATTAGATTAATTATGGGTGCTAAAAAATAAGTCACCATACAATAAAGTCATTTTCACAACATATTTAAATGCTGCTACAACAATAAATTTATGAACAAGTTATAAACAGTCATATTTGTTTAAGCAAATTTCGCACATGCGTTAAAATGTTTGCAAAAATTTTAAACGTTTAATCTAACTAACTATGTCCCCAGGCAATAAAATAGTTACAAAACTTCACCCTATGAGAACTACACCTACATCTCTTTTGGTACTTTTATTGTTTATTCTATTTTCCTTTAAAACTAATTCCCAAATTTTAAATGCCCCAGTGCCAATTCCGCTCCCTGGTGGTAGTTCTCCTTGGACATCTATTTGTGCCTCTTCTACCTTTAATGATTATTCGGTAAATTTTACTTGGATTAACGCACCTGCAGTTAACAATGACAATAAATTTATACTAGAACTATCTGATGCTAATGGAAACTTTGGTAGTCCTGTTGCATTAGCAACTTTTAGCGATAAGAATACTACTTATGACTTTGATATTAATTTTTTACTGCCTACAGATATACAGGGAGAGAACTACAAAATAAGGGTGAAAAGCACTAGCCCAGAAAAGTTTAGTCCAACAAGCGGACCATATTCAATGTATTATGTAAATTTTAAAAAACAAATACTATTAAGCCAAGATGGCAATGGTACTATTCCTTCTGGTCAGAAGATAGAAATTTGTGAAGGTACAGCAGTAACTTTGGCTCCACACAATGTTCCAAATGCAGATACTTATAAGTATAATTGGTACAGGAGTGGTACTTTATTATCAGAGAAAGGACCTTCTTTAACAACCACACAAGCAGGAATGTACTATGTTTTTATTGACTATGGATCTGTATGTAGTAGTGCTTCAGGAACAGAATCTATAATCATAGAAGTTACAACAGGAACAAAATTGGGTGTAGCCATTAACGCACCCACAAAGAGAAGCTTATGCTCATCTGAAACAGAAACATTAACTGCAAATATTTCTGGACAAGGCTTAACATATGTTTGGTATAAAGATAATGTGGCAGTAACCAGCCCCACTGTTGATGACCATACTTATACAGTTAACGGTTCTAGCGCTGGTTTTCAAGGAGATTATGCTGTAGAAATTAGTGGTTCAGGCATTTGTTTAGAACGTTCAGCTATTGTACCTATTACAACAGCAGCTAATGTAACAGTAACCAGAGATAATCCAACAAATATAGTAATTCTACCAAATAAGACTAAAACACTACAAGTTACCAGTAGTGATACTAATGTAAATTTTTCTTGGTATAAAGATGGTAATTTAATTACAGGTGAAAATAACAATACATTACAAATAAACAGTGCAGGAGAGTACTTTGCACGTATATCAGATAAAGGTGGTAGCTGTTCTTTTTCAATAGATTCAGACAAAACAATGGTTGTTTCCCCAGCCTCATTTGAACTTACTATAGAACATAAAACTAGCTATACTGAATGTGAAAGTACAGCCACAACCATAGAGGTATCTATAATTGAAGCCATAGCAGCTGATGGAACGAAAACAAATGTTACAGCTGATCTAATCAATGATTTTACATATCAATGGAAAAAAAGTGGAACAAACGTTTTAGGTGAAACAACTAAATCTATTAACCTTAGTAATGTAACCCAAAACGGAGATTACAGTGTTAATGCTAGTATAAGTGGTTATAGCAATATAGACTCCAATACAGTAACAGTTAAATTATTGACTACTGAAACGGTTAGTATTTCAGCAACAAGTACAACCTTCTGTAACCCTAGTAATCCTGTACAAATAAGTACAACTACTTCGCTTTCTGGTGAAACTTTTACTTGGTATAAAGATGGTAACGCTTTTAATAGTACAGATGAAACTTTAAGTAGTGCAGAAACTGGAACCTTTGTTCTTGAGGTTATTAAAGATAGCTGCCCATTACGCTCCAACGAAATTAGTATTGCTTCCTTAAATGAAAACCTAATAACATTTGATAGTGAGAACCCAGTTATTTTGGTAGAAGGACAGACAAAAACAATAACTGCTTCTGGAGGAACTTCATATCGATGGTTAAATGCTTCTAATAATGAATTAAGCACAACATCATCTGTAGATTTAACAGAGGAAGGAACTTATACGCTTATAGCAAAAATTGATAACTGTGATGTAACAAAGCAATTTACAGTTACATATAAAGATACTTTTAATATTCCTAATGTGGTAACCCCCAATGGCGATGGTAAAAATGATTTATGGGTATTGCCAAACACTTATGCTAACAAAGCAAACGTGAATGTAATCATATACAACAGTAACGGAGAAGAAATTTTAAACGAAAAAAGTTACAACAATAACTGGCCTAGCTCATCAATGAAGTTCCCAAAACAAAATATGGTTTTTTTCTATAAGATAATAGATTCTAAAAACTCTCAAAAACAAGGAACCATAACAATTATAAGATAATTAAACATGTTTAAGTTTAAGTACATATACTTTCTATTATTACTAATGGCACTAACCAATGTTAGTGCACAAGAGGTTAATCCTTACCTATCCTATGATGTTCCCTCACAAAACCTTTTAAAATACAATAGGTTTTTAATAAATCCTACTTTTTCAACAGTAAGAGAAGACAAGTCGTACATAAACTTTTTACATAGAAATCAATCCGTAAATTTTTCAGATAATAATCAAAACTATTTCCTAAGCTATAGTGGCCGTGTTAATGACCGTACAGGTTTAGGTCTTAGTCTATATTCTCAAACCGCAGGTACATTAACAAACTATGGTGTCTTGGCCAACTATGCATATGGCGTAAAGCTAAATGATAAAAGTAATTTTACTTTTGGAGCCAACCTATCATATTATGCCAGTGGCTTAGACCAAAACAGGATAAATGTCAATGATCCAAATGATCCGTTCTTAAATGGTCAAAAAGATAACTTATTACAGTTTCAACCAGGTGTAAACCTATCTTATGGAAAGTTTGATTTTGGCGTGTACGCAGAAAACTTATTTGATTATAACCTTAAAACTAGTGAATCCATTACAGAATTTAACGAAAAAACATTTTCTGGTCACTTACAATATACCCATCAGTTTAATAAAACAACTGGAGTCTTAGAAGAAGGGCGGCTAATGCCCCTAGCAAGAGTTAGAAAGGTTGCTAGCAATGATATAGTCCTTGGTGGTAGTTTAATTTTAGATTTACCAAAATTGGGTTGGATTCAGACTGGTTATGATGATCATTATGGTGCCGCTGCTGGTATAGGGTTTAATCTTAACAAACGTTTGTCTTTAGGATATACAATGGAAAAAGGAGTTTCAGGAACCTTTGATAATTTTGGAATTACACATGAAATATCGCTTGCCTACGCATTTACTCCCAATTTAACAGAAGACAGGGTTATGCTAGAAGATAATAATGATTTGGTAGAACAGGAGCAGGAAGATTTTTTAAATTCTGATGAAGCATTAGCTTCCGAAAAAATAGAAGAATTAAAAAGGAAACTTGCAGAAAATGATGAGATACTGGCAGAATTAATATACAGACAAGATTCCTTAGAACAAAATAGACAGGAAGATTTAGAAAAAAGATTTGAAATGGTAATGCGTATGGTTCGTAATGAAACCAAAGGTAAACGCCCAGATCTAGAAGAAAAAGCAAAGAAAATGTATTTTATTAATAATGACAATAAAGCATTGGCTAATAATTCTAATAAAAAACCAATTGGTATAGAAAAGTCTTTTCGTGATAAAAAAATTCAGGATGAAACAGATGCAACTACTGTAAAACCAATTTCAATAAAAAATGCCAACAACAACAATACTATTGCTAAATCAAACAAAACAAAAACAGAGAATAGTGTATCAAAAATAAAAAGTAGAAAATTTAAAAACTTAAGCGGAATATCAGAAGGTTATTATGTAATAGCAAATGTTTATAAAGGTGAGGGCTATCTAAACAAATTCATATCTAATTTAAATAGTCGCGGAATTGATGCTGATTACATAGAAAACCCTAATAACGGATTAAAATACGTTTACCTAAAAAAATATGATACTTGGCAAGAAGCTGTAGATGCTCACAATTCTAAAATGAATGGTAAGTATGATGATACAATGTGGATAATGAATGTAGATAATAATACATCTACAGATACCAGATACTCAGACACGGCTTATGCTAGTAATAACCAAACAAAAGATAAAACAGCTATACAGGCTAAAGAAAAATATACTAGGTCTAAATTCAGAAATCCTGTAAAAAAAGACAACGTTACTAATGGTTTTACACAAACCAAAATTGCAAAACTCAGTGGTGTAGATTCTGGGTATTATATTATAGTTAATGTTTTTGCTAATCTAAGAAATGCTAACAAATTTGTGACACTACTTAACAAACAAGGACTTAATGCCAGCTATTTTATAAACCCAGAGAACAATTATAGATATGTATATCTAAAGAAGCACAGTTCATGGAACAATGCACTATTATCATACTATTCAAAAATTAACAACTCATATCAAGATAAAATGTGGATAATGAGAGTAACCCCTAATCAACTAGCATAATGGATAAGATTTTTTCAAAAATAATTCTTTTGTGTGCACTCTTACTAACGTGTATTGCCCTAGCAAATAATAAAAACCATATATCAAAAGAAAATATCATAATTAAAAAAAATATAGAAAATAACTTTTCTACAACTCATAATTACCCAACCAAACAATACTCATAAAAACATTCTAACCAAATGAATAAGTTATTAAAATTACTCTTAATCATAATTACTATTGCTATAACCTATACAGGTTATGGTCAAGTAAAGAATAGTTTTAAACCACGTTATGACAATAGTCTAAAAGGTGATTTAACTATAATAGCCAATAATATAGTAAACCGGGAAGGAGATGAAGGCTATTGGACTGGCCCATCGTGGAATAGAACATGGGTTTCTGTACCTAGAAACGCCAACGACCCATATAACCAAACAGGAAGTAGCTCTACCTATAACGATAGCTGGAATATGCAGTATATTGATATTGATGGTGATAGTGATACATCTACCTTTAGTTCTAGTAGTTCTACATTAACAGTACCAGATGCTAGCTGTTCTCTTGTTAGGTATGCTGGCTTATACTGGTCTGCCGTTTATAGAAATACTGACAGAAGTAATATAGATAACATTAAGTTTAAAGTTCCTGGTGGATCATATATGGATATTTCTGCAGATGAGATATTATTTGATGGAAACGGCGATACAGATTTTGGGTTTTACAGCCCGTATGCATGTTATAAAGATATCACTTCAATAATTACTGGTTTAGCAGATCCAAACGGAGATTATACAGTAGCTAACGTAAGAGCCAGTTCTGGAAACTCTATTCCAGGGGGTGTTTCTGGTGGTTGGACTATGGTTGTAGTGTATGAAAACCCTAACTATCCAGGAAAATACATTACTACTTTTGATGGTTATGCGGGTATAAAATCTGGTGAAACAGTTGATATTCCTATTTCAGGATTTACTACTTTACCAAACCCTTTCCCAGTTAATGCAAGACTGGGTGTTAGCACATTAGAAGGTGATAATCGTATTTCAGGAGATGGTTTATCAATTAAAGCAAATAGCAAACCCCTTACTGATCCCTTTATCCCACTAGGAAACACGGTAAACCCCACTAATAATTTTTTTAATAGTAATATAACCATTGAAAATACTATAGTAAATACACGTAGTCCCAATAGTATAAATACTTTAGGGTGGGATGCTGACCTTTTTACAATTCCCAACCCAGCTAGATCTGTTATTCCAAATAATGAAACAGGAGCCGTATTAAGAGCTAGTTCTTCTCGAGATAAATATGATATTTTCTTTACTTCTTTTGATGTAGAAATCATAGAACCCAAAATAAACCTAGCTAAACGGGTAGAAGATATAGGTGGTACTGATATTACTGGACAAGGTGTAAATTTAGGACAAATATTAGATTACGTACTAACATTTCAAAACGTTGGTAATGATGATGCAGACGAATACACTATAAGAGATGTTTTGCCACAAAATGTAACCTTAGATGAAAACAACTTTACACTTCCCGCAGGAGTAACCTATACCTATAATGCTGGTACAAGAACAGTTTTGTTTACAATACCAAATAATTTAGTGCCAGAAGGCGGTTCTTCTTATAGCATACGTATGCGGGTTAAGGTTGCAGAAAATTGTTTCGATTTTGTAGATGCATGCTCAGATTTAATTCAAAACTTAGCATATTCTACATATAAAGGTGTCCTAAATAGCAACCAAATAACTGATGATCCAAGTGTTACAGATTTTGACAGTTGTGGCTTTACTACTCCTGGTGCCACCAATTTTTTATTAGATGACCTAGAAAGTTGTGATTATAGTAGAACTGTTCAGCTTTGTGGTGCCAATATACTATTAGATGCTGGTGATAATTTTGATGATTATATATGGTATAAGGATGAAAACAACAACAGAATTATAGATGCTGGTGACACTGTTCTAAATGATGGTAATCCAGACAATGATTTAAGCACATTAATAGTAGATGATATAGGTATATATATTGTTGACAAAATAGTTGCTGATCCGTGTAAGGGGTTTCAAGAAATCATAACCGTTGAGCGTTTTGGAATAACACAAACAAACCCAATTTCAGCCTTAATAAATGACACTTCTAATACTGTTGAAGGAGAAGTTACTATTTGTCCAATAGACGGAGACCCATTACCAAAAGTATTTTTATGTGGGTTAAATGATGTTGAGCCAATTACCATTAACATTCCTGATGCATCTAGCATACAATGGCAAAAACTAGATGAAAATAGCTGTACCGCTTCTATAGATGATTGTGCTAATAAAAATGGTACATGTACTTGGAACAATGTAGAATCTGGAAGTACTTTTTTAGCTTCAGATGCTGGCCAATATAGACTTATAATCAACTATCAAAATGGTTGTTTTAGTAGATTCTATTTCAATGTTTTTAAAAACCTATTAGATCCTCAATATACTAGTAATGACATAATTTGTACAACACCTGGTAATATTACTGTAACTAATATTCCTGCAGATTATGAATTTCAATTACTAAATGCTGCAACAAATGCTGTTTTGGTTCCTTTTAGTGCTAATAATGGTCCTAGTTTCACAATTGCAAACAATGGGGCATATACAATTGAAATTCGTCAGCAAGGGGTTGTAGATGGTTGCCTTTTTATGCTAGAAAATATTGGTATAAGAACACGTAATTATGAGGTAAACATTACTACAAAAGATACAGATTGTAATGGTCTAGGAGAAATACGAATCTCTGCTGAAGACGTAGAACCACAATACTATTTTGAAGTCTCTCAAGGAGGAACAACAATAGATACTTATGGACCTACCGATGACAATGATTATACTTTTGAAAAATTAAGTGATGGTGTTTATGATGTTACTGTGTCCACAGATGACGGATGTACACATACAGAACAAATAACCATAAATGATGTATCTGATTTAGCAGGTTCTGCATTAACAACAAAATCTATAGATTGTACTGATGGTATAATAACTGTTACTGGTACAGGAGGTTTTGCAAACCCTGCATATTCTTATGCTATTTGGAGTAAAGACGGAGTTAATTTATATACTGACTTATCTGATATACCTGCTAGCGAGTTCCAAGCTAACAGTGATTTTACATTTGACGCAACTGAAGCTGGTACTTATGAATTTATAGTGGTTGATAGCAATAATTGCTATGCAATAACTAATGAAGAAATAATTACTATTGCACCCGCAATAACATATACTACATCTGTAACAAATGAATCTTGTTTTGAGGCTGAAGATGGTAGTTATGTGGTGACTGTTACAGCTAGTAATGGTTATACAATGTCTTACAGTTTATTAAACCCAGATGGGTCTACTACAGTTAATGGCTCTGGTAATTTTACAAATTTAGCTCAAGGAAATTATACTTTAACAATTACACAAACAAATGGAAGTGACGTTTGTGATTTTACAGAAACTTTTACAATTGGTGGGCCAACAAGTAGAGTAGCTGGTACTGCTTTTTTAATACAAGATTATACCTGTTTACAAGAAGCGATAATAGAAGCTCAAAATGTAACAGGTGGTGAGGCTCCATATCAATATAGTATTGACGGAATAAACTTTGTTGGACCAAGTGCTAGTGCAGAAAGATTTACCAACTTAACAAACGGTACTTATAAGATTACCATTAGAGATGCTAAAGGGTGTACTTTTGTCACTAATAGCATAAGCATAGATCCTTTAAACGGACCTACTGATTTAGATTTTACAGCAACAACTCCTAATTGTCCTACTCAAACATCAGATGTTACTGTTACAGTTACTAATGGGAACACTCCTTTTACTTTTGAAATAATTGCACCTTCAGCAATTGCAGCAACAAATGTTACTGGTAATACAGCAATTTTTAATGGCTTGGCTCCTAATACATATACGTATAAAGTTACAGATGCAAAAGGTTGTTCTTATGAGGAAAGTCATACAATTAGACCAGTTAACCTAATAAACGTTGTTGGTAATCTTAATAGCAATATTACTTGTTTTAATGATACTGATGGTGAAGCTACTTTTACGGTTTCAGGCTTTAATACAACATATAATTATTCCATTACAGGACCTACAGCAATCCCAAATGGAACAGCAGTAAACAATTTAACCATTCCATTGACCAATTTAGATGATGGAATATATACTATAACTGTTACCGATACAGAAACAAATTGTACAGATACAGCAAGTGTAACTATTAATGCACCTGTTAGTGCTTTATCATTAACTGCTAATGAAACACAACCAACCTGTACAACAGATGGTAGCGTTGTTTTAACAGCTACTGGTGGCTGGGGAGGTAATACCTTTACCATTACACATCAAAATAGTGGAACAACATTTACAAATAGTACTGGCAGGTTTAATAACTTAAACCAAACAGGAACTTTTAATATTAGTGTAGAAGATGCTAATGGTTGTATTGTTACTTCAAGCTTTGATTTATATCCTTCTATAGCTCCAACTTTAGAAATTGTTCCAAATAACAATTGCTTTATAGCAGCCGTAGGACTAGAACTTACAGCAAATGTGATTGCAGGCGGAGACGGTGCTTATAAATACAGAATAAATGGAGGTGCTTACGCTGCAAATAACACATTCTCTAACTTAAACCCAGGCACATATACTATAGACGTTATAGATGGTAACAACTGTACAGGAACGGCTTCTATTACAGTTAATCCTGAACTAACAATTACTGCGACTGCAGATACTATTACTGCTTGTGGTACAGATACTAATGTAACCATTACTGCCGCTGGTGGTGACGGTATAAATTATGTTTATGCAATTGTTGATAATGGGGTAACTCCTAATACAGGTGATTTTTCTACAACAAACCCAAGAACAATTACAACAGGCCCAGGTGATTATGATGTTTACGTACGTGATAACAATGGAACAGGGAATTTCTGTGAGGCTAAGTTTGACTTAACAATAAATAAAAGAACACCAATAGTAATTACAGAAACAGTTACAAATGTTTCGTGTTTTGGTGGTAATAATGGTACTATTTCTTTGGCTATTACTGGCGGAAAAGCACCATATCGCTATAGTATTAATAATGGCGCTGATTATAAAACAACAAACAGCTTTTCAAATTTAACTGCAGGTACATACCCAGTACTTATACAAGATTCAGATTTATGTACACAGTCTTTAAATGTAACCGTTAATGAGCCTGCAGAAATTGAAGCAGAAGCATTACAAACAAAAGATTATACTTGCCTGCCTTCTCCTAACAATTTTGCTGAAATTACAGTAGGAAGCATAAACCCTACCATTGGTGGTTCTGGAAACTATCAATATAGTATTAATGGTGGTGCATGGACAGCTTCTACTACAGGAGGTATTGTATTTGATAATTTAATTGATGGTACATATTCAATTCGTGTAAGAGATGCTAACGCAACAGATTGTTTCATTACTTTACCAAATGTAATTATACCTGCTTTACCTACAATGCCAACTTTAAGCAGTTCAATTACGTATAATTGTGATGGTAGTGGAAATATAAGCATCTCTCCCTTTAATGCTTCTTATACATACACCTTAGGGGCATTAGTACAGACAGGGGCTTCTGCTAATGTATTTAACAATATAGCTCCTGGTAATTATACAATTACTGTTGATTATGGTAGCAGTTGTACTACAGACATTGTAGTTAATGTTGAAACAGGTAAAGCTTTTGGAGCAACAATTACAAATCCAAAAAATATTTCTTGTTTTGGTGGTAATGACGGTGAATTTGTTATTAATGCTTCAAACTTTGGTGCGGGTGGATTCCAATATTCTATAAATGGAGCTCCTTTTTCAGCTGCTTTTACAACTCCGCAAACAATAACTGGCTTAACTGCACAAAACTTTACTATTGAGGTTAGAGATGTTGATGATAATACGTGTACTATACCTTTAACTCAAGAATTAACTCAGCCTACTGAGGTAACAGCAACTGCATCTATAACAGAAGAATTTACGTGTAATAACACTGGTGCTACAATTACAGCAGTAGCTAATGGTGGTACACCAACTTATACTTATCAATTAGAAACAAATACTGGTACTGTTGTAAGAGCATATCAATCTTCAGCAATATTTAACAATGTACCTGCTAATAATCCAACAGAAAATTATATTGTAAGAGTACTAGACAGAAATTTATGTACAAATGTTGTTACTCCTGCAATAACTGTTACTGCCCCAGAAGTGCCAACTTTTACTGTAACGCCAACAGCGTGTTACTCTGGTGCAAATGATGGAGAAATACGTGTAGATATAACATCTATTCCAGGAAATGGTAATTTCCAATTTAGAATTGATGGTGGGGCTTGGGTTACACCAACTCCTGTTACAGCAACAACTTATACTTTTACGGGCCTAGCTAACGGATCTTATAATATAGACGTTAAAGATGGTTATGGTTGCGTTGGCGTACAAGAAACGGTTGTATTAAATCCAGTTATTAATGCTACAATAGATGTTGTACATATTAGCTCTTGTGCAGATGGTAGTATTACTGTTAATGCAAATGGTGGTGATGGTAATTTAGCTTATGCTTTTGTCACAACAGGAACTCCTGTAACAGCAGTAGATTTTAACCCATCTAATACTTTTACAGTAATACCTGCAAATGCAGGTACATATGATGTTTATGTATGGGATAATAACGCAGCAGATCCACATTGTGAATATATGGAAACTGTTACAGTTAACCCAGCAACTCCATTAACTTATAATGCGGCACCTACAGATCCTACTTGCCATGATGGTACAGGAACTATAGAAATTACAGTTACATCTGGAATAGCACCATATACATATCAAATTATTGATTTAGATAACGGTGGTGCATCTAATGAAACTACAACTAATGTAATAAACAATACTAAAACATTTTTTAATTTAGCACCTGGTAACTATACAATTAACGTTACAGATGCAAGCGGATGTACAATAGAAACAACACCTGTATTAATTAATAATCCTGATGAATTAGTAACAGATATAGAATCTATTTTATCTGGTAATTGTGACCCTGCAACAGGGTTTAGATTTATTAACTATACAACAACTTTAAGTGGAACATTAGAATTTAGTCATGATGGTGGTACTACTTGGCAAACATCTGATGAGTTTAATGCTCCTACATACACATTAACATCTGGTGATGCTGTAGACCCTTCAATTAGAACAGTAGATGCATCTGGTAATACATTATGTAGATTAGATTTACCTAGATATATTATAGCTTATCCATTAGATAATTTAGATATAACAATTGGTGCTGTAATTGTTGATTGTAATGATTTACAAGTTACTGTTCAAGGTAACGAGGGTACAGCACCTTATCAATATACGTATACAGACGATCCTGTTAATTTTGATGCAACTACACCAAGTAATCCTTGGACAACACCTGCTAAAGGACTAGCAGACCCACACGTATTCACTGGTTTAGTACCAGGTAGAACGTATGTGTTTTATGTAAGAGATGCTAATGGTTGTGTTAGACAAAGTGATATTAATGTAAACGATTTAATTACGTTACCATTAGAAATTACATCTACTTCTGTACCAGCTTGTTTTGGTATGACAAATGGTAGTATTACATATACAATAACTGATAATCAAGCTCCATTTGGTAATGAATATAGATGGGAAGTTTTTAATATGATTACAGGTACTCCAGTATCTGTAGCAAATAGTGGAGGTAATATTCCTTTTTCTTCTCCACAATCAGTTACAGTATCTGGTTTAGGAGCTGGAGAATACTTTATACAAGTAACAGAGAGAGATAGTGGAGTAGATAGTTGTATATCTGCATCAGAAAATTTATTATTAGAAGAGTTAGATGATATTACAGCAACATTAAATAAGATTCAAGATATTTCTTGTGCTACACCTGGTCTTATTCAAATAGAAAACATCAATGGTGGTGGCGGTATTTATACTTTTACTGTAACTGGTCCGGCACCTTTTACAACTATTACAGGTACTACAGATAATCCAATAGAAATTCCTGCTAATTCACCTGCTGGTACTTATAACGTAACTATTCAAGATCAATATAGTTGTGATAAAGATTTAGGAGATGTTATAATGACATTAACTCCTAACCCAACAATAGATAGTATAGATGTAAATAATTGTGCAATACCAAATACTTTGCAAATTAATGCAACTAGTACAGCTGCTCAAATACTATATTCTATAGATGGTGGTGTAACATATGTAGATAATGGAGGTTTATTTACTAACCTTTCCGTTGGTACATATAACATTTCTATAAAAGATAGTAACGGCTGTATAGCTACAGATAGTGCTACTATTTATCCAATATTAGAGGCTAATGTTGAGCTTACTAAACTAATGGATTGTACTCCTGGTACTGCAGAAATTACAATTGAAGCTATAAATGGTTCTGGAGATTATGATTATGAAATTACAAACGGTTTAGGAACTGTTGTTGCTAGAACATCATTAGCAACAAATCCTCTTGTAGCAACTGTAACAGTTGTAGAAAATTATACTGTTACTGTTTATGATAATAACACAAGTGGTCCAGAATGTTCTAGAGTATTTACTATAGAAGTTCTTGCTGCCGTAACCCCAATATTTACAGAAACACATACAAATCTTACTTGTAATGCTTCAAATGATGGAACAATAACTTTATACCAAACAGATAATGGTATAAACCCATTAACATATACAATTTCTCCAGTTGCTGGTACTTTTGATGCTGCTACAAGCACATTCTCAGATTTACCACCTAATACATATACTGTAACTGCTACAGGTACAAACGGATGTACAGAAAACATAGTAGGAATAGTAATAGATAACCCTGCTGTTATAGCAGATATAAATACCACAATAGTAGAATTTGGTTGTACTATAGGTAATACTTCTAACAATGCTTCTATATCAATTAACAATGGCATAACTGGTGGTAGTGGAACATATGTTATTTATGAATTTATAAATAATAATGGCACACCTGCAACTGGTGATGATGTTACTGTACAATCTAGTTCTAATACTGTTTATATAGAAACGAATACTAGTGGTGGTTCTTACACCATTAATGTATATGATGATAAAGGATGTGTTGGTAGTACAACAGCAACCATTCTTCCATATGATGAATTGTTAACACCTACAATTACCGTTGATGATAACATTACATGTAGTAATGCTGGTGAAGATATTACAATAAATGCCTTTGGATCTCTAACAGACTCTAGTACACCTGCTGGTTTAGCAAACTATGAATTTAGAGAATTACCTAGTGGTATTTTTCAAGCTTCAAACCAATTTACAAATTTAGCCATAGGTGATCATACTTTTGAAGTACGTAATGTAAATACTAATTGTGTTGCTACTATTTCTCATAAAGTAATAGATCCTAATACTTTTGATATAACTGTTACCAAGCTAAATGATGTCATTTGTTATGGTACTGAAACAGGTCAGGTTACTTTTGAGTTGACAGATGCTACGTATTCTGGTCCAATCAATTGGGTAATTTATGATACTAATGGAACAGTAGATAGGTTAGATGATACACCTGTTAAAAACAATACTTTTGCCACTAATGGTCCAACAGCTCCAATAACGTTGGAAGCTGGTAGCTATTTGGTTGAAATTTTTCAAGTTAATAATCCACAATGTAGTAATGTTGAAGCATTTACTATTGCTGGCCCTAGTGCTGCAATAACTGCTGCTACAGATATTACTCCTGTAACTTGTGCTGGTAATGATGGAGTTATTGAAATAATTAATGCTGCTGGTGGTTGGGGTAATTATACTTACTTTGTAGATATCGCTACAAACCCTGCACCAACTTTTCCTGGAAGTTACCAAACATCTCCTAGATTTACAGGTTTATCGGGTGCTGTAGGGCCAGCAGGAACAGATTACCAAGTTTGGATTGCTGATAAAGACGGCTGTGTTCTTCAACTAGCTAATGTAAACTTAGTAGAGCCTACTCCAATTAGTGCTACCTTACAAGTAAACCAAGAAAACTGTACAAACTTAGAAGGTGAAATTCAAGTTATTGGAACTGTAGGTGGACAAGGAAGCAACTACACATACCAATTAATTAAAAACGGTACAGCTGTTGGTTCTCCACAAACAACAACAATATTTAGTGGATTAGGAGAAGGTTCATATACAGTATTAATAAATGACCAATGGAGTTGTTCTTTTACAACATTGGCAACAGTATTATATGAAGAAATGAATGTAACAACAACAGTTGTTAAACCAATAGATTGTAGTACAACGGATCCTGGTGGACAAATAACTGTAAATGTAAATGGTGGTTCTTCAAACTTAGAGTTTATAGCTACTTTACCAGTAAGTGGTACAACTATTACTAATAATACAGGGGTATTTACAGGTTTAATGGAAGTTGGTATATATAGCTTTACGGTACGTGATTTAGATACTAATACGCCAGTATGTGAAAAACCAGTTACACAAGAATTAACAGATAAGGTAGATCCTATTTTATTGGCTTCTACTATAAAAAATGTTAGCTGCTTTGGTTTGTCTGATGGTAGTATTACTGCTAACTTAGACCCAACAACCAACGTAGATCCTATCTATACTTATAATTTATATGATGCTACTGGGACAACTCAAATAGGAGGAAATCAAACCAGTCCAACTAGTCCAACATTTACAGGATTACCTGCAGCATTTTATCAAATAGAAGTAATTTCTGCTAAAGGATGTTCTGTAAGACAAACTGTTGAGGTTACACAGCCAACAGAATTATTAATTAGTGCCGTTGCAACAGAATTTGTATGTGCCACTAATAATACTGTAAATATGGCAACCATTACTGTTACTATAGAAGATGGAGCTACAACTCCAGGAACGCCTTCTGGTACTAGCCCATATTTATACAGTATAGACAATGTTAACTTCCAAACAGCTAATACATTTAGTGTAGTAGATACAGGAATTGCACAAACCATAACTATATATGTAACAGATGGTAATAGTTGCCCGCAAACAACAACGGTAACTATAGAACCTATTAATACATTTACTGCTGTAGTTACTAAAGATGCAGATATATCATGTGTTGGTCCAGAAGAAATTACTATTACAGTAACAGATAACGGTGATGCTATTAATGTATATACGTATGAGTTATTGCCAATAGGTAATACTAATGCTACACAAACAGGGACACCTACATATAATACAGCAACCTTTAATTTAACAGCAGTTGGTGGGTATGTATTTAGAGTTACAGATACAACTACGGGTTGTTATGTAGATACAATACCTTATGATATTTCACCTTATAATTTAATTAAGGTTGAAGCTACAGCAACTAGTTCTGTAACTTGTTTTGGAGACACAAATGGTACAATAGATGTTACAGTAACAGATGCTACAGGACCGTTTACATATACCGTTTTAAATGCAGATGGTACCTTATTAACTCCAAGTATAACAAATACAGTTAATACAAATACGTTTACCATTTCTGGACTATCTGGAGGTAATTATTATGTTGCTGTAAAAGAAGATAATGCCCCAGAGTGTACAGCAGATTCTAACATAATTACTATTGCTTCTCCTGATATGCCTTTAACAGCAATTGTTAACCCTACAGCAGATGTTACTTGTGATAATGATAGAGGAGAGATATTGGTTGACCCTAGCGGAGGTTATGCTCCTTATGATATTGTATTGACAAATACCACTACATCAGATGTATATTCGGTTACAGATGTATTAACCCATACTTTTCAAACTCTAGGATCAGGAAACTACACAGTATCCATTACAGATGCAAATGGTTGTGTCTATAACGATACTGAAGTATTGGTTGCTGCTACACGAATTGTAGCTGATATAACACCGCTTACAACTGTTTTAACTTGTTTTGGCGATACTACAGGTAGCGTTTCTGCAAATGTTAGTGGAGGGCAAGGAGTATATCAATATCAACTTAATGTTTATGATGCTACTGGCACAGTAATTATCTCAACCAGTGGAAAACAAGCAAGCAATACTTTTAACAATTTAGGTGCTGGTAGATATTCCATTACAGTATCTGATGGTTGGAACTGTATGGAAGATACTATACAAGCCGTTATATCTGAACCTTCAGATGTTTCTGGATCATTGGTTCAATTATCGCCTTTAACTTGTGTAGACCCAGCTAGAATACAATTAACAGCAACAGGTGGTACTGCTCCTTATCAATTTAGTACAGATGGTATTAATTTTACTTCAATGTCTAGTGGAGATACCCATATATTTACAATTACAGATGACGACGTATATCAATATTATGTAAGAGATAATTTTAACTGTGGTAATACTATAAGTAACCAAGTTTCTATAGATGCTGTTCCTGATTTGGAAATTATATTAGATGAAAGTGCAGCAATAATTAACTGTAGTGGAGAATCAACAGCAAGTATTAATGCAACAGCCATAGGTGGTATGGGTAATTATTCTTATGAATTATTAGACTCTCCAACCAGTACCACTCCATTAGATGGTCCAAAAAATACTGGTGATTTTAGAAATATATCTTCTGGTACTTACTATATAAAAGTAACATCTGATGGTGGTTGTGAAGAGATTTCTAGAGCTATAAACATAACAGAACCAAATCCATTACAAATAGATACAGAAGAATATACAGATGTAGCTTGTGCAAATGAAGATAATGGTACTATAACTGTTGAGGTTTCTGGAGGAACTGGAATAATATTATATGCTATATCTCCTAATCTAAATCAATTTGATACCAAAAATGTATTTACAGATTTAGCACCAGGTGTTTATGATGTAATTGCACAAGATGAAAACGGCTGTTTTATTCCTTTCAACTTTACTATTACAGAACCTCAACCAATACAATTAAGTGCCACAACTGTAGGAGAAACTTGTACTGGCAATGAAGATGGTATGGCAACAGTTACCATAGTTGGTGGTATAGCTCCTTACAGCACAAGCATTGATTCTAATGACCCAGCAGATTATGTACTAGACAGAGTAGATTTTACTGGACTGTCTTCTGGAGCACATGTTATATTTATTAAAGATGCTAATGGATGTGATGCTAATATCGTTATAGATATAGCACCAGGAGTTAACCTAAAGGCTACTGCAACCCCAATTTACGAGTGTAGCACAGATACTCCTACAAACTATTTAGAAGTAGTTTTAGAAGACAATACAATAACAGATGTTCTATATGGTGTAGACACAACAGACCCTACTGTAATGCAATTAACACCAGATTTTGCAAATATTCCTGCTGGTGATCATTATTTATACATAATGCATGAAAATGGTTGTACAGAAACAATAGACTTTACAGTTGAAGCTTTTGACCCATTAACTTTAGTTTTAGAAAATACTAATATAAATGAAATCACAGCCATAACAACTGGTGGTAAACCTAAGTATACTTTCTATATAGAAGGAAACAATAATGGAGAAGACAATACGTTCAGAATACATAAGACAGATACTTATACCGTTGTTGTTGTAGATGAAAATGGTTGTGAAGCTACTCAAGATATATTTATTGAGTTTATTGATATAGAAATTCCTAATTTCTTTACACCAAACGGTGATGAAACTAACAACACGTGGAAGCCTAAAAACACTGAGGGATTCCCTAATATTTTAACTATTATATATGATAGATATGGTAGAGAACTATACAGAATGGGATCTAATGATAAAGGTTGGGATGGAACTTACAATAATAAAGAACTACCCTCTGGAGATTATTGGTACACAATTAAATTAAAAGAAGAGGAAGATGATAGAGAATTTGTTGGACATTTCACTTTATATAGATAATACAAAAAGAACTTAATCTAAAATTATGCGATATAAATTATTAACTTTACTATTATTTATGAGTACTTTGCTCATAAAAGCACAGGAATTAAATTCTCCTCAATTGTCGCAATATCTGGCAGATAACCCTTTTGTGCTTTCTCCTACCTATGCTGGTATAGGAGATCATGTAAAAATTAGGATGAATGGCCTAGCCCAATGGGTAGGTATAAAAGATGCTCCTCAAACACAATCTCTTGCTGCTGATGCAAGAATAGGAAACAAATCAGGATTAGGAATTTTTCTTTATAATGATAAAAATGGATATACAAAACAGCAAGGGGCAAGACTCTCTTTTGCTCACCATTTAACATTAGACAAATACGAAGATGAGTTCTTATCCTTTGGTATCTCTTATAACTTTAATCAATTTAGAATAGATATAGAAAAATTTAATCTAATTGCCGACCCTGACGATTATGTAACAGATGATAGGTCTACTACAAATCATAACTTTGATGTTGGTTTAATGTATAGAATAAATAAATTTTATGCTAGTTTAAATGTATCAAATCTAATCAATAAAGACATTACTAATTTTAATCCAACTTTTGAGCCAAACAGATTAAGAAATTATTACTTATATACTGGTTATAGATATAAGAAAAGTAAAAATAGTGATTGGGAAATTGAACCTTCTGCACTTTATAAAATGTTTGAAAGTGATGGAAGATCTGAAACAGATCTTAATTTAAAATTTAGAAAGTATAATTTTGAAGATTATTATTATGCTGGAGTAAATTACAGGTTCTTAAATGATCAAATTGGTAAACCCTTATATATTGCACCATTTGCAGGCTTAAAAAAGAACAACTTTTATTTTGGGTATTCTTACCAAATAATATTAAACGATATTTTAAATTATAGTACCGGAACTCATGTGGTTACAATTGGAATGGATTTATTCCAAGGTTTAAGTAATTGTAGATGTACCTACTAATTTATAATATTGTTTAGGTTAATTTTACAGCTCTAAACAATAATTAATGGGAATAATAAAAGTTAGCAACATTAAGGTATATGCCTATCATGGTTGTTTGAATGAAGAAACTATAATTGGTAGTGATTACTTGGTCAATGTTTTGGTTAAAGCTAATTTATCTAAAGCTTCTTTATCTGATGATTTACAAGACACAGTAGATTATGTTCATATTAATCATATTGTAAAACAAGAGATGGCTATTAAATCTAAATTGTTAGAGCACGTTGCAAAACGTATTATGGACAGGATTTTCTTAGAAATTAGTATTGTAAATACTGCTGAAGTGACTGTTTCTAAAGTAAACCCTCCAATAGGAGGAGATGTAGAAAATGTTTCGATAACATTACAATTATCTCGTTAAACTACAGTACTTAAAGTTTTATTAACATATAAATATATGTAATTTTGTTTTCTACTCAATTTAAAATGGCATTGTGGTCGAAATGGATAGACCTAATCTCGCAAGGATTAGTATAGTGGTTCGAATCCACTCGATGCCTCTAAAAATTATTGAATAAAATATAAGAAACCTGTCTTCTTATTAATCTATTTTTGTAAGTTTGCAAACCAAAAATGGCATCGTGGCCGAGTGGCTAGGCAGAGCTCTGCAAAAGCTTGTACAGCAGTTCGAATCTGCTCGATGCCTCTAATAAACCCATCAAATTTGATGGGTTTATTTATTTTATAGAAATTAGTTTTCCCTAATTAACTCAATACCTTCTTGTATATTTAATTTATCCTTAGGCAAAAATCCTTTTGTTATTAAAACTATGCCACAAATAATAAGTATGATTCCTAATCCCTTTTTTACTGAAAAAATTCTTCTTTGCGTTAAATGTCTTTTTAATTGTTTGGCAAGTAATATTTTAAAAATATCAGTGATAAAATAAGTGGCCAACATTGTAGAGAAAAAAACTAAAATACGGTTAGAATCGTTATCTAGACTAGGTCCAACTACTAATATAATTCCTAACCAAAAAACCAGTACTCCTATATTAATAAAATTAAGTAAAAAGCCTTTTATGAATAAACTTAAATAAGCTCCTTTGGTTACTTTTATTTGTTTTAGCTTTTCTTTAGACGGTTTTTTTAAAAAAATTATTATACCATAAACAAGTAGTATAACACCACCAAAAACGTATAGCCCTGGTAAATTGCTTAAATTTTCTAAAAGTTGATAACTACTAAAGTAAGCTAAAACTAAAAAAATTATATCAGCTATTATTACTCCAATGTTAAAACTTAAAGCAGCTCTAAAACCTTTTACCGCACTTGTTTCTAAAAGAACAAAAAAAACAGGACCTATCATAAAACTTAAAAAAAAGCCTAGTGGTATTGCTGCCTGTATATCTTTTAACATCTACTTTTTCTATTTTCTAATTATTTTTCCTCCAAAGACTGTTTTTTCATCCATTCTTTTAGGATTTCCATAAACTAATACTTCTCCTCCTGCTTTTACTGTTGCCTGTACATAATTAGATGTATTAATTTCTGCATTTCCACCAGCATTTACGGTAATTGTAGTAAGCTCTGTACTAAAGTTTTTACCTTTGTAAGCACCTCCTGTATTAATCTTTACATCTTGGTTTTTGGAAGAGCCATTTGTTGTTATTACTCCTCCTGTTATAGATTTTACTAATAACTGAGTTACTTTAGTATTAATTATTAATTCTCCTCCCTCTTGTGCTTTTAATTCTAATATATCTTGTTCTATATTTTCTTTAGAAATAATCCTTGCATCTTCATTTACATCTATTATTTTTAAATTTTCAGTATAATACAAATCTATAAATGTTCTATAACCACTGAAAATTTTATCAATTTCCATTCTAATTTTTAAAACACCATCTTTATTTACTATGGCTACTTTTTTTGTATTAACGCCTGTTATTATGGCTTCGTTCTTATCAGATCTAATTAAATTAACTGACAAACCATCAAAAGCTTTTACTTCTGTAAAGTTTTGTAGTTTTTGAGTTATTTTCTCTTCTTGCGCTTTTACGGTATTTATACTTAATAGTAAAAGCATAAATAAGGATAACTTATTCATTTTGTTGTTTTTAGGTATAATTCCTAATCTAATTTACAAAATTCATTCCAAAAATAAATTATTCTGCTTTTCTTAGTAGGGAAAAGTCTAAATGTCTTTTTAGTAAATCTGTACTTTTTACCATTACTACTACCTCTTCTCCTAATTGATAACTATTATTGGTACGTTCTCCTACAATAGAGTAACTTTTTTCATCAAAAATATAATAATCATCTTTAATATCTCTTATACGCACCAACCCTTCACATTTATTATCTATTATTTCTATATAAATACCCCATTCTGTAACTCCTGAAATAACACCTACAAATTCTGAATCTTTATGATCTTCCATAAATTTAATTTGCATATATTTAATAGAATCGCGTTCTGCACTGGCAGCTAAACCTTCCATATCTGAAGAATGTTTACATTTTTCTTCATAAACTTCTTCTTTAGCACTGACTCCTCCATCTAAATAATGTTGTAATAAACGATGTACCATTACATCTGGATATCTTCTTATAGGTGATGTAAAATGCGAATAATAATCAAAAGCCAAACCATAATGACCTATATTATCAGTAGTATATATGGCTTTACTCATACTACGTATAGCTAATGTATCTACTAAATTTTGTTCTTTTTGACCTTTAACGTCTTCAAGTAATTTATTTAGAGAATCACTAATTGTCTGTTTATTTTTAAAGTCTAATTTATGACCAAAACGAGAAATTATACCATTTAAATTAATTAATTTTTCTTCATTTGGTTCATCATGTACTCTATATATAAATGTTTTTTCAGGTTTTTGTTTACCAATAAATTCAGCTACCTTTCTATTTGCCAACAACATAAATTCTTCAATTAACTTATTGGAATCTTTAGATTCTTTAAAATATACTCCTTCTGGATTACTATTTTCATCTAAACTGAATCTAACTTCAACCTTATCAAAAGAAATAGCACCTGCTTTCATACGTTTTTTACGCATTATCTTAGCTAATTTATCTAAAGCTAAGGTAGCTTCAACTATATCATTACTAACTGTATAAGAACCTTTTTCTCTTATTGAAATCTCTTTAGGAATTGTATTTTCTCCTGTTTCAATTATATGTTGTGCTTCTTCATAAGCAAAACGTTCGTTTGAATTTATGACTGTTCTTCCAAACCATTGATTTACTAGCTTGGCATTTTTATCTATTTCAAAAACTGCAGAAAAAGTATATTTTTCTTCATTTGGACGTAATGAACAAGCATTATTTGATAAAACTTCTGGTAACATTGGTACCACCCTATCTACTAAATAAACAGATGTTGCTCTTTCATATGCTTCATCATCTAGAATAGTATCTGGTAAAACATAATGAGATACATCTGCTATGTGTATTCCTATTTCATAATTTCCATTTTCTAATGTAACATAGGATAATGCATCATCAAAATCTTTTGCATCTTTTGGATCAATGGTAAATGTTAGGGTTTCTCTCATATCCCTACGTTTAGCTATTTCCTCTTGCTTTATGGAAGTATCTATTTTATTTGCATAACTTTCTACTTCTATAGGAAATTGGTACGGTAGACCATATTCTGCTAAGATAGAATGTATTTCTGTGTTGTGCTCTCCTGGCTTACCTAAAACTTCAATAATTTCTCCATATGGAGAATCTGTATCTTTAGGCCAATCGTTCATTTTAACAATTACTTTATCACCATCTTTAGCATCATTTATTTTATCTTTTGGTATAAAGAAATCAGTATACATTCTAAAATCAGTAGGTTTTACAAAAGCATAATTTTTTTGTAATTGAACAATACCAACAAAATTAGTTTTATCTCTTTCTATTATTTTAGTTATTTCTCCTTCTAATTTTCTACCTTTTCTTCTAGGAAAAATATAGACTTCTACTATATCTCTATGAAAAGCTTTATTTAATTTATTATTATGTATAAAAATATCATCATCAATACCCTCTATAACTATATAGGCATTTCCTTTACCAGTAATATCTACTTTTCCTGTATGGTATGTTTTTGTAGAAGCTATAGCTTTATAATTACCTCTACTTTCTTCTACTATTCTCTTTTTTTCTTTTAATTGAACTAATCTTTTTATAAGTATATTTCTACCACTTGCATCTGTTATTCCAATCTTAGCGGCAATTTGTTTATAATTAAAACTCTTATTAGGATTTTTTTCTAAGACCGTGAATATACCTTTAGTTATTTCATTTTTGAGTTGGTTATTAGTTCCTTTTTTTTTCTTACGCATTCATTTATTTTATTTTGGAAAAGTACAAATTATAATCTAGTCTACTATAGATTAAACAGTTTCTTAATTTTATATTAAAGAAACATATGTTATAAACATATATATAATATATTATTATTCTTTTATTAAATTTAAAAAAAAGTGGTGATTATTATAGTGTGTTAATATATAGAATAAAATTATATAATATTTTTTGTACTTAACATTAATGTAAATTTATTGTAAACTTATGAGTCGTTTATATTCTATTCTATTCTTAAAAATCAATCAATTACAATATTTATTAACTGTTATTAATAACTTCTATTAACAACGTTTTTTTAATAAATATACTCTTTATAATTGTTTACATTATTAATATTAGTCTTAATATCTTTTATCTAAAAAGTTAAAAATAGATTTGGTTGAAGATAATCAATGCTATAATGCAATAATTTTTAGAAAAAACAAAATTTATGTTTTGTATAGTTATTAAAGTGTTGTGAACAACTTATTAGTTGTATGTAATATAATCAAAAATGTATGTAAAATAGGGTTATATATTTATTAACAATTTTAGAATAGTAAATACAAAGGTATTTGTACTTTTGTAATGTAAAACTACAAAATATATATAATGCATATAGCTATAGGTAATGACCATGCAGGTACAGATTATAAATTTGCGGTACTAGAACTTTTAAAAGAAAAAGGTATAGAAGTTACTAATTATGGTACAGATAGTAATGATAGTGTAGATTATCCAGATTTTGTACATCCTGTGGCTACAGATGTAGAAAATAAAAAAGTAGATTTAGGGATACTTATATGTGGTAGTGGTAATGGTGTTTCTATGACAGCTAATAAATACCAAAAAGTAAGAGCAGCCTTATGTTGGACAAAAGAGATTGTTTCTCTTGCCCGTGAGCATAATAATGCTAATGTATTGAGTATACCAGCACGTTTTGTTTCTTTACCACAAGCTTTAGAAATGGTTAATACATTTTTAGATACTGAGTTTGAAGGTGGAAGACATCAAAACAGGGTAGAAAAAATAGCTTGTAAATAACATACCTCACTATGGTTGTGTGTGTTAAGAGTTTTAAAGAGCTAACTACAAAAGATTTATATGCTGTTCTACAATTAAGATCAGAAGTTTTTGTAGTAGAACAAGATTGTGTTTACCAAGATATAGATGATAAAGATTTTAAAGCATTACATATTTTAGGATATAAAAATAACAATTTAATTGCTTATACACGTATTTTTAGAGCTGGCGACTATTTTAAAGAAGCCAGTATTGGTAGGGTAGTAGTTAAAAAATCAGAAAGAAAACATAAATATGGTAACGTAATTATGAAAGAGTCCATAATTGCAGCTAAACAAAACTTACAAGAAACAATAATTAAAATTTCTGCTCAAAAATACCTTCTAAAATTCTATAATAATTTGGGTTTTAAAGAAGAAGGAGAAGAGTATTTAGAAGATGGTATACCACATATGGTTATGATGTATAAGGAATAAATCTTAATTGCTTTTTTATTTAGTTTATATTTTTATAACTTCTGTTGTAAATTTAAAATGACTTTTTTATTATGAATTTGAATAAGTTTAGAATTAATTTTATCTATAGTATTTAAAAAAACAATTATTTAGATTTTAAAAAAATATTTTTTTCTTGTTTTCATTAACAATAATATATGGTGTTATCTTATTTTAAATTTTTTTCTTAGGTATTATTTTAGATATTAAAAACCTTTTAGATAAGCTTTTACATTATAAAGCTTAAAATTTTATATTTTCACTTAAGAATTTTAAAATCATTGCATAATGAAATTATTTTTTAATAATAAACTATATACTTTTTTAATATTTGGTTTTGCTGTATTATTTAGTTGTAAGGAGAAAGAAAATAAAGAAAACACATTAACAACTTTTATAGATGTTGTAAAAAAACAATATGCGCCAGATAAGCGAGTAGCTCTGTTTAACATAGAGAGTACCATTGATAAAGGAGAATATATATTAAAAGGAGAATCTAACTTACCTGAAGCTGTAAATAAGCTAAGAACAAATTTAAAAGAAGCTAATATTACTTTTATTGATAGTATTCAATCATTACCTACAGATGAATTTAAAAACAGTAATTGGGCAATAATTAAGATATCAGCAGCAAATTTAAGAAGTAAAGCAGGTCACTCTCAAGAATTGGCAACACAAGCTACATTAGGAACACCTGTAAGAGTATATAAAAAAGAAGGAGATTGGTATTTAGTACAAACACCAGATAATTATTTGGCTTGGGTAGATAAAGGTGGTATAGAGGTATTAAATAATGATGATTATAAACAATGGAAAACAGTAAAAAAAATAATTTATACAAATATAACAGGTTATTCGTATGAGTCACCAACTAGTACCCAAGTTGTATCTGATTTAGTTGCTGGTAGCATTCTTGAACTGATAGCAGATGATAAAGGCCTTTTTTATGAAATTAAATATCCAGATGGCAGAAGAGGTTTTATACGTAAAACGGAATCTCAAGAATATGATATTTGGTTAAAAACATTGAACCCGACCACCGAGTCATTAGTAGCAACTTCTAAACAGTTAATGGGTTTACCGTACTTGTGGGGTGGCACAACTACAAAAGGTGTAGACTGTAGTGGGTTTACCAAAATAATATATTTTTTAAATGGAATGGTGCTACCTAGAGATGCATCACAACAAGTACATACAGGTAAAACGGTTGACACTAATAAATATTTTGATAATCTTAATATAGGAGATTTGCTATTTTTTGGTAAACAAGCAACAGATTCAACAGAACAAAAGGTAGTACATGTGGGTATGTGGATAGGTAACAGCCAGTTTATACATTCATCAGGTAGAGTACATATAAGTAGCTTTGATAAGAAAGCTCCTAATTATGATGAATATAATTACAATAGGTATTTACAATCTAATCGTATTTTAAAGGAAAATAATAAGGATGTAATCCAATTACAAAAAACACCACTTTTTAAGGATTAAATTTAGTCAGTTAAATGGAGTATTCTTTCTTACACAAAGCTATTGTTTACGAAATTTTTTTCGTAAATTTTGAATTCATTTAAGTTATGTAAACAAAATGTATTTAGTTTTTACAATTTTTCTTGGGAAGGTTAATTAGATAATATTTAATTTCAAATCAATTTCATTTGTTCTTGCAAAGTGAGAATTTGGTTCAATAATTACTGGGTAGATTCAAGTAGTAAATACAAGATTATAATTTTTAAAGTTTATGAGGTACGGTATCTTTGATACTTATTCCTCTGTTTTTTTATTACAATTATAATTCTAGTTTTTGATAGCTGTTATTTTGTTTGATTTTCAAAAAAACACTACCTTTTTAAAAAATTAAAAAACACTACCACAATGGGAATATTTGATGAGATTAAAAAGAAATTAAGCCACGAATTTATTGATATTATAGAATGGTTAGACAATAGTAATGATACCATTGTTCACCGTTTTGAACGTTACCAGAATGAAATTAAGAATAACGCCAAACTAATAGTAAGAGAGGGGCAAGTTGCTGTTTTTATAAATGAAGGCCAATTGGCAGATGTTTTTCAACCAGGGACATATACCTTAAACACAAAAAACTTACCAATTTTAACTACATTAAAGGGTTGGAAGTACGGTTTTGATAGTCCATTTAAGGCTGAGGTTTATTTTGTGAATACTCGTTTGTTTACAGATGAGAAATGGGGGACAAAAAACCCAGTTATGTTAAGTGATGAACGATTTGGACTTACAGAAATAAGAGCTTTTGGAACCTATAGTTTTAGAATTAAGGATGCAGGAAAATTTGTAGTTGATGTTGTGGGAACAGATGGTAATTTTACTAATTATGAAGTAAATGAGCATTTAAAGAGCTTAATTGTTACCCGTTTCACAGATACCGTAGGTGAGGCTAACTTACCCATAGAACTATATGCAGCCAATACTTCTGAACTATCTGAAACTTGTAAAGAAGTAATGCAGCCAGAATTTGAACGTGTAGGTATAGAATTGGAAAAATTCTATATTGAAAATGTATCTATGCCAGAAGAGCTTAAAAAGGAAATCTTTGAGTACAGCAGGTTAGATAAATTAGATATGGGGAAACTAACTCAATTTAAAACAGCAAAAGCTATAGAAGCTGCAGCCAAAAATGAAGGTGGTACAGCAGGGGCTGGTATGGGCATGGGTATGGGCTTTGTATTGGCGCAACAAATGGGAGGTATGATGAATCCACAAATGGGACAACAACCAGTAGCACCAATGCAAGGAGCAGTAATGCCACCACCAATGCCAGTACAAACACAATATTTTTATGCTGTAAACGGGCAACAAATGGGACCTGTAACTTTTGATAAATTAAAAGAACTTTTTGCAAATAGAACCATAAATAAAGATTCTTTACTCTGGAAACAAGGGATGGCTAATTGGACAGCATTACAAGAAATAGAAGAATTAAAATCATTTTTAGGAGGCAATACACCACCACCTTTACCTGGTGTTTAATGCAAATGTAAATACGTATGTAATAATGATTATGAAAAAATGACTTGTAAACAATTGGGTGGAGCTTGTTGTATGAAATTTTATACTGATACTTTTAAAGAAATGGTAACGCAAAATAAAAATATTATCTAGAAATGTTTTTAATCTGTTAATAGTTTTCATTTGAATGTTAAGCAAAAAATGAAAATACTTATGCAATCTTCTTCCATAGTTATGAATGATTGGTTTACTAAAAATAGGAAAGAATTTAATGCATTGTAAATATAAAAGAGGTTATAAAATTTTCTTTTTATTTACAAGTCTAAATTAGTAAACCTTTTAAAAGACCCATATTCTTATGGAAGAAATAAAACAATCTGAACAAAACAAATCTTGCGCCAATTGCGGTGCAGAATTGAAATACAAACCAGGATCACAACAATTAAATTGTGGATATTGTGGGTATGAAGAATTTATAGAAAAAACCAAAAGTAGTTTTGAAGAATTAGAGCTACAGCATTATTTAAAAGCTGTTGGTGACAATGCATATACAGAAACTATAGATTTATTACACTGTAAAAACTGCGGAGCCAACCAGCATATAGAAGAAAATTTTAAATCGCTTCATTGTGTATATTGTAGCGAGCCTTTAATTAGGGAAGACGTAGAAAAGGAAGGTTGGATTTTACCTAGTGCTGTAATTCCTTTTCAGATTGATAGTATAAAGGCAAGAAACATTTTCAAGACTTGGGTTGGTAGTATATGGTTTGCACCAAGCAAGTTAAAGAGAGCTGCGCTAGATCCAGAAAGTATACATGGTTTGTATGTACCGCATTGGACTTTTGATGCAGATATGTATGCAGACTATCAAGGGCAACGAGGAGAATATTATTATGAAACCCAAACCTATAGAACTAAAAACGGTACAAAAACAAGACAGGTAAGAAAAACAAAATGGTATCCTGCTTCTGGTTCTGTAAATGGTTTTGTGGATGATATCTTAATAAACGCATCAGAAAAAAAACAAAGAGAAATACCTTCTAGTGTTGCTTTTTGGAACCTTAAAGAATTACAACCTTTTAGCTCAAAGTATTTGGCAGGTTTTGTTACAGAAAAATATACAATCTCACTTAAGGATGGTCACCATCAATCATTTAAAAGAGCAAAGGAGATTGCTTATAATTGGATTCGCAGGGATATAGGAGGCGATACTCAACAAATTCATCACGCAGACATAAAACTATCAGAAGAAAAATTTAAGCATATTTTATTGCCCATATACATTAGCTCTTATGACTATAATGGAAAAGAATATAGATTTTATGTAAACGGACAAACAGGTAATATAAGCAGTACAAGACCCTATTCTTTCTGGAAAATATTCTTTTTAGTAGTATTGATAATACTTATAATTGCACTATTTGCTTTCTTTGCTCAATGAGAAAATTAGTTATAGGAGACATCCATTCCGGATTAAAAGCTTTGGAACAAGTATTGCAAAGAGCAAATGTAACAACAAAGGATTACCTTATTTTTTTAGGCGATTATGTAGATGGTTGGAGTGAGGCCAGAGAAACCATTAATTTTTTAATCAATCTTAATAAGACACATAATTGCACTTTTATTAGAGGTAATCATGATGAACTATGTTTAAACTGGCTTAAGAAATCAGAATATAATGAAATATGGGAATTGCATGGTGGAAAGACCACAAAAGATTCTTATGCCAGTATTAAATTAGAAGAAAAAGAAAAGCATATTCAATTTTTTGAGAGTCTTGAAAATTATTATCTAGACACAGAGAATAGACTTTTTTTACATGCAGGATTTACAAATTTAAAAGGAGTAAAATTTGAATATTTTACCAAAATGCTTTATTGGGACAGAACCCTGTGGGAGTTAGCATTGTCTGTAAACCCTAACTTATCTAGAGACAATAAACTTTACCCACAACGGTTATTGCAGTATAAAGAAATATATATTGGACATACGCCAGTTACTCGCATAGGAGAAACTACGCCACAAAATGGGGCAAACGTGTATAATATTGATACTGGAGCAGCTTTTAAAGGACCACTATCAGTAATGAATATTGATACCAAAGAAGTATGGCAAAGCAATGATGTACATACGTTTTATCCTAATGAAAGAGGAAGGAATTAAAAATTATTAACGACCTTTGTAAAAATAAACATTAGTATAATGTCTGCACACAATATAAGATTAGAAGTAATGAAGGCCATAGAGGGAAAAGTAGAGGGATTTATAGATTCTTATCTTGTACCTATAGAAAAAATATGGCAACCTACGGATTTTTTACCCAACTCGCAGAGCGATAATTTTTTTAATGAAGTTGAACAAATAAGAGAAGAGGCTAAAGAGCTTGGTTATGATTTTTGGGTAACCTTAGTAGCAGACACTATAACAGAAGAAGCTCTGCCCACCTATGAATCTTGGTTAATGGATGTTGAAGGAATAGATCAACATGATGGAAATGAAAATGGGTGGTCTAAATGGGTAAGGCAATGGACAGCAGAAGAAAATAGACATGGAGATGTTTTAAATAAATACTTATATTTATCTGGAAGAGTAAATATGAAAGAAGTAGAAATAACTACCCAACATCTTATTGCAGATGGTTTTGATATTGGCACAGATAGAGACCCTTATAAAAACTTTATATATACTTCTTTTCAAGAATTAGCAACAAACATATCTCACAAAAGAGTAGGGCAGATGGCTAAGAAAAAAGGAAATGCCTTATTAGGAAAAATGTGTAATATTATTGCTGGTGATGAAATGCGCCATCATTTGGCCTATAGAGAATTTGTAAAAACCATATTGGAGCAAGACCCCAATGGTATGTTATTAGCATTTGCTGATATGATGAAACGTAAAATTGTTATGCCTGCTCACTTTTTACGTGAGTCAGGAGGAAGTATAGGAACAGCTTTTGAAACTTTTAGTAATTGTGCACAAAGATTAGGAGTGTATACAGCAAATGATTATATAGAAATTCTTAAAAAGTTAAATGACTATTGGGATGTAGAAAATTTAAGAGGATTAAATGATACTGCTGAAAAAGCTAGAGATTATTTAACAAAACTACCTTCTAGATTACAAAGAATATCAGAGCGTATGAAGTTTGAAGATGATCAATATCATTTTAAATGGGTAGAGGCCAATGGTATGATATAATTGTTTTTATAAATACATACCTGTTATGCATTTTAATATATTTTTAAGCTACTGTTTTACAGGCTTCTAAATCTGCATAAGATTTATGTTTTTGTATTTTCAAATTTGTATTTCAGTAGAATTATCCATAGTTTTTTACTTCCCCTACCAATTATATAACCTATAATACCACAAATTAGAGTAACTAAAATAGCTCTATTAGCCAACACCAAATGTTTCTATTTTCAGTTCCGTACTTATTTTTAATAGTAGTAGAAATGCAATATATTAAAATGTAAATAAAGAGATGTTTATTAAACTTTTTTAATCTGATTTTTACAATTTTAGTGCAATAGAGTCATTTATGCTCAAAAAGTAACCAACTACACAATGTTGCCTTACACTTACATAATAGATGAGTATAGAAGAATAATGTTTCAGAAATTTACTGAATCATAGTAGGATAAAAACCCTTATTCTCCCGAAAAATTCGGCACTGAATTTGGGTTTTTTGATTTTTTATTATAGTTATTAGTTTTTCGGAAAGGTCCATTTTTTGTAAGTACTCAAAGAATGGGCTTTTATTTATAAAACATAAAAAAGCCATTATTTGATTAATTTAAAGTATGGCTTTTTGATTAATATACTCTTTATAAATCAAATTTAATGCCTTGAGCTAAAGGTAATTCAGTGGTATAATTTATAGTATTAGTCTGCCTTCTCATATATATTTTCCAAGCATCTGAACCAGACTCACGACCACCACCTGTTTCTTTTTCACCACCAAAAGCACCACCTATTTCAGCACCAGAAGTTCCTATGTTTACATTAGCAATGCCACAATCTGATCCTTGTACAGATAAGAAATGTTCTGCTTCACGCAAATTGTTGGTCATTATTGCAGAAGATAATCCTTGTGCAACACCGTTTTGTATGTCAAGAGCATTTTCTAAACTACCAGAGTATTTCAATAAATATAAAATAGGAGCAAAAGTTTCCTGTTGTACAATTTCAAAATAATTTTTAGCTTCTGCAATTGCTGGTTTCACGTAGCAACCACTTTCATAACCTTCTCCTTCTAAAATACCACCTTCAACAACAATATTGCCACCTTCAGCAACTACTTTATCTAGTGCAATTTGGTACATTTTTACAGCATCTTTATCTATAATTGGACCAACATGGTTGTTTTCATCTAATGGGTTACCAATACGTAATTGTTTATAAGCACTTACTATAGCTTTTTTTACTTTATCATACATAGATTCATGAATAATTAGTCTACGGGTAGATGTACAACGTTGACCAGCTGTACCTACAGCACCAAACACAGCACCAATAACAGTCATTTTAATATCTGCATCTGGTGTAACAATAATTGCATTATTGCCTCCTAATTCTAATAAAGATTTTCCTAAGCGACCAGCAACTTCTTTGGCAACAATTTTACCCATCCTAGTAGACCCTGTGGCAGAAATTAAAGGAACACGAGTATCTTTTGTCATCATTTGACCAACAGCATAATTACCATTGATTAAGTTACAAATACCTTCTGGCAAACCATTTTCAGCAAATACTTCTGCGGCTATATTTTGGCAAGCAACACCACACATAGGTGTTTTTTCACTAGGTTTCCATATACATACATCTCCACAAACCCAAGCTAAAGCAGCATTCCAAGCCCAAACTGCAACAGGAAAATTAAAAGCAGAAATTATACCTACTATACCTAATGGGTGGTATTGCTCATACATCCTATGCCCAGGACGCTCAGAATGCATTGTAAGACCATGTAATTGTCTGGATAAACCAACGGCAAAATCACAAATGTCTATCATTTCTTGCACTTCTCCCAAGCCTTCTTGATAACTTTTCCCCATTTCATATGAAACTAATTTACCTAAGGCTTCTTTTTTCTCACGTAATTTTTCTCCAAACTGCCGAACAATTTCACCTCGACGAGGTGCTGGCATTGTCCTCCATAATTTAAATGCATTAGTTGCAGTTATCATTACTTTTTGGTAATCTTCCTTGCTAGTTGCTTTTACTTTGCCAATAAGTTTTCCGTCTACAGGAGAATAACTTTCTATGATATCCCCATTAGAAAAATTGTTAGAACCAGTAGAAGTCCCGTCATTAATATTTTTTAAACCTAATTGTTTTAGGGTAATATCTATTCCAAAAGAGGATACTATTTTTGACATTTTATAATTATAACTTTTATATTAAAAATTGTTATGTTTTTACAAAGTTACGAATAAAAAATTATGAAAACAGCGGTGGTGTAAAAATGAAAATACAATTTATATAACTTAACTTTACCAAAGGAGATGAGATGTAGTTTACAGCGCATTTATAATTAATTAGTGTTTACAGGTTAAACACATACTTTTTTAAGATAAAAATATAATTAGTTAATTTTCAGTTTATTAAAATGATTTTACCTGTATAATACAATGATAATTAATTACTTAATACATTAAAATCAGACAGTGAAATAATAAATATTTTTAAGCAGATAGAAGACCCTATAAGCCCTGTCAACCAGCTTCACAATTTAACAGACATCCCCTTCTCATTGGAATAATTTAAGTGATTTCTAGGGCAGAAACTTGGAAACAAATGGGTTGGGTTTGCTAAATTAAAAAAAACCTTTCTAAAAACATTTCTTGAATTACCAGAAGGGATACCATTCAGAAGACATTATAAACAAGGAGTAGTAAAAGGTTAAAAGCAGAATGGGAAAATCAGTATTTATTAAAAGTGCTTAAAATAAAAGTATGAGTTTGACCTGCTTGTTATACTTGCTTTTTTAGTTCTTAATTTTAAACATACCTCGTTTTCTACACTATTATTTTTAATCTGAAAAATATAAAATTGAGATATTAATAAATATTAGATAACGTTCAGTATAAGAAACGTAGGGCAGGTGATAAGCGATACGTTTCGGTTTGGCGACTTTGTAAATAAACAAAGAACTTTCGGAAAGCCTATAATAGCTATGTTTTATATACGTTATTAGCACACGTTTTTTTATTTCAAATTTAATTGTATTTTTGTAACCAATGTGTAAGGTTGTTTAATATGGTTACAAAAGATTATTATTCTCTAAATGAGGTTTCTGAAATTTTAGGGAAAAGCAAAGAAACTTTAAGACGTTGGGACAGAGACGGAAAATTTTCAGCTGTTAGAGAGCCTATTAGTCAATATAGAATATATAAAAAAGAACAAGTCAATTCTCTTTTAGAAAAATTATCTATCGATTACGAAGATACTATAGATAATTCAGTTACTCCAATAAAAGAATTTAGTGTTTTAGAATTATTTGCTGGAGCTGGAGGTTTAGCTGTTGGTTTAGAAAAATCAGGTATTAAATGTGTAGCTTTAAATGAAATTGATAAATGGGCTTGTCAAACTTTAAGAGAAAATAGACCTCATTGGAAGATTTTAGAAGGAGATATAAAGTCTTTTGATTTTTCGGAATATAATAATCAAGTTGATATTGTTACAGGTGGTTTTCCGTGTCAAGCATTTAGTTATGCAGGAAAAAAATTAGGACTTCAAGATGCGAGAGGAACTCTTTTTTATGAATTTGCAAGAGCCGTTAAAGAAGTCAATCCATTAATTTGTATTGGAGAAAATGTTAAAGGTTTATTATCTCACGAAAAAGGAAAGACAATTGAAGGAATGATTTCTATTTTAGATGAAATCGGTTATAATGTTGTTCCTGTAAAAGTTTTAAAAGCGATTAATTATAAAGTTCCTCAAAAAAGAGAACGAGTAATTTTAGTAGGGGTACGAAAAGATATTGATATTAAATATGAATATCCTAAACCGCATAATAAAATTTACAACTTAATAGATGCTCTTAAAAAAGGAGAGTTATATGGTTGTAACGTGCCCAAATCTGAAGGTTCAAAATATCCAGAACATAAAAAGGCTGTATTGGATTTAGTTCCTCAAAAGGGGTATTGGAGGAACTTACCTTTAGATATTCAAAAAGAGTATATGGGAAAGAGTTTTTATTTAGGAGGTGGAAAAACTGGTATTGCTCGAAGAATTGGATGGGATGAACCAAGTTTAACACTTACTTGTAGTCCAGCTCAAAAACAAACAGAAAGGTGCCACCCTGAACAAACACGACCATTTACAGTAAGAGAATATGCAAGAATACAAACCTTTCCTGATGATTGGAAATTTATGGGTTCAGTCTCTCAACAATATAAACAAATAGGAAATGCTGTTCCTTGTAATTTAGGACAAGAAATAGGTTATTCAGTCATTAAGTTTTTGAACAAATATTATTTGAGTTTATCAAAACCTAAATAATAACTATAATTTTCAAAGGTAATTTCGTCTAAAATGCTTCTTTTTGATTTTTCTGAACTTTCAGTGATTTCTTCAAGAGCAGAATTACTTTGAGTTTTTTCATTTTCTTGCTTACTCAAATAATCTGAAATAGCTTGAGGTAAAACTTGATATAATTCGAATAGAGCATTTTCTTTACCTGAAAGTAATTTATAGAATTGGTCTCCTGATATTTTATAAACTCTGCTATGACTGTATTCTTTTCCATTAATTTCCCCAAACCACTTTTCATTAAAACTGTTTTTCGCTAAGATTTGAACGCAATAGCAATTGGCTTTTTTATAGGTATCTGCATATTTTGCTAATTTTTGAAATAAACTTTCAGCAGAACTACTATTCATTGTGTTATGCTTATTTTTTATATCAGCAAATAAAGTATCATCAGATGCTTTAATGTCAAAACCGCTTAGGTTTCCCATTTCAAAACCTGTGATTCCGCCTAAAATCTGTTCGTGAAAATTTCCAATGGAATTATTTATAGATTTATCAATTTGACGATTTATTTCTGTCTTAATAAGAGTTTCTTCATCTAAATCATTGAATTTAGCATCAAAAGTAAGTTTAATAGTATCTATTTTGTTTTTGTAGAACTTCTTTTTACTTACATTGGATTTTGCCTTTAAGTATGATTTATGAAGATTTTCAATGCAATTTAAAAGATGTTCATCAGATATAAAGCTTAGATACTTATTCACCATTTTTTAGTCCTATTTTAGGTATAACGAATTTAAACAATATTTTTTGATTTTTGATTTTTTCCGCATTATGCACAACAGTAGAATAAAACACATAATAAACTATACGGTCTTATAGGTATTGTTTTTATACTATACAGAATGGACTTTTGTATGTCGGTTTTTAGTCATACAAACACTACGTTACACTTAATTTATTTCAGGGTCACATTGCAGAAGGTTGGTTTACAGTAGAGAGATTCTGAAACAAGTTTAGAATGACAATCCCCTTGACAATACATCACTTAACGGACATAAAAAATATTTTTATTTAACCTTCTTTATCAAATACACATATACTGGAAAATGATCACTATAACCTCCTGTATAAGTACCACCTGAATAGGTTCTTTTTGGATAGCCTTTATATTTTCCAAAATCAGTTATTAAATAGTCTGAAATAAATATACCTGCTTTCCAAAAAGAATAAGATTCTTTAGTATTGCTTATTAGATTTCCAGTAAAGAAAATTTGGTCAAAGACATTCCATTTATCACGGTAAGCCAAAGAACCTTCTCCTTTTTTATATAATTTTTCCATTGGATTGTATAATGATTCTAAGGTAACTTGTCTTATTTTCCCTTTTGTTTTTAGTACTTTCTTTAAACTATCGTCTATTGGATCATCATTAAAATCTCCCATACTTATTATTTTAGCATTAACATTTAGCTTTAAGACAGAATCTATAATTCGTTTGTTTAATTTAGCAGCAGCTAACCTATTAGGTTTACTTCTAGCCTCACCTCCACTCCTAGATGGCCAATGATTAACGATAAAATAAAATTCTTCATCATCTAATAGCCCTCCTACAATTAACTGATCTCTTGTATAATCTCTAAACTCATTTTCTTTAAACAATAGTAGTCTATGACTTTTAAAAGAGGTTGGAGAAAATACTTCTTTTTTATATAATAGAGCCACATCTATTCCTCGTTCATCGGGTGAATCAAAATGAATTATTCCATAGTTTTTATTTTGCAAAGAAGACTCTTTTACTAAATCTTGTAAAACTTGTATGTTTTCAACCTCACAAACACCTATGATATCTGGAGAAGAATTTATGGTTTTATAGCCTATCTCTGACAAAGCCTTAGATAGATTCTTAAGCTTCTCCTTGTAACGACTAGATGTCCATTTATCTTTTCCTAATGGTGTTCTATCATCGTCAAATGTCTTAGGATCATTAATTGTATCAAATAAATTTTCAAGGTTATAAAAAGCTACTGTTCTAACTTTATATTGTATTCCTTCCTGTGAAAAAGAGTTAATGGTTGTTATAAATGAGATTAGTAGAAAACTAAAAAATCTGGATCTATTAGAAAATGTGTGATTCATTAACAAGTATTTTTCTTCAAATTAAAGAAAATTCTCTAAAATTTTATACTTTCATCAACTATATGCAATTATTTATTAATATTTTAGTGTTTATCGTATTCCTGCAATCTGCAGCTGGGCAAGAAACATACACACTAAAAGGAAAGATAACAGACAAGCAGAAAAGCTCTAACATAAACAATATACTCATACAAGTAGAAGGAACACAATACAGTCAAAAAATAAACAACGGCTTAATTTCTTTAACCCTAAAAATTAAAGGATCCTATATTTTAAAGATAACAGCTAAAGATTACCATACTAAGAGAATCCCTGCTATTATTAATGACCCAATTACAGATTTAGGAATAATTTACTTAGAAAAAGATATTACAATTGAAAAATCTGATAATCTTATCTCCTTAATAGATAATGATATTTCTAATGAAGATGCTACAACTATTACGTCTGGCTTATTGCAAGCTACAAAAGACATCTTTTTAAGTAGGGCTGCTTTTGATTTTGGACAAGCTTTTTTTCGTGTTCGAGGATATGATTCTCAATACGGCAAAGTGCTACTAAATGGTATTCCTATGAATAAATTATATGATGGTAGACCTCAATGGAATAACTGGGGAGGACTTAATGATGCTACAAGAAATCAAGATTTTACATATACTTTACTACCATCTGATCATAATTTTGGCGGAATCTTAGGCACAACAAATATAAGCACAAGACCCTCACTAATTAGACCAGGGACAAGAGTTTCCTTTTCTACATCAAATAGGACTTATGCTGGAAGATTAATGGTTACGCACACAGAACCCACAAATAGTAAAGGGTTTTCATATAGTATTTCTACTTCCCGTAGATGGGCAGAAGAAGGTTATATAAATGGTACCATATACGATGCCTTTTCATTGTTTGGGGCATTAGAATATAAAATGAACACTAAAAACAGTTTAAACCTAACAGCAATAATAGCATCAAATAGGAGAGGTCGTTCATCTGCTATTACAGAAGAAGTATTTAACCTAAAAGGGAGAAAGTATAATCCTTATTGGGGAAAACAAAACGGGAATATGCGTAATTCTAGAGAGCGTAAAGTAGAACAACCTATTCTTCTTTTAAATCACTTATATGAATCTAAAAAATTTAAATTAAACACAGGTATATCTTATCAATACGGACCTCATACTAAAAGTAGGTTGGGGTATTATAATGCATCTAATCCTGATCCTACTTATTATCGTTATCTGCCAAGCTTTTACATCAACAGTTCTATTGGTGCAAATTTTGAAAGTGCAGAAATAGCAAAGAAAGCATTTCTTAAAAACCCTCAATTAAACTGGCAAAACACATACATATCTAACTCCTCTAGTGAAACTAATCAAGCATTTTACGTTTTATACAATGATGTAGTAAAAGATAAAACGATAACACTTAATAGCATTGCCAACCTAAAAATAAACAATAAAGTCTCTATGGATTTTGGATTTACGTATAAAAACCTACAATCAAATAACTATGCAAAAATAAATGATTTATTAGGCTCTAATTTTCATAACGATATAGATCCGTTTTCAAACACAGAAAATGATGTTGAAGGGAACGTACAAAAAGCAAAAAATGACATTTTTAATTACAACTACAGATTAAATGCTAGCAACATAAATGCTTTTTCCCAAATTAAAGTAAATTATGGTAAGTGGTACGTATCTTTAAGTTCTAGTTTAGATAATGTAAATTATGAAAGAAATGGAATTTTTAAAAATGAGCGCTACATAGAGACATCTAAAGGAAAAAGTAACAAAGTCAACTTTTCCAATATTAATATTAAAGGTGCTTTTACCTATAAGATAACAGGAAGGCACTGGGTTAGCTCACACTTTGCAGCTCTAAACAAGCCAACTACTATACAAAATACTTTTATAAACCCTAGGGAAAACAACACTATTGTACCTAATTTAAAAAAAGAAGAAATAAAATCTATTGATCTTAATTATTACGTGCGCTTACCAAATCTAAATGGTAGGGTTTCCTTATTTAACACTACGTTTAAGAATGCAACAGACATAAATTTTTTCTTTGTGGAATCTGGTGTTGGTTCAGATTTTGTTCAAGAAGTATTAACAGAAATAGGCAAATTACATACAGGAATAGAAATTGGTTTAGAATATGAACTTTCTTCTGCTGTAAAAATATCTGGTGTAGCTGCTCTTGGTAGCTATGTTTATAGCAAAAACCCCAACGTAACTATAAATTTTGATACTGCTGGCGCAATTGAAGATATTATTAATGTAGATGGGTACGTTGATTTAGGAAAGAGTAATATTAAAAATTACAAACTGTCTCAAGGGCCACAAAAAGCAATTGCTATAGGGTTAGAATATAGAGATCCTAAATATTGGTGGATTTCAGGATCTGCAAATTTCTTAGGTAACAACTATGCAAGCATCTCTACCATTACAAGAACAAATAGTTTTTACTTAGACCCAGAAACTGGATCTACTTTTCCTGAAGCTACCACAGAAAACGTAAATCATTTATTGGCACAGAAAAAAATGGAAGACTTTTATTTGTTGAACATAGTAGGTGGAAAATCTTGGATTATAAAAGATAAATACATTAGTATTTTTGCCAGCGTAAACAATGTATTTGATACGCTGTTTAAAACTGGTGGCTATGAACAAAGTAGAAATGGTAATTACGGTCAATTAGCACAAGATAACATAAGTGGAACACCTTCTTTTGGAACAAAATACTGGTATGGATATGGTAGGACTTATTTTCTAAACATAGCCGTTAGTTTTTAATAATTATGAGTAGAAAAATTGTATACAACCTCATCTTCGTCTTAATTTTTAACTTTAGTTGTGTAAAGGATAAAGATTTTGATATTGCAAAAAATGATTGCTCTACACTAGTTGTAAATTCTACTTTTCAGGATTTAGAAAATCTCGCTTCAAAAGGGATTATTAAAATTCAAGAAGATCTAATTATTGAAGCATACATAACATCTTCAGACATTGAAAATAACTTTTTTGGCACTTTACACTTACAAGACAAACCCAGTAATCCAACAATGGGAATTATATTTCATTTAGACCTTAGGGATTATCATTTATTATATTATACTGGACACAAAATATTCATTAGACTCAAAGGTCTTTATCTTGACAAAAAAAACGACAGCTATAGAATTGGTGGTTCATTTACATCTTTTGGCAACAAATCTGTAGGAAGATTACCTAGCTTACAAGTTCAAAATCATATTTATGTAGCTTGTAACAATGAAATTGCGTCAGCAACTAAATTAAATATTGAGGACATCCAAGACAAACACATAAACACACTAATAGAATTAGATAACTTAGAAGTTATTGCAGATGAATTAACAAGCTCTTACGCTGAACCCAAAGAAGAAACTGAACGTATGTTAACGGATTGTAATGGTACTAAAATTAAACTATTGAATAGTGGTTATGCAGATTTTCAAGCCAATTTACTTCCTCAAAAAAATGGAAGTATTATTGCTGTTTTAATAAAAGATAAAAGTGAGTATAAATTACGAATAAGGAGCTTAAATGATATTAATTTTAATAATGAGCGTTGCCCAGAAATAATTACTGAATTTACATCTACATATGTGTTTATTTCTGAAATAGCTGATCCTAACAATAACGCTGGAGCTCGTTTTTTAGAATTATATAATTCTAGTACAGAACCCATTAGCCTAAATAAATGGAAATTAAATAGGTATACAAATTCTAGCACAGAAATAAGTTCCAGTATAGACTTATCTTCATATATGATTAACGCAAAGAGTACATTGGTAATTTCACCTAACGCAACTGAGTTTAAAGCGACTTATGGCTTTGTGCCAGATGTAAGTGTAGGCACCAATAGCCCAGCAGACTCTAATGGAGATGACAATATTGAATTAATTGATGCTTTCGGAAATGTTATGGATGTTTTTGGAGTAATAGGAGAGGATGGTTCTAATACAAACCACGAATTTGAAGATGGTAAGGCAATTAGAAAAATAGTAGTTAAGCAAGGTAGCAACAAGTTTGACCCTAATGAATGGACAATCTTTAATGATACTGGTAATTCTAGAACCACTAATTTACCCCAAAACGCTCCTGAAGATTTTTCTCCAGGAATAAGGTAAACACTATGCTACATCTACAAGTAAATTATGTAAATCCTTAGGAGTAACAGGTTTTAATATATAGTCACTAACTACAGTATATGTTTTTACTCTTTCAATATCCCTTGGGTCTATAGATGAGCTAATTATATAGATGGTAACATCTTCTCTATTGTGGTTTGGTATTTTTAGGAAATCCTCTAAAAAATCCCACCCATTCATAATAGGCATATTTAAATCTAAAAATATCAATTTAGGTAATTCTCTTCCTTCATCTGTCATTTTATTCAATGCAGTTATTGCATCTAGTCCGTTTTCAAAGACATAAATGTTTTCACAAAAACCCACTTGTTTCATAATTCTTTTAGTCCCATATACAAATATTGGGTCATCATCTATTATACAAGAACTATTAACTTTCTTCATATCCATTTTATTTCTAGTTCATATTAAAAATTAAGGTAAAAGTAGTTCCTTTATCAACCTTACTTTCTACATCTATTCTGCCGTTCATTGCTTCTATTTGATTTTTTGTTATAAATAAACCTATACCTTTAGAATCTTTATGTTTGTGAAATGTTTTATACATTCCAAAAACCTTATCTCTATGTTTATCTAAATCTATACCTAATCCATTATCACTAAAAGTTAAAACTATTTGATTATTTACCTTTCTTGTTGTAATATTTATAATTGGTTTACGGTCAGGTGCTCTATACTTTACACTGTTTGTTAGCAAATTAAGTAGAATACTATCTAAGTAAGCTGGAACTACTCTTACACAATGAGTTTTTTCTATTTTAACATTCAAAGTTACATTATTGTCATTAAGTTGTGTAATTATACTTTTTCTTACGTTATTCAATACATCAACAATATTAACTTTTTCTAATTTACCTAAAACATTTAATTTAACACTTACTACTTCATTTAAATGTGTAATTGTTTCATTTAAACTTTCTGATGAATCACTTAACATCTTAACTATTTGTTTTTTCTCTTTTTCATCCTCTTCATTTATTAAAAACCCAGTAAGCATTGATAAGTTTGTAGAATGAGATCTTAGATTATGAGACACTATGTGTGCAAAATTTGTGAGACTCTTGTTTTGTTCCGAGGTGATTTTCAATACAGACTTTACTTTATTCTCTGCCTTTTTCCTAGACGTAATATCTACAACTTGTGATATAAAATGTGATATATTACCATCTATTTTACTAACTTTTGTAACAGATAGAATAACATAAATGATGTGACCTTTTTTATGAAAATATCTTTTTTCTATTTGATAGCCATCTCTTTTTCCTTCTATTAGTTCCTGCAAAAGTTTTAAATCAACAACTAAATCGTCTGGATGCGTAATATCTTGAAAAGTTAACTTCATTAGCTCTTTAGAAGTATAACCCAAACTAGATGATAGGCTTTTATTTATTTTTAACCAACTACCATCTAAACCAACTAAAGCCATACCTACTGCAGAATTGTCAAAAACCCCAGCAAAAGATTCTTTCTTTTTAATCAATTCTAGTTCTGCTTTCTTAAACTCAGTAACATCCCATTTAGCTCCAACTATTTTTACAGGAACACCATTTTCATCTCTGTGTAAGTCACCAATAGATTTAATATACTTAATGTCTCCATTACTTGATTTTATACGATATTCTGTGTTAAATTCTTTTTCGTGTATAAGGGATTCTTGCATTTCATTTAAAACCCTTTTCCTATCATCTTCATAAATAGCACTGTTCCAAGCTTCAAAAACGTTAGAAAAGTTATCTCTATCCAATTCAAAAAGGAGATACATACTATCATCACAACTAAGAACACCTTTCTTAATATTAAAATCCCAGATACCAATATTTGCAGTCTTAGTGGCAATACTTAGTCTTTTTAGGGTTTCCTGATGTTGAATCTCAGCCTTTTTTCTATCATCTATATCTTGAAAAGTACCTGTTAGCCTTACTATTTTATCATTAACAATTTCAGGTTTCCCTATAGTTCTAACCCATTTTTCCACTCCTTCATTCGTTACTATTTTAAGTTCAGCATTCCAAGGAGTTCCACTACTAATAGCACTACTTATATACGTTATTATTTTTTTTCTATGATATCCTTTTTTATAAAAATTAATTACTTCTTCTAAGGATGGGGTAAAATCTTCACTAACTTTATGTATAGCTTTGGTTATTTTTGTCCAATAAACATTGTTTGTAATTAGGTTTACTTCCCATCCACCAATTTTTGCAATTGCTTGTGCCTTTAATCTATATTCTTCCTCGTTCTTTTTATGAGTTACATCTTCAGAAACTATTATTAATCCTCCTATTTTATCTTCTTCAGTTTTCCAAGGGTTTATTTTCCAATTTAACCATTGTATTTTACCAGACGGCAAAATGGTCTTTTCTCCTTCAAAACTACTGAAGCTTCCTTTTAAACAATGACTATGTATTTCCTTTATCTTGGTTGAAGTTTTAGGAAAAACATCATAATATGATTTACCTTTTACTTCTTGTATATCTTTCCCCATTTTTTTTAACCATTGATTAGAACATTTAATAAAATTCATATCAACATCAAACACCCCAATTTCTATTGGAGCATCATTAATAAAGTGGTCTATAAGTATAGTATTCAAAACACATCCTGTTTATTACTAATTATAAAAATAATGTTTTTTAAAACAAGTGAGAAATAACTTTCTTTTTTTGTTGTGAAAAGTAAAAAAAACAGCATAAAAACGTTGTTTTTTTATTTTTCACAAAAACAACATCTACTTTTTTTAAGTAGATAGTTTCTATATTATAAAAAAATTACTCTTTTTAATCTTTTAAGTGTTTATCTATTTTTTCTTTATAATTACTATATTTATAGTATAAAGCATAATGAATGGTAAACCCTAATAGTCTTAAAGTTGCATTAGTACAAACTTCTCTTTTCTGGGAGAATCCAACAAAAAATAGAAACTCTATAGCCAGTTCAATTAGCAACATTACTAACAAAGTAGATTTAATTATACTCCCTGAAATGTATACAACTGGGTTTACTATGCATCCAGAGAACATTCCTGAAATAGAAGGGCAACTCTCATTAGAATGGATGCAACAAATTTCAAAGGATAAAGATGCTGCCATTGTTGGTAGCCTTCCTTACATTGAAAATAACAATTTTTATAATCGCTTGTTTTTTGTATTACCAAATGGTAAATATTTCTCCTATGATAAAAGGCATACATTTACGTTAGCAGGAGAAAGTAACGTATATACATCAGGTAATAAAAGATTAATTGTAAAATATAAGGGGTTTAGCATTTGCCCTCTGATTTGTTATGACCTTAGATTTCCTGTCTGGGCGAGAAATACAGAAAATTATGATGTTTTGCTTTATGTAGCAAACTGGCCTAAACAAAGAATAAGCGCATGGGATACGTTGCTAAAAGCACGAGCTATAGAGAATATGTGTTATTGTATAGGTGTTAATAGAATTGGCAAAGATGATTTAGGGTATGAATATATTGGTCATTCTGCTGTTTATGATTGTTTAGGCAAAGAATTAGCTTTCTCAAATAAAAATGAAGTGATTTTTAGTGTATTAAAAAAATCACATATAGATGAAACCCGAAATAAACTTAAGTTTCTAGATGATAGAGATAGTTTTACTTTATAATCTCAAAATCATATTTCTCTTCCCAGTTTGCTCTTAATTCTATTAAATTAGGCGAATAACTTACCTTTTCAGGGAACTTTCCCTTAAGGTAACTCCCTGTGTCCCATTCTTTATTACCATTAACATCTGCAATGACTCTAATACGGTATTTGTTAGGCTTTAAATTTTTAAATATAAATAATTGCGGATTAGGTGCAAACAATTCTCTTACAATTTTATCAGATTCATTTACTATTTGCACTATAGCTGGGTAAGTTACAGCACCTGATAGAGTTACATTTAAAACGCTATGCTCCAAAGGATCTACAGAAGATAGTCTATACATAATAGTATCATTAACACCTCCAAAAAAATCTGTGATAGTGGAGGGTAACAATGTAACAGAATAAGTATCTTCCGCTGGTACAACAAAATCAAAATTCAATCTATTTTTTATAGAATCCAATGTAGCTTTTACGGGTATCGCAATTGTATCTTTGTTCACTATTTTAATCTTAGAAGTATCTACTTGTTTAATTGGAATGTTTGCTGATACCCAAAAAGGATTTTCCAAACTAATGTTTTTATTTGGTGCAGCACTTATTTTTAAAGAATCTAATGGTAATTTTCTAGATTTAACAGTAAAAGTGTCTATTGTTTTTTGGCTGCTATTAATAACCCTAAAAATTAAAGAGTCTGCTTTAAAAGGGCTAATCCAATAGTTTAGAGTATCTTTTTCCAATTCCTTGGAAATTGTTGTTTTTACACTATCTGGCAAAGGTGTTACTCTTTCTATCTCTATAGTATTACCTTCTCCTTGATATCCAAAAATAATTTTGTTCTTGGCTGCATAACTAGGTACTGATGCCGTAAAATCAGGAATTTCCTTAAACAAATCCAGTGCAAATATAGAATCTGTTGGAATTGATATTGTATATCCCAAAAAACCTATTTTATCAATATTTTGATTATACATATAATTATTACCCTCATCCTTTAATGCAAAAAGAGCATATTTTCCTGCTTTAAGGTTATTTAGACTAAAAATATTAGTACTGTCTAAAGTATTGGTAACATATAAGGGAGGCTGTTTATAAATAGTAGAATCTGTATAAGTGCTATCTACTTTATATAGCATTACAGTTACAAAATTATCTACTTCCTTATTAAAAGCATCATTTACAACACCTGTTATGGATAGAGAATCTAAATAATCTCCGGTAGAAAAAACATAGTTTAAAAAGCTACTAGGGTTACCTTCATTATTATCCTCTACACTTTGTCCAAAATTAAAGGTATATGTTGTATTTTCTTTTAGCGTATCTTTTATTTTAATTTCTATGTACTTACTAGCAGAGCCTTGAGGGGTTATTTCTGGTTGATTTTTTAATGGAGGGGAAATAATTAACTGTTTTTGTACATCTTTAAGTTTTATATACTCATCAAAATACAACTTAATAGTCTTTGATTTAAAATTTAAAGATCCATTGGCAGGTTCAGCTTTAATAAGAACAGGTGGAGTAATATCTTTATCTCCACCAGAAGGTGTACCCCTTCTAGCACATTGCATTAAAGCAAACACCATCAAAAATAAAAAAACAAAGCCCAAGATACGTCTTGCCATAACCATAATATTAGCACAAAGAAACAACAATTTATAGAAAGACAAAATTATGGAACCACAGCAATTGTTGCTACATAGATGGTGACTTCTTTTGCTTTTTTTAAAGCAATTGCGCAAGCTTCTATAGTAGCGCCTGTTGTTATTACATCATCTACCAATAAAATGGTTTTTCCTGAAATATATTCACTATCAATTAATTTATATAAATCTTGATTTGCTTTCCATCTAGAAAACCTGTTTTTCTTTGTTAATGTCTTTGTATTTGCTGTTTTTAGTAACACATTTTCATTATACTCAGCATTTAAATGATGTGCCAATTGTTTTCCAAACAATGTAACTTGGTTGTATCCTCTTTTCTTTAATTTCTTCTTGTGTAAAGGTACTGGCACAACAATGTCTATTTCTAAACGTTCTTTTATTAATTGTGCATACCAATCGCCAAAAAACGTTCCTATTTGTTCTTGATTTTTATATTTTAAGTGATGAATTATGTTTTTTACTATCCCATTTTGAGTAAAAAACAAGAAAGAATTAGCCTTTCTAATATCAATTCTTCCATAAAAAATACGATCAACAGGATTTTCATCTGTATAATTGTACTCGGTGAGCGGCAATTGATTTCGACAAACGGTACAAATTAATCGTTCACCTTTACGCATAGGTGCATTACATCCAAAACACCCTAGGGGTATTAGTATTTTATTAATATGATTTAGTATATTTGACAACCTATTTATCCCAGATTTTAACCTTCTTAAAAACTTATCCTTCAATTTGATGGACTCACAAGATAACAATCTCAATTACAAAATAATTACTGCAGCATTATCAGCAGTAATTATTGGTATTCTCATTGCTTTTTATTATAGTAATGCGCAATCTAACAATAAAATAGATTTTTTAGAGAGTGAAAAAAAGATTTTAACCAATAAGTTTTCATTAATGCAGGCCAACATAGAACATTTATCTTCTGAGAATCTAGTAAATGATATAGACTTAAAAGTTGCCAATGAGAGTATAAGCAGTCTATTAGATTCTATAGGGCAACTTAATTTTGATATTGACAAGTATAAAGAAAATAAAAGACAATTGCGTATCTGGCAAATTAAATATGATAGTCTTAATCTTAAATACAATTCCCTTAGTTACAATAATACTATATTAAGCCAAAGTGTAATAGAAGCCAAGAAAAAAGCAGAACAATATAAAATACAAACTAACACATTGGAGGAAAGAGAAGAATCTCTTAGAAAGACCAATAGAAAACTTAAGAATGAGCTTAAAAAGAAAACGTATTTAAAACTTAACAAAACTTTTTCTATAGGGTATAGAATACGTAACGGAAGAGAGATAGAAACAAATAAAGCTTCCATTATTTATAAATTACGTGGCTGTACAAATGTTAATGGCAACCCTAATGAATTAAATACAGCTAAAACCTTATACTTTCAATTCTTAGATCCTGACAAGCGTGTTATTTCTCATAATGCTAATATCATAAATGTAAATGGGAATGAGTACAGTAAACGTGTAGATCTTATTTATACAGGAATTAACAAAGAAGTTTGCGATTATATAAATGTCCCTACCGGCTCTTTACAATCAGGTATGTATACTTTAAATGTCTTTGAAGAAGAAAAATTACTTTCTTCTAAAGAATTCGAATTAAAATAATTCAATCAATTAATACTAAAGTTCTATTTTTGCCAAATGGCAAATCAAGAAGACAAATTTAAGAAAGTAATATCCCACGCAAAGGAGTACGGATATATATTCCAATCTAGCGAAATATACGATGGCTTAAGTGCTGTTTATGACTATGCTCAAAACGGAGTAGAGTTAAAAAACAATATAAAACAGTATTGGTGGAAAGCAATGGTTCAATTACACGAAAACATTGTTGGTTTAGATTCCGCCATATTTATGCACCCTACCACTTGGAAAGCATCTGGACATGTAGATGCTTTCAATGATCCATTGATTGATAATAAAGATTCTAAAAAAAGATATAGGGCAGATGTTTTAATTGAAGATTATTGTACTAAAATTGAATCTAAAATTGAAAAAGAAGTTAACAAAGCAGCTAAACGCTTTGGCGATGCTTTTAACAAACAAGAATTCATCTCTACCAACCCTCGTGTTTTAGGATACCAAGAAAAAATAAACACCATTCTATCCAGAATGGGACAATCTTTAGAAAAAGAGGATTTAGTAGATGTAAAAAATCTAATAGAAGAATTAGACATTGTTTGCCCTGTATCTGGCACTAAAAATTGGACAGAAGTTAAGCAGTTTAACCTTATGTTTGGCACTAAATTAGGTGCGTCTGCAGATAGTGCAATGGACTTGTATTTAAGACCAGAAACGGCTCAAGGCATTTTTGTCAACTTTTTAAATGTCCAGAAAACAGGTAGAATGAAGATTCCTTTTGGTATTGCACAAATTGGAAAAGCGTTTAGAAATGAAATTGTTGCAAGACAGTTTATTTTTCGTCAGCGAGAATTTGAACAAATGGAAATGCAATTTTTTGTACGCCCTGGCACACAAAAAGAGTGGTATAACTCTTGGAAAGAAAACCGTATTAAATGGCACTTATCTTTAGGGTTAGGTGAAGAAAACTATCGTTTTCACAATCATGATAAACTTGCACATTATGCAGATGCTGCTGCTGATATAGAATTTAAGTTTCCGTTTGGATTTAAAGAATTAGAAGGAATACACTCCAGAACAGATTTTGATTTAAGTAGCCACGAAAAACATTCTGGTAAAAAATTACAGTATTTTGACCATGAACTTAATGAGAGTTATGTTCCTTATGTTGTAGAAACATCTATTGGTTTAGATCGTATGTTCTTGGCTGTATTCTCTAACTCGTTGGTAGAAGAAGAACTAGAAAATGGTTCTACAAGAACCGTACTTAAAATACCTGCTGTATTGGCACCAACAAAGGCAGCTGTTTTACCTTTGGTTAAAAAAGACGGGTTGCCAGACATTGCAAAGGAAATCATTAATGATTTAAAATGGGATCATAAAATTACATACGATGAAAAAGATGCTGTAGGCCGTCGTTATAGAAGGCAAGATGCAAACGGCACTCCATTCTGTATAACAATAGATCACCAAACCATAGAAGATAAAACCGTTACCATTCGCCATAGAGATACTATGGAACAAAAACGTGTAGCCATATCAGATTTAAAGTCTATAATTGATGCAGAAGTATCTATGAAAACTTGGTTGCAGAAAATATAACCAATCCTTTATAAAGAGAAAATGAGCTTGCTGATGAGTTTAACAATCATCAAGCTCATTATTTTTGGTTATTCTTTTACATCTGTAGATTTTTCAACTGAGCTAGCATGATCTTTAATAAAGTACCAATTACCATCAATCTTTTCTAAATCATAGCTCACAATCATACGATTAAAATAAGGCTTACCATCTCTTTCTGGCTCTCTATACACTATTTCCACAATTGCCATTCCCAATTCATTCCCTATTTTTGTGTTCAATAGTTTAGTTTCAAATGTCCAATTAGGGATTTTAAACCAATCTTCATGGTACTTTACAAATCCATCCACAGATTCTATTATTTCTGTGCTAGGAAGAATCAATTGCATATTTCCTTTAGGTGACATTGTTGACTTTAAAGTATTGATATCCTTATTGCTAACTGCATTAAGATGTTTTAATACGGTAGACTCAAATAATTTTTCGTTCTCTAGCCTAGTTTTTACAACATCTGGTTTGTCTTCTTGTTTTTCAACACAAGAAGACACAAGGAAAATCATAAAAAAGATAACACTACTATTTTTAAGGAAAAGTTTTAGTTTCATTATATTTTAATTTTTAATCGGTTCGAGTGATTTTTTATCAAAAAATGGTATTAAGAACTAATTTAATGATAAAAATTCTTATTCTCGATACAATTTTCACTTATTTTCATCGTGAAATTTACTCGAATTGACAGAATTTTATCAAAATACACAACGGGTTATTATAGTTAATTTTTACAATGCTCACTGACTGACATAAATTTTATTACATTGAATTCAGGATAATTATAATATATACTTAAATTGAAACCCTCCATAATAATTTCTGTTATTTCCAGGGTAATAATAACGTGGTTCTGACCCTCCAAAACCGACTGCATTTATAAGTATTGATTGTGCATATTTAGTATTAAAAACATTGTTGATGCCAAAATTTATATTCAGTATTAATTTTGATCCAAAACGTTTATTAAACCCTATTTTAGAGTTAAAAATAGAAAAAGAGTCACTGTATAACGTATTAGCATCTGTCATAGGGATTTCACCAACATATTGATGTGTTGTATTCCAATATAATCCATTCTCAGATTTTAACTTTATACCTGAATTAAGTCTGTTTTTAGGAACTCCCGTTAGCCAATTACCAGAATAATTTATTTCTTCATCTAAAAATTCCTTAAATCTATGATGATTGTATGTGTAACTAAAAAATGGAATAATACTTAGTCTTTTAGAAGCTAAAATATGGTATTGCACATCTAATTCTACTCCTTTATGACGCGTACTGCCTGCATTTTTACCTATAAACTCATCATTACCTACACGCTGGGCCACCAACAAATTTTGAATGTTCATTTGATATAAAGCCACATCTATTTTCAACTTTTCCTTATTTAATAAAAGAGTTGTCCCAAGCTCATAATTTGTTCCTGTTTCTTGACTAATATCTGGATTTATTATACCATTTGGGGTTAATGTTTCTTCCAAATTTGGGTTAGAGAAACCACGACTTACGTTACCGTAGATTGTATGCTCTTTAGAAAAAACATAACTTAAATTTAGGCTAGGCAGAAAAATGCTGCTAAATTTTTTCTTTGCATTTTTGTTTTCTACTCCCGTGTTGTATAAATCCCTGTAATTGTACATAGTCTTATTAATTCCTAGTCCTACTTGTGCCGTAAAAGCATTAGATAGCGGCAAGCTCAATATTCCAAAAGCATTTAGCTGAGATCTATATTCTTTGTTATTACTTAGTTTATTCCCCTGTAAGCTTCCATTGCCATCATTATCTTTATATAAATTCTCAAAAGTCTGCCAATTGTATTCATCTTGGTAAAGTTCAGATCCTATTGTATAATTTGCTATTTTATCAGCAATTATAAAAGAACCCATAAAACGTGTTCTAAAGCCATAACCGTGAGTAAATTCATCTAAAATATTAAAAGGTCTTGGCTCATAATGATCTAAATGTGTATAAAATACACTCGTTGTATTTTTTAAGTTTTCAGAGAATTGATGTGAATATGATAACCCTATCACACTATATTTATTAGCTTCGTAACCTTGGGCTGTTTTCCACGTAAAGGCTGCTTGTTTAGGATTTTCATTAAAATTTGAGCCACTTATTGAAGAAGGAATCTGCGCGGTATAATTTATATGGTTAACCAGTAAGGAAAATTCATTTTTGGTATCTATTGTAAACATTGTATTTAATAAAAATCCATCACGTTTAAAATTACTGTTTTCCCTGTAGCCATCTATTTCAGTATGACCATAGGTTAAACCCAACTTCATATTTTCTTTGGTATGTGAAAAAGCTAGGTTATTTTTTATTAAACCATAAGAACCAATCGTAAAATTATTGGAAAACACGGTAGCTTTTTCCTTATAATTTTTAGGTTTTAGTAGGACTGCTCCTCCTAAATTAGAACCAAATGCTGTTCCTTTAGGGCCTTTAATTACCTCTATTGAATTTAGGTTTTCCACATCATAAGACTCCATACTAGAACTGCCTGTGCCATTGGTAACAGGAATATCATTGTAGTACATTCTTAGCTTGTCTGTACCATATAATGTTCTAGCACCAACCCCTCGTATAGTTATCCTATTGGTGTTTAGTGCTCCAGACAAAACATAAACACCAGATATTTGATTTATAGCCGAAACTACATCTAGTGGACTAAAGTTTTGAAAAACCTCTTTCCCTACAATACTAGATTTTGTTACTCCTGTTGCCCGTTTTTGTTTTATAGCATCATAGACAATAACCTCTTTTAACCTAGTAACAGTATCTTTTTTTATTTCTTGACTATGGGCAAGTAGTGAAAAAATTAATAAAAAAAATAGAAATGAACATCTCATATTTATGTAGGTTTTTATAACAGAGCATTTTAAGAAGGTAAAAATACCTTTTTAAAATGATTCTGTTTTATTCTTACTTTATAGAATACTTTGTTTTGCCTATTTTTACTTTTATAAAATTTTTAGATGAAAATAGTATCTTACAATGTAAATGGTATTCGTGCAGCAATCAATAAAGGATTCATTGATTGGTTAACCGCTACAAATCCAGATGTTATATGCCTACAAGAAATTAAAGCTACGGAAGAACAACTAGACTTGTTTCTTTTTGAAAATGCTGGTTACAAATACAATTATTGGTACAGTGCACAAAAAAAAGGGTACAGTGGTGTTGCCATCCTTTCCAAAACTGAGCCAGACCACATAGAGTATGGTACTGGTATTGAATATATGGATTTTGAAGGCAGAAACATAAGAGCAGATTTTGGAGACCTTTCTGTAATGAGCTTATACTTACCTTCTGGAACTAATTTAGATCGATTGGATTTTAAATTAACCTATATGGAAGACTTTCAAACTTACATAAACAAGTTAAAAGTTAATTATCCTAATTTGGTTATTTGTGGAGATTACAACATTTGCCATACAGAAATAGACATACATGATCCTGTTCGCAATAAAAACGTATCTGGTTTTTTACCTGTTGAAAGGGAATGGATTGGCAACTTTATGGACACAGGTTTTATAGATAGTTTTAGATATTTTAATAAAGAACCGCACAACTACTCTTGGTGGAGTTATAGAGCAAATTCTAGAAACAACAACAAAGGTTGGCGCTTAGACTATGGAATGGTTAGTAAGCCCTTAGAAGAACGATTAAAAAGGGCTCTAATTTTATCTGAAGCTAAACATAGTGATCATTGCCCTATATTAGTAGAAATTGAGTAATTATATCCTTTTATATATTTTGAAAAAATTCTGTTAATTTGAGTAAATTTCACGATGGAAATAAGTGAAAATTGTATCGAGAATAATAATTTTTACCATTAAATTAGTTCTTGATACAATTTTTTTATCAAAAAATAACTCGAACCGACATTTCGGAAAAGCTATTTAACTCAAAATATATAAAGGGTTACTTTATAGTTATTTATCTACCACAACCTTATAGGTAGGGTCTTCCAGAACATTTACATCAATAATTTCATCAGCATTGTTTAACAATCTTCTACAATCCTTACTAAGGTGTTTTAAATGTACTTTTTTGCCAATTTTACGGTAACGCTCTGTAATTTTATTCAAAGCTTCTATGGCTGACATATCTGCAACGCGACTTTCCTGAAAATCTATAACTACCTCAACTGGGTCATTCTGCACATCAAACTTTTCTGAAAAAGCAGTGGTAGAACCAAAAAACAAAGGACCAAATATTTCATAATGTTTAATACCATTATCATCTATGTACTTTCTTGCACGAATACGCTTTGCATTTTCCCAAGAATATGCCAATGCAGAAATAATTACACCAAACAAAACTGCAACTGCCAAGTTGTGTGTAATTGCTGTTATTAAAGTAACCAAAATCATAACAATAACATCTGATGTTGGCATTTTTCTGAATGTTTTAAAACTTGCCCACTCAAACGTACCAATTGCAACCATAAACATTAAACCAACTAAGGCAGCCATAGGGAGCTGTTCTATAAGACTAGAACCAAACATTATAAAAACCAACAACATAATTGCGGCAGTAATTCCTGACAACCTAGCTCTTGCTCCTGCAGATGTATTTATTAAACTCTGCCCAATCATTGCGCAACCACCCATACCAGATAAAAACCCAGAAAATATATTGGCTGTTCCTTGAGCAATACATTCCTTGTTACCACTACCACGAGTTTCAGTTATCTCATCAATAATATTTAACGTAAGTAAACTTTCTATTAGACCAACACCAGCAACAATAGCAGCGTATGGCAAGATCAATCGTAACGATTCTAATGTTAACGGAATATTAGGTATGGACAGTGGAGGAAAACCACCTTTAATAGTTTCTCCCTCTCGCATTGTATCTGCAACTGTAAGTGTATCTATACCAAAACCTATTACTATACTAGATACTACTACTATGGCCACCAAGGAAGAGGGTAGGGCTTTGGTTATCTTAGGCAAGCCCCATATAATCAGCATTGTTAGTAACGTTAAGCCTAACATAATCCAAAATGCTGATCCAGATAATAAATCTTTAGTTCCTTTTTCATAAAAATTAGGAAACTGAGCCATAAAGATTATTATTGCCAAACCATTTACAAAACCAAACATTACTGGGTGTGGCACTAATCTAATGAATTTTCCTAAACGTAATAATCCTGCTGTTATTTGAAGCAGTCCTGCAATAATTACGGTAGCAAAGACGTAATGCAAGATATTTTCTGGTGAAATGCCAGGAAAAGCCTCTTTAAGCTCTAGGATTAACCCAATAAATATTACCGCTACTGCTCCAGTGGCTCCAGAAATCATTCCTGGTCTACCACCTAAAATAGATGTAATTAAAGCTAAAACAAATGCAGCATATAAACCTGTTAGCGGAGAAAAACCTGGTATTAAAGCAAAAGCAATGGCTTCTGGAACCAAAGCTAATGCCACGGTTAATCCAGAAAGAATCTCGGTTTTATAATTTACCTTTTGAGAAAAATCGAACAAATTTAAATACTTCTTCATCTTACCTTAAATTAAGGGCGCAAAAGTAGTGTTTATTAGCCTTTTAGGGAAATAAACAGAATAAAACTACAAAGGGCAGTTGTAGTATAAAAAAAACCGCCCAGAACACACTACTGCCCAAGACGGTTTACAACTAATAACCAACCTAAAAAATTATTATTTTACTCGTTGTCTTTTAACATTCATTACTCTGTTAGCAGACCTTATTCTTTTCTTTTCTCCTGAGGATTTTCCAGATTTTAAATACTGAATGTATCCTCTTCCTTTAAATTCATAAATCGTGCCAGAATTAGGATGGTAGAGTTCAATTGTTCCATCATTTATAACATACAGTTCAAAATAATCATCCCCCAAATAGTCATAATCCAATGTTAATGTCTTTAGAGATGCATCATTCTCCACATCAAAAACCTCATAATCACCTTCATAATCCCATACTAAATCATTAAAATGTATTCCGTTCTCATCTATAGATGATTTAAAGATATCTGTATTTGTTCCTGCAAAGAATTGTAGATAATTTTCTGCATCAAAATCGTTTATAGCTCCTTCTATACTGGTATATGTTTTTTCCCAAGCATCATATTCTTGTAAAAAATATTTTATGTTATCATAGAACACCATATCATAATCAAATTTACTTTGCTTATACCCTCTTAAAAAATAAGATGTATTAGATGATGCATCATAAACTTCTAAGGTATTGTTATTTGCCACAAATACTTCTAATAACCACCTACCTTCTTGATTGTGGTTCACGTTTATTCCTCCATCTATACTATTATAAAATCCTATTTGAACACCATAACCGTTGCCTGTTTTTCCTATACCAACTATATTATTGTTTGCTAATATTCTTCCGTTATCAAAAGTGATGGTAAATGCCCTTTCTAAAAATGGAACTTCACCATTTCCTTTAGTTTCATTAATGTCTACATACCATAAATCATAAGCCTGTAATGCATTATCTATAGAGACCGTAGTGTCTATATAATTATCATCAATTAAAGCTTCTGTATAGCATGAAGACACTAAAGCCCCCATTATTAAAATTCTGAATAGTAGTTTTATTTTCATAACAAAAAATTTATATGGTTAATTATAGATAAGACAAATGCTATGCCAAAAAACATAACAAATTGATTATCAGAATTTAAAAATAATATTTACAGGAACAGGATAGATAACTTAGAGGCTAAGCGCTTTTTTTAATTACTTTTGAGGTATTAATCATTATAAATGAAGAACAATATAAAGTTTGCTGTTTTAGGTGGTGGTAGTTGGGCAACTGCAATTGTAAAAATGCTAACTGAAAACATAAGTACGGTAAATTGGTATATGCGAAATGTAGACGCTGTAGAGCATATAAAAAACCATAGCCATAATCCTAATTACATAAGTGCTGTAGAATTTAACGTAACTCAATTAGAATTAACGACGGACATAAATTCTGCTGTGAGTAATGCTGATGTACTTATTTTTGCCATTCCTTCTGCATTTTTAGTTACAGAATTAAATAAATTAACGGTTTCTTTAGAAGATAAAATTATATTTTCTGCCATTAAGGGTATAGTACCAGAAACTGGGTTAATTGTTGGGGAACACTTTAATGAGACTTATAATATTCCATTTAATAATATTGGTGTATTAGCAGGTCCTTGCCATGCAGAAGAGGTTGCCTTGGAGCGGTTGTCTTATTTAACAATTGCATGTGCGGATGAAAACAAAGCGAAATTAGTAGCAAAAAACCTAAGCAGCGATTATATAAAAACCAAAACATCTGATGATATTATTGGCACAGAATATGCTGCTGTTTTAAAGAACATTTATGCCATAGCTGCGGGTATTGCTCATGGATTGGGTTATGGAGATAATTTTCAGAGTGTATTAATGAGTAATGCTATTAGAGAAATGAAGCGTTTTATAAAACGTGTACATCATATGAAACGCAACATAAACAACTCTGCTTATTTAGGTGATTTATTGGTAACTGGTTATTCTGTTTTTAGTAGAAATAGAATGTTTGGTAATATGATTGGCAAAGGATATACGGTTAAAAGTGCAATGATGGAAATGAGTATGGTGGCAGAAGGTTATTATGCTACCAAAAGCGCCCATTTACTTAACCAAAAGCACAAAAAAAAATCTAAAACACCAATTATAGATGCGGTGTATGCAGTCTTATATGAAGGGAAGAATGCAAAAAAAATATTTACCAATTTAACTGAGAAATTAGATTAAAACAAAACTGTATTGGTTTACTTTTTACAAAAAAAAGTAAAAATCGCGCTTTTTTGTTTGGCGTTTTATAGAACATATCTAAATTGTAAACTATTAAGGAACTTTAATTGATGAATATGCAGAACAAAAAAGAGCAAAACTTCCGCATATCCCACCAAATAAGTGTTATATACATACCAAAGTTCCGCATATAACCAAGTTAGGCTTTATTAAAAAAAATGAAAATACAGATTATCATATTATCCATTATTAGCTGCTTGACTCTTTCTTGTTCAACGCAGAAGTTATTCATTGAAACTACAGATTGGGAAAAAGAAAATCTTAAAGGCAAAGTGAAAAGCACAAGCCTTTTTCAAGACTCTATATTGCTAAATAGTACAGAATACGATAAAAAAGGTTTTAAGATAAAATCAATATTCTATAATCATGATGGCAAATTGCGTAATGAAATTAAGTATGATTACTCTAACGGATATTTGACAACTGAAACGTCAGAATTTGCTGATGGCAAAGTGTATAAAACGACTTACGAAAGAGATAATAAGAATAGAGTAATCAAAGAAACAAGTATTTATCCTAACGGTGAGATTGATTCACGTATTGAATTTGAATACAATGATTCTAACCAAATAATTAAACGAACATATATTCCTAAAAACAATAATTCATATTGTTATACTTTCGAATATAGTTTAACTGAAAAAAAAGAAATTCACTGTACCTATGGCCTTCATTATTTGAATGAATTATCAGATGGTTTAGTTATTAAACGAAATGAGTATAAATCAAATGGTGAAATACGCATGGGACATTCTTATGAATATAATAATCATCAAGATGTGATACTAGAGATAGAATTATGGGATAACAAAGAAACTGATAGAATCAACTATAGCTATGAATATGATGAAACCGGAAATTGGCTTATCAAAGTACAAGAATGGAAAAGTGGTGGTAAATCAAAGGTCAGACGAGAAATTACCTATTATTAAAAACAAAGCCTAACACGGTATATAGCAAATAGGGCGTTTTAGTGGTTTACGAAAGTTCAGTTCTATTTATCAACACCGCCAAATCGTTGATTTGGCTTTTAAAATGAATAATATAAAAACAAAACACAACGTTTTGGCTCAGTGCAAACTTGAAAGTTCATCGCTTTCTACTGCCCTACTTGCCATATACTAAACGTTAGCTTTCATTGACCAAAAAATGGAGATTGAATTATTAAATAAACTTAGAATAGAAACTGAAAGCGGAATTCAGAAAATTTTTAATGAATTAGAAAAACAATCTATTGAATTTGGTACGGACGAATTTAATGGAAACAACAGAGAGGAATTCATAATTAAATTTGACGGTTTCGGAATTGATTTGAACGAAAATGGAGAGAAAGAAATTATTCGTGTCAAATTAGGAATTTATCTTGAGGATAAAGATGATATATGGGTTAACTCTCTTGAACCAATTGGAGATTATTTAACCCTCTATGATTTAAAGGGAGAGTTTATTGATGAATTCATAACAATAAACAAAAGAGAAATTGAATTTGAGATCGATTTTTGGATTGAAACGCTTAATAAGACTGTTCCTAAACGCTATTTCAAAAGAAATATTCCTGAATATAGTTTAGTATCATACGTAAATCATTCTATTTTTCTTTTTCAAGGTAAAGACTTTGATGGGGTTTTAGTCTTCCTAAAAAGATGTCTCGATTACTTAGAAATATCGGAAAATAAAGAACGAATTAAATCCGAATACTTGGACAAGGTTAATTCTTATCTTCAATCAGTCTTTTATTATCTAAAAAACAACCACTTAGTTGATGAAGAAAAAATTGAGAAATACGATATTGTAAAACGAATAAAAACGAAAAGCTAACAATGTATAACAAATCATAGCTGCCTTTCGGCTAGCTACGCTTGTTATACGAGACGTTGGCAGTAATGTGAGCAATGTACTCTGAATTAAACAAATGAACTTTTTGAAACTACCAAATCTATTATTTACTACATTTTCTTTTTTGATTTTTTGCAACCCTATATTTAGCCAAAAATTAGACCCAGAAGGGCGAGATTTTTTTAAACCAGACCATATCATTAAATCTGAAATTACAAATAAAGAATATTTTATTCATATGTCTTTTCCAAAGAATTATTCTATTCAGGACAGTATAACATATCCTGTGCTTTATGTTTTGGATGGCAAAAGCACATTTGGATATTTCGAATCATCTTACATTGATTCTGAAAAAATCGAAGATGTAATTCTCGTTGGAATCAGTCATAAGGTAAATGGAGTAGAATCCAAAATTAATAGATTTAATGACTATACACCATATCGAGATACAATAACTGACAAAAGAATTGAAAAAAAGTTTGATGTTGAAAAAGGAACTATCAAAACTGGTGGAGCGGTTAAGTTTTTAGAATGCTTAAAAAAGGAAATTATCCCATTTATTGAGAAACACTATAAAACTAATTCTGACAGAGGAATTTCGGGGCATTCTCTTGGTGGTTTGTTTACAGCTTACTGCTTTTTGAATTCCGAAAATTACTTCATTCGATTTGGAATAAACAGTCCTTCATTTCAACTTAACGAAGAAATATTTTTAGAGCCAGCTATCGTTAAATTCACAAATAATAAAACTTGGAATATTGAACCAACTAAAGTATTTATTTCAACAGGAGAAAATGAAAGCCCAATGATGGTGTCTAATATGATTAAGTTTAGTTTATATCTCAAAAAAAGTAACTACGAAAATATTGATATGAATTGGAAAATATACAGAAATGAATCTCATACGTCTGTAATTCCGTTTAGTTTAAATGGAACGTTGATAAACTTATATGGAAAATAATAAAACACTACTGCCAACACCGTGTATAATTAATTGCTTTGGCAAGTGCTTATTTAGAAAATTCCTGCGGAATTTTCTCGCGTTCGTTTTTGTTTACTAAATTAGTTGCTGAAACACGCAACTAACCATACACAAACACGTTGCCATTCATTGGCGGAACGAACTCAAGACTAAAATTAAAAATTAAATTAATATTATGAAGTCATACACAAAAAGAGCTATAAAATCTGGGATTTTTGCTGGAATTGGATTTGGGATTGCTACAGCTGGAATAGATTATTATAATGGAGACGATTTTGAATTATGGAAACTTGTTTTTAAGATTTCAGAGGTCAGTATTTAAATACGTATCTTTAGTTATAGTAAATATATTAAAATATGGACATATTCAAAGGTCAAAATCT
>CANLIE010000009.1 GCA_947491225.1 uncultured Cellulophaga sp.
TCGTTTGTGTATTTACAGACAATTTACAAAATAATATACTCATTTAAAAGTGTTTGTGATTAAAATGGGTAACCCTATTTTCTTTTCTATATTCAAACTTCACTACGTTTTCTCTTGTACTCTCTTTTATGTATTTCACAACTCTCTAATTAGCTTTAATAAAATTGTATACAAGTTATATTTTTCTCGAAACAATTATTCCTTTTTCTGTGATAGCATATTCTCCTCCAACTTTCCAAATATTAAAATAATGGTCAAAATTAATTTCAGAATCAATTAAAGGGCTGGCAAGATACCACACTAGTTGATAATTACGAGTCAATCCAAAAAAAGCTTCGAGTAAAGCATTAACCCTAGAGTTTTTAACATATAAACTATCAAAAATATGATCATCAATAATGTCAATATATTCCTCATTTAAACATCCTTTTAATTTAGCTTCAGAAACTTCTTTTATATCATCCACATAGTTAATATCCCCTTTTAAAAATTCTTTGATATCACTTTCATAAAATAAAATGGATTTCTCATTTATGTCTGCCATAGTATTTGATAATAGATATTCTTTTACATCTATTATTTCATGTAAATAATTTTTATTAGAATAATAATTCTGTAATCTTATTATTAATTCCGTTGAATTCGGAAAATACTTGAAAACATTATTATATTCTTCTTTAGAAATATCTTCATGATATTCGTTTTTCATTAAGAGAGTATGAAAATGACTTTTATCAAAATCTTTCTCTCCTTCACAAAAAGCCTTCCAATCTTCAAGTTGTAAATTCATATTTATCAAATTATCTAAAAGAATACATAACAGTTTCATCTTTAATAGCATAAACGCCTCCCATTTTCTTAAATTGAAATAAGTACTCCCCTGTATAATTAACACTCAATAAAGGTTCAAATAGATAAAGCCTATAATCAAAATCAGCAACAAGACCATATAAAGCATCATAAAGAGCATCCACTTTGTCATTTTCTTCAATGATCTGAAAGTCTGTGTAATTAAAAAACATTTGGGATAGGACATCATCAAAAGCAAGATTTTCAACAACGTTGAACTCTTCAACATATTCAAATTTCATATTTGACCTGAATTGTGAAAATTCGGCAATTTCTTTAAATATAGATAGCCTTTCTTGAAAGTCTAGCTTAATTAAAACTTCTAATAAATTTTTCTTTTTTGAAGTTATGTTAATCGAGCTTTCTAAGCTATACAGATATTTTTTTAATTTTAATTTAAGCTTTTTCTTGTTTATGAAAGGCTCATAAATAATATCAATTTCATCTTCGCTTAGCTCGTCCATAAGTAAAGAGTAAAAGTGACCTTTCTCGAAATTTCTGTTTCCTTGACAAAACAAAATCCAATCCTTTATTAATTGTTGTTTTTCCATTTTAAAATTTTATTTAATTAAAGGCGGAAGTAAAGCTGGAGCAATCTTCCATCTATTTATTAACTGTAAAATACCATTATTAAAATCAGCTAATGAACCAGAATCTCCAATTATCTTTTTTAATTCATTATGAAAGGTTTTTGATCCTGAACCTGGTACAATTTTTCCTTGACTATTTTTAATAGAATGTGCAAATGGTTCACCCGTTTTAGGATTCGTACCAATTAAATCTAAAGTCTTTGTTCTAAATCTGTGTATTTCATCCATTGACACACCCCATTCTTTAAATTGTCTAGATTCACAAACCATACACCATTCATGATACTCAGCAGGCCTAAAGTTCGTCGTATTTTATCATCTGCCCATAATCTGTCAAATTCTTCAAGAGTTAGTTCATCAAACCACTTATTAAATCCTTTCTCATTAAGAGGTATTTTCACATTAACTAGTAACTCATCTATTGATCGTCCAATTGTTTCTTTAGTTTCCTCAACAAGTACTTTGTAATTACCTTGAGCATCTTTTATAATTTTAAGTATCTGATTTTCTATCGTGTCATTAGCCCCATCCATCTTCATAATAAACCCATCCGGGGTTACTATGGATAATACTTCACTAAAATTAGTATCCAGGGATCGGAGTACTTTCCCACACATCTTCAAAAATTTCATATTCATTATTTTTAAATATTCTTTGAAATTGCTCCTTTATATATTGCTTAGGATTTGATAAACCATCATTTATGAGTTTTCGCTTATTGGCAACATATTCAAATTTGTTTCCGCATAAGTTTTTACACCGTAATACCAAGTTAGTATTAAACATTTTCTCTTTGGAAAATATGCAAGGTTTGGTTTCTGTCTAAAACACCAAGTTGAGAGCTCGAAACTTTTAAGTCTCTAAGTAAAGAGAGTACAAAATCATCATTTGTCTGTATTTCCAAATTGTAATTCCATACTAAACTTAAATTTTCTCTATCAATTACTATTATTTCTCCTTTTAGTCCATCATATGCATAAAGAAACTGATTGTCGAATTTAAATCCATCATTTCCAGACATATCACACTTGATATCCCCAAGAGTCTCAGACATATTTTTCCAGGTTTTTTTCAATTTCTCAGCATTCAAATCTATCTCAAAATAACTTGTCCCATTTAGTAAAATTATTTTTCCAGACTCATAATCTAATTTATATTGATCACTTATGTATGCATGACCAAAGTCTCGAAATAATTCTTTCTCAAAATCATTATTTTTAGCTATTCCGATATAATAGATCTCTTCTCCAGAATCCTCCTTAAGACCGAGTAAAAATCCATTATTAAGAACAATCCAAAGAACTCCCTTATATACTCCCAGAAAATTAAACACCTCTATTTTATTTGTTTCAGATGATTTTCGATCAATTTTTAAATTTTTTTTCTCAATGATTTTATTCCATAAAACCTTTCCATCAGAAACATTCTTTACAAGAATACTTCCATTATCATTCTGCACTAATTTATTAGCTATTAAAGTATTACCAATGAAGCTTTTCGTCTGAAATTTCATTTCTTGATCTTGAATCGAAAAAATCCCAAAATCTTGATCAAATAATCCTCCAGAGAAAACCTTTAAATACCTATTATCTTTATCGATTATACTGAAATAAAAATCTTCTGCAAATTCGATTTGTACTAAATTTCCTTCAGTTAAATACGTAAGTTCATTTTTTGATAAATGATAAAAATTACCCCATTTAAATTCATAGTAATCCTCAATAACAAAAAGCTTGTTTGAATCCAGAAATAATTCCGAATCTTTAATATAAATAACTCCTTTTAAATTAAATTCGTAAGCTTCTATATTATCAATCCTATTTTGTAAAATATACATATCTAATTAGCTTTAATAAAATCAAAAATAAAAGTTTTGGCGACTTTGTAAATAGACAATAACTTTTCGGTTAAACACTAATCGCCCTATTTGTTATATATAGTGTTGTGGTTAGTTATTTTAACTTTTCTATTAAAGGTAAAGATTTGCCCAACTTTTTTATTCTGAAAATATCTTTATTAAAGACAAAAAGGCGATAAACTTTATTTCTAGTTTCTGCATAACTTAGAATATCATTTTGCCAAAATTCAATATTATTAGTATCTAATAGCATTTTAATCTCAGTGGCTTTTTCCTCTGAACGAGTTAAAACAGCTAAATGATGATGTTTTATACTATAAACGTGCTTTTTGTAAAAATCAATAGCTACTTTTTTATTTTGTGATGAGAATGTTGGAGTACTTTTTTTCCCTCTTTCAATATAGCTAATTTCCCATTTTCCATTATTCAACCCAAGAATTTCAATACCATCAGACGTCGGTCCGCCAATTCCTTCGATATAAAACTGATTAAATCCTTCTGCAATAAATTCATCATATAATTTTTTTAATTCCTTATCTATTGTTGAATTTTTATTGGGAGTCTCATTTTTATTATCAGAGTTTACAACCATTTTACAAGAATATACAGCAAATAAAATCAATATATATAATAGTACTTTTTTCATTTTTTGAGAATTAACCACAACATATTTGTATACGGTTTGTTACATATTTAAGTACCGAATTTAAGCAAATACAAACCACTTAGAAAATCCTCGCAGATTTTCGTAAGCAGTCTAGAACTAGCAGTAAATTATAGCCATTGTTGTAAGCCGTTTTTCTGTTTTTAAATTTAGTTTAATAATTCATTTAATCCTTCTTTATCGAATAAAATTCGACCAACTTTAATGTCTGACCAACCCTTTTTAAGCTTATAAGTAAAGGTTGGTTTGTTCTCTATAAGTTCACAATCTATGTAATAATTTGATATTTGTTCATTAGAAACATTTTTCAATTCTTGAATGTGAGTTGATATAAAAAAATATGAGTCTTTAAATTTACTCAGACCATTTATTGTCGTTTGGCAAATCTCGAATGCATCTTCTAAATTAGTGCCACTAAATAGTTCATCGAAAATGGCAAAACACTGTTTTCCATTTGAAGCGTTTTGAACAACACTTTTTAGATTCATTACTTCGGTCATAAAATGACTGTAACCATTTAGAATATCATCCCGTCTATTTATTTCTATTGAAAAGTGATTACAAAATGGAATTTCCCCAAACGATGCAGGTATTCCGATTCCTAAATGTCCAAAGTATATACAAAGTCCAACAGCTTTCAAAAAAGTTGACTTACCTGACATATTAGGTCCATTCAATAAAATTACGTTGCGGTCGGTCTCAAAATCGTTCTTTACAGGTTTATTGATTAAAGGGTGATAAAAGTCTTTTAATTTAATGTGCTTCTTGTCAAAATTTGGAAATGTAAAATTGCTTTTATTAACGCCTAAGTTGATTGATAGATAAGCTTCAAACAAAAATAAATTCTCCCAAAAAGGTTCAATCGATTCAGTATCTTTAAGAGTGTTTATTTTTTCTGTTAGTTCTATAATGTGCTTATCCTTCAATCTTTTTTCTCGGATAATATGCTCATATTTGAAAAGTTCAAAACTTGATAGAAATTTTAAAATTTTTTTAATCTTTGTGGCATATTCTTCTGGAAACTGATTTAATTTTAATCTTGTAAAGTACCTTGATTCCAAACGATGAAAGAATAATATTAGTTGATTGAACTTGCTTGTATATCGAGTTTTTTCTTGTTTGGAAGCAAATAGTTTATAATTCAGTTTTTTTTGAGATAAGTCTTCAATTTTTTCATCGTTTAAAAAAGAATGTACTTCGTTCAAGTATAAAACGGTATATGAATAATCTTTAAGAATTTGATTATTGGCAGTAAAACCTTTTAAAATATTTTGGCGTGCAACAATTTCCGTTGTCGATTTTAAAGGTGTTTTTAAAATTTCAATAATTTTTTCCTTGGCGAACATATTTAAAGAATAGTCGAACAATGGTAAGAGTTCTTTTTCGATGTTTAAGTCCTTTAAATTATTCATTCTAATTCTTAGCTGGATGTTTTTAAATGTCTAGTCCTGAAATATGGCTACAGGTTAGTAATTGATTTACGCTGTTTTTAAATATACCATATTTGGTGTTTTATAGTCTAAAGATAAATGTAATCTTATTTGGTTGTATAAATTAATTGCATTTTTTTGTTGCTCTTTTTGCATGGACCATAGTATCAAAGATTTGATTAAGATAATATTCATCTTTGGTAGGTTTAGTAACTTCTACATCCTTAATAATGTTTTTGCTTAATATTACTCCACAATAATAAAGTGTTCTTTTACTTAAAGGGTTATATCGTTTTTGTTTTAAGGTATATAATGCCTAATCAGAACAACGGGGTTCCACTCAAGAGTTTCACTACTGTCTATCTGGCATTTAATAATTCCCCTTTTTTAAATATTCCAAATCAACAAATTAGGTAATTTGTAAAATAATATAGCAGAAAGTCAGTTAATGTAAACGAATAGTAATACTAATTTTAACCATTTAAAATTCAAAAAAAAATGAAAAAGTATTTTTTAATCGCTTTGATAACCATAACCTCTTTAGCCTCTATAAATTGTAGTAGTGACGATGATACTAGTACAGATCAGCAAACATTAACTGGTGGGGTATGGAAATTTACTAAATATACAATCGATACAGTAGATAAAACCGATACACTCGATGAATGTGATTTATTGGAGACATTTTCGTTTACCGATGATGGCAAATTTGTAAATAAATATTACGAAAAAAATGCAACCTCTGGGAAATGTGAATTAAAATCAACATTGCCTGGTACTTGGACAGAAACCGAAACAAAGAGGTATGCACTTGTATTTGATAATGATGCAGATGATCCAATAACCTTTGTATTGGGAAGATATGATTTGGCTTATGGAATAGAGGAAGATGGTCCAACAGGTAAAACACTCTATGCTTATGAATTTAGAAAACAGTAATATGTAGTATAATTTATGCAGGGCTGTTTTGTATTCAAAAAAATAAGCAGCCCGCTATTTTTAGGTTTTTAGATCAAAAAAAATATGAAGCACCATTACCAAAATAAAGTTATTTAAGACCATAAAAGGTATCGTATGTGTGCTTATTTTTTTATGCTCCTATAATTCTGTTGCTCAATTATTCCTGCTTAATATTACTCCACAATAATAAAGTGTTCCTTTACTTAAAGGGTTATATCGTTTTTGTTTCAAGGCATGCAATGCCTAATCAGAACAACGGGGTTCCCAAGAGTTTCACTACTGTCTATCTGGCATTTAATAATTCCCCATTTTTAAATATTCCAAATCAACAAATTAGGTAATTTGTAAAATAATATAGCAGAAAGTCAGTTAATGTAAACAAATAGTAATACTAATTTTAACCATTTAAAATTCAATAAAAAATGAAAAAGTATTTTTTAATCGCTTTGATAACCTTAACCTCTTTAGCCTCTATAAATTGTAGTAGTGACGATGATACTAGTACAGATCAGCAAACATTAACTGGTGGGGTATGGAGCCTAGCCAAATTTACAATTGATACAGTAGACAAAACCAATACACTTGATGAATGTGATTTATTAGAGACATTTTCGTTTACCAATGATGGTAAATTTGTAAATAAATATTACGAAAAAAATGCAACCTCTGGGAAATGTGAATTAAAATCAACATTGCCTGGTACTTGGACAGAAACCGAAACAAAGAGGTATGCACTTGTATTTGATAATGATGCAGATGATCCAATAACCTTTGTATTGGGAAGATATGATTTGGCTTATGGATACGAGGAAGATAGCCCAACTGGTAAAACAAGCTATCGCTATGAATATAGAAAACAGTAATATGTAGTATAATTTATGCAGGCTGTTTTGTATTCAAAAAAATAAGCAGCCCGCTATTTTTAGGTTTTTAGATTAAAAAAATATGAAGCACCATTACCAAAATAAAAAGGGGTACGCCCCATAGTAGTTTATCAACACAAATTCAAGAATACATATTTATGAGATAACTACTCTCCCATAACTGGAAATAGTTTTGTTTGGGAAATTGATGGGGTTGATAATCAAATTTTTGAAAGTTATCTAAGAGTGTTTGCTTTACAAAACCCTAAAGAATATAAGATTGTGGTAATTGACAATGCTGGTTTTAACTCCACAAAAAATATAAATATTCCAGAGAATATATATCTTCTACAAATACCACCGTATAGCCCTGATTTAAATACTTGCTAACAAATAGGCAATACATTAAACAAAGGTTCAAAAATCAACAATTTGACACTATAGAAGACTTAAAAGAATGGTTCGCTCAAAAAGTATGTCAAATGGTCAAAGAACTTATAAAATAAATTAGAGGAAATCATCATTTTAAAAACAATTTCTTAGCATATTTTTAAAGTTTATTTGGTATTAGATTACATTTATCTATAAACTGTAAAAAACCGAATATAGTCTTAAATTAACAGCATAAATTCAATTTTAACCTGTAGCCGTATTTTAGGACTAGATAGATTTTAATTTATAGTAAATCAATACGTAACGTGATTTTAAAAATTAACTAATTCCCATATAATGGGCAGCCAAAAAGCGGTTCAATAGAGATTAGTTAGACGTATAATTAATTTTTTTTTCTATTGCCCTAATCATTACATTGGCAATGTCTAACCCTGTTGCGTTTTCTATTCCTTCTAAACCAGGGGAAGAGTTTACTTCTAGTAATAAAGGTCCTTTGTTGGATCTAATAATATCTACCCCAGCTACTGTAAGATTTAATATTTTAGCTGCTTTTATAGCTAGTTTGCGTTCTTCAGAAGTTATTTTTATTAATGAAGCTACGCCCCCTTGATGGATATTGGCTCTAAATTCACCTTTTTGTGCTTGGCGTTGCATAGAAGCTACAACCTTGCCATTTACAACAAAGCATCTAATATCTTGTCCGTTTGCTTCTTTAATGAATTCTTGAACCAATATGTTGGTCTGTACACTTTTAAAAGCATTGATTACACTTTCTGCTGCTTTGGTGGTTTCTGCTAAAACAACACCTTTCCCTTGTGTACTTTCCAATAGTTTAATAATTAATGGTGCACCATTAACCATACGTATTAGGTCTTTTGTATCCATAGGGGATTTAGCAAAACCTGTAATGGGAATTTTTATGTCGTTCTTAGAAAATAATTGAGAAGCAAATAATTTATCTCTGGATTGTGTAATGGCTTCAGCCGTATTTAAGCAATATACTCCAAGGTTTGCAAATTGCCTAATTAATGCACAACCATAAAAAGTAACAGCTGGCTTAATTCTTGGAATAACGGCATCAAATTTATTTAAGACATTACCTCCTCTATAACGAATTTCTGGAGAATTAGCATCTAGCTTCATATATGCATTTTCAACATTTAAAAAGACAACATCATGCCCTCTTGCTTGTCCTGCCTCTACTATTCTTTTATTACTGTATAAACTTGGATTACTGGCTAGCAAAGCAATAGATAAACCAGTTTTTTCTGGCATATATGATGCATACTTTTCTTTTATATCTTCTTCAGAAAACTGCTGCAAACAATAACTTTCTGCAGAGTTTACCATATACCTTTGGTTTAGAGCTTCACGACCTAGCAACATACGGTATTCCATAGTGTCTCTATTGGCTAGTGTAAGCTCTACACTATGCTCATTGTCACCTAGTTTTATAATAGTTTTTACAACCAAGCGTTCTTCAGAAATACCCACAGAGCTTTTTACGGCTCTACGGTCTACAAGTTTGGCTTCACATTTAATAGTTACACTACGGTTGTCTTGTATAGGGTTTACTTCGAACTTCACCCATTCTTCTAAACCTTTGTTATACACTTTTACATTATTGGCTTGTATAGATGATGTTTTTGCTCCAGAATCTACACGTGCTTTAATTGCAGGTATACCAAGATCTTCAAATACACACCATTCTTCTCCTCCAATAACTTGTAAACTTTTAAATTTAGTAGTGTTGCTCATAGATAACTTATTAAGTATAAAAAAATGTGAATGTAACTTAAAATAAATATAGTCTTATTTATTTAAGCTATTATTTTGCTAAAATTCCGTTTTTTTCTATTATAGGAATCATATTTAAATTTGATGATGTAATCTTATTTTTTTCAAAAACAAAGCGTTTTTCAAAGAGTTTTCCATCAGCAAAAAAAGTAACAAAAAATTCATTGTTTAGCCTTAGTACGTCTTCTTGTACTATTTCAAACTTCACAAAAGATTTGCCTTTTAAGGAGGTAATGCTATGGCGCATAGTAGATGTTTGTATATCTCCATCATATCCTTTAGAAACAATGAGAACCATATCTATTGTTGTTTCTTTATTATTTATGATATATGCATTCCACTCTTTATCTAGAAATTCCTTATTCCACTCTTCAACAATAGCAACATATACATCCTTTGAAATAGGAATTTCAATGTCTTTTTTCATCTATTTTAATTTTCATTTCAGGCTTCCCAGTAAATAAATACATAAAGAAACCTATGCTCATTTTCTTATTTAAAAGGCACTTTTAAATTGTTCCAAGAAGCGAACATCATTTTCACTTAACAAACGAATATCTGTGATTTGATGTAAGAGCATTGCTATACGATCTATACCTACGCCAAAGGCGAAACCAGAATATTCGTCTGGATTTATACCGCAATTGGTTAGTACGTTTGGATCTACCATTCCGCATCCTCCAATTTCTAGCCAACCTGTTCCTTTGGTAATTTTATAATCAGATTCTGTTTCTAACCCCCAATATACATCTACTTCTGCACTAGGTTCAGTAAATGGAAAATATGATGGACGTAAGCGAATCTTAGATTTTCCAAAAAGTTCTGTAGTAAAAAATTGTAATGTTTGCTTTAGATCTGCAAATGAAACATCTTTATCTATATATAAACCTTCTATTTGATGAAAAAAGCAATGAGAACGCGCAGAAATGGCCTCATTTCTATATACACGACCTGGAGATATTGTACGTATTGGTGGTTTGTTGTTTTCCATATACCTAACTTGTACAGATGAAGTGTGTGTACGTAATAATACATCTGGATTGGTTTGTATAAAGAAAGTATCTTGCATATCTCTTGCTGGATGATATTCAGGCAAATTTAATGCAGTGAAATTATGCCAATCATCTTCAATTTCAGGCCCTTCAGATACATTGAAGCCTATCCTAGAAAAAATTTCAATAATTTGATTTTTCACAATGGATATAGGGTGTCTTGCACCAATAGTGAGGGGCTGTCCAGGTCTTGTTAAATCTCCATAAGCAGTATCACTAACAGTCTTGTTTGCCAATGCTTCTTTTAAAGTATTTACTTTCTCTGTTGCTGCTTGCTTTAATTCATTTATAGTTTGTCCAAACTCTTTTTTTTGCTCGTTGGGAACATTCTTAAACTCGGCAAAAAAGTCGTTTAACAACCCTTTTTTACCCAAATATTTTATTCTAAAACTCTCTATTGCTTCTAAATTGCTCGCTGCAAATTCATTAACTTCAGCAATATGCTTTTTTATTTTATCTATCATAACATAAAAAATCCAATACGGCGCAAATTTAGCAATTATTCCCCGTATTGGATTGTATTAATTAATGTTTTGTAACTAACCTAGTGGGTATCTTTTACATTTTCTTTAACCCAAGCAACGGCATCATCAAAATTAGAGAATAAATGCTCTTCTGGTATAAGGTCTGGAATAATATCTATACGCTCCATCATATACTTAGGTTGTTTTAGCAAGTTAACAAAAAGCACATTTATATTATTCTTTTTTAGGTCTACCAAAATATCTTCCATAGCATACAAACCAGATTGGTCCATATACTGCATTCTTCCTGTTCTAATTATTACAGTATTTGCTGTAGTTGGTATTTGTGCAGCTAATTGCTGAAAATCACTAGTAGAACCAAAGAATAAAGGTCCTTTTATGTGCTTTATAAATACTTCTTCTTTTAGGTTTTCTGGAAAGTTCAGTTCATCTTTCCATGCTTTTTCTTTTAAAAGTGATTTAACATCAGAGCGTTCAGCGGTAAGGTCTCCAATTTTTTTCATAAACATTAAAGAAGATATTACAAGGCCAATACCTACTGCATAAACTAAGTTCCAAACCGAAGAAAGAACCATTACGACAAGCATAATAACAACTTCTGAACTTATTTTAAGTGGCCCAATCTTAAAGTCACGTGGTAAACTAGGTATGGCTTTTAAACCTTTATAATCCATAACTCCAATACCAACTGTTATTAAGATACCTGCTAAAACAGCTGCAGGTATTTGAGACGCTACGGGTCCTAATGCTAATAAAACTATTAATAGCATTATACCAGCAACCATACCAGATAATTTGGTTTTACCACCAGAATTTATATTTACAACAGTACGGATAGTTGCCCCTGCTCCAGGGATACCTCCAAAGAAAGCAGCAATACTATTTCCAATTCCTTGACCAACCAATTCTTTGTTTGGCTTGTGTTTGGTTTTAGTCATATTATCTGCTACAACGGAGGTTAATAAGGAATCAATGGCTCCTAGCAATGCCAATGTTAATGCGGTAAAAATATATGGAGTTATTGAACCAAGACTAAAGTGTGTAAAAATTTCTAAATTTGGAATAGGAATTCCTCCTGGAATTTCTTCAATAGGTCTATAATCTAGTTTAAAGCCGTATGCAACACCAGAAACTACTAAAAGGGATACTAAAGTACTTGGTACAGCAGTTGTTATTCTTTTAAAGCCATATATTATTAAAATGGTTACTATAGTTAATATTAATTCTAACGAATCTATAGTTTGTAAAGCTTTTGGAAGAACTTTAAATGCTCCTAAAACGCCAGATGCTTCTTTAGCAGCCAAGGTTTTGGCTTCTTTCATTATATCATCTTCGGTAATGGTACTAGCCCTTTTAATTGTTTCTTGAAAATTTTCAAGAACTAATATTCCTTCCCCCGCTTCTTCCTTTAAAATATTCTCTAAGATTACTTCTTCTGCTTGCGGTTTAAATTTGTTTACAAACTCCATATCTTCTTTAGGGTAATATCCCATAGCTGGTAATATTTGAGTTACCAAGATAATTACCCCAATGGCTGTCATAAAACCAGAGACAACAGGATATGGAATGTATTTTATGTATTTCCCCATTCCTAAAAGACCTAAGCCTATTTGCATTAGTCCAGCTAAAAGAAATACAGTTAAAATATATGGAAGTGCTTTTTCAATGTCTCCATCATGTACGGCAATTATACCTGCAATGATAACCATACTTACTGCAGTCATTGGTGCCGTTGGCCCAGAAATTTGGGTGTTGGTACCACCAAAAAGGGCAGCAAAGAAACTGATAAATATTGCGCCATAAAGGCCAGCTGCAGGTCCAAGACCAGAACTAACTCCAAAGGCAAGAGCAAGAGGTAAAGCAACAATGCCAGCAGTAATGCCGCCAAAGAGATCTCCTTTTACATTAGAAAATAAGTTTTTCATAGTTAATTAATTTTATATACTATTATTATAAAGTAAATCTGGAATTAATCTAAATAGTAGATTTTCATAATACTTTTAAAATCTATTTTTAGATAAATAAGTTTTCCAGTGTGTAATTCAAAAAACCAGACATATACTTTCAAGACCAAAGGTCTATGTAAGCTTTTTGCACATCTGCTGTTTTATAAGGGTCAATACATTGTTATTGAATTTAATTCAACTAAACTGTCATATCTTTTGTTTCTTAGCCAATGATTTAATATTCCTAGTTATACTGCTTTTACACCACTATAGGAATATAACCGTAAGCTACAAATGGCTTACTTTTAAGTGCTGTACAGCTAATTTATAACTTAAAATCTGTACCTAGTGCTATTTAGCAATGTTACAGTGAGCAAAAACATTACCAAGACCCAATAAATCTTCTACTTTTATATAAATTTCTGAACAAAAAATGTATCATAATTCTGGATTTTAGTCTTTTTCAAGTTTATCAAAAGAAATTGACATTAGTATCTAATTTGTTTTGACTCTAATTTTCATTATTTTTAAAATATGTTGTTTAGGTCATAATATTTTATAATGATTATACAGATAAAAATGACCAATTTACGATTGGAAATATTTTAAGAAAATAAAAAACGTTCAGGAGGAGGTAAAAATACATCTATATAAATGCAGTTGAAAGCTATATTTAGATTAAAAGTAGAAACTTTTTCTTTTTTAAGCCCCATATAGTTTAAAAAACAGGATTCAACTATAAGGTAGTCTTTTATATCTCTTCCTAATTTTACATCTTTCTTTTCTTCCTCTTCTGTTATATTACCTATGCTTAATAGATTAGTATCATCTATTAAAAGAGAAACAGCTGGTAACATAAAAGTAAATGAAAGCGAAATTGTAAAAAGTATTGTAAAAAATAGCTTCATTAGTTGTGTTAAGTGAACTTTTGCAAATATAAAGGTTAGACTTTATTTTAATAAGAGAATGAGTTAATTTTTAATTAATTTTATGTCATTTGATAAAATCCAACCAGTTTTACCGTCGAGTAACTTAATTTTATACCAATCATTTAGTTTTTCCATAACGTAAACCTTAGTGCCTTCGTGCAGTCTAAAAGATTCTTGACTTCTATTGTTGGGTTCAGATTGTACAATGGATTCTTCTTCAAAAACTATTGCAGGGTTATTTATTTTAAAATCAGAGTAATTCAAATAAGCGGCAGTTAGAGCAATTAAAGAAAAAAATAATGAAGTTAAACTAATTATAAATAAAATTCTTTTTTTTGTTGCAGATTTATAATAACGAAAAGCAATATAAGTAAGTACAAATAATAACATGAAGCTTACGTTTATATATGCCCACTTATCAAAAGAAAAGTAACTAATAATTTTTTTGTAAAAGGTTTTAATACTGGTTTCTGGAACTTCTTCTATGGCATCTAAGGTCATATTTTTTGCATACCCTAAATTGTTTTTTATTTCAGAATCATTAGGTTTTAGCAGCAATGCCTTTTCATAATAGTAAATACTAGGGGCTATTTTATTTAGTTTATAATATGAATTTCCTAAGTTAAAATATAGTTCGGCAGAGTGCTCTCCATTTTCTATTATTTTTAAATAATCTTTTATGGCATTATCGTAATTACCATTATTATATGAGGTAGTTGCTTTTTTGAATAAATTTTCATTTTGTGAAAATCCCAAAAAAGAGAACAATAAAACAAGTATAAATAGTGCTTTCTTCATTTGTTATAATTGTTTATCCATTTGCGAAATTACTTCACCAGCTTTATTATAATCTTGCTGCATTTGCACATTTGAAAATGGACTATAACGAGCCATTTCACAATTTTTAAGCAAAGATAGGAAACCTTCTGTTGTAGAAGTATCTACTTCTTTTTCCGTTAGTAAAGCTAAAATCTTATCCTTGCTAAATTCTGATGTTTCAATTTTAAGTTTGGCTTTTAAGTAATTGTGCAATGCCTTTTCTAATGCCACATAGAAAGCTTCTTTTTTACCAAGTGTTTTTTTGGCGGCAGATAAATATTTTCTAGCTAACCTGTTGGCTTTCTTTACTTTGTTTCCGACTACATCACGAGCTATAGCCTCTCTTTTTTTGCCAAAAAGAATAGCGATAGGAATAAGTAACAGTGGCAATAAGAGCCATAAGTAGTACCTGTTGGATGTAAAGAAATAATCATTACCAATGTCTGTTAAATTTGTTTTTGTTTTAATAAAACTAAATTGCTCTCCGTTTGTTTTTACAGTTTGTTTTGTGTTTGGTTGAACTGTGGTATTATTGGTGGCGCTATTTGTTGGTCCTTCTATTACATTAATTAAAATTTCTTTAGAATCTAAGGTGTGGTATTTTTCAGTTTTAGGATTAAAATAACTGAAAGAAATACTTGGAATAGGATATTTTCCTCTGTATTCTGGTACAATAGTATAACTATCACTTACTTTTCCTTGCATTCCAGAATAATTTGTGTTTACTTTTTCATTGTGTTCAGGATCATATACTTCTAAAGAACTTGGTAAATTAGGTTTAGGAAGTTTAAAAAGCTTTAAGTTCCCTTTTCCACTAACTTCTACTTTAGCTTGTAATGATTCAGCTGCATTTAAATGAGTTTTGCTAGTGGTTACAAAGAAATCAAAATCTCCTACTGCACCTGTAAAGCTGGCAGGTTTATTTTGTTCAGGTAATGCTTTTACATTTATAGATCTACTACCCGCAGAAACTCTTTTATTAGCTTGAGTGTAAATTGGTCTACCAAAAAAATCTCTTTTTTGTGTAGGTACCTGTACAGAAACATCCAAGGAAAAAGGCTCTAAAAGTAGTTTTCCTGTTTTTTGAGGGTACAAAACAACTCTTTTTAATATGACGTACCTGTATGATTTACCATCATAAGTACCTTCTTTAGTTTCATATCTTGTCACTGGTATATCTTGACTCCAAAAGTTATTATATTTTGGATTATCTATTGCTTGAAATCCTGATACTGGTATGCTAGGGTTTATATATAACTTATAAACCACAGTAACGGCTTCATTTAAATATGGGTTGCTTTTAGAGACTTCTGCAACTAAATGTAAATTATCAGAAGCAATGTCATTTGCAGATGGTGGAGCATTAGGGTCATTTACAGCTTCTGTGACTTCAACTGTTTTTACATCAGTTTTATAAACTTTATTATTATAAGTAATTGAAGCCTGATTTATACTTATTTTTCCTTTTTTAGATGGTTGTAGTATATAGGAGTAAGTTTTGGAGAACGTACGTTTACCGTTAATCCATGAAGTACTCACTTCTTGTGACGGTCCCATTAGAATTCTAAAACCATCAAAATTGGGGGCTTTAAAGTTGTCACCATCTATATTCATTTCAAAATCTACCATAAACCTCTCATTAAGACCAAGCTTTTCTTTACTTAGTTCTACAGTAAAGTTTACTTCTTTTTTGTCTTGAGCAGTTACGCTTAGCATAAAAAATAAGTATAAAAAACAGAATATGTATTGCCTAGTTTTCATAGTATATTACCAATCTTTCTCGTTCTTTACTTTAACTCCTTTTACTTTTTTGGCATCCATTTTTTCTTGAACTTTTTTCTCTTCGTTCTGCATTGCCTCTAACAAGTTTTTTATTTGCTGTTTAGATAGTTGGTTTGGTCTGGGCTGTTTTTGTTCTTGAGGTTTATCTCCTTTATCATTGGGTTTCTTTTTGTCTTTTTTATTATCTCCTTTTCCATCTTTTTCATCTTCATTTTTTTCATTCCCTTGATCTCCTTTATCTTCGCCGTCTTTTTTATCTTCGCCGTCTTTTTTATCTTCGCCGTCTTTTTTCTCGTCTTCTTTACCTTTGTCGTTCTCTTTGTTATCTCCTTTATCTTTGTTCTTTTCTTGATCTTTTTTGTCGTCCTTATTTTCCTTGTCCTTATTTTGTTGGTTGTTCTTTTTTTCTTCTTCTTGCTGTTTTTTTAGCATTTCTTTTGCTAAAGCTAAATTATACCTTGTTTCTTCGTCGGTAGGATTGTTTCGTAATGCTTGTTTGTAGGCATCAACAGCTTTTTCGTATGCTTTATTTTTCATAAATACATTGCCCATATTATGATAAGCCTTGTGTTTTTCTATTTTGCTTGTTGCTAATTCACCTGCTTCTTTATAGCGCTCAAATGCTTCACTATAGGTTTCATTTGTATAGTAAGCATTTCCTAAATTAAAAGAAGCAGCGGTATTTTCATCACTTTTAGAAATGGCCATTCTGTAATTAGCCTCTGCTTGTATAAAATTATCTTTAGAGAGTTCTTTATTACCTTCCCAAGTAAGATTTTTAGATGTTCTTAAGGCTTTTTTCTTTGCTTTAACGTCTGCTTCTTGAGCATAAGTAAAGCATCCAATAAAAAAAGAAATATAGATTAGCTTTTTCATTTATTCTACTTTTTTCTCGTTAAACAAATTCAATTTTTGAAGCCATTTTGTTTTTCTGTCCAAAATAAAAATGTCTAAAAATAAGAACAACAATCCGCCAGCCAAAAACCATTGAAATTGATCTTTGTATTCAGAAAATTGTTTGGCTTCAAACTCGGTTTTTTCTATTTTATTTAATTGCTCTTTTATATATTTTACAGCATCATCTGTAATGGAACCATCTATGTATTCACCATTTCCATCATCAGCAATATCTATTAGTACTTCTTTATTTAGTTTGGTTATAACTACTTCTCCTTGTAAATCTTTTTTTAGTCTTTCTACTATTCCATTTCTTTTTATTGGAATTGGAGCTCCTTTTTCATTACCTACTCCTATAGTGTAAATTTTTATGCCTTGATCTACAGCCTTTTCTACGGCATTTAGTGTTGATTCTTCTGAATGGTCTTCTCCGTCAGAAATAATAAACAATACCCTATTGGTTTGTTCAGCATCATCATAGTATGTAGAAGCAAGTTCTATAGCTTGGTTTATGGCGGTTCCTTGTGAAGAAAGCATATCTGTGTTCATTCCTTGTAAGAACATTTTTGCAGCTCCATAGTCTGTTGTTATAGGCAACTGCGGATATGCTTGCCCAGCGTATGCAATAATTCCTATGCGATCACTACCAAGTTGATTTATGATTTCTGAAACTAAGCGTTTTGCTTTTTCTAATCTGTTTGGGGCTATATCTTCTGCCAACATACTTTTAGAAACATCCACAGCAAATACAATGTCTATACCTTCTCTTTTTACCGTTTCTAATTTTGTGCCAATTTTTGGATTTGCCAATCCTATAATTAATAGGGAGAGTCCTAAAATAAAAAGTATAAGTTTTAAGGCTGATTTAAAACTAGATTTTGTTGGGGCTAACCTTTTTAATAAAGGAGAATCTGCGAATTTCTTTTGTGTTCTTTTCTTCCAGATTTGAAGCAATACAAAGATAATCACCATTATAGGAATGATGAATAATAAATAGAAATATGTTTTTTCGTCTATTTGAATCATTTTTTTAATCTAGATAAAACTTCTAAATAATGTATTACGCAATAACCACTCCAATATGAGCAATATTACAGCTAAAAAGATTAAAGGTCTAAACTTTTCTTCATAATTGGTGTATTTAAATTCTTCTATTTCTGTTTTTTCAAGCTTGTTTATTTCATCATAAATAGCTTCTAACTTATTGTTGTTTGTTGCTCTAAAATATTTTCCACCAGTTACATTTGCTATTTCTTCTAACAGAGTTTCGTCTATTTGTACTTGTTGCATTCCATACCTAAAAGAACCATCAGGGTTGTATGCTATGGGCGACATAGCGTTTCCGTTTGTTCCCAAACCAATGGTATATGTTTTTATATTAAACTCTACGGCTAAGTCTGCGGCTGTTTTAGGCTCAATAAAACCAGCATTGTTTACACCATCTGTCAATAATATAATAACCTTACTTTTTGATGTGCTTTCCTTTAATCTATTTACAGATGTAGCTAGCCCCATTCCTATAGCAGTCCCATTTTCTAACTGTCCGTATGTTATGTCTTTTAAGGATGACAGCACTATTGATTTGTCACTTGTTATAGGTGTTTTTGTGTAACTTTCACCTGCATAAGCAACAAGTCCAATTCGGTCATTTGGTCTTTTTTTTATGAAATCTGCTGCAACTTTTTTTAATGCAGACAATCTGTATGGTTTTATATCTTTTGCAAGCATACTAGAAGAAACATCTATTGCCATTACAATATCTATACCTTTAGTGGTCTTTGTCTTGGTTGAAACATCTTTAGTTTGTGGCCTTGCCATTGCAACAATAACAGCTCCTATTCCTAATAAACGCAAAACAAATAATAATGGTTTTAATTTTGGCAATATACCGTTATCTGTAAATCCTTTTGTGCTAGACATTTTTAGGGAAGCAGTTTCTTCTTTATGTTTAAAGAAATACCATAGCATAGCTAATGGCAACAATACTAGCAGCCAAAAAAACTGTGGGTTAGCAAAGGTTATATTCTCTAACATTTATTCTGTTTTAACTTCAATTGAATTAAATATACGTTCTACCATTTCCTCTGCGTATATATCATCTGTCACCCATGATACTAAAATCTGTTGCAGAAAACCTTTTCCTCCAAAGCTAATTATGGCATATTCGCCATTAATCAATTTTTTGGATTCTGGTACAACAAATTTACCACTACCATATGTTTTTAATCCTTTTGTGCCAGATACTGTGGTAAATTCTTCTCGTTTTGTTGTAATATTTTTTGCGCCATTGGTTTCAAAAAGTTCTAATGCTTGGTCAATTACCTGATTAAAATCTGGTTCTGTCTCTGGATCTGTAAAAGTAGTAACAGATATGTTTGCTGTAAAAAGACCTATTGAACTACGATAATTAAAAACTTGTAATTCTTTTATATTTTCTTTGGCCTCTGGTGGTAAAGTAACTTTTTGTCTTAAAAGTACTTTTGGTGTTTTTATAGTTATTGGAGGAAAACCATAAGTACTTGTTACCCATTCACCATCCAATAATTCTTTAGTAGGGTGTCCTAAAACAGTATCTTTTACGGTGTTAAAACCATAGTATGCTATTGCAGCTGCAGTACTTATGAAGATTACCCCAAAAAATATGGCAATAGCAATAATCCATTTTTTCTTTTCTTTTTTACGCGTTAGTTCTTCTAGGTATTCTTCATTTTTCAATAATTCTTCTTCAGTAGGTTCTGGTAGAGCATTATGGGTTTTTACGACTATTTGTTCTATAATCATACGGTCTTGTTCTGCTGCGGATGTTTCTGGTTTTTGTTTTGCAAATTTCACTAAATCAGCAGTCTGTAAGACTCTTTTAAATTGTCTTATTGTTTCATCTTCTAGTTTTAATTCACCCGCATCCTTGAGCATTTCCAATTTATCTATTAACTGGTCTGTTGTACTCTCAAGGGCAGAAACGTGTGCATCTTCTTCTAAATAAGAACGTACAATGGTAGTTAATTCAGAATAATACGCTTTGTATTCATCTTGAATAATATATTTGGAATTTTCTAGTTTTTTTAGTTCTATTAAAGCTCTGTCATAAGGAGGCAACAAAGCTACTTTCTCTTCTTCTGTTAATGGTTTTTTACGCAATACAAACCAATAGATTAGCACTGCCAAAAGTAAAAGCCCTCCTAAAATTATAGCTATTTTTAGCCAAGGAATAGAGGTGCTCTTATCTACTACAATAAGAGGTTTAATATCGTACATTTTTTGTGCAATAGTATCTACAGTTACTGTACCTACATTTACTTTTATTGAATCAGTAAAAAATGCTTTTCCATTTATGGCTAAACGTTGTGGTGGAATGGTATATACACCAGAATCAAATTGGGTTAATGCATAGATTCGTTGTAGTGTAATTCTATCTTTATATTTGGATGTGTCTATTTTTAAGGCTTCTACCATTTCTAAAGGAGAAAATGTCTGGTCTTCAGGAAAAATTACCTGTGCTGTAGAATCTGCTTCTACTAAAATGGTGTAATTAATTTGTTCTCCTATTCTAATAGATGTAGTATCTATGTCTGCGGTAACTTTTGGCGTGTTTTGAGAATAGCCAAAAATTGAACACAAAAATAGGAATAGCATAACATACTGCTTATCTAGCGATATATACTTTATGAAATTCGTTTTTTTAGTCATCATTGTCATTACCCTCTTTGCTTAAAATAGCCTAATAATTTTTTCACATAACTTTCATCTACCCTACAACTTAGTATACCACAACCAGATTTTGTAAAGGTTTCTATAAAATAGTTCACTTTATCATTGTAATATTTACCATAAGCCAATCGCACTTTTTTAGATTGCGTGTTTACTAGTTTTAATGTACCTGTTTCTGTATCTTCCATTTGCACCATTCCTATATTTGGTATGGTTTCTTCTCGTTCGTCAAAAACACGAATTCCGGTAACATCATGTTTTTTACCAGTTATGCGTAAAGTTTGCAAATAATTGTCTGTAATAAAATCAGAAAGTACAAAAACTATGGCTTTCTTTTTCATTACGTTGGTCAAATACTTTAATGCTTCAGATAAGTCGGTTTTTTTACTTTTAGGTTTAAATTCTAAAAGTTCTCTTATGATACGTAAAGCATGGCTTTTCCCTTTTTTTGGTGGAATAAAAAGTTCTACTTCATCAGAAAATAAAATTAATCCAACCTTGTCATTGTTTTGTAATGCTGAAAATGCTAAAGTTGCAGATATTTCTGTTATAATTTCTTTTTTAAATTGGTTGGTAGTTCCAAAGCTTTCAGAGCCACTTACATCTACCATAAGCATCATAGTAAGTTCTCTTTCTTCTTCAAAAACTTTAATGTATGGTTCATTGTAACGAGCGGTAACGTTCCAGTCTATAGCACGCACATCATCACCAAATTGATATTGACGTACTTCACTAAAAGTCATACCACGACCTTTAAAGGTAGAGTGGTATTCCCCACCAAAAATATGGTCAGAAAGACGTCTCGTCTTTATTTCTATTTTACGAACTTTTTTAAGTAATTCCTTGGTATCCATTTTTCAGTTTGCAGTTTACATTAATAAGTAAGTGTTTAGTTATGGCTGTTAATATTGATGACCATAACCAAATAACTGACGACTGATTTAAGGCACTTCAACTTCGTTTACAATCTTATTTATGATGTCTTCTGAAGTTATGTTTTCTGCTTCTGCTTCATAGGTAATTCCTATTCTATGCCTAAGAACATCATGCACTATAGCTCTAACATCTTCAGGAATTACATATCCTCTTCTTTTAATAAAAGCGTAACATTTTGCCGCAGTTGCGAGATTAATGCTTCCACGAGGAGATGCTCCAAAGCTTATCAACGGTTTTAACTTTTCTAAGTTATATTTCTCTGGGTAACGTGTGGCAAATATAAGATCTAAGATGTATTTTTCTATCTTTTCATCCATATAAACTTCTCTAACTGCTTTTTGAGCATCCAATATTTGATTTACAGTTACAACTGGCTTAACTTCATCATAAGTTCCTTTTAGGTTTTGACGCATAATTAATTGCTCCTCATTTATCTTTGGATAATCTATTACAGTCTTTAGCATAAAACGATCTACCTGTGCTTCTGGCAAAGGATAAGTCCCTTCTTGTTCTACTGGATTTTGTGTTGCCATTACTAAAAATGGTTTTTCTAAGGCAAAAGTCTCATCACCAATTGTAACCTGTTTTTCTTGCATTGCTTCTAATAATGCAGATTGCACCTTTGCTGGCGCTCTATTAATCTCATCTGCCAAAACAAAATTGGCAAAAATTGGCCCTTTTTTAATAGAAAAGTCATTTTCTTTCATATTAAATATCATTGTACCCACAACATCTGCTGGCAAAAGGTCTGGTGTAAATTGAATTCTACTAAAATTACCCTTAACTGCTTTGGATAAAGTGTTTATTGCTAAGGTTTTTGCTAAACCAGGAACACCTTCTAATAATATATGTCCTTGACCTAATAAACCTATTAATAAACGTTCTACCATATGTTTTTGACCAACAATTACTTTGTTCATCTCTAACATTAATAAATCAATAAAAGCACTTTCTCGAGCAATTTTCTCATTTACTGCGCTAATATCTACTGTAGTATTTTCTTCCATATATTCTTAAAAATTGTTGTGCAAAATATAAAAGTATTTAATAAGATGCAAAATGTAAATTTATTTATGTTTCTGCTGTTAATAATAGGTTAAATATTATTGAATACCCCAAGTTTTATGAACTATTTAAGGTTTTTATTTTTTAAATTCACACCATTATGAAAAAATTAAGAATAATTGTAAGAGAAATAATCAAGAAGAATTAGGCTAAAATATCTTTATGAAAATTAAATGACTGTTTTTTTAAAAGCATTGTTTATGTATTAAGGACATTTTATGGTGGCTATACAAATGAGGGATTTAGTTTCTAAACCTAGAAAAAAATGGATAAAAATACTAAAACAGCATTAATAACTGGTGCTACAAGTGGAATAGGAAGGGCAACTGCAGTACTTTTTGGTAAGAATAATATTAACTTGGTTTTGTGCGGAAGGAGACAAGAACGTTTAGATGCTCTTGAAAAAGAACTAGAAGATAGCACAAAAGTACACACTTTAAATTTTGATGTGCGGGATAAGGACGCTGTTTTTAAAGCTATAGAATCTTTGCCAAAAGAATTTTCTAATATAGATATATTAATTAATAATGCAGGAAATGCTCACGGATTAGAACCTATACAAGAAGGCAGTTTAGAAGATTGGGATGCAATGATAGACATTAATGTTAAAGGGCTTTTATATGTTTCTAAAGCAATAATACCTAATATGGTTGCTAAAAAGGTAGGGCACATCATAAATATTGGCTCCACAGCAGGAAAAGAGGTTTATCCTAATGGTAATGTGTATTGTGCAAGTAAATATGCCGTAGACGCCATTAATCAAGGAATGCGTATGGATCTAAATCCGTATAATATTAGGGTGGGTGCAATTAACCCAGGAATGGTAGAAACAGAGTTTAGCTCTGTGAGGTTCAAAGGTGATGGTGATCGTGCAGCCAAAGTATACCAAGGATTTAAGGCTTTACAAGCAGCAGACGTGGCAGATATTATTTACTTTGTAGTTTCAAGACCTTATCATATTAATATTGCAGATTTAATGGTAATGAGTACTGCCCAAGCTAGTAGCACTATTGTAAACAAAAATCAATAAATAAAAATGATAAATAAGCGCCTTTTAGTAAAAAATCTTTTGGCACATAACGATGAGAATAGTTTTTATGATAAAAAACGTTTCATAGATATTGGCCAAAAAGAAGGAAAGGCAAAGTTTTTAAAACATGTTTGTGCACTTGCAAATAGTAACCCAAAGAATAACTCATTCATAGTAATTGGTGTTGAAGATGAGGATAACAAAATTGTGGGTGTAGATTTTTTTGACGATAGTAAAATTCAAAACCTCGTAAATGCTTATTTGGAAAACCCACCACTAATTTCTTATGAAAATATTCCTTTCCCTCAATTGCCAGAGGGTAAAGTGGTTGGTTTGGTTACTATTAAGTCTAATGGAAAAGTTTGCGCACTACGCAAAAATATATGGAAATATTATGGTGGATCTGTTTTTTTTAGAGAAGGTAGTATAAGTATGCCCAAGGCATATGATATAGAGTTAAAAGACAGCAACTCTATAGTTGTAGAAACTATAGAGCAACACGCTAAAAACAATATAGAGTTAACCTTAGATGGTGTTATGGATTTTATCACTAATCGCCATAAAGATTTATCTAGCGATTATAAAGTTTTTAAAGAACAGTTTGTAGTATGTTGGGCTGGAAACCAAAAAAAAATAAAGAATCAGGTTTATTATTCTCGTGTGGATGTAGAATTGATTAATGAACAAGTAAAATTGTTTTATTCCATTTTGGATGAAATTACTATAACTTATGATGAAGACTCTTTTACTACAACAGAATATGTGCAATTGGGTCTAGGCAAACAGCAAAAGTATTATCCGTTTGAAAAAGTGGAATTAAACTTTAATGATAATGGCACCTATTATATTCAAAGCGAATTAATTTTTAATCCTCCGCAGTATAATAAAAAAACACTACATCATTTTTTTAATGCCAATATGGCATTACAAGATAAAATTGAAAAAAAGATTAAGCTAACTCCTCAAGAAGAAAAAGACCTTAGACAATTACCACATACTTATCTAATTTGTTATTTAAATAATTTTCCAGAAGCACTAACGCAAATGGAAAAAGTAAAACCAGTTATTAAAAAATATAATTTAGAGGTGTATTTATCTTTAAAAGAAGCTTTTAGAATTTTAAGAAAGGTTAAGTATAATTAGTCGACCCATTAAAAAGGGATTTATTGCATTAGTCATTTAGCTTAGCCTGAAATTATGTTTATACTTTGTTTGATTGGGATATTTGTAACCTGAGTTCAATTAATATTTAGAGGTATTTTACTAGTAAAAAAGATAAATTTTCAGTAAATTAAAGTATTGAAATTCAATTTGTTAATTCAAAAATCTATCTATGGTAATCTATTCTAAAGTTACAGAAATTTTATGTTTAGTTGATGAGTTTTGTAAAGAATATTCTGAACTAGTTGATAAGTCCCTAATTGGTAACAAAGCAAAGCATGCTTCTATAATGTCTCAAAGTGAGATAATTACCCCTGCTATTATTTTCTAATTAAGTGGTTTTAGAACTTTTAAACACTTTTACATTTTCTATGTTAAGACTCACATAAAAGATGATTTCCCTGTCACAGTTTCCTACAATAGGTTTACAGAGTTAATGCAACAAAACCTGATGGCTATGACCCTATTTTTAAAGACCTGTTGTTTGGGTAATTGCATAGGAATATCATTTTTTGATTCTACACCAGTTAGAGTATGTAAAAATAAACACATTTATAACCATAAAGTATTCAAAGGTATTGCTACCACTGGCAAGTCTACCATAGGTTGGTTTTATGGTTTTAAGCTTCACTATTACACAGGCTAATGTAGATGATAGACAACCATTAAAACAAGAACGTTTTTTAGATAAAATCTACGGAAAATTATTCGCAGACAAAGGCTATATAGGGAAGAGTTTAATGCAAATGTTATTCATAGATGGAGTGCAACTAATAACATTGATTAAAAACAATATGAAAAATTCTTTAATGACCATAAGTGATAAAATACTTCTTAGAAAACGTTCGGTTATTGAAACTGTAAATGATGAACTCAAAAACATATGCCAAATTGAACATTCTAGGCACAGAAGTTTTGGTAACTTTCTGGTAAACATTATCACAGGTCTTATTGTGCATATAGCTTCTTACCTAAAAAACCAAGTATTAAATACCAAAACGTAAAAACGAATCAACTAACTATTTTTTAATTGAACTCAGGTTAGTAAAATACAACGGCAAGGGAAACGTATTTTTTAAAGTTTTTTTCTCTTTTGTATTTACATTTATGAAGTCCGTGATATTCAAGTTGATTAGTATTGGATTCAATAGCTTAATGGCTGCTGTATAGTTTTTTTAACTCAGGGTCTTGCTCTATTTCTAATCTAGTTTCTGGTGGTAAAATAGTATAGTACTGATTTTCAGTGTTCTGTTTTACGACCAGAAACTAGTTAAAATTAACTAAATCAAATTCTTTAGGCGGAACTTCATTACGTAAATGTGTAATAAAATAATCCCATCTTTTCCTTGTCATATATTTTGTCATGTCTCCATAGCTATGTCTTTTGTTTGGAAATAAAATCATATCAAAATCCTTATTCGCTTTAATTAATGCCTCAACAACTAGCATTGTATTAGAGGGGGGAACATTATTGTCTAAAGAACCATGCGTAATTAATAATTTTCCTTTTAAATTTCCTGCAATTAATTGATTTGCCTGATTGTTGTAGTTTGTAATACTATCTTTTTTTTCTTCTACTAATAAACCTTGCCATTTTTCTCCCCAATCTGCTTCATAATTTCTGTTATCATGGTTGCCAGCACTAGAAACGGCAACATCATAAAAGTCAGGATATGCAAAAACAGCTCTTGTAGAGGCAAATCCACCACCAGAGTGCCCCCAAATACCTACACGTTCAATATCCATCCCTTTGTATTTTTGAGCTAATTGTTTTATAGCCGCTATATTATCAGGTAAACCATTATCGCCCATATTTCCATAATAGAAATCGTGAAAAGATTTTGATCTTTCAGGAGTTCCCATTGCATCAACAGCTACAACTGCAAAGCCTAATTCTGCCACTGCTTGAAAATCTTGCCAAATAATGTGAAACCCATAATAACCAACACTACCAGATTGCGGGCCAGGATAAATGTAATTTAATATGGGGTAGGATTTGTTTTCATCATAATTAGTTGGTAAAAATAACTTACCGTATAAATCAGTTTTATTATCTCTTGCTTTTACATTAAATTCAATTGGAGCTTTCCAGCCTTGTGCTTTTAATTCTGTAATATCTGCAGTTTCTAAGTCTAAAATTTTTTCTCCATTTCTGTTTCTTAGTACTGATATGGGTGGAGTATCATTTGTAGAATAGGTATCTACAAAATAATTCATATTAGGAGAAAAACTTACGGAATGTGTCCCTTTTTCAGGAGTTAATTTTGTTAACCCATTACCATCAAAACCTACTTTGTATAAGTAATCATAATACGGATTTCCTTCTTCTTTTCCTCCAGCAATAAAGAAAATTTCTCTGGATTTTTCATCAAGATGTTTTATTTGTTTAACTAACCAATTACCAGTTGTAATTTGATGTTTTAATTTTTTAGTTTTTAAATCGTATAAATATATATGTCCCCAATCTGATTTCTCAGAATACCATATAAACTCGCTTGAATCAAATAAAACTTTCCAATTTTCTGCATTTACGCCAGATTCATAATACGTATCTACTACCTCTTTATGAATAGAACTTACTTCTCCAGTTCTTGCATCTGCAATTTGTAAATGTGCTTCTTTGTGATCTCTAGAGCCAGAAACAAATGCAAATTTAGAACCATCTTTACTCCATTGAGCATCTAATAAAACACCTCCAGGACCAGCAATATGATCTGTAGTAGTTCCTCTTTGAAAATCTTTATTCATTTTTAAACGTACGGTTTTTGGTTTATTGTCTAAATGAATAATGACACGCTCTATAGTAAAAATAGTTTTATCTCCTGGTAATGGATATTTCCAAGCTTCTAATTTTGGATGACCAACATTGGTTGTTGTTAAATACATTTCTCCAACGCCACGAGCATCTTGTTGAAATGTTGCAATTTTATCAGAATTTGGTGACCATTTTAAAACAGCATCATCACCTCTTGTCCAACCAGCATTATTGGTTGCGTAACCATAATCTTTTTTTCCATCAAAAGTTAGTTGTGTTTTTTTGTTTGTTGATAAATCTCTTACCCATAAATTGTAATTATCAATATAAGCAGCCAATTTTCCGTTTGGAGAAACGTGTTCGTTTGTGTTTGCTTTTAAATAAGTTGATTTTGTTTCAGGAGCCTTATAGTCGTTAATAATTGATTTTTCTTTTGTTTTGGCGTTTACAGAAACATATTCTGTTCCGTTTTTTGTTCTTTTGGAATAAACTAGGATATCATCTTTAGTCCAATTCTGAGAAGTAATTTGGTTGTACACCATTTCATACCAACTACGCTGCATAAATTTAGTGGCATTTTTGTAATCATTTGCTGTGCGTTGTTTTTTTTCAGTAGAAGTAGTACAAGCTATTAAAAGGAGTAGCGTTAAAGTAAATATACTTGTTTTTTGAAATGGTTTTTTCATTGGAGGAGAAATTTAATTTTAGAATAAGTTAAAAAGAAATTATTATTTGGTTTTTAATTTGGTGAAATACTTGTAAAAATATGGAATGGTTTCTATTCCTTTTAAATAATTCCAGATTCCAAAATGCTCGTTTGGTGAGTGTATAGCATCACTGTCTAAGCCAAAGCCCATTAGTATGGTTTTGCTTTGTAATTCTTTTTCAAACAAAGCAACTATAGGAATACTACCGCCACTACGTTGGGGTATTGGTGTTTTACCAAATGTAGTTTCATATGCTTTAGAGGCTGCTTTGTACCCAATACTATCTATTGGTGTTACATAGCCTTGGCCGCCATGATGCGGTTTTACCTTTACTATTACGCCTTCTGGAGCTATACTTGTAAAGTGTTTAGTGAAGAGTTCTGTTATATTTTTCCAGTCTTGGTTTGGTACCAAACGCATTGATATTTTTGCATACGCTTTACTTGCGATTACAGTTTTAGCACCTTCTCCAGTATATCCTCCCCAAATACCATTTACATCTAAGGTTGGGCGTATAGCGTTACGCTCGTTTGTTGTATATCCTTTTTCGCCATATACAGCATTTATGTCTAGCGCTTTTTTGTAATTATCTAAATTAAATGGTGCTTTTGCCATTTCTGCACGTTCTTCTGTAGACAGCTCTTCTACATTGTCATAAAAACCAGGAATAGTAATCTGGTTATCTTCATTGTGTAAAGAGGCAATCATTTTTGTTAGTATATTTATTGGGTTGGCTACTGCACCACCATATAAGCCAGAATGTAAATCTCTGTTTGGCCCTGTAACTTCTACTTCTACATAACTTAAACCTCTTAAACCGGTTGTTATAGATGGTACGTCTTTAGATATCATACCTGTGTCACTAATTAAAATAACATCATTTTTAAGTTTTTCTCTGTTTTCTTTTACAAATGTAGATAGGCTAACACTACCAACCTCTTCTTCTCCTTCTATCATAAATTTTACGTTACAAGGTAATTGGTTTGTACTCGCCATAAACTCTAATGCTTTTACGTGCATATACAATTGCCCTTTATCATCACAAGCTCCACGAGCAAAAATTGCACCTTCTGGGTGTAGTTCTGTTTTTTTAATTATGGGCTCGTACGGCGGCGAATCCCATAAATTAATTGGGTCTGCTGGCTGTACGTCATAATGACCATAAACTAAAATGGTTGGTAGTGAAGGGTCTACAATTTTTTCTCCGTAAACTATTGGAAAACCTTGAGTTTTACAGATTTCTACAGTGTCACAACCTGCCTTTTCCAAAGCTTCTTTAACGATACCTGCGGTTGCAAGTACATCATGCGCATAGGCAGAATCTGCACTTACAGACGGAATTTTTAAGAGTTCTATAAGTTCGTTTAATAATCTTTCTTTATTGTTGTCTATAAAGTTTTTTACGTCTTGCATAATATATTTTGATAAAGTATAAAAGTACAAAAAAGAAGTTTTTGAGATTAAGTATTTTAAAATTGATTTTTTGCCTTATATTTGCATCCCAATTGGTCAAAAAGACGAATTAAATGCAGGCGTGGTGGAATTGGTAGACACGCTAGACTTAGGATCTAGTGCCGCGAGGTGTGAGAGTTCGAGTCTCTCCGCCTGTACAAAAGCTGAAGATTTCTCTTCAGCTTTTTTTACTTAAAAATCTTAGTTTTTTTGAGTCATTTTTTTTATTTATAAAGTTAATTGGAAATCCAATAATACTTTATTTTAGACTTCTAAATAAAGTAGCTGTAAAATAATAGGTATAGACAGCTCTTAAGCAGTACATAAAAGTTTTGTATAATACTGAAAAACAATTTTTAGGTCTTTAAAAAAATGGCTAATAACGTCAATAATAAAAGCTTGCCATAGCATTTTAGAATCACTTAAAGAAATTATAAAGAATAAGAAAGAAGACTTGAAATCATTTGTAGAGAGTTATTCTTTATTTGGCTAATAGTGTTATACCATAGAGGGTGCATATAAGACCCTAAAACTTTATGATAGAAGTTGAATATAATGAAGTTATGGATGCAAATTGATAGCCCAAACTTAAACCATTAAATAGTATGAGGTGATATTGGCATATAACACTGCGGTTAGATTTACTAAGGTATTTGGACTTAGAAAAGCTGCACAAAATCTTAAACAAAGAATAAGATACCAATAATGTTTTAGAGGAAATTATTTAAAACAGAGTAAATAGAAAAGCACTGAAATAAATAAGTATAAACTAAAATAGGCTTAATGGAAATAATGTATGGGCATAAAAAATAAGAACACTAACGTATCATTCAAATAATACATAATGGCAATATTAGGAAATATAATTAAAGGAGTAATTCATGTAACTGACAAACTAAAGTCAGAAACCAATCATATAGATGCCCAGAAAGAAGTACTGAAAAAATTATTGGATAAGGCAAGAGACACAGAGTTTGGTAAGCATTATAATTTTAGTCAAATTTTAGAGTCAGAAGATTTAGCGGTTGATTTTGCAAAAAATATTCCATTTTTTGATTACAATAAAATGAATTTGGAATGGTGGCACAAATTGCACGAGGGGAAGGAGAATGTGACTTGGCCTGGCTCCCCAGATTATTTTGCAATGAGCTCAGGAACCACCGGTAAAACAAGTAAGAGAATTCCTGTAACTAATGATATGTTAGAAGCAATCCGGCAAGCGGGTATTAACCAAGTTTTGGCACTTTCTAACTTTGACTTACCGTCAAATTTTTTTGAAAAGGAAATTATGATGCTGGGAAGTTCAACCGAATTAACGGAAAAAAATGATTATTTAGAAGGTGAAATAAGTGGTATTAGTGCTAGCAATATCCCTTTTTGGTTTAGACCGTATTATAAGCCAGGTAAGGAAATTGCCCAAATTGACGATTGGGACACTCGTGTTCAAAAGATTGCTATGAATGCCAAAAATTGGGATATTGGTGCTTTAAGTGGTATTCCCTCTTGGATAGAACTAATGATGCAAAAAGTTATTGATTATCATAAGGTGGATAATATTCATGAAATATGGCCTAATTTACAAGTCTATACTTCAGGTGGAGTAGCATTTGATTCTTACGAAAAGAGTTTTAACGCTTTATTGGGTGAGCCCATAACAGTTATTGATACTTATTTGGCATCGGAGGGGTTTATTGCATTTCAAGCTCGTCCTGAAACTTCATCAATGCAATTGGTAACCGATAACGGTATTTATTTTGAGTTTGTGCCCTTTAGACCTGAATACATTAATGAAGACGGTTCTTTGGTGTCAAATGCAGAAGTTAAAACGTTATCTGAAGTAGTTCTAAACCAAGATTATGTACTTATCATAAGCACAGTATCAGGCGCATGGCGATATTTAATTGGAGATACAATAGAATTTACAAATATTGAAAGAGCAGAAATTAAAATTACAGGTAGAACCAAATTCTTTTTAAATGTGGTAGGGTCTCAATTGTCTGTAAATAAGATGAATGATGCTGTTAAAGAGCTTGAAAAGCATTTTAAAGCAAAGATAACCGAATTTACACTTTCAGCAAAACGCATAGACGGTGATTACTATCACAGTTGGTATTTAGGAACTGAAAATACAGAAATAGATGCTCAAAAAGTTACAGATAAGTTAGATGAAATTTTAAAAGAAGCGAATAAAAATTATAAAGTAGCAAGATCAAAAGCTTTAAAAGGTGTTAAGGTTAAATTGATAAGCCCTACAATTTTTCATGATTGGAATGATCATAATAAAAAGAAAGGAGGTCAAGTAAAAATGGAACGTGTTATGGACGAAGACAAATTTAAAATTTGGGAAAAATTTGTAAATTCATAAGTAAAACAACACTTTTTCAGTTTCTTTACCTTAAGATGCTTTCTAAAGTTATGAAACTTAGAATTCCTTTTTTTAATTAGAAGTTAAGAGTTTGATTTTTCCTCTACAAGTTCCATAATTTCTTCTGGAGATAAATAGTATTTAATAATACGTGCTTTATAATCTTGAGCAATTGAAGCGTTATTTAAAATAAAATCTTTAGTAGCCAAAATATAATTAGCCATTCCATGCGATACCGCAAATGTATCAGCCGTTCTTTCAGCTTCTTTGATTGATTTTTTTGAAAAAATATACTTTATTCCAAAGAGAATCAAACTTAATTTACTTCTATTTTCATAATCCATCACATGTCCTAATTCGTGGCCAATCCACCCAATAAAAACTTCTGATGGTATGTCCAAAGTATTAAACTCCTGATTTTCAATTTTAAACTTCTTGCTAATTAAAATAATATAAGATCTATTCTTTCTGGATTTCCATAAAAAAGCCCAAATTGGTCTAGCCTGCATAGTTGATTTTTTTATGTTTTTTTTAATTTTAAATTCAATGGAAGTATTTTTTAATTCAGGATAATATGACAATGCCTTATTTACCTTTTCTTTAATAATTTTGGGTATAATTTTTTTCATATTTTTAGTTGATGAGCTACCCTAAGGCAGAGTTTGTGAGGGTTTAAGATAAAGTTATTTAATATAAATGTACTTTTTGCATTCTTATTTTATTCCTTACTTTTTACATATACGCTTATTACTTTCTCATTTAAATATTGTACAACTGGTTATAACGAATTTCTTATATTTTAAAGCAAAACCAAATAATACAATGATAAGGTTTTGTTATGCCTTTTTAAAATATACTTACTTATATATCCAAAATATACTTTTTTAAAAAACGCAATAAAGACCTAGGGTTTTTAAACTTTCTAGAACATCCAAAATGAGCCTTGGGTAATTGTTTAGAATAAATTGAATATAAGTAATAGAATTAAGAGTCAAAATAGTAAAGCAGATTAAGTTAACCTTTAATTCATTTGGGTTACAAATTGTGCTTGTATTAGAGCAATTTATACCTTTATTATAAAACTATGAATTTGACCAAAAAAATAACAATATTAGTGTTATTTATTTCAGTTGGAAGCCTAATTTTACTTCAATTGAAATTTAAAAGTGAGATAACTTCTGCTATTGATAAAAAATTGCCTTCAAATATAAAGCTTAATTATACCAATTTAAGCACAAATGTATTTACAGGTAGTATTAGATTAGACAGTCTTTCTACAAAGATTTTTGATAAGCATAAAAATGTAGTAACTGCGGTAAATGCTAAGAGTTTAAATCTTTCTGGCTTTAGTTTATGGCAATTTGTTTTTAATAAGACAATATTTATTAATAACATAATTTTTGAAAATCCGGATATACAATACTTTCAAATTAAAAAGAATAGAGATGAATTAAAAAGTAATGAATCCAGTAAGGAATTTAATAAGGCTATAGTTATTGATAAAATTTCGTTTGTGAATGGTTCATTTATAGCCCGTAAAGAAGATAGCCTTTTGGCAAGTATGGATAATATTCATCTTAACTTTATTGGGTTTAGTACTGATAGCCATAAATTAAAAGAAAAAATACCATTCAATTATAAAGACTATAAATTTAGTGGTAAAGAAATCTTTATGAATATGAGTCCGTATGAATCTCTAAAAATAGAAGGCCTAAGTGCTGATAATGGTAAATTAAACTTACAGAACCTGTTTATAAAACCAAAATTTACAAAACAAGAATTATCAAGAAAAATAGTAATTGAGAGAGATCATATACAACTTCGTATTTCTGAACTATCATTTGTTGATTTGCATTTTGGCTTTACTAATAGTAGATTCTATTTTAATAGTAGCCTAACTAATATGGTTAAGCCCAAATTAAAAGTATTCAGGGATAAAAGAGTTGCAGATGATTTAAGTATAAAAAGTATGTACAGTAAAATGTTACGAGATTTATCCTTTGATTTTACAATTTCTAGATTAGAAGCTAATCAAGGATATATTAGTTATTCTGAACGTGTAAAGGATACAGATGAAGCGGGTACAATTTTTTTTAAAAATATTAATACAAAAATAAGCTCGCTTTCAAACATACATAAAGATAATAAAAAGATAAAAATTTTAGCTGATTCAGATTTTATGGGTTCAGCACCAATGAGGTTGACTATTACTTTTGATGTTAAAAATAAAAGCGATGAATTTTTGGCGTTAGGCCAATTTAAAAACTTTAATGCTACGGCAGCCAATTCATTTTTTGAATCTAATTTAAATGCCAAAACCAAAGGGGAAATTGAACAACTCTATTTTACATTTAATGGTAATAACACCTATTCAAAAGGTGATTTTAAAATAAAGTATAAAGATTTTAAATTTGAAATATTGAACAATAAAAATCAAGTTAACAAAGTACTAACTACCATTGGAAACATATTTATAAATGACGGTTCTAAAACAGATAAAGATGGTTTTAGACACGGCACTATAGAGGTTAAACGAAATAAGACAAAATCGTTTTTCAATTATATATGGTTAAATGTACAAGACGGACTAATAAACTCACTAACTGGAAATGGGCAAAAGAAATGATAATTTAACAATAAGGATATTATGAACAAACGAATAAAATTTAGAAAAAAAAGATATGCCGTTCCTATTATCATTATTGCTACTTTAATAATTTTAAGATTGTTACTACCATATATTGTAAAAAAATATGTAAATAATGTATTGTCTGATATACCTGGATACTATGGTGAAGTAGATGACATTGATATTTCGTTAATACGTGGAGCTTATGTTATTCATGGTTTATATTTAAATAAAACTGATGCAAAATCACAAGTGCCATTTTTGAATTTTAGAAAAACGGATATTTCGATTGAATGGGAAGCATTATTGAAAGGGAAAATAGTAAGTGAGATTTTTATGAATTCTCCAGAAGTAATTTATGTTTTTGAAGTTCAATCTCAAAAAGATGAATCAGATTTAGATGATTGGTCAAAGGCTTTAACTGATTTAGTTCCGATTAATATTAATAATCTAGAAGTTATAAATGGCAAATTTGCTTTTGTTGAGATAAATGCAGAGCCAACTATAGACTTGCACTTAGATAAGGTTAAGCTTTCAATGACTAATTTAAGAAATGTTGTAGAAAAATTAGAAACATTACCCTCTAAAATAGAAGCAACAGGCGTTTCTATTGGCGGTGGAGATTTTAAATTGAATGGGAAATTGAACATTATTAAGAGAATTCCAGATATGGATATTTCATTTTCTCTAGAAAATGCCAATGCATCTGCAATGAATGAATTTACAAATCACTATGCTGGTATTGACTTTGAAGAAGGTAATTTTAATCTTTTTAGTGAGATTGCCATTGCTAATGGTTATTTAAGAGGTTATATAAAACCTATTTTAAAAGATGCCAAATTGATTGGAAAAGAGGATGGCTTTTTAGAAACACTATGGGAGGGTTTTGTTGGTTTTTTTAAGTTTATACTAAAAAACCATAAAGAAAACACATTGGCAACAAAAGTTCCTATAGAAGGGGATTTAAATAATGTTAATTCTAAAACATGGCCTACAATCATAAATATATTTAAAAATGGATGGATTAAAGCTTTCAAAAATATTATTGATGATGATATTGATTTTAAAAATGTACAAAAGGAAGCTAATAATAAGAAGTTAAATAAATAGGAATGCCAACTAATAGTCATCATTTTTCTAATAGAACAGTGTGGTATTCCTTTCAATTGAATAAAACGTAATTTATTTTTTCCTTTTTATATAAAGCATATTTAATTTATGTACTTTTGAGCAATATGGGTTTTATTATATTTAAAACAAAAACAAGACTCTTTATGAACTATATTTTTATTTAACACAGACAAAACAATTCTTATAAATAAGTAAAACACGGTTAATATGTTTCAACTAACTTACGTATCAGAGTCAAAATCAACTATAAGTTTTTCAGATTTAAATGATATACTCGAAGTAGCAAAAACTAGAAATTCATTACTCAATATTACAGGTTGCTTAGTATATTATAATGGCAAGTTTATTCAAATTATTGAAGGTCCACAAATTGAGGTGCTTAGGTTATATGATATTATATTAAGTGATAAGAGGCACAAGAATGTGACATTGCTATGGGAGAATTTTGCCGAGCGTCGTTTTTTTAATGAGTGGAATATGGCTTTCCATAATCCAACTCATAACAATATTAAGCAATTTGTAGATAATTTAATTATGTTTTCAGAATTATCAGAAAAATCAACTAGTTCTCTATTGAGTTTTTGGGCTACTGTTAGGGAGGTAATGGGTGATGGACAATTAAAAAATGTTGAGACATTTTAAACAAGTAACTGATAAATAAATATAGTATCAGACATTTTTTATCGTAAAAATTTAGGTCTTAGATTTGTAAGTTACCATGTTCACTTAAATCCTGTTCTTTACCTGTTATAACGCCTACCATCATTTTAAAAAACGTAATCATTTTACCATTTTTAGTGTCCCAATAATGAGCTTCACTTGGTATTATTTTCAAAGCAGTAATATTAGGGTCATTAGGACCATCAAACCAAACATCGTCAAATTTACTATAATATTTTGCAATAATGTTCTTATCTGAATAGATTACAGCACTTCCAAAAACAGTTAAGAACTCCATAGTGCCTGGTTTTGAATAAATTAATTGAATCTTATTATCCTTCTCTATGTTTGTGTTATGTTCACTATTTTTATTGCTCAAGAACCATATACATCCCAATTCATCAACATCTTTAGTACTCATAGGTATAATATGAGAGGGTCTGCCACCGAGATTGGTTTCCATCATTGCAAAATCAATATTCTCAGCTAATTCCTTAAGTTTTTGAATAGCTTCTTTTTGTGCTAAATCTTTTTTGCTCATTTTATTGTATATAATTGTTACAAGTAAATTTATAAAGCAATTAAAATCTGTTTTAACCCAAAAGAATAATTCTTTATCTCAATAGCGTCAGTGAGCTTAAAAGCAAGAATTATTATTATTTTGCATGTATTTTTACACTATTATAGTAACTTTAAGCTATTACCATTTACAATTTGAATTTTACCGAAATAAAATGTTATTTTTTTCTTCACTGAAATAAAAAATTTTAATTTTCTTTTCCAAGAAGCTCAAAATCAAATGGTATAAATAAATTTAAATAATGAATTGGGATAGAATAAACGAAAAATTGTCAATACTGGCAGATGCAGCAAAGTATGATGTATCTTGTTCGTCCAGCGGTAGTAAACGCACAAATAAAGGTAAAAATTTGGGCGATTCTTCAGGGGTGGGTATTTGTCATAGTTATACAGAGGACGGACGCTGCGTGTCACTATTGAAAATACTATTGACCAATTATTGTATTTATGATTGTTTGTACTGTGTTTCTAGAAAAAGTAATGATATTAAACGTGCGGCATTTAAAGTTGATGAAGTAGTTGATTTAACTTTGAATTTTTATCGTAGAAACTATATTGAAGGCCTTTTTTTAAGTTCAGGAATTTTTAAAAATCCTGATTTTACTATGGAACGATTGGTTCTAGTAGCTAAAAAATTAAGATTAGAACATAAGTATAACGGTTATATTCATCTTAAAACGATACCTGGAGCTAGCGATGAATTGATGTATGAAGCTGGACTGTATGCAGATCGTTTGAGTGTGAATATAGAACTACCCACAAAATCAGGATTAAAACTTTTAGCTCCCGATAAGGATCATAAAACTATGTTGGCACCAATGGAAACCATACAAAAAGGTATACAAATTTATAAGGAAGAAAAAAAAATTATAAAGTCTTCACCCAAATTTACGCCTGCAGGTCAATCAAGCCAAATGATTATAGGAGCAACTAATGAAAGTGATTTTGACATTGTTAAAACCTCAACATTTCTATATAAAAAATACAGTTTAAAACGTGTCTATTATTCAGGTTACGTTCCCGTTCTTTCAGATAATAAACTACCTGCGCTGCACACACCTGTACCTATGGTTAGAGAGAATAGGCTATATCAAACAGATTGGTTATTTAGGTTTTACCAATTTAAACCTCAGGAAATTGTAAACCATAATTACCCTAATTTAGATTTAGAAATTGATCCTAAATTATCTTGGGCTCTAAGGAATTTGGAACAGTTTCCGATTGATATAAATACGGCCGACTACCATATGATACTAAGAATTCCTGGTGTAGGTGTAAGGTCTGCTCAAAAGATTGTAGCCGCTCGTAAATATGCGTTCTTAAATTACGAACAATTAAAGAAGATGGGTATTGCCTTAAATAGAGCAAAGTATTTTATAATTTGTAAGAACTACTATCCAAGTCAAGATTTTGAACAAAATAGGTTAAGAAATGAAATTTTGAGATTTGGTAAGAGTAAATACAGTAGCCATTTTTCAAATCAATTATCACTCTTTTAATGATTTATCTTATATATGATAATACTTTTGAAGGCTTTTTAACCGCCGTTTATGATGTTTATGAGTTAAAATTAGAAAAAGTTGCAATTAGAAAAAGTAATTTAGAAATTCCACAGTTATTTGGAGAAACAATTGATGTAGTTACAGATAAGAATAAAGCTAAGAGAGTTGCTGATAAATTGATTCTTATTTTAGGTAAACAAAGTTTTCAATCTTTATTAAAAGTTCTTTTAAGCGAATTAGAAACTATTGAAGATAGCATTCTTAATTTTATACGTTACACTATTAAAACTAATAATAATGTCTTTAATGATTTTGGTCATCCTGCTGTATTAAAAATACAACAAACCCTAAAAAAACTGAGTAGAGAAAGACATAGAATGAATGCATTTGTACGTTTTAAGCTTGCAAATGACGGACTCTACTATGCTTTTATTGAGCCTGATTTTGATGTGCTTCCCTTAATTAGTAGTCATTTTAAATCGAGATATGCAGATCAGAAATGGTTAATTTACGATTTGAAAAGAAATAAAGGAATTTTCTACGATTTGAACAATGTTGAAGTTGTAAAGCTAGAAGAAAATACAAAAAGAGGAGCTAGAGAAGGTTTAGACATTAATCTAAACACATCCGAAATTGAATTTCAAAAACTTTGGAAGTGTTATTTTAAAAGTACAAATATAGCATCGAGAAAAAATATAAAGTTACACCTTCAACATATTCCTAAAAGATATTGGAAATATTTGATAGAAAAAAATTAGTATATATGGACGTCTTTAGCTGTTTTCTTAGCAGTTAAAACTTTATTTTTTAGTATAACTTGTTTAGCTGGTCTGTACATTTGAGGATGTGTTATATGTATGAATACACAGTTAATTAATAGGGATTTAGAATTAAGCTATGTGAAAATTAAACAAAAGATGGTAATCTAACTGAGAATAGCTTAATCTCTATTGAAGGTAAATTGTACTAAATATTTAGAACTACATTAATATTTTAAATAAGAAGTAGTCTAAAATATAACCCTCAATATTAAGCGTATTGAGGGTTTGTTTTATGTAATGCTTTATTAATCTAAGGGTTTGCGTCCAGAGATAACGTTGTATAAAACAACTACAACAGCAATAACTAATAGTATATGTAATAGGTTACCGGTAGCAATACCAGGAACTATATTTAACATTCCTAAAAGCCAAATAACTATACAGATTGCGGCTACAAGCCAAAGTAAACTTCTCATAATAAAAATGGTTTAAGTTAATGATTAGAATTTTTAAAAGAAAAAACCAGCCCCATAGACTAGTTTTTTCTGGGTTTTAAAGTAAATATATATATATTAGGCTGATACAGCTAACGTATTTTGATTGTCTTTATAAAATTTTGGGCTACAATTATATTTTTGCTTAAATATTTTAGAGAAATAACTTCTACTCGTAAATCCAATACTATATACAACCTCAGAAATATTTAGGTCTGTAGTTCTAATTAGTTTTTCAGATTTTTTCATCCTTTCATCAATAATAAAGTCTCTTACTGTTCTATTGTGTAATAATTTGAAGCCTTCCTGTAATTTATTTGTAGAAAGCCCACACCTTTTGCTAAGAGATTTAAGTGTACAATCATTTTCAGGATAATTTACAATAAAGTCTGAGAGTTCCTTAATAGTTTCCAGTTCCGCTATTGTTAAGCTACCTGTGTGATTATTTGCATTTTCCAAATCATCATTACGTTGTTGAACTTCCATAGCTAATATAAGATGTACAATCCCTTCCATCATTAAGTGTCTAACAATACCTGTATGCTTAATGGCATTGAGTTCTGTGATTTTTTCACTTATCTTTAAATTATAAGAACCTATGTATACTGAACTATCTTTTGTATTGTTTTCAAAAAAAGCATTTCTCAATTTTTGATTTAAACCATTATCTGATGTAGTTTCAGAAGTTAAAGTATTAACAACAATTAATGATAATTTAGTAGGTTCGTTCTTTCTGAAAGTCAAAATATTCTCTTCGGCTCGCTTAGATGTAAGTATACCAGTTTGGTATTTATTCAATGTGTTTTGTACGCCATTAGCTCCAAGCTGATGTGTTAAACTTCCATCAGCGCAATAAGCAAAATATATAGGTAACTTATCTGTAGTATTTATACTCAACATAAAATCATCATTTAGAGTCATATCAAATTCCAAATAAGAAATTCCGTTTTTAAATGAAATACCTTTTACATTGCCATTGCCCAATATTCCTTTTACTTCTAAATTATATTCTTCTGAAAGAATTTCTAATTTTCCTCCAAATTTTTTATGTAATTCATCAAATATTTGCTTAAGTTGAGTTGTCTTTATTATTGTTTTCATGATAGTTTTATTTATGTTAAATTCAGGTTATTTCTCTCTAATTAATTTAATAATTATGGTAAGAACAGCACCAAATAATAATAGATGAATATTTAATCCTAACCCATAAATAAAAAACCCTATGGCCCATAGTATTAAAAATAGAATCGTGATGCTGTATAAAATTTTAGCCATTATAAATTTTACTTCTAATTCTATTAATTCTATTATTTAATAACTTCAAAAAGGATAGTTGAACCCTCTTGGTCATTGTTTTTCGTTTTGTTTACAGATTCATTTCCAATTGTTTTAGGGTAAACTCTACCCACTCTCGCAAACTGTCTTAGACTATAATTTCTATCATTTAAAATCATTTTACTATTATTTAAAGAATTAGTACTTAATTTTTACATTACAAATATCTATCACTAGACACCTTGAATTCTTATATGATTTTAAGGATTAGTTATATAATTATTAGCTATAGCCATAAAATAGTATAAAATGCAATAGTATTATGTCTTTAATATAAATTTTTGTAGGAAAAATATTATATACTAAAAGAATTGGTAGAACGGATTTATTGAGAAGACTAATATGTACACAATGTTGTTTCTTTAGAAATAAAGTATAACTAATTATAGTGTGTATTAGCCCGTTTATACAGTAGAAAATCTATTATATCTTGTAGCTGCTGCATTAGACAATTTGCTTCGTTTTTAATTTAACCTTTGAGATGTTGCTATTAGAAAAAAATATAGTTTTAGAACAACCAATTGGTTACATAGGTTCTATAATATAAGTACAAAAACATTATTTAAGGTCTAGAATTTATAAGACCTTTTAGTAAACCTTAAAGTTCGATAATATAGTTATTATTTAGTTTAGATTTAATACTATGAATCACGCTAAAAGAGCAACAAAAAATACAATTAATATATACAACTATATAAGATTACGTTTATCTTTAGATTTTAAAACACCAAATATGTATATTTAAAAACAGCGTAAAACTAATTCTTAAGCTGCCGTATTTTAAGACAAGACAAAGATAAAATACTCCTAGTTATTAATATGAGATTAATTTTGAAAAATATAAATTAAACTGGCAGGTAAATATAAAAAATAGCACCTTTTTCTGGCTCTCCTTTAGCGTGTATAAATCCGTGATGATTTTCAATAATTTTTTTACAGATAGAAAGTCCAATTCCTGTTCCTGAATATTCAGTTTTTAAATGTAGTCGCTCAAAAATATTAAATATTTTTTCAGCATTTTGTTGATTAAAACCAATACCATTATCACTAAATACGATTTTATGGTAATTTTCAGACGTTTTAACAAAATTAGCCTTTATTTGATTTTTACTTACCTTAAAAGCTTCAATTAAAATTTTAGAGTCGTTGTGTATATTTCTGTACTTTATAGAATTGGAAATTAAGTTACTAAATAACTGCACCATCTGGAAATTAATACCTTTAATAGTAGGAAGTTTCTTTTTTATAATATCTATATTGGCATCCTTTATGCTTTCTGAAAAGTTATATTCTATTTCTTCTAATATTTCATTCAAATCTATTTCTTCAAAATTTTCTTCTGTGCTTTCTATTCTAGAATAACTTAGCAAATTTTTTATTAACATTTGCATTCTAGTGGCTGCGTCATTTATTTTCCCAAAATAGACCAGACTTTTACCAGATAATCTATCCGCTTCTGCTTCTTCAGAGAGTAAAGAAATGAACATTTGAATTTTACGCAAAGGCTCTTGCAAATCATGACTTACTATCCTGTTAAAAGATTCTAATTCGGTATTTATACGTTTTAAAACTCTATTTCTACTTTTTAATTGTTTATCTTTTTTTATACTTTCTGTAATGTCTTGTATAATTCCTATCATCTTTTCCTCTCCATCTTCAATTATCATTACCCCTGCAATTCTCCAATGCCTAGTGTTTCCTTTTTTATTTATAACCCTATAGGTGTTTTCCTTTAATTGTCCTGATTTTATCACTTTAGCTGCCGCTTTTTTATAGTTTGCCAAGTCATCTTGATGGATAAAAGGTTTAAAATTTTCAAATCTAGCTTCAAATTCACCTGGTCTGCATCCTAGCAATCTGTAAAAATTGTCTGACAAATCAGACACGTTTGTATGGGGGTACCAGCTAAAACTACCTGTTTTAGCAACAACTTCTGCATTATTTAGAATTGTGTTTTTAATAAACAGGTTTTCATTGAGTTTTTTTAAATTCTTATTTCTTAATTTTTCATAAGTAATATCAATAGTATTAACATTAACTCCTCCCTCTAATTCTGAGGCGGCACTTTTTAACCACTTCTCTCCATTTTCAAAACTATAATGATTAGTAATATCATTTGAATTACCTGTTTCTAAGCAATTAACATACATTTCAAAAGTTCCATTTGTAAAAGTATCAGGAAAACTTTCAGACAACTTTTTACCTGTAATTTCTTTAACAGATTTACCTGTAAAATTTTCTATTTTGTTACTAACATATTCAAAAATAAAATCAATTACTTTACCATTACTGTCTCTAATGGGTTTAAAATAAGTTGTAAGATAATTGGTATTTGTCACAATATTATCAATAAAGGCTTGCGTGCTTTTTAGCCTTTTATGGGCATTATTTATGTTTCTAAAAGCCAACAAAAAAACAATTAATGAGAATATCACCAGCAATAATGAAATAAAAGGGGTAAAGAATGTTTCTGTTTTATAAGCTATTATAAGCTCTTTAAACAGTGTTTCTTTTCTTTGAGATATGCTTAATTTTAAGTTGTTTAATTGTTGAAAAATTGAGTCCATTTTTTTAACTTCTCTCATTAACTTTTCATCAACATCGCCCTCTTGTTGATCACGGTATTTAATCAAATTTTTGAAAGTCATATCTAAACTGTCTCTCAATTGATTTAAAGTATCTAAAAATTGAACTTGTAGAGGAATGTCTTTGGTAAGTTTAGATAGATTTAATAATGACGTTTCTACTTCACTTTTGTGGTCTTTGTAGGTGTTGGCAAAAGTTGAATCATTTACTACCAAAGATTTATATCCAGAAGCCTCAATTAGGTTAAATTTAGAAAATAAATAATTTATTTCCTTACTAACCATAAGCGATGAAGAAACCAAATTGGCAGATTTTTCCAAATTGTTAACTTGCCGGTAAGAGATACTAGAAAGCATTAAGAGAAAAGCAATGGCTATGGCTAATGCTATTTTATATGATTTTGTTGAAGATACTATTCTCCTTAAATCCATTCTTTCTTAGATTCTAAATAAAAAATTTTCCTTATTTAAATTAGATGTTTGGTATTGCCAATTAAGTTGTAATACCTTCTCAACTACCTTCTTAAGTGCGGCAAAATTATTTGGCTTATTAATGTAAATATTTGCTCCATTAATAAAGGTATTTTCAATATCCTTTTCAGAAGATGATGTTGAATAAATAGCAATAGGTATATCTTTAAGGTTGTCATCTTGCCTTATTTCTTTTAAGCATTCCATTCCGTTTTTTACAGGCATATTTAAATCTAAAAATATAAGGTGCGGTTTTCTAGTCATATTCTTAAGATAATCCATTAATTCTTTCCCGTTTTTATATAAGGAGAGGTTACTCTTAATTTTTATATCACTTAACGCCTGTTCAAACAGCCATCTGTCGTCTTCATCATCATCAGCAAGTAACACATTCAAATTATTTATAGTCATAAGAACAAATTATAAATTGTTAGAATCAACTGTTTTACGTTTTTCAATTATTTTTAGGAATGCCGAAGGTGTTAGGCCTGTTACTTTTTTAAACTGACCTGATAAGTGAGCTACACTACTATAGTTAAGCCGATAAGCTATTTCTGTCAATGTTAAATCTGTTGTTGTAATTAACTCTTTTACGTAATCTACTTTTTTTAGGATTACAAAATTCTCAATAGAAGTATATGTGTTTTCTGAAAAAAGGTTTGATAAATAGGCATAAGAGTAGTCTAATTTAGTAGCTAAATAAGCCGATACTTTATATAAATACGCTTCATCATCTTTAAGCATAGCAGTAATTGTGTCCTTTATACGTTGCACTAATTCCGTTTTTTGATCGTCTATAATTTTAATTCCGTATTTTTTTAATGATGCTGCTAATGCTAATTCATCCTCCTCTGTCAATTTTTCGCTAAAATGTATTTCTCTTGCTCCATTATTAATAGAATATTGCACTCCTAATTTCTCTAATTGTTCAACAAGAATTGCATTACGGGTAATATTAAAATCAAATGTTACATAAATTTTCATAAACTCAAACTAATTTTACAATAAAAACGTCTTAAATTTTAGATTGATTAGATTTTAGGATAGCAAAAGTAACTCATATGAGTGCATTTTTTTAACAATTATTAACTATTTTAAACACGTTCAAATTTAATTTTAAAATTTTAAACCTAATATATGAAAATAAGTAGATATACTCAACGAGCCATTTTAGGGGGTATCATTTCAATGGGAGTGATTTTTCTAGGCACAATTTTAATGGGAAAGTTAAGTGGATATGAGGCAAAAGTACTTATTAAAAATTCTATGGACGGAATGAATACTTTGTGTAATACAATTGCTTTGGCTTCCGCAACTATTTTGGCTCTATTGCTAACATTATTAGGACTGAGTTCTAATTCAAAATCAAAGTTAAAAGCAGATCACTATCACCATGTACTACAAATTGCAAAGCTAGATACTATTGTTTTTATTGCCTCAGTAATCACTTTTTTATTGTTTAATTTACCAATAACCGAATCAGACAATGTACCTAATAATTGGTTTAATATGTTGTACTATATCTCTCTAGGAATTTCAAGCTTGTTAAGTGCTGGACTTATTGTGGTTGTTTTAATGTTGTATAATACTGTAGTGAATATTATTAAAATTGTAGGGTTAGGATTAACAGATCATCCGCTTGCTATTAGCGAAGATGATGAGCTAGTAGATTAAAAAATACCTTTTCTAAAATAACTGTTTTTAAGAAGCATTTAGTTTTTATTGGAGAATCGTAATCGTATTTTCTTTTGTAAATCTTTCACATCTTCTATATCTATCACTTTTCTAGATATGCAAAAAACAAGTCATCGCTTACTAAAATACCTTTACCCACTTTATGCAATAGAATTATGCAATGAAGCTTGAAGATACCTTGATGTGCAATCGCTTTCTTAATTTTACTATGGCATCGCTATGGTTAATGAGTTTAACTGATATGCTAGAAAAAGAGGTAAGTAATTCGTGTGTCCAATGTAACGAGTATAAATATAAATCCCTGTTAATCTTACGTTTATACTATAGCCCAAGAGTAAACAATGTAGATATTTCTCTTTTTTAGAGCATACCAAAATTTATTTGTAGCTTAACTAAAATTATTATCACAGCCATTACACTAATAGCAGTGTACTTCTTATAGTTTGCCATTTGCTCTAATCTTACAATGGGAATATAGTTTACTACTTTTGTTGTTAATCTTTTTAATCCAGAATCTAAAAAGGTAAAGCTTACTAACCTGAGTTAGGTCTAAGAATTTGATTAAAAAAAAGCTGTAATATTGAGTAATTTTTCATAATGAAACTAATTAAAATTGTATCGCCCTTTCCGCAAGCTCAAGATGACAAAGCTTTTGGTTTAAAATTTACTTGTCCTCGATACAACTTTCTATCGAAAATTACTCAGATTAATGCAAATTTTCTTACATCAAAATCAGGTTACTAGGATTTCTACAATTGCTTTTTGTACAAAAGCATCACTGTTCAAAAAAGTAATTTTTAGAATCTGTGAGAATCAAATCTGAATGTTTTTGCTAAAAAAATACAGATTAATTTTAGAACTTAGCCATTTAAATTAACCAACCTAATTTATTTCAAATTTAAAAGCCTATTGGGGCGCATAGCTTTTATCCTCTAGTTCAGTTTCTAAAACACTTTCTCAAACTCTTCACAAACCACAATCATACTTTCTTTAGGGGTACAATTAAAAGGTTTTAGTTCTCTAGTATAATAATCCCAATGTGTTTGTTTCCAATATGTCAAACTTTTATCACCTTCACCTTCTATCTGTGCATAATTTTCATCTATACTAAACATTGGTTTTAATTGTACAGCAGTAGTACGCACAATACATTTTGCTTTCCCATCCCAGTCTGTTACAATACGAAAATCACCTATTTTTGGCAAACGCTCATTACGCAACTGCAACCCTAATAAAGAATGTGTAGTTGCTTTTTTTATGCCTTTTTCCACAAGTTTAGCACAATAATTGGCGTCCTTTGAATTATCACAGAAATGTTCAATTTTTGGAGCTTCTACAAAAACATTTTTTGGGTGTTTTTCCAAATAGTTTCCCCACAAACTCTTTGCTGATTTATTGTTTTCCATAGATATGGATTTTTATTCTATTTTAAATTTTATGTTGTTCATAGCACAAAAACAACTTAATTTTATACAAAAAGGTAGTGCCAATCCTTTTTCAAATTCCTATATTTAGAGCTTCATATTTTCTATTTTTTACTATATAAACTAATGTGATAAATATAGGATTAAATTATACAATATGAGTATATTAAATAAATAGAATAAAAGTAGCTACAATTTATTAGTAATAAATCTCCTTTTAACTCTCTGGGTGGGCTATGTAAATGGGTTTTTGGTTAGAATACAAAGGAAAACAAATACCAATAGACCTAGACAAAGTATTTGAAAGTAAAGCATAATGTGACTAAAGTAAATTCATCTAAAGCGACAAAAATATAGAGAAAATAGTTGTGTTAGTTATATAAATATCAGGATTAGAGTGCTATAAAGCTTTCCATTAATTTTTGAATCAAAAACCATTATCTTTGCATAAAATTACAATATTATGATTCAGTCTATGACCGGATTTGGAAAACACGTAGCACAACTTCCATCAAAAAAAATAACCATTGAAATTAAGTCATTAAACAGTAAAAGTTTAGACCTAAATGCACGTATACCATCTGCATACAGAGAGAAAGAATTGGAATTACGAAAAACTATTGCAAATGGTTTACAAAGAGGTAAAATAGATTTTAATCTTTATATTGAAAGCACTGGTACAGAGACGTCTTCACAAATTAATGAAGCAGTTGTTAAGGAGTATATGCAACAATTAAAAAATATTGCAGAAGGTGATAATGTTAAGCATTTAGAAATGGCATTGCGTTTACCAGATGCTATGAAAACTGAACGTGAGGAGATTGATGCTAAAGAATACGAGACTATACAAGACACACTTACTGAAGCTTTAAAAGAAATTATTACTTTTAGAATAGAAGAGGGTACTGTTTTAGAACAAGATTTTAAACAAAGAATAACTTCCTTAGAAAATCTCTTAGAGCAAGTAATTGAATTAGATTATGAAAGACAAACAGCCTTACGTGAACGCTTAGATAAAGCTGTCTCTGATCTTAAAATAGAGGTAGACCAAAATAGATTTGAACAAGAGCTAATCTACTATTTAGAAAAGTATGACATTACTGAAGAAAAAGTACGACTAGCAAATCACCTTACATATTTTACAACAACTATAAACTCTGAAGATTCTAATGGTAAAAAATTAGGGTTTATTTCTCAGGAAATAGGAAGGGAAATTAACACAATTGGCTCTAAAGCAAATTATGCGCCAATGCAACAATTAGTTGTGCAAATGAAAGATGAGTTGGAAAAAATAAAGGAACAAATGCTAAATGTCTTATGATGAAGGGTGGCAAACTTATTATTTTTTCAGCACCATCTGGTAGTGGCAAAACAACAATTGTAAGACATTTGCTTGCAAAGGAAGAATTAAACTTAGCCTTTTCGGTTTCTGCAACTTCAAGACCCAAAAGAGGAAAAGAAAAACACGGTGAGCAATACTACTTTTTATCACTTTCTCAATTTAAAAATCATATTAAAAATGATGATTTTTTAGAATGGGAAGAAGTCTATAGAGACAACTTTTATGGTACTTTTAATAGTGAAGTGGAACGATTATGGGCAGAAGGTAAAAATGTTATTTTTGATATTGATGTAGTGGGTGGTCTACGCATAAAAAAGAAGTACCCTGAACAAACTTTAGCTGTTTTTGTAAAGCCACCCAGTATAGATGAGCTTAAAATTAGGCTTAAAAAAAGAAGTACTGAGAGTGATGATAAAATAAATATGCGTATTGCAAAAGCATCTGTAGAGCTAGCTACTGCCCCGCAGTTTGATTCTATAATTGAAAATTATGATTTAAACACTGCCTTACAAGAAGCTGAAAGTTTAGTTTTAGATTTCATTAATAAACCATCTTAAAAAAATAGTTTTTAAATGAAAAAAGTAGGATTGTATTTTGGCACTTTTAATCCAATCCATATTGGACATTTAATCATTGCAAACCATATTGTAGAATTTTCTGATTTAGATGAAGTTTGGTTTGTAATAACTCCGCAAAGTCCTTTTAAAACAAAACAGTCGTTATTGGACAACAATCATAGGTATCAAATGGTTTTTGAAGCAACTGAAGAGTATCCAAAACTTAAACCATCCAATATAGAATTCAATTTACCTCAACCCAATTATACTGTGCATACTTTAGCACATCTGTTGGATAAATATTTAAAACAGTACGATTTTTCCTTGATTATGGGAGAAGACAATCTAAAAGGACTTCATAAATGGAAAAACTATGAAGTAATTTTAGAAAATCACAGCATTTATGTTTATCCAAGAATATCAGCTGGAGAAATAGAACATCAATTTAAAAATCATAAAAAGATTAAACCCGTTGATGCCCCTATAATGGAAATTTCTTCAACCTTTATACGTAAGCAACATAAATTAGGAAAAAATATTAAACCATTATTACCAAATACAGTTTGGAAGTATATAGATGAGATGAATTTCTACAAATAAATCTTATTTGTTAACTTTTTTCTAAGAAAACATACCATTCAGTTTTAGTATATTGCCAGACAAACTAAACTAAACTAAAAATGAAAAAAACACTATTATGCTGTTTAGCAATCAGTTTACTTGCGACAGGAAGTGCTGTTTCCCAAAAAAAGAAAAAATCTAAAAAAAGGAAAACAGAACAAATTACTCATATTCCAAATAAAGACAAAAATGGTATTAAGAGCTACAACAAAGTAGTTACAAAAAATGCTATATCTGATGAAGGTTTATTTATGGTACATAAGGTTAAAAAGACTTTTTTGTATGAAATTCCTTTTAACAAATTAAACAAAGATATGCTTTGGGTAACCAGAATAGCTCAAATACCAACTGGTTTTGGTGGCGGTTTTATGAATGCTGGCTCTAAAACTAACGAGCAAATGGTACAATGGACTCGTTTTCAAGACAAAATATTACTGAAAGCAAAATCTTACACTAATATTGCTGATAGTTCTAAAGCCATTAGCAAATCTGTTCGAATTAATAATTATGAACCTACCTTGTATGCTTTTGACATTAAAGCTTTTAATAATGATTCTACTAGTGTTGTCATTGATGTAACATCATTTTTTAACTCTGATATCCCTGCCATTAGTGGATTGTCTAGTAGAACAAGAAAAACCTACAAAGTAAAAAGATTAGATCCCTCTAGAAGTTTTATTAATAGTGTTAAGAGTTTTCCTGAAAATATAGAAGTTAAACAAGATTTTACATACACAGCTTCGAAACCCTCTACGCAAATGGCCACTGAGTCCATAAGTTTACAGATAAATCAATCTATGATTCTGCTACCAAAAGAACCAATGCAACCACGTATTTTTGATCCAAGGGTTGGTTTTTTTACCATTAGTCAGTATGATTATAGCAGCAATGAATTAAAAGCACATCAAAAAACATATATTAGACGCTGGAGGTTAGAGCCTAAAGACCCAGCTGCATATAGCCGTGGTGAATTGGTAGAACCTGTTAAACCAATAATTTATTATTTAGACCCTGGGACTCCTGAAAATTTAAAAGAGTACATAAAACAAGGCATTGAAGATTGGCAAAAACCTTTTGAAACTGCGGGTTTTAAGAATGCAATTATAGCACGAGATGCTCCTACACCTGAAGAAGATCCAGAATTTAGTCCAGAAGATATTAGATACTCAGTAATACGCTATGTAGCGAGTACTACTAGAAATGCAACTGGCCCTAGTGTTTCTGACCCAAGAAGTGGTGAAATCATAGAAAGCGACATTATTTGGTATCATAACCACTTACGCAGCTACAGAAACAGATACTTATTAGAAACTGGTGCTGCCAATCCTAATGCTAGAACACTTAATACAAAGCCAGAAGAAATTGGAGAAATGATGCGTATGGTTATTGCACATGAAGTAGGCCATGCATTAGGTTTTCCTCATAATATGGCAGCCAGCTATGCCTATCCTGTTGAGTCATTACGAGATGGATCATTTACACAAAAATATGGTATTGCAGCAAGTATTATGGATTATGCGCGTTATAATTATATAGCTCAACCAGGAGATGAGAACATTAGGTTTGTACGTCAAATGGGACCATACGATCATTATGTAACCAATTGGGGTTATCGCTATTTAGGTGCTGAAACGCCAGAAGCAGAAGTAACAACTCTAAATCAATGGATACTAGAAAAAGCAAACGACCCAAAATATAAATTTGGCAGGCAATCTAGTTCCTTTGATCCTCAATCGCAAACCGAAGGCCTAGGGAATGACCCTATTAAGGCTAGTAGCTACGGTATTGAAAATTTAAAATATGTAGCAAAAAACCTTAGCAAGTGGACATCTGATCAAACCAATAATTATGATGACCTTGAAGAATTATATGGTGAGTTACTTAGTGTTTTTGGAAGGTATGCGGGACATGTAGTTACTAATATTGGAGGTGTATATGAAAACTTAAAAACTCCAACACAAGAAGGAGTTATATACACACATTTGGATAAGGAAACTCAAAAAAAGTCTATGGAATGGTTACAAAAAAATGTGTTTAGTACTCCCTATTGGCTAATGGATAAATCTATATTGCAAAATATAAATTATGCTGGATATTCTGAAAGTTTACGAAATGTACAAGCCAAGCATTTAAACGCTCTATTAAACACAAATCGTATAGGAAGATTGATAGATGCAGAAGTAACAAATAAAAACTACTATAGTGCATTAGAAATGCTAAGAGATTTACGTAAAGGCTTATGGAAAGAGGCATACATAGGAAAAAACGTAAATATTTATCGTAGAAACTTACAGCGTACATACTTAGAGCAAATGGAATCTTTATTCAATATTAAAGATAGTTCTGGAAGAATGAATTATAATGCGAGTACTTCTGACATTGGCCCTTTAGTTTATGGGGAATTAAAAATATTACGGGGTAAATTACAATCTGCAAAAAATGGAAACATAAATACAATTACACGTTACCATTATGAAGCCGCAATTGCAAAAATAGATCAACTATTAGATCCTAAATAAGAGTGTAATTATAAAACTTAAAAAAAGGGCAATCTTTTAAAAGATTGCCCTTTTTTTTAACAGTGATTTCTACTTAACACATAGTTCCTAAATATGTGTCATTTTTATGATAATACTATTCTAATAAGTGCCCTTTTACAATTTTAATTTATCATAATAAAGTGTTCTTTTTTGCCCCAGAATAAGTATAAAAATTATACTTCTCATTTTATTTAAATTGTTACTAATATATGAAAAACCTCAGCATAAAAACGCTAAGGTTTATTTAAATAATCATTTAAATCTATTCTGAAATAGTCGCTGGAGGCACACTACTATCATGTTCTTTATAATAAAGTTCTAACATATTCATTGTAGCAGACATTAAATCTTTAGTTTCTAATAATAGTGAAAAATATAAGGTAGTATTTTTTGGACTTGATTCTTCTGTCCTGGTTCTTTCTACTTGCTTTTGTATTTTTTGCGATAACATTTCAAAAAGCTCATCCTTTTCATTTAAAATACTTCCTATTTTTTCAAATGAACGCGAATCAAAAGCATCATAGGTTTTATTTAAAATATGTTCTAGCTTATAATCAATTTCTTTTAGTTCCTTAATCTGATTATATTTTAACTTTTTGTGGTTATTATTTATATGCTTATAAGATATTTTAGTAATATACTCTAATGACTGGGTCATATCTTGTAAATACCCCAAAATGTTTATATAAAAATCACTAGCACCAACACTTGCATCATCTAAGTTTTTTATAAAATAAAATAGGTGATTCCTTAAGTCATCTATTTCATTAGATAATGCAACTACTCCTTTTTTATTCTTTTTAAGAATATCTAAGTTCTGTTTTGCAAGTCCATCTATAGCGTTAGTATAAGTTTTGTTAGCTCTTTTAACAACATTAGATGTATTCTTAGCACTCTCTAAAATTACACCTTGAATAGAGCTGCTTTCTGCTCTTCTTAAGCTATCTTCTGCCTTAATTTCTTTTGACTTTTTATTGTAAGAAATATAATTTCTAGCCAACAATAAAACAGCAACAAATAATAAGATGGCGATTGCGGCACCAGTTCCAAAATTAATTAAGGTAAGAATTATTCCAGCGGCAGTAAATGCAATAATAGCAGTACCAAACCAACCACCAATAACATTTAAAACACCAGCAACTCTATAAACGGCGCTTTCTGCCCCCCAAGCTCTGTCTGCTAATGATGTTCCCATAGCAACCATAAAAGTTACATAGGTAGTAGATAATGGTAATTTATAAGATGTAGCAATAGAAATTAAAATCCCTGCCACCATTAAATTAACAGCTGCTCTTACCATATCAAAAGCTGGCATTTCAAAAGTTTTGTCTTTTGCTAATGAAACAGCTGGTTTTTCAAATTTAGCTTCAATTTTATCAGATATAGATTTAGGTAAAATAGTTGCTGTATACTTAGAAGTCGCCATAGCTATTCTAACAATACCTCTAGATAAGAAGTTAGGCTCAAAACGTTCTTTTCCCTCTCCTTCTCTAGATAAATTAATTTCAGTTTCTGCAACATAACGTGCTTTTTTAGAAAACCATAAGGTTGTAACCATAATCATACCAGATATAAACAACAATAAAGTTGGGGTAGGCACTTCTTTAGAAAGAATATTCATACTAAATTTAGTTGCATCAACACCAGAACCAACCCACTCTGTATATGATTGATATGCAGCTATTGGCACACCAATAAAGTTTACTAAATCATTACCTGCAAAAGCCAATGCCAAAGCAAAGGTACCAACACCAATAATTAATTTATAGATATTAATTTTTACAAAAACGGTTAATACATATGAGATTATTGACCAAAGGGCAAAGTTTACTAAAACAATTCCCATCCACTGGGTTTCCAAAAAGTCTTTTATGGTTACGCCTCCTATAACATCAAAACTTTGACTTGCTAAAGCAGTACCTTTTATACCCTTCATAAATATGAAATATGTTATTGCTGACAAAGCAGCACCACCAAACAAAGCACCTACCCACTTAGCTTTCTTTTGAAAGTCATAAGACAATAATAAACGGGAAATCCACTGTACCATTGCACCAATAGAAAATGCTACTACCACAGACAGCAAAATACCCAATATAATTTCAGTAGCTTTGGATGTGTTTATGTAATTCATAACGTCAGAAAAACTACCTCCACCTGCTCCAATCTTTATCAATGCCATAGCCACCGCTGCACCCAACAACTCAAACACAATAGAAACTGTTGTAGAAGTAGGCATACCTAGTGTGTTAAAGAAATCTAATAGCAATATGTCTGTTATCATTACAGCCATAAAAATGAACATAATTTCATTAAAATAGAATTCTCCAGGATTAAAGATTCCTTTTCTAGCTACCTCCATCATACCGCTTGAGAAAATTGCCCCACAGGCAATGCCAATACTAGCAACAATCATTATGGTTTTAAAAGATATAGCTTTAGAACCTATAGCTGAATTTAAGAAATTAACAGCGTCATTACTAACACCAACAACTAAATCTGCTATAGCTAACACAGCTAAGGCTATTATCATTATAAGATAAATATTACTCTCCATAATTTATTAAAATTCGATTTGCAAATATGTTTTGTTTATTCTTTACTAACGTTATCTTAAGGTTATCTTTATCTAAAAGTGATCATCTATATTATATGCTGTATATCACTTAATTAGGTTTAAAATCCTTATTTAAATGGTTTATATCTGTTTACACTTTCAAATTGTGTTCACAATGTACTTATAAAATCTAAGATGTATTGAGTTTCATTATTTTTTGCTGTAATGTCTTTACCTAACTCTATATTAATATATCTAGTTGTCAATTCCCAATTATTTTTAAAAAGACACACTATTTATTAAATTCAAACTGCTTCTTACTTGTACAATACTACCAGTTAACACCATTTGTAATTTGAATTCACCGTAATAAATGTTCTTTTTTTATCTCAGTATCAGAATAAATATAAATAGTAGCCCTGCTCAATATCATTAAGTTTAACTCTTTTTAAACAGCACCTCTGTTATTTTTAGTTACTTGATATTTTGTTGTTTTTCTTCTGTACTTATCTCTATTAAAAGTTTTAAAACCACCAAGGTGAAAAAGTATGGCAATGGTTATAATTTCATTCTTAAACATTACAGAAAGATGTTTGTTAAGGTTTTCTAACAAGGTTTTGTCTACTATTTGGTGGTATTCTTAGCAAAATTCATCAATAGTATAGAAAAATTAAGTAATTTTAGAATAAGAAATTATAAATATATTTTTTAGGCAAATAAATTGATTTTCAATACTTTAATGTGTTAAAAATATATTTTTATTGCTATAATAGACTTGCTAAACATTAATAGAACTAAGGTTACTAATTTTTGAGCTTTGATTTGGTTTAAACTTTTTTACTAAAAAAAGCTATTTAAGTATCTTGCAGGCATAAATTTTTACAATGAATTGGGAGCAATTATTATCTTTAAAACGTTTTGGAGACACTAACAAGAGATTACGAAAAGAACAAGATGAAACTCGTTTGGGCTTTGAAGTAGATTATGATAGGGTTATTTTTTCATCTGCCTTTAGAAGTTTACAAGATAAAACACAAGTAATACCTCTTTCTAAGACCGATTTTGTACATACACGGCTAACACATAGTATGGAAGTTTCTGTTGTTGGAAGAAGTCTAGGCAGGATTGTAGGTAAAAAAATACTGGAAAAACATCCGCATCTTAAAGAATTACATGGCTATCACTATAATGATTTTGGTGCTATTGTTGCTGTAGCTTCTTTAGCACACGATATTGGAAATCCTCCTTTTGGACATAGTGGAGAAAAAGCTATTGGCGAATATTTTAAAACTGGTAATGGTAAAAGGTATCAATCCTTATTAAACAAAAAAGAATATCAAGACATCATAGATTTTGAAGGGAATGCAAACGGATTTAAATTATTAACAGAGTCTAGAATAGGTGTTGAAGGCGGACTTAGATTAAGCTATGCAACTTTAGGAACTTTTATGAAGTACCCTAAAGAATCTTTACCTAAAAAACCTACAAAGCATATTACTGACAAAAAATTTGGTTTTTTTCAATCTGAAAAACAATTTTTCAACGAAGTTGCAGAAGAATTAGGTCTACTACAAATAAGAAAAGGTGAAGATATTTCTTATGCCAGACATCCATTAACATATTTGGTTGAAGCTGCTGATGATATTTGTTATACTATTATTGATTTTGAAGATGGTATAAATCTTGGGTTAATTTCTGAAGATTATGCATTAGAATATCTAATTAAGTTGGTAAAAGACAAAATAAATACCAAAAAGTACAACCAAATGATTTATATGCAAGACAGATTAAGCTATTTACGTGCTCTTGCTATAAACACATTAATAACAGATGCTGTTGACATATTTATTAAAAATGAAGAAGACATTTTAAATGGCACCTTTAATGTAGCTTTGTTAGATAAAAGTAACTACAAAGCTCAAATAAAAGATATAATTTCCTTGAGTGTTTCCAAAATATACCAATCTCAAGAAGTAATTGAAAAAGAAATAGCAGGCTATAAAATAATTTCTGACATCTTAGATGTTTATACCAATGCTCTTGTTAAAACAAACGAAGGAAAAGCGTCTAATTATGATAGGCTATTAATACAAACTTTGCCAGAGCACTATCAAAAAATAGATAGTTCATTATATGAAATTTTGTTAAGTACTTGTTGCTATGTTGCAAGTTTATCAGATAGTTCGGCTGTGCATATACATAATAAGATTATGGGTAAACAACTTTAAAAATCATATGAAAGTCCAACTCCTAATAGTTGTTTAAATTGTATTTTAGGTGTGCCAGGTGTTGTAACTACTCCATCAGTTTTAACCTCATCAAACAACACATCATCATCGTACAATAAATTAGTGCCAATCGTAGCCTTAACATATTGATTGACTTTCATTTCTATTCTCATTTCCCAATCAATATCTATATTGCCAAAGCTATTGATATAATCAGTATACAATGTAAGGTCATGATCTAGGGTCATATTTTTATATATGTTGGTTTTCCAAGTATTGGTTATTAGAAACCCTAACTCCATTAAAGATGTTTCTCCTTTTTTAATAATATTATCCTTTGTATCTCTAACTGCTTTCTTAACACCAAATGCTCCTTCATTTGCCAAATCTTCATCCAATACAAAGGTTGCTTTTTGTGTTAATGGAGAGATGTACAGATTAAATTTTTTACCTTCAGAAATATAAGAGGTACCAGCTCCTAAAAATAAATAACCAGGTGCCATAAATGTTGATTTTTTCTTTTCTCTGTTTGGATATTTATAGCCATCAGCAAATTGAGTATTAAAGTTGGCCTTAACGGAGTAGTACCAATTACTTATTGTATCTCTACGGTAGGCAAATGTTGAACTAAACCTTATGGCATCATCTGCCTTTCTTAGCTTTTCTCCTTCTTGAGAACTTAAACCGTAACGAAGATCCAAACGATTATTCCACTGTACATATCTAAATTTATAATTTCTTTCAAATTTTAAATTCCCCAAAGCAGAAATAGCATTATTTCCTCCAGCTCTCCAATTTATGAATGCTACTTCATTAATTGTAATTCCCAAGCTATTTATTTTATCCCAAAAAGAAGGTATTGTAAACCGTTTAAATTTTTCTGTCCTAGGCTTAGTCTTATTAAAAGAAATACGAGGGTTGGTAAGTTTAACTCCCCTAGGAATGTATTTTATTTTTTCTTGATTAATCCTAACCAAAATAGTACCTACTATTGTGGTATCTACCACTACAGAATCTAGTGTTTGAGGGTTAGTTGGTGTTTGCGCATTAATTGCATTATAACAAAAGACTATAATTGTAAATACAATTGTTATTCTAAACATTTTTAATGTCATTTTTTAAGCAAATATTCTATATGGGCTTTAAATACTTTGGCTCCTATGTTATTTAATTCATACAATTGATCTATGCTACCATGTTCTACAAATACATCGTCAATACCTAAAACATCAATCTTTTTATAAAACTTGTTCTCATTTGCAAACTCTAATATAGCACTACCAAAACCTCCAATTTTACAACCGTCTTCTATTGTAACCACAGTATCATATTCATTAAAAATAAATTTAAGCTCTTTTGAATCTAAAGGCTTTATAAATCTCATATTATAATGTCCTATTGCGTGATCTTCTAAGTTATTGAGAACCTTTGCTACCATATTCCCTATATGACCAACAGATAACACTACTATTTTTGTGCCTTTTTTTAGCTCTTGAGAAATTCCAATTGGAACTTTTTGAAATGGAAGCCTCCAATTCTTAGTTACTCCTCTACCTCTTGGGTATCTAATTGCTATTGGGTGTTCTAGACCTAATTGAGCTGTATACATTATGTTCCTAAGCTCAAGTTCATTCATTGGAGCAAATATAATTAGATTTGGGATACAACGTAAATACGCCAAATCATATACTCCGTGGTGTGTTGCGCCATCTTCTCCTACTAGACCAGCCCTATCTAAACAAAAGATTACAGGTAAATTTTGTAGTGCTACATCATGAATTATCTGGTCATAAGCACGTTGTAAAAAGGTTGAATATATGTTACAGAATGGCACTAATCCTTCTGCTGCCATACCTGCTGCCATTGTCACTGCGTGCTGCTCTGCTATACCAACATCAAAGGCACGTTCTGGAATTTCTTCCATCATTATTTTTAATGAACTTCCTGTTGGCATTGCTGGTGTTATACCTATAATGTTATCATTTTTTTTGGCAAGCTCTACCATCGTAAGCCCAAAAACATCTTGATATTTTGGTACTCCATCATTACTAGTCTTTGGTAATAAATCTCCTGTGTGCTTATCAAATTTTCCTGGTGCATGATATGTGACCTGATTTTCCTCTGCTTTTTTTAACCCTTTTCCTTTAGTGGTTATAATATGCAGGAACTTAGGACCTGATACGGATTTTAGCCTTTCTAATTCTAAGACCAACTTTTTAAGATTATGACCATCTATAGGCCCTGAATAATCAAAATTTAAAGCTTCAAAAATATTATCCTGTTTTTCTTTTCCTTTTTTTACGTTTGTTAAATATTGTTTTAGCGCACCAACGCTTGGGTCTATGCCTATTGCATTATCATTTAAAATAATCAAAACATTTGCATCTGTCACCCCTGCGTGGTTAAGACCTTCAAAAGCCATACCACTTGCAATGGATGCATCTCCTATAACCGCAATATGCTGTTTTATTTTATCTCCTTTTAATTTTGAGGCAATTGCCATTCCTAATATGGCAGATATAGACGTAGAGCTATGTCCTGTACCAAAATCATCATATTCACTTTCACTACGTTTGGGAAAACCACTTATACCGTTTAGTCTCCTATTGGTTTTAAATACACTTTTTCTGCCTGTTAGTATTTTATGTCCATATGCTTGATGCCCAACATCCCATATTAGCTTATCTACAGGAGTATTAAACACATAATGCAATGCAATAGTTAACTCTACAACACCCAAACTAGCTCCTAAATGCCCTTCTTTTACAGATACAATGTCTATAATAAAATCACGAAGTTCTTGTGCAAGAAGTGGTAATTCTTCTACACTTAACTTACGTAATTCTTTTGGAGTTATTATGGTTTCTAAATACCTCATTTTATAACACAAATTTAATGGTATTTATGAAGAAATAAAGAAATTGTTTTACATATATTAAACATAGAAAAATAAAATGATAGATGTAATTTCATATTTTTGACATTATGATTAACCCCTTTGATGATAATTACTTTATGAGAAAGGCTTTAGAAGAAGCTAAAATAGCTTTTGACAAAGGCGAAGTACCTGTTGGCGCTGTTATTGTAATTAATAATAGAATTATAGCCAGAACTCACAATTTAACAGAGCAATTAAATGATGTTACTGCGCATGCAGAAATGCAAGCCATTACGTCTGCCGCAAATTTTTTAGGTGGTAAATATCTAGATAATTGTACATTATATGTTACATTAGAACCGTGCCAAATGTGTGCTGGTGCATTGTACTGGAGTCAGATTTCCAAGATAGTATATGCCACAAAAGATTATAAAAGAGGTTGTGAAGTAATGGGAGCTAAATTGCATCCAAAGACTGAAATTATTGGTGGCCTTTTTGAAAAGGAAGCTGCTGAACTTTTAAAACGTTTTTTTATTCAGAAAAGAAATTTAAACTAGTACAATTTACAATTTGAATGTACTATAAAATGTTCTTTTTTTAGCCTTAGTATTAGAATAAAATAAACCGTAGCTCTGCTCTGCTTAATTTTTCTTCTTCGCTGAAATAAGCAAATCTTAGATTTTCTTTTCTGGTAAACTCAAACTATAAATGATATAAAAAGCCTTGCAAATTGCAAGGCTTAATTCAATCAAAATAAGTATATTTTTATTTGATTACTTGCACTTGACCAGCAACCACTCCTTTTCTTCCTTCTTCTTCTACATACTCTACTTTGTCACCTTCGTTTAACTCAATTCCGTTCAATCCTGTTGCATGAACAAAAATGTCTTTTCCGGTTTCGTTGTTCGTAATGAATCCGTAACCTTTAGATTCATTAAAAAATTTTACTATTCCAGTCATTAAAATATAATTATAAATGTTATTATTCAAATATAATATTTTTTAATTAGAGCTATGTTAACAGAAGTAAAAATCCTAGTAAAATTATTGATTTTCAGTGTTTTCAGTATTTTTACCTTTCATTTTTTTAATATTTTCTTCATTTAACATATAATCTTTCATCTTCTTTCCCTTACTTGCACTAACTAAAAATACTGGCATTGCAATAAAAAATAGTCCTACAGTTCCAAAACCTATACATTTGTGTCCCAATGGCTCATTATCTGTTAGTATAATTAAACCATAAGCAATTAAACCAATTGCTAGAAGTGCAGTAATTCCACTAATAAATTTCATTCTTAGATTTTATTCTGTAAAGTTAATCAACTTTCTACAGTAAGCAATTAGTAACTATTGGAGAATAGAATTCCTTTTCCCTTTTTTTAAAGTGACTCTATAAAGTATGTACTATTTTAGTGGACTACCTAATAATTCGTTACAATAATTCTAGAAATGTATGACTCATAGGAAACTTTAAGGAAGAACGAATAAAGTCTGAAGAATAACTGTGTAGAACACTGTATAACTGCAACTACTCATATTTGAATACCCTTTAACTTTGCTTAGGATAAATTGAATTCCACTCGGAATTGCTGACGTTAGAGCTTAACACAAAAGACAGCAACTAAAAACCTGTAAATGAAGGTACAAGAAACCAACAGTTAGCAGTTGGTAAAAAGACCAACCCAATTTGCTGCGTTTAACGCCATTATATAAAGCTTGTAACAAATAGCCATTAAAGTCGTGTTCCTTTTATAAATCAATCTGCAAAATGAAAAAAACAACTCTAACAATATTAGTACTGGTATTAGCTCTTCAAAGTAGTAACTATGCCCAAAATAGAAAGAATAGTGATATAATCCATAACTCAGACGCAAAGAGTATGACTCAATATGATTCTATTGAGAAAAAAATAAACATTCTAATAAAGGAAAATAATATCCCATCACTTTCCATTGGAATTATTAATAATGGAGAAATTGAGCTTCTTAAAGGTTTTGGTGTACAGAAAAGAGGAACACATTTAAATGTAAACGAACACTCTATTTTTCAGATAGCTTCACAATCTAAAATGTTTACTGGAATTATTGTAAATAATTTAATTCAAGAGAAAAAATTAAATATAAACGAATCAATAATAAATTATTTTCCAGAATCAATTGATAATAAAACAAAAGAAAGATTAAAATCTGTTAAATTAAGAAATGTTTTAAATCATACATCTGGAATACCTAGTAATGCACTCTCTGTTTACAAAAACAGAAAGGAAGGAGGTTATTGGCTAAAAGGTTATTCAAGAGATGAATTAATAGCAGATTTAAATAAGGTTGAATTAGAATTTGAACCAGGTTCTAAATTTATTTATTCAAACTCGGGATATGGTATCATAGGATTTGTATGCGAAAATGTTAGTGATATGAATTATCAAAATCTAGTAAAGAAATATGTTACTGAAAAATATGATTTAAAAAATACAGAAACAACACTTAATGAGATACAGAAAACAATGCTAGTAACACCTTATAGAAAAGACGATAGACTTATAGAAACTAAAGCATCTATTATGGGTATGGCAACACCAGCAAGTGCTATCTATTCAAATGTTACGGATTTATCAAAATTAATGCTTATTCAATTAAAAGCTTATCAAAAATATAAAGCTAATAGTATTTCTGATATGTTAGTTTTAACAAAAACAGTATCTCAAATGAACAAAAATCTGGAGTATGGTTTTGGTCTAATAAAAGGAAGAGATGGTGAAAAAATAAAATATGGTCACGGAGGCGATGCAGATGGTTTTGCTTGTGAATATTTTTTCATTCCTAATGAAGGAAAAGGTATCGTAATACTTACATCTAGTGGAGGTAGATGGATAGGTAAATTAGCCGAAGACATTCTAAATATGCTAAAATAAAGAAAGTATAACTATAGTAAGCGCTTTACAAATCTCTAATTCCTAGAACAAGAACCATTATAGCGACTTTTTAAGGCGGTTTATTTTTTAGATTAGTGACTAATTAGGTTTTTCTAGAGTACCTATAAATCATCTTTTAAAATCTTAGCCAATAAATGCATACGTTTATTAGCTTACTTTAAACCTATCACATTTGTTTTATGTAAACCCAAAATACTCTAAAAAAATAACAGATTTTAATTGACAGTAAAATTAATCTGTAACGTAATTTTAAGGATTGACTAAATATTATTAATCGAACTCAGGCTAATAATTTTATATTACTCAAACAAAGCCTTAAGTTCAGTGGCTTGGTTTGGCTTAATTTTCCCGGCGAGCAATAAACTTAATTGTTTTCTACGCAAGGCAGCAGCATATCGTTGCTTCTCTAATTCTGTTTCGGGTCTTAATTCTGGAACTTCTGTTGGTTTACCAGTATCATCAACCGCAACAAAGGTGTATATAGCTTCGTTTGCTCTTGTTTTTTCACCACTAAACCTGTCTTCTATCCATACATCTATAAAAATCTCCATAGAGGTTTTAAAAGCTCTGGAAACAGCAGCTTCTACAGTAACAACACTACCAACTGGTACAGATCTATTAAAAGCAACGTGATTTACGGACGCGGTAACAACTATACGCCTACTATGCCTACGAGCAGCTATACTGGCAGCTCTATCCATACGTGCTAATAACTCACCACCAAACAAGTTGTTTAATGGGTTTGTCTCACTTGGGAGAACCAAATCTGTCATAACCGTTCTATTCTCTTTAGGTGTCCTAAACTCCATGTCTTAAATTTTGCGCAAAGATACACAGCTTATTAAGCTAATAAAAAAGTAAGTGGAATTATTTAGGAGATAACATCCAAGCATCAGCAGATACAGTGCTCTTAATTTTTCTAAGGTATTTTAAGCCTTCTTTTACATCCGTATAACTAGCATAAGCCACTTGGTGCAAACCGTATTTGTTAATGCCCGCATATGAAGCGTTATACCCTTTTGCTTGTAGCTCTTTTATTTTTCTATTTGCATTGTCCTCTACCCTAAATGCGCCTGCAATGATAAAATGCACATTCTCTTCAGGCTTGGCAATAACATCTAAGGAAAGTGAAGGTAATTCCAATGGGGCAGTATTAAAAAAAGTCGCTTCTTGTATTTTTTTAGATACTTGTTCTTGTACTTCGTGTTGTACTACTTGCTCACTAATAATAGTAGCATTGTAATAACGTAAACCAGTTAATCCTGTAGAAATAGCCAATAATGCAACTGCTGCATATTTTAAATATGGTCTAAAGAAAGATTTTTCTCTTTGTTCTAGCGTAATAATAAAAGGAACTTCTTCTTCCAATGCTACAACTTCTTCTTTTAATACTTCTCTAACAATAGATGAAGCAATTACAGGAGATAAACCAAAAGAAGTTGTTAAATAATTTACTTGATTTGTAGGTATAAACTGAATCTTATCTTCTTCATTTAAAAACAATTCACCAATTGTAGCAAACTTAACACGTTGACCCAACTTTAACATCCTATTCCAGTGCTGTACCTCATTATTTACTGCAACCAAAGCATCCTCATAAGATAATTTTTCTGCTGTAGCTATATAATTAACTAGCAAACCATCATTGGATGTTAGTTGCTGATTAAAAGAAATAGTCTTGGTAGGTGGGGAAAAAGTGTTACTAATTTTCTGCAATTCAGCAGATTTTTTTTGCGTTAAAAAAGCACCAAATTCTGGTACTACTACACAATTATATCTATATAATAATTCTTCTATATATTGTTCTGTTCGCATTAGAACAAATATTGCAAAAAAACAGGGAGCATAAAACCGATGGTACAATTTTTTATTAACATTTTTTTTATTGTATTTTGTGAATAATTACTGATAAACCATAAATGACTACAACTGAACTAATTGCTACACTTCGTTTACAAAGCATACCAAACATAGGTAGTGTTACTGCTAAAAAACTGATTGCACATTGTGGTAGCTCATCTGCTATTTTTGAAGTTAATAAGGAATATTTACTAAAAATTGATGGTATTGGCTCCCTTAAATTGAAAAACCTATACGATATTGTTTATCTAGAAGCTGCCCAAGCAGAATATGACTACATTAAAAAAAATGATATTGAAGTACTCTATTTTAAGGATACTCATTATCCTGACTATTTAAAGCACGCTATAGATGCACCTATTCTATTATTTAAAAGAGGAAACATAGATTTAAAAGGAAGAAAAATAATAAGCGTTGTAGGTACACGCAAAATTACTAGCTATGGTACTGGTTTCTGTGAAAAATTTATATCCGATATTGCCCCATTAAACCCTGTAATTGTCAGTGGTTTTGCTTATGGTGTGGATATTTGCATACAAAAAGAGGCAATAAAACACGGTTTACAGACTATTGGTTGCCTAGCACACGGATTAAATCAAATGTACCCTAAAGCACATAACAAATATAGTTCTGATGTTGAAAAAAACGGAGGATTTTTAACTGAGTTTTGGAGTACAAGCACTCCCGAGCGTGAAAATTTTTTAAAACGAAACCGAATTATTGCTGGAATAAGTGAAGCTACAATAGTTATAGAATCTGCAGAAAAAGGAGGCAGCTTAGTTACAGCAGATATAGCTAACAGCTACAACCGTGATGTATTTGCAGTTCCTGGAAGAGCAGGAGACAAATATAGTATTGGATGTAATAATTTAATAAAACAACAAAAAGCACATATGTTAACCTCTGCTGCAGACTTGGTTTATTTGTTAGATTGGGAAACTGAGCAAAAAGAACAGCAAATAATACAAAAACAATTGTTTGTAGAACTTAATGATATTGAACAACAGATACATACTTATTTACAAGCACAAGGCAAACAACTTTTAGATACAATTGCAATTTCTTGCAAGCTACCTATATATAAAACTTCTTCTTCTTTATTAAATATGGAAATGAAAGGAGCAATTAGACCCTTACCAGGCAAATTATTTGAAGCTATTTAATCACTTTTGCAAACCAGTTAGTCAGTCTATTAAGTAATAAACTTAAAAAATCTAGATTAGATGCATTTAATCGATTAAAAAACAAATATCCCTTATAAAGATGAAGATCATTACAAAAGGGTTTTTGTTATAAAAACCACTTAGCTTGTTTTACTATGTTTAGTACCCTACTTTTTCACGAACTCTAGCCAACACTTCATCTGCCACTTTTTGTGCTTTAGCAGCACCTATAGCCAATGCAGCATCTATCTCATCAAGATTATTCATATAATAATCGAACTTCTCACGTGCAGGTTCAAATTTTTCTAAAACTACTTCATACAATGCTTGTTTGGCGTGGCCATAACCATAGTTTCCACCTTTGTAATTAGAGCGCATTTCTTCTACTTGATCTGACGAAGCTAATATTTGATACAACGCAAATACATTATCTCCTTCTGGATCTTTAGGCTCTTCCATAGGTGTGCTATCTGTTTGTATCCCCATAATCTGTTTGCGTAATTTTTTATCTGGTTGAAATAGATTAATTAAATTACCTCTACTCTTACTCATCTTAGTTCCGTCTGTACCAGGAATATATTTTGTTTCTTCTTGTACTTTTCCTTCAGGAATTACAAAAGTCTCACCTAATTGTGTATGAAACCTAGAAGCTACATCTCTTGTAATTTCTATATGCTGTAATTGATCTTTACCTACAGGCACAATTTCTGCATCATACAAAAGAATGTCTGCCGCCATTAACATTGGATATGTAAACAACCCAGCATTAACATCATCTAACCTATCTGCCTTGTCTTTAAAAGAATGTGCAAGAGTTAATCTTTGATACGGAAAAAAACAGCTTAAATACCATGACAACTCTGTAACTTGTGGTACATCGCTTTGTCTATAAAAGACCGTCTTTTCTATATCTAAACCAAAAGCCAGCCAAGTAGCAGCAACAGCATAGGTGTTATAACGCAGTTCTTCTCCTTTTTTTATTTGTGTTAGCGAATGCATATCTGCTATAAATAAAAAAGATTCATTTTTAGGGTCATTAGCCATTTCAATTGCTGGCATTATAGCTCCCAAAATATTACCCATATGTGGGATTCCCGTACTTTGTATTCCTGTTAAAATTCTTGCCATTATGTATAAAAATCAATCTAAAAACAAAGGTAATCTAAATATAAGAACAGGCAAGGATTAAGTTAGGACCTAGGTCCTAGGGGAAAAACAATATTCAGTATAAAAACCAACGAATTAATCAAAAGCTTATGAACATATTAAAACCAACCGCAACAGATTAAGAAGTGAACTTTTTAGCCCTGCTCTTGTTTTAATTGTTATTTTTGAAAATATGTTTTCTTTTTTTAAGAATATTGGGCATTTTTTATACCATATATGGTTCTACATTCTTGTAGCGGTTCCAATTATTTTATTTTTTCCAGTATTGCTATTGCTTTGTACTAAAGAAAAATGGTATCCATCTTTCTTTTGGGTAGCTCGTAACTTATGGGCAAGACCAATATTATTGGGTATGGGTTGCCCACAACAAATAAAACGAGAACAAAAGCTAATTAAAGGAAAAAGCTATATGCTTGTTGCCAACCACACTAGTATGTTAGACATTATGTTAATGCTACGTGCCAGCAGAAATCCTTTTGTTTTTGTTGGAAAAAAAGAATTGGTAAAGATTCCAATTTTTGGATTTTTCTATAAGCGAGTTTGTATTATGGTAGACCGCAGCGACACCAAGAGCAGAACAGCAGTTTATATGCGTGCGCAAAGACGCCTAAAACAAGGTTTAAGCATTTGTATTTTTCCAGAGGGCGGTGTCCCAGATAAAAATGTTATACTTGATACTTTTAAAGATGGAGCCTTTAGAATGGCAATTAATCATAAAATACCAGTAGTGCCAATGACTTTCTTAGACTGTAAAAAAAGATTTCCATTTTCTTTTTATAGTGGTAGTCCAGGATTATTAAGGGTGAAAATTCATTCATTTTTTGAAACCAAAGATTTAGATGAAAATCACAAAATATCCTTAAGAGAAGATGTAAGAACTACAATATTAAATGAATTAACTAAAAAACAAACCGATTGGTTTATTTAAAACCTAAAACTAAGCCCACTATACACTCCCATAGAAAATGGTTGAAAATTACCTGAGGTATTATTAAAAGTATTTAACTGATATTTAAAAACTGGCTCAATATTAAGTTGCACGCTAGGCGTAAACTTATAATTAAGTCCTAAACCTATGTTAGTACTAAAGTTTAAGCCATTTATATTATTGGATTTGCCTACCTCTGTTTTTAAATTTTCTGACTCTAAAGAAATAGAATTATCTAGTAAAAAGAGAGAACTAATACCCCCAATAAGGCTAATACCAAATTTACTTTCTATGATGGCATAATTTATTTCTAACGGCACTTCTAAATATCCTAATTGTTGTACCATTCTTCCTTCTCTATAAGTGCTTTTAGCTGAAAAATCTGAGTTTTCTGAATGAATAGGGGTAGATGTTTTATTAGTATCTAAAACTACATTTTCTGCGTTGGTGTCATAGTCAATGGAATTAATCATACTATCAGTACTTGGGTCAAAGGCAGACTTAAAAACAACATTATTAGTATTATACCCATAATTAACTTTATGTAACCCAGAGCGTATGCTCAGTTTTTTACCCAAATCATAGGACACGAAAACACCATAACTCATATTTACATTGCCTGATTTAGAGTTAGATACAAAATTTTTATGTACAGGAGACCCATCGTCCAATGAATTAAAATAAACAGGTGCTACACTTGCCCCAACAGACCATTTATTTTTCTTATTTGATGCAATTACTTCCTCTTCTTCCATATTTTTAATTTCTTCATATATGGATTTCTTCTTAATAGAGTCTTCTTTTACAATAGCATCTTTTTTGCTTTTTGTTATGGCAACATCATTAGATAAAGAAAGCTTCTTCATTGTGTTTAGTTTTTCTTTATTTGCTGACTTATTATTGTTTCTAATAGAATCTTCTTCCTTAATTGTAATGGTTTTATCTTTATATGTTGAAGCCATCAATAAACCAGAATTTTCTTTCTCTTTCAACTTTTTTTGATGTTCTTGATGATGAGATACAATCTTATTTGAAATATTCTCTTTTCTTTTAGATAAGATATTGGACTTCTTTTTTATACTTTGTTCTTCTTTATCTTTTTTATTTACAACATCTGGCACATTTACCAACTCTATTTCTTTCTCTACTATATTTTCAGAATTGTTTTTGGCATTCTTTTCTTTGTTAGGCACTGTTGTTTCAATATTGGTAATAGCAGGAACATTTGTATTTTTTCCAAATGGATTTATAGTAAAAATAAATATAGTAAGCACGGCAGCTATACCACCTAATTTCCACCAAATAGGAATGATTTTCCTGTCTTTTTTCTTTTCATCTAAAGACGCTTCAAGTCGTTCCCAAACTTTATTGTCTGGAAGCTGATTAAAGTTTTGAAGCTTCTCCTGAAACAACTCATCTATGTTTTTCTTCCCCATCATTTTTTCTTAATACGTTTTTCAAACATTGCTTATTATATTTGCTGTAAATAGAAAAGAAGTACCCCTACCACTATTTTAAGCTTTGCTTGTTCAATTTTGTCTTTTAAAATCTGCCTTGCCCTTGCTAGATTAGACTTAGACGTTCCTACAGTAGTTCCTAAAAATTCACTTATTTCTTTATGCGTGTAACCATCTAATACATATAAGTTAAACGTGGTTCTATATTTTTGAGGCAACTCTTGTATATAGGCAAGCAATGTTGCCAGTGAAACATTGTCATTGGCAACCTCTACCTCTATAAGCTCTTCTTCTATATTTTCAGAAACAAATGGAACATACTCTTCCTTTCTATATTTTTGCATTACTGTATTTACGGTAATTCTTTTTACCCAACCATCAAAAGAGCCCTTAAATTCAAATTGATTTATCTTAGCAAAAATTGTTATAAAACTATCATGTAAATTATCTTCTGCTTCTGTTTTATTTTTAGAATACTTTAAGCATATTCCATAAAGCATAGGAGCATATTTGCGGTAAAGTTGCTCTTGAGCAACCCTACAGCCTTTTACACAATTATGTATAATTTCATTCAGATCCAAATATCTGCTGGTTGGTTTATATAATGTTCTCCCCTTTATTTAATTTACTGGCACACTAAGCTCTATGTACTGATCTTTGCCATCTGTATTTTTTCCCGTCCAAAACTTAAACAAATAATCTTCTCTGTATATTACCTCAAACGGAAGGGAAATTTCCACTTCTACTGCTTTTTCTTGACAGTCATTACGATCTATAAACTCTGTACCTATTGGGTACACTTCTCTCTCTGTTAATTTATGTTTATGAATATCAAAACCTTCAAAATATGTGCAACTGTTTGGATTTAAATAGGTTACTTTAATATCATATTTCTCTCCATATTCAAAAGATTCTGGGACTTCTGCACTAATTACCTTTAAATTTACATATTTAAAGTTAGTTCCTTCATCATCTAACGAACAAGCTATAAAAGAAAAACTTGCTACTACAAGTACTAAAATGATTAAAACTTTTTTCATAGTAATTAAAATTATTTTTACTAAGATGTATACAGTGTACTAGGGTTGCGTAAAAAACGACAAAATCCCGAAAAAATCGGGATTGTGAATATATTTAACGTTTAAGTAGACTATTTGCCTTTAAAACTCTATACAGTTAATGCATTTATGGCTTCTCTTATCTTAACCTCAAGCTCTTCAAACAATTCAGGATTATCTTGTAATAAGTTCTTTACAGCATCTCTTCCTTGTCCTAATTTAGTATCACCATAACTAAACCATGAACCACTTTTTTTTATTATCTCATATTCAACACCAAGATCCAAAACTTCTCCAACTTTAGATATTCCTTCTCCATACATAATATCAAACTCTGTAGTCCTAAAAGGGGGTGCCACTTTATTTTTTACTACTTTAACTCTAGTTTTATTACCTAAAACACCACCATCTGTATTTTTTATTTGCGTAGATTTTCTAATATCTAAACGAACTGACGCATAAAATTTTAATGCATTACCACCTGTAGTTGTTTCTGGATTACCAAACATTACACCAATTTTTTCCCGCAATTGGTTAATGAATATTACCGTACAATTAGTTTTACTAATGGATCCTGTTAATTTACGTAGTGCTTGTGACATTAACCTAGCATGTAACCCCATTTTGGAATCGCCCATCTCGCCTTCAATTTCGCTTTTAGGTGTTAATGCGGCAACAGAATCTATAACTACTATGTCTATTGCTCCAGATCTAATTAGATTGTCAGCTATTTCTAATGCTTGTTCCCCGTGGTCTGGCTGAGAAATAATTAAATTATCTATATCTACCCCTAGTTTTTGGGCATAAAACCTATCAAAAGCATGTTCTGCATCAATAAAAGCAGCTATACCTCCATTTTTTTGAGCTTCAGCCATAGCATGTAAGGTTAATGTAGTTTTACCAGAAGATTCTGGACCATAAATTTCTATGACTCTCCCTCTTGGATACCCCCCAACACCTAATGCAATATCTAATCCTAATGAACCTGAAGGAATAACGGCCACATCTTCTACAACCTTATCTCCCATTTTCATTACGGCACCTTTACCATAAGTCTTATCTAGCTTGTCTAAAGTTAATTTTAACGCTTTTAATTTTGCTTCTTTTTCGTTGCTCATTTTCAATAGTATTTGTTCTGCTAAATTAGCATTTCTTTTCTCATAATACAATGTAGACGCAACCTTTTTAAAAAAGCTGTATCTATACGTTAGTGTTCAACTCCTTTAATGGAGAAACCCTAATATTCTGCTATTTTGGGGTTGGTTTATTCTTTCAGCTTTGTTGGTTAAGCAGGAAGAAAAATAAAAAAGGGTATTCTTTATTGTAAGAACCCTTTTTTTGTTGTTTACAAGTAACAGATTCCTTAATTTTGCAGCTATTCTTTAACTTAATAATTTAGTATAGTATGCAACTGTACAATACATTAAGCGCAAAGGAAAGAGCAGCCCTTATAGAAAAGGCTGGCAAGGAACGCCTTACTATTTCTTTCTACAAATATGCGTACATAGGCAACACATCTATCTTTAGAAATCATTTATTCATTAACTGGGACCTAATGGAAGTCTTAGGACGTATTTATATTGCCAAAGAAGGCATAAATGCGCAACTATCTGTTCCTGCAGAAAATTTTGATGTTTTTAAAGACCATTTAGATAGTATTTCTTTTTTAAAGAATGTTCGTTTAAATATTGCCATTGAGCAAGACAATATGTCATTTTTAAAACTGAAGATTAAGGTTCGTAATAAAATTGTTGCAGATGGTTTAAACGACAATGCTTTTGATGTTACCAACAAAGGGGTACATGTTAATGCCGAAAAATTTAATGAACTTATAGAAGACCCAGATACTGTTTTGGTAGATATGCGCAACCATTATGAAAGTGAAATAGGACATTTTAAAAATGCAATTACCCCAGACGTAGATACTTTTAGAGATTCTTTAGATATTATTGAAAACAATTTAAAACAACATAAAGAAGACAAAAAACTTGTAATGTATTGCACAGGTGGTATACGATGTGAAAAAGCCAGTGCTTATTACAAACACAAGGGGTTCAAAAACGTATATCAATTAGAAGGTGGTATAATTGAATACACAAGACAAGTAAATGCTAAAAAACTAGAAAACAAATTTATTGGTAAAAACTTTGTGTTTGATCATAGACGAGGAGAACGTATTACAGAAGATGTCATTGCAAACTGCCACCAATGTGGTGAGCCTTGTGACACACACGTAAACTGTGCCAATGAAGCTTGTCACCTGCTATTTATACAATGCAAAAAATGTGCAACTATAATGAATGATTGTTGTTCTACAGCCTGTAAAGAAATATATGCCTTGCCTTATGAGGAGCAAAAAGAACTACGACGTGGCAAAACGGTGAGCAACAAAATCTTTAAAAAAGGAAGATCAGAAGTGTTAAAATTTAAAAAATAATCATCCATATATTGCTTTAAAAACGGTTAAGCATCTCTTAATTACTTTCTACAATCAACTTAAAAATAGTATCTTTACGGTTAAGTAAATTAATATGAACCTTTTTTGATAAATAAGAACTTTGTTTTTTATCAAATCAATATATATAATATGGGTTGTAGCAGTTGTTCAACTGGTAAAGACGGCCAACCTAAGGGATGTAAGAACAATGGTACTTGCGGAACGGATGGCTGTAACAAATTAACGGTATTTGATTGGCTTTCCAATATGTCGCTGCCAAATGGAAGCGAACCTTTTAATTGTGTTGAAGTACGTTTTAAAAATAGTAGAAAAGAATTTTTTAAAAACACAGACAAAATATCACTTTCTATTGGTGATATAGTTGTGACAGAAGCTAAATCTGGTCATGATGTAGGTATGGTAACCCTTGCTGGTGAGCTTGTAAAAGTTCAAATGAAGAAAAAGAAAATTGGGGTAGATAGTGAAGATGTACTAAAAATATACAGAAAAGCAAATCAAAAAGACATTGATACTTGGCAAAAGTGTAGAGATCGTGAAGAGGAAATAAAAAAACGTTCCAGAGAAATTGCTATAGCCTTAAAGCTTCAAATGAAAATTTCTGATGTTGAATTTCAAGGAGACGGCTCCAAAGCTACTTTTTATTATACAGCAGAAGATAGGGTAGATTTTAGGCAGCTCATAAAAGATATGGCAAAAGCGTTTTCTATTCGCATAGAAATGCGTCAAATAGGCTATAGACAAGAAGCACAGAGATTGGGAGGTATTGGTTCTTGTGGTAGGGAATTATGCTGTTCTACTTGGCTAACAGATTTTAGATCTGTTAGTACTTCTGCCGCTCGCTACCAACAACTATCTTTAAATCCGCAAAAGTTAGCTGGGCAATGTGGTAAGTTAAAGTGTTGTTTAAATTATGAATTGGATATTTATTTAGATGCACTTCAAGATTTTCCCTCACAAGACACAAAGATTTTTACTGAAAAAGGATTGGCTTTTTGTCAAAAAGTAGATATTTTTAAAGAGATGCTATGGTTCTCATATAAAGATGATGCTGCCAACTGGCATATGCTAACCAAGCAGCAAGTAAATGAACTTGTAGCACGCAATAAGAAGAAAGAAAAAATAACTAGTTTAGAAGATTATGCTTTAGAAAACATAGAAGAAAAAACTACGGTTTTTGAAAATGTTGTTGGAGAGGATAGCTTAACCCGTTTTGATAAGCCCAAAAACAATAAAAAGAAAAGAAGAAACAACAATAGAAGAAATAAAAACAAAAGACCAGTTAAAAATGCTAAAAAATAGTTTTGCCATATTTTTAATTGTAGTGCTATCTGCCTGTAATTCTAACATTGTAGAGAGCAAATACAAATCCACTAAAAATGGTGTTTGGAATAAAGATAACATAATACAATTTTCTTTTACAGCACCAGACACCTTGAGCAGGCATAATATTTTTATAAACCTTAGAAACGATAATACTTTTGCATATAGTAATTTATTTTTAATATCAGAATTAAGTTTTCCAAGTGGTACAACAATAAAAGATACATTGGAATATGAAATGGCAATGCCAAGCGGCGAGTGGCTTGGTAATGGTAAAGGAAGCGTTAAGGATAACAAACTTTGGTATAAAGAAAACATCGTTTTTCCTGAAAGTGGCGTATATACATTACAAATAACACAGGCAATGCGAAAGAATGGCAATGTAAATGGTGTTGTAAATTTAGAAGGCATCACAGATGTTGGATTTCAAATAGAAAAAAATAAGTAATAATTATGGCAAAGGCTGTAAAAAAAAAGGAAAGTAAACCGTTTTTTAAATTTATTAAATGGTTTTGGATTTTATTTGTAACGGGAATATTTTCTGTAATACTCATATTTTTATTGGCTTCTTGGGGTTTTCTTGGAGTAATGCCAGATTTTGAACGTTTGGAAAACCCACAAACAAATTTGGCAACCCAAATCATTTCTTCTGATGGTGAGTTATTAGGGAAGTATTATTTAAATGATAACAGAACAGATGTTTCTTTTGAAGAGCTATCCAATCATTTAGTAGATGCACTAATAGCTACAGAAGATGTGAGACATTATGAACATTCTGGTATTGATGCTAGAGGTACACTGAGAGCCATATTTGCAAAGCTAACATTTAGAAACAAAGGAGGAGCAAGTACAATATCGCAGCAATTGGCAAGACAATTATTTATTGGAATGAAAGCCAAAGATTGGAAGAGATATACTCAAAAAATTAGAGAGTGGGTTATTGCTACACGTTTAGAACGCCAGTATACCAAAGAAGAAATAATTGCTATGTATTTCAACATCTATGATTTTGGTAACAATGCAGACGGTATACGCTCAGCTTCTAGAATCTATTTCAGTAAAGAACCTAAGGATTTAGATATAAAGGAATCTGCAATGTTGGTAGGGATGTTTAAAAATTCTTCTTTGTATAATCCAATCCCTCGTAGAAATCCTGAAGGAACATTTAACAGGAGAAATGTAGTACTGGCACAAATGGCTAAATATGGTTATATAACCCAGAAAGAAAAAGACTCTCTTAAGCAAATACCTTTAAGCTTGCAATTTTCCCCTGAAAATCATAAAGAAGGTCTAGCAACATACTTTAGAATGTATTTACAAGGCTTTATGAATGATTGGGTAGAAAAAAATCCAAAACCGGCCATAAAAGGAGAAAGAGATAAATGGAATATCTATTTAGACGGATTAAAAATTTATACCACAATAGATTCTAGAATGCAGCAAAATGCTGAGAATGCTGTTGAACAACATATGACAAAATTACAAGCAGAGTTTTTTAATCAAAATACACCTGATCGTAATAAAACTGCTCCTTTTTTAGATTTAAACAAAGGTGAAATAAATAAGATTATGGAACGTGCTATGAAAACTTCTGATCGTTGGAAGGAAATGAAAAAGCAAGGCAAATCTGAAAAAGACATAAGGGCTTCATTTAAAAAACCAACTCAAATGAACATTTTTGATTGGAAAAGTAAAACAAAAAGAAAAGATACCTTAATGACTCCTTTAGATTCTATTAGATACCATAAAACTATTTTAAGAACTGCAATGATGTCTATGGAACCACAAACTGGTCATGTTAAAGCGTGGGTTGGTGGTATAAACTACACCCATTTTCAATATGATAATGTATATAGAGGAAGAAATCAAGCTGGTTCCACTTTTAAACCTTTTGTCTATGCTGCTGCAATAGACCAGTTACGTAGAACTCCGTGTGATTCCCTTATAGATACCCAACACTGTATTGCTGCGGGAAAACACGGGAATATGGAATCTTGGTGTCCTAAAAATTCTGATGGTAAATATTCAGGTAAAATGATGACTCTAAAACATGCGCTATCAAACTCTGTTAATTCCATTACTGCCAAATTAATAGATGAAGTAGGTCCAGCACCAGTAGTTTCTATGGCAAAAAAATTGGGTGTCACAGGAGATATTCTTCCAGTACCATCATTAGCATTGGGCACACAAGATGTAAGTGTCTACGAAATGGTTGGCGCATATGGTGCATTTGTTAACCAAGGTGTTTATGTAAAACCTGTAATGGTTACTAGAATTGAGGATAAGAACGGCACTATCTTATATGAATACTCTCCTGAAACAAGGGATGTTATGAGTAAAGACGTTGCCTATGCAATGGTTAATCTTATGGAAGGCGTAACCCAAGGTGGTTCTGGTACAAGGCTAAGACACAACTACCAAGTTAACAGACGAGATTACAAAGAAGTTATGACTGGCTACCCCTATGAGTTTAAAAACCCAATAGCAGGAAAAACAGGCACTACACAAAACCAAAGTGATGGTTGGTTTATGGGTATGGTACCAAATTTAGTCACAGGAGTATGGGTTGGTGGCGAAGACAGAGCTACTCATTTTAAATCTATTACCTACGGACAAGGAGCTGCAATGGCGTTACCAATTTGGGGTCTTTATATGAAAGAAAATTATGCCAATAAAGATTTGGGTATTTCAGACAAAGCATTTCCAAAACCTGAAAATATGTCCATTAATGTAGATTGTGCTAAAATAAAACAAGAAATGTTGAATAAAGGCACTCCTGAAGATGATTTGGATGATTTTGGTTTTTAATTAATTCTTATAAAAAATGATTAGAAAAACTGTAGCTAATGTTGAAGATGCCTTGAAAGGCGTAAAAGACGATATGACTTTTATGGTCGGTGGTTTTGGTCTATGTGGAATACCAGAAAATGCAATATCAGAATTGGTAAAACTAAATGTAAAGGGTATTACTTGTATTTCTAACAATGCAGGTGTAGACGATTTTGGACTTGGGCTTCTTTTACAAAAGCGCCAAGTAAAAAAAATGGTTTCTTCTTATGTTGGAGAAAATGATGAATTTGAAAGACAAATGCTTAGTGGGGAACTAGAAGTAGAATTAACTCCACAAGGTACATTAGCAGAAAAATGCAGGGCAGCACAATGTGGTTTCCCTGCCTTTTATACTCCTGCTGGTTATGGAACAGAAGTTGCAGAAGGAAAAGAAACAAGGGAGTTTAATGGTAAAATGTATATTTTAGAAGAAGCTCCTAAAGCAGATTTCGCTTTTGTTAAAGCGTGGAAAGGAGATGAAGCCGGTAATCTAATTTTTAAAGGCACGGCTCGTAATTTTAATTCTGTAATGTGTGGAGCAGCAAAAATAACTGTTGCGGAAGTAGAAGAGTTATTACCTGCTGGCAGCTTAGATCCCAATGAAATACATATATCAGGAATTTTTGTTCAACGTATTTTTCAAGGTAAAGATTATGAAAAAAGAATAGAACAACGTACTGTTAGAAAAAAGAGTAATTAACTCTATGTTAGTATATGAAACTAGAATATAGATGTCCCGCTTGTAAAGCTACAAATTACTACAGACCTGTAATTGCCACTAGAGGTGACTTGCATATGAAAATTGGCGATTATTTTAATGCAAATTGCACAAGTTGCAACTCCAAAGAAAAAGTACATATTAACAAAATTACAGCTGTGCAAAGCAAAAAAACAATATTAATAGGAGTTATAATTGGCTTTGTAACTGGAGTTACTTTGTGGATTATATTTGGAGGCATAGGCATAGTTGCAATAGGTATTCCTATTTTATTTATGACTGTAGAAAGTAATGCAACTAATACCTTTAACAAGTATATGATTAAACGTAAATAAATTATCAATTAAAATATTAGATATTATGCTTGATAAGAACGGAATTGCAAAAAGAATTGCAAAAGAAGTACAAAATGGTTATTATGTTAATCTAGGTATTGGCATACCTACATTAGTGGCAAATTTTGTTACTAATGATATTAATGTAGAATTTCAAAGTGAAAATGGTGTTTTAGGAATGGGACCGTTTCCTTTTGAAGGTGAGGAAGATGCTGATATCATTAATGCAGGAAAACAAACAATAACAACCTTGCCAGGCGCATCTTTTTTTGATTCTGCAACTAGTTTTGGAATGATTAGAGGCAAACACATAGACCTTACTATTCTAGGCGCTATGGAGGTATCTGAAAATGGAGATATTGCCAATTGGAAAATACCTGGAAAAATGGTAAAAGGTATGGGAGGGGCAATGGATCTCGTTGCATCTGCAGATAACATTATAGTTGCAATGATGCATACAAACAGAGCTGGCGAATCTAAACTATTAAACCGCTGTTCTTTGCCACTAACTGGGGTTAGTTGTGTAAAAAAAATTGTAACTAACCTAGCTGTATTAGAAGTAACTAAAAATGGTTTTCTATTGCTAGAACGTGCACCAGGAGTTTCTGTAGAAGAAATAAAAAAAGCCACTAAAGGAACATTGCTAATAAGTGGTGATATACCTGAAATGGACATTTAAACGGTATTTTTATACCGTTCACCAAACCATTAGTTTAAGCTATCTATTTTACAACAATATTTAGTTCATTCACAACAATAATTTAGATGTTAAATAGGTTAACCTTAACTTTACTTTGTATTAAAAGCGTAACACCAATTTTAACAACTTACAATTATGAATACCCATATCTACCAAACATCTGAAAAAGTAATCTATAAGAAAAATTTTTATATAGGACTAATTTCCTTAACTAAAAAGCTATTTATGTTTTCATAAATGTGTTTTACATAAAATAATAAAGGCACTATATAAAAATGTAGTGTCTTTATTTTTATATTATTTTAAACTTAATTGCTCCAATAATTTTCTCTTATACACTCTACCAATGGGAATTTTTTCATTTTCTAAAAACACAGTATTACTTAACAACTTATTAATTTCATTACAGTTGATTATATAAGACTTATGTACCTGTAAAAATACGTTTTTAGGCAACTTATCCAACCACTCTTTTAATGATGCAATATAGGTAAGCTTGCCTTTTTTTGTAACCAAAGTAACATAATTTCTATCTGATTCTATATATAAAATTTCATTGTAATTTATACGATGTTGCGTCTTGTCTACATTTAAAAAAATATGGTTTTCTGTAATAGTCTCAATTTCATTGTTCGTTGTAGTACCAATTTTATTAATGGCTTTTAAAAATCTCTCAAAAGAAAAAGGTTTAACCAAATAATCTTTAATAGCAGTTTCTTCATAGCTTTCTGCAGCATAACTGGCATATGCTGTAGTCATAATAATCATTGGAGACTGATGAAGTGTTCTAATAAAATCCATTCCTGAAATATCTGGAAGGTTTATATCTAAAAACATTACATTAATTACATTATTTTTTAAAAATTCGTTTGCTGCCAATGCTGTTTGAAAAGAACCTATAAGCTCTAGACTTTCTATTTTAGAAATATACTTTTTTAATATAGTCTGAGCCGGAATTTCATCTTCAACTATAATACATTTAAACCTCATACCAGTTCTATTTTGAGCTTTACAATATAATTATCCTTATTTTCAAATTCTAATTCATATTTATCTTTATAAATTAAAACCAATCTTTTCTTTAGATTTTTTAACCCTATTGGATTGGATTCTTTATCAATTTTTATGCTATTCACAACATTGGAACAACTACATTCTAAAATGCCATTTGCTACACAAATTTTAATTGTAATTATACTATTGGCTGCACTATGCTTAAATGCATTTTCTATTAATGTTATTAATAAAAGTGGCGCAATTTGATGCTTATAGCTGTCTATTTCCTTTATATACCTTACTTCTTTTACATTCTCAGTCCTTATCCTCTGAAAAACAATGTAGTTATCTATATAATCTATCTCTTTCTGCAAAGAAACCATAGTAGAATTACTACCATATAAAACATATTTAAGGTTGTTAGAAAGCATAAGAATCATTTCTGGAGTCTCTTTTGGCTTTTCTAATGAATAAGCGTAAACAGTATTTAGATTATTAAAGAGTACATGTGGATTTATTTGAGATTTTAAATACTGCAATTCCATTTCAATGTTCTCTTTTTTAATTTGTGCTACCTCATCTTGTTTTTCTATATATTGAAACAGCATCCAAACAAAAGAGAAAAAAATTATTGGCACCAATGTTTGCCATAGATAATCCGACAGACATTTCATTATACTACAGCCACATTTAGCAAAATAATTACAATACATTTCTGTAGCCAGTACTGCCACCAAGGTAATTGTTAGTGCATATAATATGTGCCACTTTCTCTTTATAAAAAAAGGTAACAAAAATTGATTGTTTGTGTAAACTATGGCTAGAAGAATAAAAAAATAGTGAAGAAATGGATTTTCTTTCCAGTAATAACTAGAAAATACAAAAAGTGATACAAATACAAATAATACCCAAAAAAGAAGATGTATTAATCCCTTGGAAAAACGATTACTCAAAATTTTCATTCAACAAATTTAATATGTAAAGTACTTGTAAAGTATTACTCCTTCAACTTTTATATACAAACAAAAGTTTTGAAGGTACCAACGACATTTTTTGCCAACAAAAACGTTGCATAGCTACACTTTTGAGTTTCATACCCTTTAATATGTTGTCTGTAAATTACACTTCCATCCTTTATTTTATACAGATATATTTCGATTTTAAAACCATTTTATGAAAAATTATCTATCACTAATCTGTACATCATTTCTATTTCTAACTACTTTTACTTTATCCTCACAATTGATTAATAAAGTTAGTAAAGACCACAATAATCGAGAAATTTTATTAGGAAAAATAAATAAAACTGACCTGATGCAAAATTCATTTGCAAATTGGTTTAACCCTAAATATAATGCTTATAAAGTAGATAGTAAATCTGTAATGCTTATTAAAAATAAAATTAAAAAATATAAAATAGTTGCTTTTATGGGTACGTGGTGTGGTGATAGCAAAAGAGAGATTCCGCATTTTTATAAAATATTAGAATCCATAGACTACCCTATGAAAAAATTTACACTTATTGCAGTGGATAACTCAAAGGAGAATTACAAAAAAAGTCCAAATGGGGAAGAAAAAGGGCTAAACATTAAACGTGTTCCTACATTTATAATTTACAAAAATGGAAAAGAGATAAATAGGATTATTGAATCTCCAATAATTTCTCTAGAAAAAGATCTAGCAGCAATTGTTTCTGGAAAAGAATATATCCCAAACTATTCTGATAAATAAATGCTTTAACGGCACGTTATGTATTTTAGTAAAGTTCTATTGGTTTGAGTTAACTCTCAATACAATGTTATTAAAATTATATTTAGGTTTTCATTATCAAATGCTTATCCGTAAGGTTCCCCAAGATAATTACATCTATATCACACTGCTGCTATCATCAGTCTATTAAAGAGGTGCTACCACACTTTTACAAGTAATACCTTTTATCCTGTAGGCTTTAAAAGCTGATTTACAACTTTCCTCATTAGGAAAATGCTTTGTGAATTCTAATAATTTTATACCTTAAGATACGAAATATTTACTAGGGAAACTAGCGAACAAGCATATTATTTTAATTTAATCTTTCTTACTTTTCCTCTATTCAATTCTTTTAGTATATCTATATCTTGAATTTTTGAATTGTCAAGTTTGTAAACTAAAACGAATTTCATTTCTGTCAAGTCGATGAATGTAGTATATAGAGTGCCTCCTACTTTACCTGTTAAATCTTTTTGTGGTATTTGAACCGCCCTTCCAATTACATTTCCAATGTCTTTTATCGTAAGAGTATCTTTCATCTCATCCAACTCGTCTAATCCATTTTGTATTATTGGATACCTCCAACAAGCCATTTCAGTTTGGGTTGAATCTGAAAGATTAAAATTTGTCGCTATAAGTCGATTACCTTTCATTTCAACAATATTTTTAACTCCATTTATCCATTCTATAATTACTGCTTTGCCATTTTTGTCTCCCAATAGGATATGAGCATTTTTTAAGGCCACTTTTTTCTCTTCTAAATATTGTACTGCTTCATCTACTGTTTGACATTTTGCCAATATTTCATCAGTTATATTTCCTTTTGGAGAGGAATAACCATTAGGAATTTTTTGTATAGGTGTTGCAGCTCCATCTATAACCAATCCTTTTTCATTAACACCGCCTTGACCAAAATTCTTCCAACCATACCAAATCCTACCCAGTTCACCTTTTGAGCTTGGTTTTATTTGGATGTATGGCTTAACATCGTAAAAATAATCTTCATTATTCACAAAATATATTTTGCCTGTTTTTTTATCTATGTAGTAAACTATAGAACAAGCAAGTGCTTTTCCATAAAATAAAAGAGCAATTAAAACTAAGATTAGATATTTAATTTTTTTCATTTCAAGAGTGTTTTTTTAATGACGCACAATGGTTTCGTATAACCGTCAGTTATGGGTTAATATGCGTTAATTTTCGGTTTGACACTAACCTTAGCAATTCCAAGTGGATTCGGACGTAGTCAAATCCGCCGTAATTGCGGTTATACATTGTTAGCCACAGTAATTTCATTTTTCAATTTAGCCGGAAATTCAGTGAATATTCCGTTTACTCCCACTTTTTCCAATTTGTCCATTTCATTTTTTGAGTTTACGGTTATCACTTTTTCTCCCTCGTTCAACCAGACCCAAAGTCGTTTATTTCGATTACTGATATGTTTAACCACTCTGCCTTTCAAAAGTTTTATATTGCCAAATTTTACGGGCAACATTAAAATGTCAGATTTTATTGGAAATAGACTGTCCAAAAGCAAAAAACTACTGTAAACCATTTTTTTGACTTCCTTTGTTGCGGCTCCGTAAGTCCAATTCGGTCGTTTTGCCTTGAATTTTTCAGAAACTTGGTCGTAATGGCTTACCACTACAATTTGCTTTTCCATTTGGTGTCTTTCGATAATTTCTATTATTTTGTCGATAGCTTTTAAGTTGTCCGTATGGATGTCGAGCAATAATTTTGATTTTGGGAACAACTGACAAACTTCTTCGAGGGTTGGAATTTGTATTGGGTTTTGACGATATGGAAATTCCGATCCTATTTTAAAGTTAAATCCACAATTTAATTTTTTGATTGAATCTAGATCCAATTCTTGAATGTTGTTTTTAACCCCTGTTGTTCTTTCCGTTTCATAATCGTGAAACAGTACAATTTGGCCGTCTCTTGTTATTTGCAAATCCATTTCAATTCGCCAATCGGGATTTGTTTCTATGCAATGCTTGATTCCCTCGATGGAATTTTCGGGATTTTCCCCTCTACCGCAACTGTAACATATTATTTCCAAAATTTGTGGTTTTTTAATTTTTTCTCTAATTGCTCTATATCATCAATACTAATCAATAGTGTGTTACATTTTCGTTTGATTCCATAGATAAACTCACAATAGACTTGTTCTTTCATATGAATGACCGTATTGAATGATTCTATATCACCTAACGCTGTAAACTGGCAGGAATTTGATTTAACAACATCACTTATTTTGGTCGTGAATTCAATGCTTTCTATTTTTTCAAGAGGCATCTTTGTTGTTCCAAATAATCCTAATTTAACGTGAGTTCGACGTAAAAAGTGAATATTTTTCATAGAAAAAAGCAGAAAATTTAGTAAATTAAAGTTCTGATTTT
>CANLIE010000010.1 GCA_947491225.1 uncultured Cellulophaga sp.
AATCAATGCTTTAATCTAATTTTTTGACAATTAATTTGCTGATTATCACTTGATTCTGTTTTTTGTCATGTACTTAGCCAAACTCATTAAAAAATTCTTGTAAAGTCATATTATGATTTTGAAATGTTTTTGGTAAAACAACCATTTTCTCAATACAATCCACTCTAAATTTTCTGAATTCATTTCGTAATCTACAAAAAGCAATTAAAAGCCAATTATCTTGAGTGCTATAGATAGCAAAAGGCTCAACTTGTCTTATAGTTGTATTTTTTTCTAAAGAATGATATGTTATTTTAATTAATTGATAATTTGTAATGGTCATTTGTAAATCGACAACCAAATTACTCGTTTTAAAATTCTCACGATTATTCCTGAAAATAATTCTTTTCGATAACAATTCTACTTTCTTTTTACTACTATTCCTTAAAACAGATTTTATTTTTGTAATTGCAGTATTATAATGTTCAATTAAAGATTCATCTTTATTCCTTATAATTAATTGTTCAGAGGTAATCAAAGCTAAAGCTTCTTTTTCAGTAAAAGCAACAGGTGGCATTTTATAACCTTCCATTAAAGTAAAACCCAATCCTTCTTCTGTAATAATAGGTATTCCAGAATTTTCCAATGTTCTAATATCTCTGTATATAGTTCTTGTACTTACCTGATATTTGTCAGCTAATTCTCTAGCAGTAACTAATGATTTCGATTTAAGTATTGTAACAATTGATGTTAATCTTGATATTCTAGGCTTTTCCATTTTAATGAGTTATAAAAAACATTGTAAAAGTAAAGTATACCTATGACATACCTTTGTCATAACTTCAAAATATATTTGAAGAAAATTTAAATAATGACAACAAAAAAAATACTAGATAAAACTTTAAAAGAAGCTATTTCCTTTTTAGATAAGCTTGATACTATTTCACCCAACATTCCTTTTAATAAAACTACAAATCAAGAACTAACAGAAGAAGGATTAGGTTTTAAAGACACTTTAAAACTATTTAAAAGTCAATATGTACCTTACATTTCAGGTACAGCAGGACCAAGGTATTTTGGCTATGTTGTTGGTGGCGCTACACCAGCATCAATAGCTGGAGACTGGTTAACAAGCGTTTATGACCAAGTAAGTCCAGCATCACAAGTAGCTTCTGTGCACGAAAAAAATACTGTATCATTATTATTAGATTTTTTAAAGCTTCCTAAAAGCTTTACGGGTACTTTGGTAAGCGGAGCTACAGTATCTAATATGCTTAATTTAGCAATAGCAAGACAATGGTATGGATTAGAATTAGGTCTGGATATTGCAAAAAACGGTATATATGGTCTAAAAAAAATGAATATTCTAAGTGCAAATGCACATTCTAGTTCCTACAAAGGGCTTTCTATTTTAGGCATAGGTAGAGAAGCGTTAATTGAAGTAAAAACACAACCAAATTCAGAATGTACAGATATAATTGATTTAGAAGAAAAATTAAAAACGTTAAACGGAGAACCAGCCATTGTTTTATCTAGTGCAGGAACAGTAAACACCACAGCATTTGATGATTTTAAGGCAATTGAAAAGCTAAAAAGCAAATACAATTTCTGGCATCATATAGATGGAGCTTTTGGTGGATTAGCTTCTTGTACAGATGATTATTCACATTTAGTAGATGGATGGGAATTAGCAGATTCAATTACTATTGACGCACATAAATGGATGAATATTCCGTATGATTCTGCTTTTCAATTTACAAAAAGAATAGACTTACAGCAACAGGTTTTTCAGAATGGAAATGCTCCTTATATTAAAGATTTAGGTGATTTTAGTTTAATTAACTTAACACCTCAAGCCAGTAGAAGATGGCGTTCTTTACCTATTTGGTTTTCACTTTTAACTTATGGAAAAAAAGGTTATAAAGATTTTATTCAAAAGAATTGTATACAGGCAAAGGTACTTGGTGATTTCATAAAAAAATCTGAAGATTTTGAATTGTTAGCCGAAGTGAATTTGAATACAGTTTGTTTTAAAGTTTCAGATATAAAGAAAATTACTACCCAAGACTTTTTAGAAAGCTTAAATAAAACGGGAGAAGTTTTTTTAACACCAACAAGCTATAAAAATAATTATGCAATTAGATGTGCAATTTGTAATTGGAATACAACCGATGCTGATATTGAATTGTTAATCAAAGAAATGAAAAATATTATTTTATAATGACTATAAATCAATACATAGAAGAAAACAAAAATCAGTTTTTAGAAGAATTATTTGAATTGTTATGTATTCCATCAATAAGTACAGATAAAGCGTATAAAAAAGAAATTTATGATGGAGCTGTTGCTTTTAAAAAAGCACTTTCTAAAGTTTGCAATAAAGTAACTATTTACAAAACTACTGGTAATCCTATTGTTTATGGAGAAAGATTTATTGATTCTAATTTTCCTACCATATTAGTATTCAGAATGTTTTCTAAAATATAGCGATTGAGCCGACATTGTTTCCAAAGTTTTATGAGGCCTTGATTTTTTTGTTTCTTTTTTTATCAAGAAAAAAAGATAATAATAAAAGATTGATGGTTACGATTTTAAATTCTAGTTCTAAATGTTGTTAAACAGCTCAAATCAAAAAAGGTTGAATTATAGCACAATTAAAGCAAGTGTATAGAAATTTATTTTTCTTAAATTTTATACTCTTGCGGAAAGCTTTACGAGAATGTCGTAGAAAAAAATCTTGCAGGATTATTATCGAATACGCGAATTTTGAATCATTCTAAAAGGTTAGCTTTTTTATGGCGGTGGCTATGCGGTTGGAAATTGTGTTTAGAAATAAACGCCAAAAGCGTTTAATTTATAAAAAACAATCGAGCGCATAGGCAGCGGCAATTTTACATAGCGACTAATTATAGTACAAACAGCAGAATGTTTCTTATTTAGTGACGATATAGACCTAAAGGCGCTATATCTGCATTTATGTAAAATAGAACAGAAAAAGTTCTATTCGTTTTACTCATATATTATATTTGTACTATAATTTATATTATGTAAAATAGAATGTTTTTATATCCCTGCATAATAAAAAATTCGTAAATCTCATTTTACTTTAATTTATCATACCATTAAATTCTTAACTTATGAAACCCACTAATATTTTTAAACAACTTTTATAAATTTTTCTTAAAATAATATTTTATAACATCCAACGTATTAATTCTTACGTAGATAGATTTTAACCCTAAATAAAAAATGAATATGAAAACACTATGTATTGTATTATTTACTTTGGCATCTGTTGCCACTACAACATTATCTCAAGATAATGAAACAATAACTGCTACTTATGTTGGTTATGAAAATGAAGTTTACAATTTTAAAGACAAAGATGATGTTATGCATGAATTTCAAGGTTTAAAAACTGAAGCTCAAGAAAAGCATAATCTAACTGATGAAACATTAAAAGGGAAGTCATTTAAGATAACCTTTGAAACACTAACTACCATTGATGAGGAATCTGAAGAAGAAATCACTTCAAAAATCATTTTAGACTTGGAATTATTAGAAGAATAATTTTTTTAAATTCTAAAAAAAAGTAGCTACTTAAATTTAAGTAGCTACTTTTTTCGTATTACAGAATAAATGCAATATACTAATTTAGAATACTTTAAAAATAATGTAAATAATAAACAATAAATTTGAAAGAAATATTGAGTTAAAACATTTGATTTATTCATGGAGTATATGTAACTTGAAACAAAGATTTAACCTATGAATATACACTTTCAATACGACGGAGTTACAGCAAGTGACCGTTTAGAAATACTAGCTGCAAAAAAAATAGACAAATTGTTTAGCAAGTATGATTTCATTGTTCGTGCAGATGTTTTCTTTAAAAATGAAAATACTTCTTCACCAGAAACTGGTAAAGTAACAGGCGTTCGTTTAAGTGCACCTGGACCAAGGTTATTTTCAGAATCCAATTCATCTTCTTTTGAAGCATCAATAACAGCAACTATTGATGATCTTAACAGGCAATTGGAAAAGAGAAAAGCAAAGATGAAAACACATTAATTATATTAACCAAACTCAAGTTACAGGTTATTAGCTAATGTTCTATAAAAAAAGCATAAAACATAAAATCTAGATTTTATGTTTTATGCTTTTTTTATAACATTTATATGATGCATTTGGACTTAATATGCTATTAAATCCAATAATTCTTGAGTAAATCTTTCTTTTGGTAAATATTCTTTTTCTAAATCTTTAGCAAAAGGAATTGGTGTTTCAATACTTGCAACACGTTTTACAGGCGCATCTAAATACTCAAAACAATTTTCCATTACCAAAGCAGAAATGTCACTGGCAATACCCCCAAATAAACTATCTTCCTGTAAAACAAGTAGCTTCCCTGTTTTTTTTACAGAAGCATATATTGTTTCCATATCCAAAGGAGCCAAAGATCTTAAATCTATTAAATCAGCATCTATTTCTGAATTATTTTCCAATGTGGCTAATGCCCAATGCACTCCAGCTCCATATGAAACAATACTTATTGCTTTACCATCTCTTAATTTACTAGCTTTTCCAATAGATAAGGTAAAATAATCTTCAGGAACATCTTGATAAATACTTCTGTATAATGCCTTATGTTCAAAAAACAATACTGGGTTTGGATCTTCAATAGCTGTTGCTAATAAACCTTTAGCGTCATACGGAAAAGCAGGATATACTACTTTTAATCCAGGTGTTTTGGTAAACCAAGCCTCATTGGTTTGTGAATGAAAAGGGCCTGCTCCTACTCCACCACCGCATGGCATCCGTATTACAACATCTGCATTTTCTGCCCATCTGTAGTACGATTTTGCCAATAAATTAACCACAGGGTTAAAACCACTACTCACAAAATCTGCAAATTGCATTTCCATTACAGCTTTCATACCATTTATAGATAGCCCCATAGCCGCAGAAACAATTATAGATTCACATATGGGTGTATTACGTACACGCTCCTTACCAAATTTTTCTACAAAACCTTCCGTTATTTTAAAAACACCACCATATTCCGCTACATCTTGTCCCATAATAACAAGATTATCATATTTTCCCATAGATTGTTTTAATCCTTCAGAAATAGCATCTACAAACCTTATGTTCTTAATAGAATCATTATTACCCTTAACTTCTTTAAAATCAAATGATTTAAAAACATCATTTAATTCATTCTCTCTTGTAGAGGTAATTGAAGGTTCATCAAACGCTAATTGTAGGTTTTCGTTTATTTCTTTTTTTATTTCTGATGTAATAGTGTTTATTATTTCATCATTCAATATCCCTTTTGTCTTTAAAAACGCTTCGTAGTTAGTAATAGGATCTTTGGTTGCCCATTCTTCTAATAGAGCATCTGGTACATAAGCTGTACCACTAGCCTCTTCATGCCCACGCATTCTAAAAGTTAAAAACTCTAATAGTATAGGTCTAGGATTTTTTCGTAGACTCTCACAAAGTTCATTTACCTTACTATATACCTCTAGAATATTATTACCATTAATCTGGTATGCTTCCATACCATAACCAATACCTTTATCCACCAAATGCTTACAATAATATTGCTCTTTAGAAGGCGTAGATAACCCATACCCATTGTTTTCAATACAAAATAATACGGGTAAAGACCAAACTGAAGCAACATTTAATGCTTCGTGAAAATCACCTTCACTGGTACCACCTTCTCCTGTAAATACAGCAGTAACTTTGGGTTGTTTTTTTAAAACACTTGCTAAGGCAATACCATCTGCAATCCCTAATTGTGGACCAAGATGAGATATCATTCCTACAATATTGAATTCTTGAGAACCAAAATGAAAACTTCTGTCTCGTCCTTTTGTAAAACCATTAGCTTTTCCTTGCCATTGTGAAAATAATCTATGTAAAGGGATTTCCCTTGTAGTAAATACACCTAAATTACGATGCATTGGTAAAATATATTCGTCCTGCTCTAATGAACTGGTTACCCCTACAGATATTGCTTCTTGTCCTATACCACTAAACCATTTAGAAATTTTACCTTGACGTAATAAAATCAACATTTTTTCTTCAATTAAACGTGGCTTTAGCATACGTTTGTACAATAATAATTGTTGATTTAAAGAAATATTTCCTGTATTGAATTTCATTTATTGGAAATGTTTTTTAAATTGAAGAATAAAAGTAACAAATTCAATTAGATATTGTTACAGAAATAATAAAAATAAACAATAATGTTATATTATTATCAAATTTGAATAATCAAAATCTAAAAACGATGAGTTCTATTCCAAGTGTCAATTTACAAGAATTTTTATCTAATGATAATAAACAAAAACAAAAATTCATAAAAGAAATAGGTAGTGCCTTTGAAAACATAGGATTTGTAGCATTAAGCGGTCATTTTTTATCTGAAAAGTTAGTAGCAGATTTATACAAAGAAATTAAAGTATTTTTTAATCAACCCCAAGAGCTAAAAGATAAATATGAGATAGAGGGTATAGGTGGGCAGCGTGGTTATACTTCCTTTGGTAAGGAGCATGCTAAAGGGAAAAAGGAAGGTGATTTAAAAGAATTTTGGCATTTTGGACAATATGTAGAAAATGATAAAAAATTAGAATTAGAGTACCCTAACAATGTAATGGTAGAAGAACAGCCAAACTTTAATGTTATTGGTAAAGAAACCTATAAAATGTTAGAAAAAACAGCAAAATATGTCCTTAGAGCACTTGCACTACATTTAAATCTAGAGGAAACCTATTTTGATGCGTATATTAAAAACGGAAATTCCATACTAAGACCAATACATTACCCACCCATTACAAGTGAACCAAAAAATGCTGTTCGTGCAGCTGCCCATGGAGATATAAACCTTATTACCTTATTAATGGGAGCACACGGTAAAGGCCTACAAGTTAAAAATCATAATGATGAATGGGTAGATGCCATTGCTCGTCCAGATCAACTTATGATTAATGTGGGAGATATGTTATCCAGATTAACTAATAATAAACTGAAATCCACAATTCATCAAGTTGTAAACCCTCCAAAAGAACTATGGGGTACATCTCGTTATTCTATCCCTTTCTTTATGCACCCTATAAGTGAAATGTCACTAAACTGTTTAGATAACTGTATTGATAAAGAGAATCCAAAACAATTTGAAGACATTACAGCAGGAGAGTTCTTACACGAAAGATTAATAGAGTTAGGACTAATAAAAGAGTAATAAAATAATAAATTACAGTATATATTATGGACTTACAAGATCAGTTAAAAAATCTTTTCCCAAATCATAAACCATCAAAAGAGAAAGAAGACAAAGCTCCAAAAACTAATATTTGGATGCAAGATGAACCTATTATTTGCAAATACGAAAAAAGAAAAGGAAAACCAATTACAATTCTTGAAGGCTATACTGGTGCAGATTCAGATTTTAAATTATTAGCCAAAGAATTAAAGACAAAACTTAGTGTTGGCGGTAGTTTTAAGAACAATAGCATTATTATTCAAGGGGATTACAGAGATCAAATTATGGCTATTTTAAAGGAAAAAGGATTTACTGTAAAACGTGTTGGTGGTTAAAATTGTTAATTTATTTTTGATTATTTAGATATTAATGTAATTTTAAGAGTTCTAATATGATTACTACTATGAGTTCCATCTTACACATAACCAACGGAGATAGCTTTACAGATAGATTAAGATTGTTACCAATTAAAGGAGAAATTATTACCTGGCGAGAAATGCTATGCGAAGGCAAAACATTAAACAACGTAGGTAGTGAATCTTTCTGGAAAACTAGGTTCGATTTTTTAAGTAAAAACTATAAAGTTTCCAAGTCTAAGTTTATTGAACGTACTTTAAAAGAATACCGTTCTTTATGTAATCATAAACAACAAAATACTATTGTATTGTGGTTTGAGTATGATTTGTTTTGTCAAATAAATATGCTAGCTGTTGTTAGCTGGTTAAAAATGCACCGTAGATATGCAGAAATATCAATTGTGTGTAGTGGCAAAGTAGAAGGAAAAACTAAAATGTTTGGTTTAAACGAGTTGTCTAAAGAACAATTGATGCAACTATATGAAAACAAAACAATTTTACGTCAAGATGATATTGAATATGCAGATTATATTTGGCAATTGTATTGTAGTGACAACCCTATTCGGTTAGAGAATTTAACCGATTTTGAAAAATATAGATTTCCTTATTTAGAACTAGCCATTGAATCGCATTTAAAGCGCTTTCCTTCCATAAAAAATGGATTAAATGCTGTTGAAAATAATTTATTGCACATAGCTGCCAATAACAAAGCAAAAACCAAGAACGAATTATTGAACCAAATCTTGTTAAATGATAATACTTATGGATTTGGTGACATACAGTACCAAAAAATAATTACATTATTAAAGCCTTTATTTGGTTCTTTTAACCCTGTACGTCTTACAAAAAAAGGAAAAGAAATATTGTCAGGTAAGACTAGCTATTACTCCTGTATTCAAGATAATGATGTATACTTGGGTGGTGCTATTAAGTATAATTATTTGTACAACAATTCAACAGATAGAATACTGAAATTATAATATGCAATTAGAGCCATCAGAGCTTATTTTAAATGCGGACAATAGTATTTATCACCTTAATATCTTACCAGAAGATATTGCCAATACTATAATTACCGTTGGTGACCCAGATCGTGTAAGTGATGTTTCTAAATATTTTGATTCCATTGAAATAAAGAAAGGAAAACGTGAGTTTATAACACACACCGGGTATCTTAATGGCAAACGTATTAGTGTTATTTCCACCGGAATTGGTACAGATAATATTGATATTGTTATAAATGAACTAGATGCTTTGGTAAATTTAGATTTTAAATCCAGAACTATTAAGCAAGAAAAGACTAGTTTAGACATCATAAGGATTGGAACTTCTGGAGCCATTCAAGAAGACATTCCTATAAACTCTTTTTTGCTAAGTAAATATGCAATAGGTTTAGATAGCCTATTACAATTTTATGATAGTAAACATATACAACATCCTGAAATTCAAAAAGCTTTTGTTAATCACACCAATTGGTCTAAGGATAAATCAGAACCCTATGTAGTTGATTGTAGCTTACAACTAGCAAAAATTTTCTCATCCAGTAATACTGTAATGGGTTTTACAGCTACCAATGCTGGATTTTATGGACCTCAAGGCAGAACATTACGTCTAAAAAACCAAGATGATAATTTAAATACAAAGTTGTCCTCTTTTAGGTACAATGATTTAAAAATAACAAATTTAGAGATGGAAACTTCTGGTATTTATGGATTGGCAAGACTTCTAGGTCATAATGCCGTTTCATTAAATGCTATACTTGCAAACAGAGCAACAGGAGAATTTTCCAATATACCATCTAAAACAGTAGATTCGCTTATAAAATATACGCTTAACAAAATAACATAATATATCTTGAAAAAAGTTAATATAATTGGAGTTCCTGAACACTTTAATCATCCATGGCATTTGGCAATTGAAGAAAATGCATTTAAAGATAGAGGCATAGATTTAGAATGGATAGATATTCCTGAAGGTACTGGTAGAATGTGTCAAATGCTGGCAGATAATGAAACAGATATAGCTATAATTCTTACCGAAGGCCTAGTAAAGAGCATTACAGCTGGCACAAAGGCAAAAATTGTACAGGAATATATAGCTTCTCCACTATTATGGGGCATTCACGTTAGTGCAAAAAGTAGTTATAATTCCATTGCAGATTTAAAAAATACTAAGGCAGCCATTAGTAGATTTGGTAGCGGTAGCCATCTAATGGCTTATGTTAATGCTCAAATTTTAGGATGGAATACGGCTGAATTAGAATTTGAAGTCATCAATAATTTAGATGGTGCTGTAACAAGTTTAACAGAAGGCACCGCAGATTATTTTATGTGGGAACATTTTACCACCAAACCTTTAGTAGATAATGGTACGTTTAAATGTATTGGAGATTGTCCTACTCCTTGGCCTTGTTTTGTAATTGCAGCTACAGAAAAATTCATTACAGAAAACTCTGGTACATTACAGCACATCTTAGAAATCATAAATCTATACTCAGAAGAATTTAAATCTATACCAAGTATAGACAGAACAGTAGCAAATAGATATAAGCAAAAACTAGATGATATTAAAAAATGGTTATCCATTACACAATGGAGTCAATCTCAAATGAGTGAAAAAACATTGAAAAAAGTACAAGACACACTACTTTCATTAGATTTAATTGATAAAAAATTAGACACCAAGTCTATTTTGTTGTAGACAGTTCTAGTACTGTTGAATTATAAAACAATGGTTTTAACTTTTTAGGCTGTATTTATTTTATATAAAAAGCCCACACATATGATTAAATTATGAGTGGGCTTTAAAATATAATTAATATTTTTTATGAAATAAATGGTATGGTCATAAATTTACTAGGAGCTTCTCCATTACCAGCTCTTACTGCATTTACTATGGGCATTATAAACCCAATGATTCCTACAAATAAGAAACCTAATAATCCAAGTCCAAACAATAGTATGGCAGGTAAGCTAATAAAAAGATATAAGAGTAAGCTTAACTGAAAATTAATGATAGATTTTCCATGCTCATTCATACCTTCAACAGTGTCTTTAGATGTTAACCAAAGAATTAAAGGGACTATAAACCCTCCAATACCGGTAACGTAGTGTAATAATTGTGTTAAATGAGTAACAGATACTAATGAATTATCTGTTCTTGTGATTTTTTGATTAATGATTTCCATTTTGATTGATTTTAATGTTATTACTATATCAGTAGTAATATTTTGTAAAATGTTACAAAAAAACTAAAAATCTGAGTTCAATCTATGAATTTGACTTATAAGCTTGATTTTAATGCCCTTTTTTGATTGAAAATTTACATCAATCTAAAAACAAAAAAAGCCTGTATCTATTACAATACAGGCACATTAACAATTTACGTTTTCTATTTTTTAATGCTTAGGAACAGCTCTATTTATTTCTAACATATCAACATTTGTAGCTTCTACTCCTAAAAAGTGTTTGCTAAAATAATCTGCTTTTAGCCAAAAGAAATACTCTGTCATACTTCCAAAACCGTGTCTTTGTCCTGGCATCATCATAAAATCAAATCTCTTATTGGCTTTAATTAATGCATTTGCCATTCTAATTGTAGCTCCTGGATGCACATTATTATCTATATCACCAGTTACCAACAATAATTTGCCTTTTAAATTAGCTGCCAAAGATTGGTTTTTATCTATGTCATACTTATAACTAATAATACCTTTTGCATCTTTTACTTCCTCAACTCCGTGATGCGTTTCACTCCACCAACTGTTATACATAGAATTATCATGATTACCAGCAGATGAAACTGCTACCTTAAAAAAGTCTGGATACACTAACATTGCTGCTGTAGACATAAATCCACCTCCAGAGTGGCCAAAAATACCAACCTTGTTTATATCTATAAAAGAATGTTTGTCTGCTAATTGCTCTGCAACATACTTTTTATCTGCCAAACCATAATCTCTTAAGTTACCATAACCATAATTATGATACCACTTAGACCTGTCAGGATGCCCTCCCCTATTACCCAAGGTTACAACAATAAAACCAACTTGTGCTAGCCTGTCTAATCTATTCATAGAAACAGAAAAAGATTTATTTACAGCCTCTGTTTGCGGACCAGGATATACATATTCTAAAAGTGGGTAACTCTTAGTTTCATCAAAATTAAAAGGCTTATACATTACACCGTAAAGATCTGTAACACCATCATCTGCTTTTACTTTAAATGGCTCAGGAAATTGGTAACCTGTTGCCATTAAAGCTGATAAATCTGCTTCTTCTAACTTTAATACAAGATTACCATTACTAGATCTTAACTCAGATTTTGGTACTGTATTTACTCTAGAATAATTGTTGACAAAAAACCTATTAGAGTCTGCCATACTTGTGCCAGTATTAAAATCTCCTTTGTTTAAGTTTTTTAATCCAGTACCATTTAAATTAACTTTAAACAAATGCTCGTAATAAGGATCTTGCTCTGGTGTTACCCCGTTTGCTGTAAAAAACAAGGTACGTTCTTTTTCATTTACACCAACAAAACCTTTAGAATGATAACTACCGCTTGTAATTTGGTTTTTAAGATTTCCGTTTGCATCATACAAATAAAAATGTGCCCAACCGTCTCTTTCAGACCAATGTATTATTTCTTGTTCATTATTAAACAAAACTATCTGCTTTGACTCTACATAGGTGTTTAATTCCTCTTTAATTAGTGTTTTAACCTCTCCTGAGTTTATATCAGCAACACAAATATTTACCTTTTTACGATCTCTGCTCGTAGTACTAAAATAAATTTTATTTTTTCTGGAAAGTAATAATGAAGGTTTAAAGTCATCACTTCTATTCATTTTTTTAGTTGGAGCTGAATACACGTTTATATTTTGTTGCTTTGTAGTATCTAATTGTACAGAAAGCACCTCTTTAGAAGGCATATCAAAAACTAAAATTTCTGGTATTATAAATTCTTTTTCTCCAGGCATATGATATTTATACGTTTCTAATGTTGGTCTTTTTTTAGCAACAGAATTTATAACCCACAAATCTTTTAAATCTCTAGAATCTGTACGTAGGTATACAAACTTTTTAGAATCATGACTCCAATTCCCCCATACAGGTTTCCTATCATCTTTTTTCTCTTCTTTAGTTTCATTATTTTCACTTCCAAAACTACCGCCATAAGCATAATTTTCTACACCATCTTTGGTCCATTGGTGTTCTACAATGGTAGTGTCTTTTTCATCTTTAACAGCTTTTAAAAAGTTAGCCTTATCCATCCAATACAAATTGTGCTGTTTAGAGAACAATACAATTGTACTATCTGGTGCAATATTTGCCCAACGCTTCCACTTTTTTTTCTCTTCTTTTTTAGTGTTAATAATAATTAAACCATTACCTCCTAATTTATACTCTAAATAATACTCTTTGTTTTCTTTTTTAGGTGTCTTTTTAGTTTTTTTTACTTTAGTAGAATCTTTAGAGATGGTATCTTTTTCAACCGCTTTTTCTTCTTTATCATCTACTACATCTACTTTTTCTTTAGACGTTACTCTAAAACGTATTGCCGTTTCATTCTTTACAAATTTAAAACTGAAACGTGGTAAATGCTGGGCATCATAAGGATCTTTAGTTATTAAAGTAAGCCATTTGGCCATCTTGGCATTATCAAACAACTTGGTTTTTGTACCTTTGTCCGCATCAACTATATAATAATTAGTACCTTCAGTAGTTTTGTATTGATACCAAAAACGGTTACCATTTTTTAACCAATTAGGACGTATAGTTGTAGAGTGTACAATTTTCCTTAAATTATTTGGCGAAAATTTAGCTGCTAGTCTGTAATTGGGAGTCGGTACATTTGTAGTTTCTTCTTGTGCAAATGTTACTGTAAAACATATTAACAAGAAAAATAACAATATTTTTTTTCTAATCATTTGTTAGTTTTTTAGTTAGGATTTTTTTTGGTTATAACAAAAGTATCATTACACTTTAAAACTAACATACATTTAACATTTTGTTAAGATGCGTTATTACTTAAAAGTTAACTATCAGCATAATTATAAAAGGTGTTACTTATATCTATCCTTTTAATACAATCTCCCATAGACTTAAAATTTATATGCTAGATCTAACTTATTTAGTGCAAAATGAATATACATCAACTTTAATAATTTGTATTTTTGCATTTATGTTTTCACAAGACACCATAGTTGCATTAGCAACACCATCTGGCGCTGGTGCTATAGCTGTTATTAGGCTTTCTGGACCAGAAGCAATTACTTTGGTAAATGCTAAGTTTAAATCTATACACAATAAAGATTTAACAAAACAAAAAACACATACTATACATTTAGGTCATATTGTAGATGGCAGTAAAGTGTATGATGAAGTTTTAGTATCACTCTTTAAAGGTCCTAATTCTTATACAGGTGAAAATGTAATAGAAATTTCTTGTCACGGATCTCAATACATACAGCAACAAATTATACAATTGTTTTTACGTGATGGGTGCAGAATGGCAGATGCAGGCGAGTTTACTTTACGTGCTTTTTTAAATGGTAAGTTAGATCTAAGTCAGGCTGAAGCTGTGGCTGATTTAATAGCGTCTGACAATGAGGCTAGTCACCAGATAGCGATGCAACAAATGCGTGGTGGGTTTTCTTCAGAAATTAAAAAGTTAAGGGAAGAATTACTAAATTTTGCATCTTTAATAGAGTTAGAATTAGATTTTGCTGAGGAAGATGTAGAATTTGCAGACCGCACACAGTTTAAAACACTATTATCAAGAATACAAGAAGTTTTAAAACGATTAATTAATTCTTTTGCAGTAGGCAATGTATTAAAAAACGGAATTCCGGTTGCTATTGTGGGCGAGCCCAATGTGGGTAAATCTACGCTACTAAATGCTTTTTTAAATGAAGACCGTGCTATTGTAAGTGATATTGCGGGTACAACAAGAGATACTATAGAAGACGAAATATCTATTGGTGGCATTGGATTTCGTTTTATTGACACAGCTGGCATACGAGAAACAGAAAATATTATTGAAAATATTGGTATTAAAAAGACTTTTGAAAAAATAGAACAAGCACAAGTTGTGCTGTATTTAAGTCCACTAACACCTGCTATAGAAAACTTAGAAAGTATAAAAATAGAGATTGAAAAAATAAAAAATCGATTTCCGTTAAAAACGCTTGTTGTAATTACCAATAAGAAAGATTTATATACTCCTGAACAAATAGAAACTATAGAAACAGAAATACCTGCTACGCTATTTATTTCGGCTAAAACAGGTGATGGCGTAGAAACATTAAAAAATAAACTTCTTGAGTTTATAAATACTGGTGCTTTGCATAATAATGAAACTATTGTTACCAATACCAGACATTATGATGCTTTACTAAAATCCTTAGAAGAAATTGAAAAAGTACAATTAGCAATGGATGATGGCATTTCTGGAGATTTACTTGCTATTGACCTAAAAGAAGCGTTATACCATTTAGGAGAAATAACTGGTCAAGTATCTAATGACGAGTTACTTGGAAACATATTTGCTAATTTCTGTATCGGGAAATAATTAAGCTTCTTTTTATTGGTTTTTGCTTGTTTTTCAACGGTTTACATATTCTTTTTTGTTGCCTAATTGCCCTTTTTTAACTATATTTGTTTCATATATGTTGCCCAAAATACGGATTTGTTGCCCAAATCTGTTGGCAAAAATAAAGGCGTAATGATGCACCATATTGCCCCACGTTGCACCATAACGCTACATAAAGCACCATTTATGAGCAGTAATTTATACATCCCGAAAACTTGTAAGCATTGCGGAAATGCTTTTACAGCACGTACAACAGTAACTCAATACTGTGGTAATTCTTGCGCTAAAAAAGCCTATAAGGCCAGAAAGCGTAAAGAAAAAATTCAATCAACTCTTAATGCTGATATGAAGCAAAAGAATGAAGTGGTTGAGGTTCAAAATACAAATGCTGTAAACAATAAAGATTTTTTAAGCGTTACAGAGGCTTCTCAATTAATTGGTGTTAGTAGATGGACCATTCAAAGAATGATTCAACAAGGACGTTTAAAAGCTGTTCCTTTCGGAAGAAAACGTATTGTAGCCAGATGGCAAATAGAAAACCTTTTTAATTAGCATCCTATGAAAGTAACATTAAGACAACGCAAGAAGAATGACAAAATAAGTTTGTATTTAGATTACTATCATAAAGGCAAACGTAAAACCGAATATTTGCGTTTATACCTTACACCTAACCCTAAAACTAAAACCGAAAGAGAGGTTAACAAGAAAACCAAACAATTAGCGGAAACTATTTGCGCTCAACGACAGATTGAAATTCAAAACGGTATTTATGGATTCCAAGATATTGAGAAATTAAAAGGGAGTTTTATTACTTATGTAACAGCATTAGCAGAGAAAAAGAATACAAGCTCTGGTAACTATGGTAATTGGAACAGTATGTTAAAACATCTAAAAACTTTTTGTCCAACAGACGTAAGTTTTCAAGATATTGATAAGGATTTTGTAGAACGGTTTAAAGAGTATTTAGATAAGGATGCTATGGCAAGAGCAGGTAAAAAATTATCTCAAAACTCTAAATATTCCTATTATGGAAAATTTAATGCAGCATTAAAACAAGCTGTTAAAGATGGTATTTTAAGAATAAACCCAGCAAATGGTGTTGAGTATTTTAAACAAGGTGAACCTCAACGAGAGTTTTTAACTTTGGATGAATTACAAATAGCAGTTAACACAGAATGTGAGTTACCACTTTTAAAAAGTGCTTTTATATTTTCTGCGCTTACCGGTTTACGTTGGTCAGATATTGAAAAACTGATTTGGTCAGAAATTCAACATTCTAAAGAAATGGGCTATTATATTCGTTTCAGACAAAAGAAAACAAAAGGAGTTGAAACTTTACCTATTTCAGACCAAGCGGCAGAACTGTTAGGAGATAAAGGTAAACCTGAAGAAAAAGTTTTTCAAGGTTTACATTATAGTGCTTGGTCAAATTTAAAGTTGCAACAATGGATGCTTAAAGCAGGAATAACAAAAAATATCACGTTCCATTGTGCGCGTCATACCTATGCAACTTTACAATTAACTTTAGGAACAGATATTTATACTGTTTCCAAGTTATTAGGTCATAAGGAATTGAGAACTACGCAGATTTATGCAAAAGTTATTGATGATAAAAAGAAAGAAGCTGCTAATAAAATTAAATTGGATTTATAATGGCTAAAGACCTATTTATTGACTTACTGTATGTGGAAAAGGTTACTGACGATAAAAGAACCGATAACCAATTTAAAGAGCTTTTAAATGGCTTTAAAAAAGAATATCCTATAACCACGCCTAATTATGAAATCGACTTTAAAAAAGCATATTCAAACAAGCGTAAATATTACTTTAAACTAATCGAAAACGATTATATCAAAAAGTTTAATGCCATTAATGATACCCTTGAAGCAAATTCAACACCTGGTCATTTGTCTTTCCTCTATGACAAAGAATTTAACCGAATTACAAATTATTTAACCCAGATTAGCAATTACATTTCTGAAAATGATCTTGATGAAAGTTTATATTTAAAGCCTACTAATAATGACAAATCAGATGAAGCTTATATAATTTCATTTTTAAAAGCAAATGCAATGATGCTTTTAATGGAGCTTCAAGAACGGTTTTCAGACTTAAGTGATACAGAAATTTATACTATCGAAGAACTACACGAAGTATTCTTTAACGAAGAACCACCTCAAGAGTTAGTTGTAAAAGTTTATAGTGGTTCAGAAATAAAGTCAGTTAGAAAACCGAAAAAACAGAGTTCTATATTTAAAGCTATACAAGGTGATATTAGAGAGGACAACAGCGAAGTATTATCATATAACGAGTTAATAGACAAAACCAAACAAAGAGAATTTTCTAAATTAGAAGTTACTTTAAATGAAAAAGGTATTATAGATGATAACTATTATTTTATCAAAAAACGAGGTAATAAAAAGCTACTTGCAGCTTTTATGGTAAAATTAACAGAAGCTAATTACTTTACAGAACGTTTATTTTCTGAAAATAACCCACCCAAGAAAATAGAACCTAAACATATCTATAAATTCTTTGCACATAGATATGGCCCAAAGAGTGATGCTAACAAAGAGTATCGAAATTTTTTAGGTACAGAAAAACGAGCATATCAAAAATTGGTTGATAATACCTATTGGTTAGACCAAATCAAATAAATCTTCATTTTTATAAAGTGGTATTTTCTCTACTTAATACCAAATAGATAATACCAAAAATAACATAACTTATTGTTTTACAATGGTTTAACAATACCATTTTTTCTCTTATCTATTATACCAAACACCTTTTTCCATATTTGCTATGTCCTTGACAATCAAGGATGACTTTTGCGCAGAAGTCCATTTTTAAATTAAAATTTATAAAAGATGGACGTTAAAATTATAGAACGTTTAGAAAGCATCGAAAAGTTGTTAATAGAACAACAAACGTTGCAAAAGCAAGTATTGAACTTCAATGAAACTTGCAAGTATTTAGAACTATCACAATCGCACTTGTATAAACTTACAAGTACGGGAGCCATTCCACATTATAAACCGAATGGAAAAAAAATCTATTTCCAACGTCAGGAGTTAGACCAATGGTTACTGCGTAACCGTATGGATTCCCAAGATGAAATCGAACAGCAAGCTGCCGATTACCTAATCAAAAAAGGAAAGGTAAAGTTATGACTGAAATAATCGATTTACTCTTGGCACTCTCACAAGAGATTAAGGACATAAAAGCACGTATCGAATTAATAAGAGCAACGAGAGCAGAATGCTTAAAAGATACGTGGATTGACAATCAAGATGTGTTGCAAGCGCTACATATTAGCCAACGCACACTACAAACTTTCCGTTCAAATGGTACACTTCCATATAGCAAGATACAGGGTAAATTTTATTACAAGGTATCAGATATAGAGGAATTATTACAGAGCAATTATTACAACCCAAATTTCAAATGCGATGGTAATAAGTAGAGAAAATATCTTGAAGAAAACGCATTACGGTTTAAATATCTATGCGTATATATTAAGACAGTATTATCCTGAAACAACAGTCCTTTTCTTAAAAGGAAGGGACTGCGGGGTAACCCGTAACCCTTTTAACGGTGGTAAATCAACATTACAAATTAATGTTGTTGAAAATAAAGCAATACATTATGATACAGAACTAACCGATTTTAAAGGTGATGTATTCGATTTTGCATCTTATCATTTTAAACTCGTAGATGATGAAGAATTATTGCTGAAAATCAACACTGAATTACATCTAAATATTGAAGTTAAAAAAGAAAATGAATTATCCTGGTTAGATGCACCTGATGATACTTGGTATGCTTACAGCAGTTTTTACAAAGCACCTATTAGAAATGTGTTTCCTGCTGAAAAAGTAAGATTACACCAAATATTTGAGCGTATTATAAGCGATAAGTATAAAAGTATCACAGAACAATTTAGAGCGATTAAAGACCCAAAAGAAGCACGAAAATTTAAAGCAAATCATTTTGATTATGTAACATTTTCAGGCGTGTTTTCTAAACGAAATGATGATAGTTTAATTGAACATTCATCCTTGTTGACAATCGATTTTGACTATTTAGAAAATCTTGAAGAACTAAAACAACAATTATTAAACGATGAATATTTTGAAACCGAATTGCTGTTTACATCACCTTCAGGAGAAGGCTTAAAATGGATAATTAGAATCGATTTATCCAAAGTGTCACACAATGAATATTTTATTGCGGTGGCCAATTATATAAAACATACATATAACATAGAGGTTGACCAATCAGGTAAAGACATTTCCAGAGCGTGTTTTTTATCCCACGATCCATTGGCATTCCTACATAAAAGACATCAAAAGTTATGACAAAAATATTTAACCCAAAAGATTGGTTAGCTGTTCCAGAGCCAAAAGAAGTACCTAAAAAACCAATCAACAACAACCCTACAACGGTTGTTGCAAATGATATTGAATCATATATCAACGCATTAGAACAATCAGGTATCGATATTACAGATACTTATGATAAATGGCGTGATATTGGATTTGCAATTTCAGAAGAATACGGAGAAGCTGGACGTGATTATTACCATAGAATAAGTAAAAATTATTCAGGTTACGACCATAAAGAATGCGATGAGCAGTATAACAAGTGTTTACAAGCAAAAGGACACGGTATAAGCATTGGAACATTATACCACCATTTACATCAAGTTGGAATAAAACCACAACAGCAACAACAAGTTTTTGAAGTGTTGCAACAGTCAGAAGAAGTAAAACAACCGTTGCCAACAATACCAACAACAGTTTACAACAATATTCCAACATTTTTGCAACAAGTAATACAGCCTTCAAGCAGTAATGAAGAACGTGATATTTTGTTGTTGGGAGCTTTAACAGCGTTTAGTGCTTGTTTTCCAAAATTATTTGGTGTGTACGACCAAAGTAAAGTATTTAGCAATTTGTATTTATTTGTAACTGCACCAGCTTCAGCAGGAAAAGGAAGGTTAAACCAAATTAAAAATTTGGTAAATCCTGTTCACAAACAACAACGTGAACAATCCAAAATCCTAAAACAACAACATCAAGTAGAAATGGCAACTTATAATATGAATAAGGGTAAAAGTGAAACAATGGAAAAACCAAATAAACCACCCGAAAGGATGTTGTTTATTCCTGCCAATAATAGCGTAACAGGTGTTTATCAATTAATATCTGACAATGAAGGTAGAGGTTTAATTTTTGAAACCGAAGGCGATACTTTAGCGCAAGCCTTTAAAAGTGATTATGGTAATTATTCAGATGGTTTTCGTAAAGCATTTCACCACGAAACAATTAGTTATTATCGAAGAACAGATAGAGAATATGTAGATATTGAAAGACCTTGCTTATCAACAGTTCTATCAGGTACACCAAAACAAATTCAAGCATTGGTTCCAAGTGCTGAAAATGGGTTGTTTAGTCGTTTTATGTTTTATTATATGAATATCAAACCAACTTGGAAAAACGTTTTTCAAACAGGCACAGCAAATGGTTTAGATGAATACTATGACCAATTAGGAAAAGATTTTTTTGAGCTATATAAAACTTTAAAAAACAATCCAACTATTGAGGTAAGGCTAACAACAGAGCAACAACAAAAATTCAATGTGTTTTTTGAAAAGTTACAAACCAAATATCTCAATCTACAGCCAGATGATTATATAGCAACTGTAAGACGATTAGGTTTAGTTTCATTTAGAATTATGATGTTATTTTCTGTGTTTCGCATTATGGAAGATGGCGATGTCAACCAAGTTAGATGTTGTGAGGATATAGATTTTGAAAATACATTGGAAATAATTAGCGTGTTAGTAAAGCATAGTAGTAAGGTTTTTAACGATTTGCCTATTGAACAAAAGCAAATTAAACGTGCCAATCGAAAAGAACGTTTTTTGGAGTCATTACCTTATCAATTTTCAAGACAAGATTACCTTAATATAGCCGACAAAAACAAAATACCTCACAAAACTGCTGAAGGCTATATTACCAAATTTGTTGGTGCGGGATTAATACATCGAGAAGCACAAAACAATTATACAAATCCTGCAAAAGCACAATAAGGTTATTGAGGATTTTAAGGAAACAAGGATTTACAAATTTACTGCATATCCTCATATCCTTAACTTCCTCACTTTCTGTTTATAACTGTTAATATCTTTTTCTTACTTCTTACTTTCTTTTTCTTACATTAGACAAATATTGACAAGTCAAAATATCCCAAAAATGACATTTGGTGAATACATCAGAGAATTACGAGAAGAAAAGCAATTATTGTTAAGAGAAGTTGCGTCTCAAATGAATATAGATACTGCACTTTTAAGTAAAATTGAACGTGGTACTCGTTTAGCTCGTAAAGAACAAGCAGAAGCATTAGCTAAAGCATTAAAACAAAATAAAAATGAGTTGTTGCAATTCTGGATGGCAGATAAAATTGTCTTTATGTTAAAAGATGAAAAGAACATTACGGAAATCCTCAAAATTGCAGAACAAAATATTATTAGATTGAGCAAGAAAAATAAAAATTAAAAAAGTAACCTATGAGTCAGGAGCTTTATTTCAATATCATAACGTTTGATTTACCAGACAAACCAATAACATTTTATTTAAGTAAAGAGAAAATTGGTAATGCCCAAAAACTATATAAAAACAAATTTCCCGTTAATATAGAAGAATTGTTCCCTGGTATTGAAAAAGAAAACCCTGATTTTATTTACACATCTTTTATCTATGAAAAAGAAGGCTATCTGCCTTTAACAATTAATCTAAAGGAACAGCCAACCGACCTCATAAAGCACTATTATAATTGGCGTATTAAAAAATTCTTTAATAGTATTAACAAACTTGTCGATAAGAATTTTGTGAAAGACAATCAAATATGGGTGGGTAATAATTTATATAAAAACGACCATTTTTATCAATATTTTAAATTTACTGTTAAAGTCCAAATTAAGGAAGTAAGTGAATATGGTGAGTTGGTAATATCTTCTGATGGTATGGCCAAAGTATTTAAAAAGCCTATTTCAGAAATCATAAAACACACTTCTACAACTAACCTCAACAAAATAATTTATAAAAAGAGGATATTAAAATATCATAAAGACAAACAGTACATTGAGGATAATACAAAGGCTTATGCAATATTAAATAATGATTTACGAACTGCTTTTAATATTAAACCAGAGCCTAAAGATGATTCCAATAAATACATTAGCTACAAACATAAAATAGACAAGTTTATACAGAGTTTTATTTTAAGTGATGATTTTAGAGAAATAATTGCTGTAAATAACGATGATTACCTACCTGTTGAAATTAATCGTATTGGTGAAGTGGATGATGAATGTAATGAATTAGTGTTTCAAAATGGTGTAGGTAGAATACCTAAATCAGATTTTAGAAAGCTCAAACCTTTAAACCCTTGTCAATTAGAGAATGTTCATTTCTTTTTCATTCACCACACAAGTTATACAAAAGAGGTAGCAACATTACAAAAATTATTAGAGGATGGTACAAGTTGGTATAAAGGTTTAAATATTTATGCTGGGGTATTAGCACATTTTGATAATAGTGTCAACATAATATTTGATGATTTAGAGAACCCATTACCTCAAATAAAAGAAGGTATTAAAAAATTTAAATCAGACCCTAACATCAATTATGTAGCTATTTATTTAAGTCCTTTTAATAAACACGAACCTAATCTTGAAAAGAAGTTAGTGTATTATAAGGTTAAAGAGCAATTACTTTATAAAAGAATTATATCTCAAGTAATAGATTTTGATAGATTTAGAAGAAACCAACACAAATTTATTTATGATTTAACCAACATATCATTAGCCTTATTAGCAAAATTAGATGGTACACCTTGGCAACTTAATGTTAAACCAAAAAATGAATTGGTAATTGGTGTTGGTGCTTTTAAAAATACCGAAGAAAATATACGTTATGTAGCAAGTGCATTTAGTTTCAAAAACAATGGCAGGTTTAATGAGTTTCATTATTTCAGTAAATCTGATGTCAAACAATTAGGTAACGCTTTAAGCGATGCTATCTATCAATATGTACCAACAAATAAAATACCTGAAAAAATTGTAATTCACTTTTATAAGGATATGAAGGATGAGGAAATCCAACCTGTTTTGGAAATGATGGATAAACTCAAATTACCTTGTCCACTTTTTGTCTTAAACATAAATAAAACAAAATCAGAAGATATAATTGCTTTCGACCAAAATTGGAATGAAGAATTAATTCCTATTAGTGGCACATACATCAACATAGGGCCTAAAGATGAACACAAATATTTGTTATTTAATAATTTAAGATATAAGAAAACAGTTCAGTACCCAAGTTATTCAAGTTATGCGTTTCCAATAAAACTTAAAATATCAAGTCCTACACCAGAAGCTTTAAATGATAGTAAGAGGATTAGAAAATTAATTGAACAAGTATATCAATTTAGTAGGCTATATTGGAAATCATTAAGTCAACAAAATGTACCAATTACAATTAAATACCCTGAAATGGTTGCAGAAATAGCACCTCGTTTTGATAGTAAAGTAATACCTAATTTCGGACAAGAAACATTATGGTTTTTGTAAAAAAATATAATTTCAGTTAAGCAATATGCCAAATACAAAACACGCTATAATCAGATACCAAGCATTGGATAAATGTTTCAGAAATATATCTAAAAGGTATTTTATTGATGATTTAGTAAATGCTTGTCAATCAGCTATTGAAAACTTTACAGGAAATGCAGAAGGTGTTCAGAAAAGGCAAGTATATGACGATATAGCTTTTATGATGAGTGAGAATGGTTATAATGCACCCATTGAAAAAGATAAAATGGGCAGAAAGGTATATTATTACTACAGTGATGTTAATTTCTCTATCAATAATCAACCTCTTACTGAATCAGAAGCATTAGAATTAAAGGAAACATTAATAACATTAAATAGATTTAAAGGCTTACCTCAATTTGAATGGATTGAAAATATAACCACCAGATTAGAAGCATCCTTTCAATTTGGTGAACAGGCTAATGAAATTATTGAGTTCGATCAGAATGAATTTTTAAAGGGAAAAGAATATATTAATACGTTATATCACGCCATTATTAATAAAACGGTTTTATTAGTCACTTACGAGAGTTTTAAATCGGAATTAAACTCGATTATAGAGTTTCATCCTTATTACTTAAAACAGTATAATAACCGTTGGTTTTCATTTGGTCAAAACCCAAACTTTGATAACATTACTAATTTGGCATTAGACCGTATAATTAATATTGAAATATCAGATAAGCAATATGCAGAAACCCGTATCGATTTTAAAGAATACTTTGAAGATATTATCGGTGTAACTTTTGACGAAAATCAAACCCCTATTGAAGTAACGATTAGGATTGAAAAATCATTATGGCCATATATTAAAACAAAACCATTACACGGTTCTCAAAAGATTAAGCAAGAACAACAAGACCATATAGATATTAGCTTACAGCTCATTCCAAATTACGAATTAGAAAGTATGCTACTACAATATGGTGAAAGACTAACAGTATTAGTACCCGAAACATTAAGGAATTCTTTAAAAGAAAGAACTAAAATGATGATGGAAAACTATAACAGTGTAGATACAATGCACTAATAAGAACAATATTTGAAAAAATGAATAAACAAACAAAAGGAATTTCCTTTAAAAATTTCAGACGTTTCCAAAATTTCCCAATGCTTCAATTAGGAAATATCACCTATATGGTAGGACGAAACAATTCAGGTAAATCTACAATGGTAAAAGCATTACTGTTAATTACCGATTATTTACAAAATCAGTTATCAGATACCTTTTCATTTGATAATGTCGTACTTGAAGATGCTAATATTGTAACGTTTGGTAGAGCAAAAAACAATCTATCTAAAGAACCTACTATTACATTTGAATATCAATTAGATGAATTCGATATTCATATAGTTATATCCGGACAAGATGAAAATACGAAAGCGAAAGTAAATGTATTAAGTGTTAATGACGCCAAAACAGGTATTGACCTAAATATCAATTATTCAAAAGGTAATATTACGGTAAGTAAAGAGCTTATTGAAGATGAAAAAGTTGATGACAATAAACTTAATGTTATAAAACAACTTGAAGATTCAGTATCAGAATTACAAGAGGAATTAGATGCTATAACCGATAAAACTTCTAAAGAGTCAATTGAATTAATGACAGCTTTTAGAAAAGCAAGTGAAAAGCTTAAAGACGCTAAAAAATTACTTCCAAAAGAAAACAAGTTAAAGGGTGATAAGCAATACACGTTAACATATTCATTAACTGATGTATTGCCATATGACAATAATGATGATAATCTATTAAGAGCCACCATCGAAAAATTTATAAGACATAACGAAGTACTATCAACCAAGAGTAAAAAGGAAATTAAAAATTTTGATGATGTATTAGAGTTAAAAAGAAATAGTGGTCACTTAACAGATTTTTCTAATAAGATAACCCAATCTATAAACCGACAATACTTTTACTTTATTGGTGCAAATCCCTCTAAACAATCAGCACTTTTTTATTTAAGAGACAAGAATAATGCACTTGCACAAGCAATACATAATTTTTATCAATTAACAGCAGGTGAAAAAAATAATGATGAAACTAGGTTTATCAAAGAATGGATGCAAGTATTTGAAGTTGGTGTAGATTTCAGTATTAATATGCAAGCAGGAGAAGCCTATGAATTTAAAATCTTTGAAAAGGATTCTCAAATAGCAGTATCACTTTCTGATAAAGGTATGGGATCTTTACAAGCAATGACACTGATATTAAAAATAGCAAGTTTAATTCGTTTAAGTAAAAAGAATAAAAAGTATATCACTGTTTTGGTTGAAGAACCTGAATTAAATCTGCATCCTGCTTTACAATCTAAATTAACAGACCTTTTTAACGAAGTTCATACACAATATGGTTTTAATTTTATCGTAGAAACCCATTCAGAGTATATGATTAGAAAATCTCAAGTATTAACTAAAACACAAGAATATGGAGATTTAGATTCATTAAACCCTAATCCTTTTAAAGTATTTTATTTTCCAGTTAATATGAAAGAACCACCTTATATAATGAAGTATCGTAAAGATGGTAAATTTATGAATGACTTTAAACCAGGCTTTTTTGATGTAAGTTCAGATTTAGCTTTTGATATTTTATAAGGTATGGATATATATATTGACGAAACTAATTTAGAGTCTTTTTTAAGTCAAAAAGAACACACTTTATTTCCTGATGTTTTAAAATTGTTAAAACAACAATTAAATATCAACTTTAATTTTTCTAAAAATAGATTAAAAGAGAATGAAAAATTATCAGCAATTATTCCAACCTTAACAAGCGGTGTTGCTGATACGGATACTACATTTGACAATGCATTCCCAAACAGACCATTAAAAACAAATTCAGCTATTCATTTTAATTCAGAACAGTTGTCATCAATTTATTGGATTGATGATGCAGATGGTTATAAACTTGTAGGAGCTGGTTCGGTTTTAATTGCACTATTAGGAGAAGAAATAAACGAGACAAAGAAATTATTCTTTAACCAAGACGATTATGTATTTCATAAACGCTGGAGAATTGGAGAAGTAGGTTTTCAGAATTGGAATGATTTAAGAACCTTTTCATTACCTCTTACAGATATAATTATCGGTGACCCATATATATTATCAAAGAAAAATGGTGATGATACAATTCATAATCTATACGAATCGATTGATGTTTTAACTAACTTATCTTTTAACAAAGTAAGAATAGTACTGTTTGCCAATCCTGATTTTATTAGTTATGACCTTGACGATGTAGTTAAAGAATTAAAAAAAGTTCTTAATGATAGTACAGGTAAAAGTTGTAGTGTAACTATTATTAAAACTTCTAAAGAACACGATAGAACAATAATAACAAATTATAAGAGACTTAAAGCAGGTGATTCATTTACGTTTTGGAATAATCAAGGCATATTATTATCAAAGGGAAAAGAATTAGATTATGAAAGCCTATGTCATAATGAAAATTATAAATATTTAAAATTAAGAATTAACGATTTTCAAAAGATTTTAGACTTTACAAAAGGAAACAATCCAGACAATATAATAGGAGATAAAATATCGGGTTTTTTAAATTTTTAATCTGTGCACTAAAAATGCACACATTATTCCCATATTTGCAATGTCAAACAAAATAAAAGACAACAAGCACTAAAAATGAGCAACCAAAATAATAAAGTAGAAGTAGGATTTATTTGGCAGATTACAGACGATGTTTTGCGTGATGCCTTCAAAAAAAATGAGATTGGCGATGTCGTATTACCATTTGTAGTTATCCGTAGATTAGATTGTATTTTACACCCTGTGAATGCAAAAGTACGTGAGACCTTCGAAAAATTCCACGACAAACTATCTTCAGAAAAATTAATTCCTGTGTTGCGTAAAGCAGCAGGTGGCTTAAAATTTTACAACACTTCTAAACATACCTTACAGTCCTTAAAAGACGAACCGCAATACATAGAAATTAACTTTAACAACTACCTACAAAGTTTTAACCCAGAAGTACAAGAAATTTTAGAGAGTTTCCAATTCGATAAAATTGTGTCGCGTTTGGTTAAAAACAAATTACTCTATGAAATGATTGATGCTATCTGTAAAATTGATTTACATACAGAAGCTATCGACAATCACGGTATGGGATATGTGTTTGAGGAGTTAATTCGTATATCAAACGAGCAATCTAACGAAACAGCTGGAGAACATTTTACACCACGAGATGTCATTGAAATTATGAACAATTTCTTGTTCGCAGGCGAAAAAGAAAAGCTATCACAACCAGGAATCATTCGTACCATTTTTGATCCTGCCTGTGGTACTGGTGGTATGGTAAACTTGGGTAAAAAGTTTATTCTCGATAAGGTGTGTGCCAATAGTAATCATAAACCGACATTGGTAACTTATGGACAAGAAATTAACGAGCAATCGTATGCAATAGCGAAATCTGAAGCCTTAATTACAGGAGAAGATGCCAATAACATTAAGCACGGCAACTCATTTAGCGAAGACCGTTTCCAAGGCAAATCCTTTCATTATATGATGGCAAATCCACCGTACGGCGTTACGTGGAAAAAAGACCGAAAGTTTATAGAGAATGAAGCCTTAAACCCTTCTGGACGTTTCTATGCAGGTACACCAAGAGTAAGCGATGGGCAATTACTGTTCTTACAGCATATGTTATCTAAAATGGAGCGTGAAGGCTCTCGTATTGGTGTCGTCACCAATGGTTCACCTTTATTTACAGGTTCTGCTGGTAGCGGTGAGAGTGATATACGTCGTTGGATTATAGAACACGATTGGTTAGAATGTATCGTAGCATTACCTAAAGATTTGTTTTATAACACAGGTATTAACACCTATATCTGGTTTTTAACCAATAATAAATCGCCTGAACGTAAAGGTAAAATTCAGTTGATAAATGGTGATGCTAAAGAAACCATAATTACAGAAGGAAATGGAAAGGATAAAGTTAACCAACTATTCTGCCAACCCAACAAAAAGAGTTTGGGTAACAAACGAAACGAAATCACATCACAACACATTGCGCAATTGTTGGAGTTGTACCAAAACTTCGAGGAAAACGACCACTCTAAAATATTCGATAACGAATACTTTGGTTACTACCAATTAACGGTAGAACAGCCAAAAGTAGATGCTAAAGGAAATATTGTTAAAGACAGTAAAGGCAACCCAAAACCAGATACCAAAAAACGAGATTCAGAAAGTGTTCCACTTACTGAAGATGTGGAAGCCTATTTTGAAACCGAAGTAAAACCACACGTACCTAATGCTTGGATAGATTACGATAAAACCCGTATTGGTTACGAGATTAACTTTACTAAATATTTCTACAACTATACGCCTATACGTCCTGCAAGTGAGATTAAAACTGAAATTATAACCTTGGAGAAAGACATTGCTAACTTATTAAAAGATTTGATTAGCTAATGGAAAAGGAATACGAAACATATAAGGATAGTGGCATAGAATGGATTGGGAGGATTCCAATGCAATGGGATTCTATTAAGTTGAAGTTTTTAGGCTATTTATTTAGTGGATTAAGTGGTAAGAAGGGGGATGATTTCAAAAGAGATGATTCAGAGTTTAATAAAAATTATATTCCTTTTACAAATATTGCTAACAATTCAGTAATTGATCCTAATAGATTAGATAGTGTTGAAATTTTTGAGAATGAAAATCAAAATGATGTTAAAAAGAATGATTTATTCTTTTTAATGAGTTCAGAAAATTATGAAGATATAGGAAAAACCGCTGTATTAAAGATTGAACTAGAGAACACATATTTAAACAGCTTTTGTAAAGGTTTTAGACTGAATAATCAAGATGAGGTTGATGCTAGTTTTCTAAATTATCTATTGGCAGGCGATATTTACAGAAAAATTTTATCCATTGAGGCTAAAGGATTTACAAGAATTAATTTACAAATGGGTAAAATTCAAAATTTACCTGTTATAATGCCACAGAATAAAAGCGAACAAACCCAAATAGCCAGCTACCTAGACTATAAAACCAATAAAATTGATGCTTTAATTAGCAAAAAAGAAACCATCATACAAAAACTACAAGAGCAACGAAGAGCCATTATTAACGAAGCGGTTACTAAAGGTTTAAACAAAAATGTCGCTTTAAAAGATAGTGGTATTGAATGGTTGGGTAAAATTCCAGAGAATTGGCCAATTGCAAAATTTAAATACTTTGCCAAAATTAGAAACGGTAAAGATCAAAAAAGTGTATTAGTAGACGATGGCAAATACCCGATTTTAGGTACAGGCGGGGAATTTGGAAGAGCTTCAGAATTTCTTTATGATAAACCTTCTGTTTTATTAGGAAGAAAGGGAACAATTGATAAACCTCAATTTATAGAAGAACCTTTTTGGACTGTTGACACTTTGTTTTACACGAAAATAGAAAGTGATGTTGTACCTAAATTTTTATTCTACTTGTCAACTTTAATACCTTTCAGTCTATTACAGGAAAGCAGTGCTGTGCCAAGTATGACACAAGATAAGTTACACAATGTTTTTTTAACTAAACCAAGCTATGATGAACAATTAAGAATTGTAGCGTTTTTAGAAAGTGAGCTAGATAAATTAAATGTCTTAAATCAACTTAATTTAAAACAAATCCAAAAACTCAAAGATTATCGCCAGTCTTTAATTTCAGAAGCAGTAACGGGTAAAATAGATGTTAGAGATTGGCAACAACCAAATAATTAAACAAATATGGCAGGAGGCACTAAAGAAATACATTTTGAAGACCATATAGTAAACTATTTAACCCAAGAGGTTAAAGAGTATAATTTGGTACACAAAAATAAGTACGACAAAAAATTATGCATCATACCAGAAGATGTATTAGCATTTATAAAAGAAAGTCAACCCAAGAAATACCAAAATATACATACGCATTTAGGGGTATCTACAGATACTAAAATTGTAGAAGCTGTTGCCAAAAGTTTACGCAATAACAAAACCTTAAAAACCTTACGCAGTAAATTGCGTATTTCTGGTGAACGTTTAGATTTGGTATATTTTCAACCTGCTAATAACAAAACACCAGAACACGAAACTTGGTATAAACAAAATCGTTTATCTGTCATTAGGCAACTAGCTTATTCTACTAAAAATAATAACGAGTTAGACCTATGTTTCTTTATTAATGGTATTCCAGTAGCTACAGCTGAATTAAAAAATGCTCTTACAGGGCAAAACCACCACAATGCGATTAAACAATATATGCAAGATCGTGACCCAAATGGAGAACCCTTGTTAGAGTTTCAGCGTTGTTTGGTACACTTTGCTATCGGTACGGAAAAAGTGTTTATGACCACCAAATTGGATGGTAAATCAACATTCTTTTTACCATTCAATCAAGGATTAAGAAATTACAATCCTAATGGTTTTGCCACAGCCTATGTTTGGGAAGATATTTTACGTAAAGATTCAGTATTGGATTTAGCACAAAACTTTGTCAATCTACAAGAAGATGTTGAAAAAGTTTACGATGCTAAAAAGAAAGCTATTGTAGAAAAAAAATCTACCAAATTATTGTTTCCAAGATTTCATCAATTAAAAGCGGTTAGACGTTTGTTAGACCAATTAAAAATTGATGGAACAGGTACAAACTATTTAATACAACATTCAGCAGGTTCAGGTAAATCTAATACCATTACTTGGTTAGCATACCGTTTAGCAAACTTCTATCAAAATTATACAGACCAAACAGCCTTATTTGATTCTATTTTTGTTTTAACAGATAGACGTGTATTAAATACTCAAATTCAAGAAAACATCAGGCAGATAGATAACATACCAGGTATGGTTGCTTATTTAGATGAAAAAACAACTGCTCAAGATTTAAAAAGGGAAATAGAACACGGTACACGAATCATTATTACTACCATACAGAAATTCCCTGTAATTTCAGATGAAGTATCTCAAAAGTTAGATAAGAAATATGCAGTAATTATTGATGAAGCGCATAGTTCACAGTCTGGGGAAACTTCAAGGCATATGCGTAAAGCATTAAGTTTAGAAGAAGCAGCAGAAAAAGATACACCTGAAAAGGATTTAGATGAGGTTATAGCAGATGAAATCAGTAAAAAAGGGCAACAACCTAATATTTCACAATTTGCCTTTACCGCAACCCCAAAACCTAAAACCATTGAGTTATTTGGTACACTACAACCAGATGGTGGTAAAGAACCATTTGATATTTACTCAATGGAACAAGCTATTAAAGAAGGTTTCATTTTAGATGTATTAGAAAATTATATGTCATTTAAACGCTATTACAAATTAATTAAGCGTAGCGATATAGAAGATAAAGAATACGAAAAGAAAAAAACAGTACGTGTTTTAGGTAATTATGTCGATTTACAAGACCACGCAATCGAAAAGAAAGCACGTATTATTCTGGAACATTTTGCAGCAGAAACTCAAAATAAAATTCAAGGGAAAGCAAGAGGGATGCTGGTTACTAAATCACGTTTGCACGCTGTAAGATTTAAGCGAAAGTTTGATGATATAATGCGTGAAATGAAGTTGCCATATGAAGCTTTAGTAGCTTTTTCAGGTACTGTAAAAGATGATGAAACTGGAGAGGAATACACCGAAACTAAAATGAATGATTTAGGTGGTAAAATATCAATAGTAGATGCATTAAAATTACCTAAATATAGATTATTAATCGTAGCAAATAAGTATCAAACAGGGTTCGATGAACCAATGATGCACACAATGTTTGTTGACAAAAAATTAGGAGGCACAAGCACAGTACAAACCTTATCGCGTTTAAATAGAAAAGCACGCGGAAAAGAGGCTACTATGGTGTTAGATTTTGTCAACGACCCAGAAGAAGTGCAAGCCGATTTTCAACAATATTATGGTAAAAACTTTATTCAGGAAGAAAACTTAACAGACCCTAATGCTATTTATGATAGCTTAAATCAGGTAGAAAGTTTTGAAGTGTATTATCCTCAAGAAGTAGAAGCTTTTGCCAATATATTCTTTAGTCCAAAAGATGACTTTGAAAAAATACAACCTATTTTAGAAGAGATAGCAGCTCGTTTTGTGGATAACTTGGAAGAGGAAGACCAAGCTGCCTTTAAAAGTGCAGCTAGTTCTTTTGTGAAGCTATATCGTTTTTTAAGTCAAATCATCACATTTACCGATGTAGAATTAGAAAAAGTATATGTGTTTTTAACAGCTTTAATAAAAAAGTTGCCTTATGCCAAAACATCTTTGCCATTAGATGTGGTAAACGATGTAGAGTTAGATAGCTATAAGATTCAACATAAATACACAACCCAATTAAAGTTAGAATCAGCAGATGGTGAACAAGAAGGAATGAAACCAAGTGGAGCTATGGGTGGTAACGAAGATGAATTAGATTTCTTAACTAAAATAATAAAGGTCTTAAATGAAACATATGGCATTGAGTTAACCAATGAAGATAAGGTCGAGTTTAAAAAAATGAAAGAGAATATTTATTCTAATGCAGAGTTAATGTCTTTTTTCAATAAAGGAAACTCAAAGGATAATATCAAAGATAAGTTTAGTGAAGAAGTAGATTCGGAACTATTAAACTTCATTGATAAGAAGTTGGATTTTTACAATAAAATGACAGAAGATAAGATTAACACCTTATTCAAAACAATGTGGTTTAACGAATTATATGATGCTCGTGTAAGAGGCATTGGTAAATAAAATTAAATTTTAAAAAATGAGAAATCCTGATTGGGCAAGAATACACGAGCTTTTCGATGAATTTATTGATTCATTTATAATTAATAAAAACAGCATTTTAACAGATGATACGAATATACTTTCTGTTGAAACTATTGATAGTATTCAAGGTAGATTTATTGAAAATTATAATGATGAAAAGGACTTAAAATTTCAAGAGAAATTAGCAAGTCAATTTGAAGGTGCATCATACAATGAAAAACTTGTATTTGCTCACGCAGAATGGCTATGGTCATATTCTGTTAATGACTTACATACAGCAACAAAGAAAAATTACACCAAAGTAATAACCGGTTTAGATGATAATAAAATTAAAGATGAACCTTATAAATATGGCTTTGGTAGTGCTGGTCAATTTCATAAAACCAATAAATATTGGGAGATAGCATTTAATATTGAATTAATAAAAACACTTGTTGAAAAACAATCTGAAGGTGCTGATTTAGAAGAATTAAAAAAATGGGTAGAAGCAATTTGCTTATATCTTAAATACTATCAAGAGAAAGAGAAATATCCTGTAGATGCAAAATTCAGAGAAAGATTTCAAGATAAGGCTCTTACGATGTATAATATATTAACATATTGTGCTTTCCCAGATCGTTACGAAAGAATTGCTTCTAATGGTCATAAAGCTCAAATTTACCATACATTTAGGTCACTTATTAAGGATGAAGAGGGTGAAAACACCAATGCTGATGAATGTATTTTATTAATAAGAGAAAAGCTAAATAAATGGAGAAATAATGGTTTTGACTTCTACGAAAATGACCTAAAAAAGCTATGGAATTATAGTGCAAGTGATATACCTTATGATGAATTACAAGCAATATTATACAAAAAAGCGATTGTTTTATATGGCCCACCAGGCACAAGTAAAACTCATTCTGCAAATACAATAGCAAATGCACTTATAAAAGAAAGCTATCTAAAAAATAAAGGGAATCTTGACACCTTCTTTTCAAATAGTGAATCCATTGTTAATAATAGAATACATAGACTTCAATTACACGCAAATTATACATACGAAGATTTTGTTGCAGGTATGCAATTAGTTGAAGACCAAACCAAACCCCAAAAAGGCAAACTATTTGAGTATTGTGCTTTAGCAAAAAACGATAGTGATAATCTACCTCACGTTTTAATATTAGATGAAATCAATCGTGTTGATTTATCAAGAGTCTTTGGGGAAGTTTTTTCAGCAATGGAAAATAGAAATGAAGATATTGTAACGGCAGTTGGTAACTTCAAATTAAACATACCAGATAATTTATACATTATCGGTACAATGAATGAAATTGACTTTTCTTTAGAGCAAATAGATTTCGCATTAAGACGTCGTTTTTTATGGTTCCCTTATGGTTACAATTCTGGTATCTTACAAGATATTGTTTATTTAAAAAACGAAAAACAAAAGGCAGGCTTATCACATAGAGATATTGAACGATTAATAAATGCTGCAAATGCTTTAAATATTGCCATATCTAATGCTGATGAATTAGGAAAACAGTTTGAAATTGGTCATACATTTTTTGCTGAAATAGTTGATATATATTCGTCTTTTAAAGCGATTAATAATAAAACAAATAGAATTAAAGATAAATTATTCAGAGCCAATGGTCCTGCATCTATTCTTTGGGATATTTCTATTCAACCTATTTTAGAAGCATATTTGGGCAACGTTGAAGAAGATGAAAAGAAAAAAACAATTCAAGATTTAAACAACACCTTCTTTAAAGCATCACTTGATTAATATTAATAAGCATATAATTGATTTAAAAGAAAGCACTCGTATTGGTAATGAGTTGTCTTATGACATAATTCAATTTGTTAACGCTCAAGTTGTTTCTAAAAATTCATTTTTCCATTTTTCTGATAAAGAAAGAGATGCCGAACCTGTTTTTAATTATTATAATAATCAATGGTGGGTGAATAGATTTGTAGGAGAAATTTCATTTACATTTCAAGAGGAAGAATATCAAATTATTATTAAACCAAGATTTGGTGAATTATTTTTATTTGAATTATTAGAAGTCATTTTTAATTTCAAATTCGCAAAGAGTAAACAATCATTAAGTAAATCTGACACCACAGATGATTACATAAAACGTATAATAGCTAAAATTTGGTTATCTAAATTAATACAGGCAAATAAGTATGGTTTACCTCGTACAAATAAGAAAAGAGTTTTTTCTGGAGCACAAATAAAGGGTAAGTTAGAAGTTAGAGATAGTATATTACCTTATAAAAACAACAATAAGTTAATATCGTCAAGTTATGAAAAAACGATTAACCCAGATATAGCATCATTGTTATATGAAACATTTAAAAAACTATCAAAAAGTTACGGTTTACCACAAATAAATAAACTACCAAAAAACGCAATTCAAATTATACATCAATTAGAATTAGCGAGAGGTAAATCTTTAAATAGACAATCATTCAACGATACTTCTAAATTGCCGAAAATATACCAATCCTTCAAAGAAGTATTAGATTTATCAATATCCATTTTAGCCAACAAAACAATGAATAATCAAGCATCAAATAAGCACGGTTACGCATTCTTTTTAGATATGGCTGAAATTTGGGAAATGTATTTATTAAAAATATTCCAAGAAAAGTTTAAACTTGAAGGTTGGCAAGTAGAATCTGAAACAATACAATCTTATAAAGGTAGCTTTTATTCACGTAAATTAATTCCAGATATTGTATTAAGCAAAGGTAATAAGGTAGCTGTTTTTGATGCTAAATATAAGCTTATGAAAGGTCATTATTTAGATGTTGATAGATCAGATTTCTTTCAGATTCACACTTATAAGGCATATTACAATAAGGAGAAACAATTAGTAATATCAGGTTTGTTATATCCTATTACTTCAAACAATATCAACAAAGAACCTGTAAATAGCATTTTGAATGATTATACAAAGTTTTTAATTAGTGGTATTAACATTGAAGATATAGAGAGTACGGAAGATTCATTGTTTAAGTTTAATCAATCTTCAAATGAACTTCTATCATTTATTGATTGTGAAATTAATAATTGAAATAATAAGTCCCCACAAAACAAAACCCAGTTTTTTCGTACCTCAAAACCCTCTGTCTTTTGTTTTGTTCCGCTATCCAACGCGCTTGTAGTTTTTGGTTGCCAACCCACACACAGCACATTGCTTATTTTGTCTAATCAACTATTGATTTTAATTGGTACAACAAAAAAGCAAAGAGCTGTTGCCAACGCGCACACCAAAAACTACCCCAAGCTATGTTTACATAATACAAGTTATAGTAGCAAACGGCACTTTTCAAAGGTTTGCTATCGCAGTGTTAATGCATTTTGTAGCTATAACTGGTATTATGTAAAATATCCGCTATTCCAACGCTTTTTGCCAACGCTACAACAAACAAAAAAGTACTTCACTAAAAATACGCAAATCGAAGATATTGCTTAATTTCTTAGCTTGTATTTTTCGTTTCTTGTTATCCTTCAACACGTTTTGCCAACACTACTGCCAACGCACTAGGATTTTCTTTTTTGGTCAACCAAAACCCAACACCAAAGCTATTTTTTTTGTCAAAATTTTAGAAAAAAAAATATTGCCAAAAAAAGCTTTTAAAAGGTGTTGGTTTTCGTTCGGCCAAAAAAAATGTTTAGGGCATCGTTACACAACATCAACATTTAACTAATCCTTCAAATTATGGACTTTAAAAAAACAAATCCTGCGGTACTTAAATCAATGTTTTTACAAATGGATAAAGAAACCTTTGTTATAAACGCAAACGCTCTTAAAAGTGAGTTATTAAGTATAGAAATTTCTTTTAAAAATGCTAATTATCGTGAATCATTAAAACGTCTTTACTTATGGTGTAAAACAACATATATAAATAAATTTTAAAAATGTACTTTTGTTTTTATGAAAGAAATTTGGACGACAGAAGCAAAAAACACTTTTGCAGAAAATATTAAATACTTAAAAAAAAGATGGACTATAAATGAAGTAAATGGTTTTGTAGAAAAATCTTTTGAAGTAATTGATTTAATTCTTAAAACACCCGAAATCGGGCGTTTTGACGAGCAATGGAATGCTCATAAATTTTTAATTGTACCTCAAATATATTTGTTTTTCGACATAAAAGACGATGCAATTATTTTATTGTCGTTTTGGAATAACTTCCAAAAACCGTTAGGATAACAAATCTTTTATTTCGCTTACAACCTCACTCCTATCGTGAGTATTCCCATTTTTAAAATCGGCTTTGCCTCTTTTAATACTTTCTTTTAAATCGTGTAAATACGCTTCTTCGGGCGTTATCAATCGAATTATACTCAAAGCTTCATCAGGTGTAAATGACAAAGACTTTAATTTTCTATAAAAAGTTGGTGCAGTTATTCCAATTTTCTCAATTATGTATCCTTTTTTGTATGGTGATTTATCAATTAAGTCTCCTAAACTGCTCAAAATGTTTTTGTATTCGATAACTTGTTGCATCATAATTGATATATTTTTGTTATATTTGTGTAACAAAGATAGTAAAAAATATGATAGGACATAATATAAATTATAGTACAAAAGTATTTGTAAGCTATAATTCTATATTATGTAAAATATCCCACAATGTTCGGTCTTTTAAAGAAACTGTATTGCTGGGGTCATTAAACATTTTGTATTGGAGTTCTTGCTTCTAAGAAACATTCTGCTAAATTTTTGTAACTATAATTAGCCGTTATGTAAAATTGCCGCTCGCAAATGCTCTATTGTTTTTTAAAAATAATTATGCTGCGCAGTAATTTTTTTAAACACAATTTGCCAACGCTTTCCAGCCGCATAAAAAAGCTAACTTTTAGATGACTTCATAATTCTCGTATTTAATAATAATCCTGCAAGATTTTTTTCTACGGGATTCTCGTTAGGTTTCCGCAAGAGTATAAAATTTCCCTGCCACATCATCCACACAAAAATTTCTATACACTTGCTCACTGTAGAGCTTCGATTAAACTTTTCTTGGTTTGTGAGTTTAAAGAATCTTAGAACTCGATTTGAAAATTACGATTACTAACAACTTATAATATTTATCTTTTTTCCTTGATGAAAAAAGAAACAAAAAAATCAAGGCTGCACAAAACTTTGGAAACAATATACGGCTCAATCACTATATTTTAGAAAACATTGTAACTCTTTAAGATTGCTTTGAACTAGCTTTAAACCTTGTTATTATTAAGAATATGTATTGCTAGCCCTCTAAAATATAGACGCTCATTCGCCTATTGTTTTGACCAAAGTTTTCTGAGGCCAGTTTAAAATCGAGAATCTATTTAACATAATAACATTAATGAAAAATAATTGAAATAAAACTTGAAATAACTATCATAAATTAATAGTTTTGTCGAATGTCAAAGCAATATTATAAATCTTTATACTTTAAAGATTATCCTTCGGAAGAAACTAAATCGAAAACAATTACTCTTGCTTTTAGCGAGCCAGAAGAGCCTTATTTTAACAAAATAAAAGATTTAAGTAATACCGAAATTAGGGATTTAATAGGTATTGATAGCTACACACAATTGTCTTTTTTTGCAGAAAAAGAAGAACGTTCTATAAATCAAATTATTAAAAGATTTGTCAAGACCAATTTAGACAATAGTAAACCCAAAATAAAACCTAAAGATGTCACTTTTGTTGGGAGTAAAACTGTTCCTTTTCAAAGATGGTATCCATATATTGAGGGATATTCTCCTGACTTCATAAAATCTTTATTGGAGACCTATAATATTGATGAAGAAAAAGTTATATACGAGCCTTTTGCGGGTACAGGAACGACAATTTTTACATCTGATTCATTTAATATAAAAACAGTTTTTTCAGAAGTAAACCCTCTACTCCGGTTTTTAATTGAAACTAAAATCAGAGTTTTAAAATCATCAATATCAACGAGACAAAAATTAGGAAAAGAAGTACTTCAAATATCAAAAAGAATAATTAAAAATCTTGATAAATTTGAGACAGACAATCAATTAAATGACAATTACAAGTTAGTTTTTAAAGAAAGTAAGTATTTTGACAATTCAAAATTAACCCAAGTATTAAAACTTCGTAATTATATTGATATTCTTAAATTAGAAGACGAATTATTATCTGATATAATTACAATTGCTGTTCTATCTGCCTTACTTCCAATTTCAAATTTAAAAAAAGCTGGAGATGTTAGATTTAAAACTGAAAAGGAATTAAAAAAGGATAATACTACTTTAGAAGACTTCTTACCTCAAAAACTTTTAGAAATGTCAGAAGACATTCTAAATATGGATTTCAAATTAAAAACTGCACCAGAATTATTGATTTCAAATGCTAAAGATATTGGATATATTAATAATTTAGAAGTTAGTGCTGTAATTACAAGTCCTCCATATTTAAATGGAACAAATTACTTTAGAAATACAAAATTAGAATTATGGTTTTTAAAATATTTACAATCTCCAAATGATTTAAGAGTTTTTAGAAACCAAGCTTTGACAAGTGGAATTAATGATGTGAGTAAAAAATCTGATAAGAAAATTAAAGATATTAATATCTGTTCCTGTAGTGCTATTCTAACTAAAACTATGGTTTCGTTAGTTGAGAATGCATATGATAAACGAATACCTCAAATGGCTCTAAATTATTTTGAGGAAATGCATCAAATCTTTAATAGTCTAAAGAAACATTTAAAGAATGAGTCTAAAGTCTTAATTGACATTGGAGACTCAATATTTTCCAATGTTCATATCGCAACAGATGATATCTTAATTGAAATTTTAGAGACTTTAAACTATAAATTCATTGAAAAAAAATTACTTCGTAAGCGTAGGTCAAGAAATAAAACAGTTTTAAGTCAGACCCTTTTAGTATTTGAATTTCAACAGCTAAATGGTAAAAAACAAAGTAGTAGAACATATTTTGGGAAAAAGAAATGGGAGAATTTTAAAACTAATTTACCACATCAACAATTACCATTTTCAAAAAGAAATTGGGGACATTCTAACCATTCTTTATGTTCATATCAAGGTAAGCTAAAGCCATCTATTGCTAATCAATTAGTAACAACATTTGCTCCACAAGGAGGAAGGATTTTAGACCCATTTTCTGGTGTTGGTACAATCCCATTTGAAGCATCTCTTAATGGTATTGAATCTTTTGGAATTGATATAAGCGTACCTGCATATTATATTTCATCCGCTAAAGTTAGTACTCATAAAAATGATGATTGCTTTAATTACATAAACCTCCTTTCGGAATATATAAATTCAAATAAATGCACTCGTAAAGAATTAGATGAAACAAAACGTTTTGGTTTCAACAAAACAGTTTCTGAATATTATGAAAAACAAACTTTAAAAGAAATTTTACTTGCACGTAGATTTATTAATGAGCAATATCCTAAAACAGCAAGTGAAATGTTGGTTGTATCTGCTCTTTTACACATTTTACACGGAAACAGACCATACGCATTAAGTCGTCGTTCGCATCCTATAGTTCCTTATGCTCCGCAAGGAGAATTTATCTATAAAAGTTTAATTGAAAAATTAATTGAAAAAGTCCAAAGAACTCTCAATAATGAATTACCATTAAACTTTGTGAACGGTAAGATTTATAACCAAGATATTAACACAATTTGGCCTCAAGATATTAATAACCTTGATGCGATTATAACTTCTCCTCCCTTTTTTGATAGTACGCGTTTTTATCAAGCAAATTGGTTAAGAATATGGTTTGCTGGTTGGTCAGAGAAAGATTTTAAACATCAAATAAACTCATTCGTTGAAGAAAAGCAAAAGAAAAGCTTCGATATATACGAGGGTATTTTTAGACAATCAAGAGAACGCTTAAAAAGTGGCGGTGTTTGTGTATTACATTTAGGAAAAAGTAATAAATGTGATATGGCAGAAGAACTTCAGAAAGTGAGTAAAAGATGGTTTAGAAAAGCTGATTTATTTGATGAAAGTGTAGCTCATTGTGAATCTCACGGTTTTAGAGATAAAGGAACTGTTACAAGTCATCAATATTTAGTTCTTTCCTAATTTTAAATAAAACCTAAAAGCTTTTTATTTTCTTCGGATAAATTATCTACTAATTTATAAAATTGAAGAATTTTTTTTATTTCTTTTATTCGTTTAGGTAAATCGGACTTTTCTCTAACTTGTAGATATCGTTCCACGCCTTTATTAACGTCTATATCTTTGTTTATAATTGGGTTTTCAGCTGTAAATAATTTCAAGTTTCCACCTGTAATTCTGGCTAATTCTATTAGTTCATTATTTGAATAAAATTTACTTGGCCATTTTGCTTTTTTAGCAGAATTAGCTTCAGTTGATAACAAAGCTGCGTTTTCTACTTTTAAAGGATATAACCATTTTGATGGCACAATATGGTCAATATGCCAGCTTCCTCTATCTTTGATATCTAATACCTTTTTAGTTTTAAAACACTTACTATCGAAACGCTTAAATAATTTATCTATATCAACAAATTCATTTTCGCCTTCTAAAAATAAATCTGCAATTCTTCTACGAACAGAAGATTCGTGAAGTTGCTGTTTAGTTCTTTTTGGATTTAAGACTGCATTAATAGCTCCTTTACATCCTCTACATTCCATCTGCCTCTCTAAAGGTCCCCATTTTGAATGCTTACTAAATGCTTGAAATGGCATAACTCTACTACAAACATTACATTGCTTCCAATATGATTCTGGGTGTTCTGTTGCAGTTCTAAAAAAACCTTGCCAAAATCTTTCTGCTGTTGAAGAATCAGAAGATTTATATTCATCTTCCCAATTCTCAAATGGTAAGTCTGATTCCTTAGAATGAATAAACCCGCAAAATTCACATTCCCAGGTACAAGTATCGTATGCATCAGTTGGAGTAATCAAATTTTGACCGATATGTACATTATTAGTTTCCTGACAGTTAACGCATTGATAACCTACCCAAGCATCGTGATAAGGAATTCCTTCTATTCTTGAAATCCCCGTTTTGTTTACAGTTTTTCTTCTAGCCATAACCTATTCTTTAGTAGAAACTAATAACTCTCTAATATCCACATCCAGAATTTCTGCAATTCTTTTTAAGTCTTTTAAATGTGGTTGTGATTTGTTATTGCAAAAAGCTGTTACAGAAGTTGTACTTTTCTCCAATTCTTCCGCAAGCCAAACTTGTGATTTTCCTTGAATCACTAAAACTTCTTTTATTCTATTTATCCTTTCTACTGCCATATTTATTGATGTATTCTACTTTAAATATATAATACATACTTATTAAAACATAAGTTTAAGTTAATTTTTAGTAATCTAAACTTGTCTTTTTGAAATTTAATTTATAAGTTTGAATTAACTTTATGTAACTTAAAATTATATAAATGTAATTTTAAGTTATATTTTTATTGTTAATAACTTTATTTCAAATTTTATGCCATATCCTAAATATACCAAAGCTGACCTTGAGAGAATCGTATATACTCAACTAGATAATCTAAATGCAATTCACGATTTACTAAGAGTTATGAAACTTCAAAATGAGTTAATAGAGAACGCAAATAAGAAATTAAAGGATGAGATTATTGATTTTAAAAAGAGAGTTAATTATTCAACAGGCAAGAAATAAAGCCATTCCATACACATTTTGCCTCCACTCCTCTGCCCTTTCAGCAAAAAAAGTATTCCATTACATCTTTAAAGAAACTTTTGGGATAGGAAAAAAATCTAAAAAGAAGAATAGTTATTTATAATCGCTTTTTTCTCCAAAGCAAAGTTACATAACGCAGAACATTATAGTACAAATATATCATATTTAGTTTTCCATCAAAATATAGTTTGTAAGCTATAATTCTATATTATGTAAAATATCCCAAAATGTTTAGAACTCCTAAAGAAACTGTAGTACTTGGGTCATTAAACATTTGTGTTTGGCTTTTCGTTTAAATTGAATATTCTGTACAAATGGTTCAACATTTTTTAAATACGCGATTCTCAAGAAACATTCGAACACACATTTGTAGCTATAATTTGCCGTTATGTAAAATTGCCGCTGCCTATGCGCTCGATTGCTTTTTATAAATTAAACGCTTCTGGCGTTTATTTCTAAACACAATTTCCAACCGCATAGCCACCGCCATAAAAAAGCTAACCTTTTAGGTTTGTTTAAAAATCGCGTATTCGATAATAATCCTACAATATTTTTTTCTACGACATTCTCGTAAAGGTTTCCGCAAGAGTACAAAATTACTCTGCGAGATAATTTCTGTACACTTGCTCAAATTCTACTAAGATTCAACATTTTTTGATTTGTACTATTTAAGAATATTTAGAACTGGAATTTGAAATCGTGACTATTAATGGTTTATTATTATCTTTTTTTCTTGATAAAAAAAGAAACAAAAAAATCAAGGCTGCACAAAACTTTGGAAACAATGTACGGCGCAGTCGCTATATTTTAGAAAACATTGGAGCGTTTTAAGACTGCTTAGAACTCACTTTAAAATTCTGTTATTACTAAAGATATGTATTGCTAAACCTCTAAAATATGCACGCTCTTTCACTTATTGTTTTCGCCAAAGTTTTCTGAGGCCGTTTTGCCAACGCTTCATCTGGGTAAAAACGTACACTCTATTTTACATAATATTATAAAACTAAACTTTTAGTTTATTAATCATATTGTTTAAAGCATATTTTTCAAGCTCTTCAATGGATTTGCTCGATATTTAGATTTCCCAATTAGATAAACTAGGCATTAAACTTACTTCATTATCTATAAAGAAATTGTTGCTAGAATCTTGTAATTGTATAGATGGAATTAAATAAATAACTCTAGGTTGTTTCTCTATGATTAAAACTAAAGTGATAAACAAGTTATCTTTAAGTTCGCCTAAATCTTGTTTTGCGATTTTAATACTTTTTTTTTATAGTATCTAGACTCTAAACCAAAATTTTCTAGTTCAAATTTTAGAAACTCTAAGACAATCATTTTATAATAATTTAATTATGCTTTATCATACATAAAACTTCTATCATATCTAACTAATTTCAACTCTTGTTTTGACTTCAAATATGGGATCAATTTGTCCATATTCATTCTTAACTCGTCTAATTTTAGTTTGAAATCATTAATTTTTTCAAAATTCTCTTTTTCGATTATTTCAGACTGAGCTTCTTTAAATAATTCTAATTGAGCAACTGTATGCCAATATATATCATCATTTATCCAGAATCTCATACTATTTAATTGAAATCCTATTTTCTTTGAGATTTTACTAGCTTCTTCTGTAGCAATTTTAAATTCTTGTTCAGTTAGGTATATCTCGCCTTTTTCTTTTTGATAATAATAATGATGCATTATTCTATTAACCCAATGTTCTTGTTCAGAAAACATATCATAGAATTTCGTAATTCTTTCTATTCTGACTTTCGTTATTTCGTTTTTAAAAGACTCATTTCTTTTTATTCTTTCAATTGAACGAGTTATCAAATATCCAGTTGCTAATACTCCTAAGGCTAAAATTCCTTTTTCAAAGAAAATCAAAATTAATTCTTTACTAAATTCTGTATCCATTTTTAATTCTCGTTATATTATTTTCTTTTGCGTTTAGGCGGTTTCAGAGAAGGTGTGTTTCCTGGTGTATTTTTGTTATCTCTCGCTCGTCTATCTGGTTTTCCAGTTGATTTTGCAATTCTTTTTGGTCCTGGTTTAAGTGCCATAATTTTTATTTTTAATTAATAATTCAAATATTTAATCACTTTCTTTTTAATAGCATTTCGCTATGCTTTAATTGGTCTAATTATTTTTACTTTTAACATCAATTCTAATCTCTTCTCTTAATTTGATGTTAGAGTGTAAAAAGTTTCTATCTGCCAACAATCTAGATACTTCATTGTAAACTTGATGTTGCCCTTTGGTATCTCTAATCGTAACGACTAAAGTAAAATCTTGATTTAAAACCTCTCCATCTTCTTTTGATCTAGTTTCTGCAAAATCACGATATGTTCCTTTTATTTTAGCATACCACTTTCTATTACTTGCTAAACTATCTCTTTGTCTTGCATCTTTCATTTCACTTAAATTAACCGAATATTTTTTTACTGGTTGATACTTTTTTCCATAATTAAGTAATACTCTTTCTCTTGCGTAATCACTTTCTGTGTCTTTTATATAGGCACTTTTGTAATTAGAATCCAAAAGTACATTTTGGGTGTCATCTGGCCCAAAAGGATTTAGAATATTAGATTTAGTAGTATCTCTATCTTTTATGTTTTCATATGTACCAAACATTAAGTCTAAATTAGATTGACAATACTCTGCTCCTTGTTTTTCTCTTAATACTGGTTGAGCAACTAGAGTAACTTTTACTTCTCCATAAAAGTGTCCTTCATCATCAATTAAACTTTCAGGAAATGGAAAGTCAAGAATCTCGATAAATTCACCTTTATTTATGTTTTCTTGAAGAATTAAGGTAATTTCATAAGGATCGTTATAAATAATCTCATCGGCTGATGATGCTATTCCAAAACCCATTTGATTGACTTTTTCATTAATAGGAAAATTTACACCTAATGGATATTTCGCTGAATGTATTGCTAAAGCCTTAAGTAATGTAGGATTAAATTTTTCTCTTACTTTAAAATTTAGTTCAGATAACAACGATGTAACTCTAGGTGTTGAAAAACTTGTACCTATTATTTTTACTGGAGATCCATCTGGAGTAATTGCTTTTACTCCATTTTCAACTCTTCTACCTCCATTCATACCAGCGTTACCTCCATAAGAAACTAAATCTGGCTTTATACTGTTTGCTGGTCCAGGACCAATACGAGTAAAAGGAGATGGATGATTTACATCAGCTATATCATTTCCATTTTTAGAATGTGCAATTGAACCAACCACTAAAGAACGAATTGAATCACCAGATCTTGCTATTCTGCTTTTAGGAAAACCTCTTTCGAAATTTCTACAGTTCCCTGTGGACTTGCAAATAATTACCTCATTAGATATTTGAATATCGTCAAGTGCTTTACCGAAATCAGAAAAGTCATTTAAATCTGCTTCAGATTTAGTTCCTAAGGATAGGTTCCAGATTTTAATATCAGAATTCTTTTTTATTGCTTCTCTAATATTTGCAATTAACTCATCTTCATCTATACTTTCTTTAGTTTCATCTGGAAAAACAGTTGCATCAAAAAGTTTACAACCTGAATTTCCAGTCCAATTTTCTCCTTCTAAATCATCACCATAAATAATAATACTTGAAACACAAGAACCATGTGTTGGATTGACTAAATCTTCAGGATAAGACGAGAAATTTCTGTCAAGAAGCCAAGGACTTAAGTACTGATTCTTTGCTATACCTGAATCAAGAACTCCAATTATTGGGTATTCTTCATCTTTGATAGGTTCTTTTACTTCAATGTCCTGTCCAGAATTTAGCAAGTCCATACCAACACTATATTTTGGCATAAATGTTATTGATTCTAAAGCTTCAAAATCACTAATGCTATCTAATTGGGCTTTGGTAGCGTTTTTAATTTTATAAATTATTAAGCCAGAAGAATAATTTGCTTCTACCACATCTATACTCTTTTGCTTACAGTACTTTTCAAATGATATTTTGACTGCATTATTTATTTCATAATTCAAAAAATTTATGAGAGAAATTTTTACTGTCTCATTTTTTTTATTTTCTTCAATATCAGCAATAAAAGGTTCGAATATTTCTATTGTTTCGACAGCAGAAATGGCTTTAGGGTTTCTATGATAATTATTAATGTTTTTCTTAATGACTTTGCTATCTTCAATACTGTCAACTTTTACTATAGCACTATTTGAATCAATAAAACCAATTATATTATTTTTTGAAAATTGTCCATTAAATAGCTTTTGAATATCTTGTCTGTGTGATTTTGCAATGGCATTATCATCAATATCAACACGCAAGGTAGCAGGAATAAAACTCCTTGTCTTATCTCGGTTTTCAAAAAAAGTATCTAATTCACTTAAAGGCTCTAAAAGACTATTTGCTCTTTCTTGAAGTTCTTCTCCATCAAGTTGCCATTTAGGAATTGTTTTACTGCCTCCACCTTCGACTCTTCTGTCGTCTACTTTCTGTCTTTTCTGAAATAATTTTACAGGTAAATTCTTTTTAGCCATCTTATTCTACATTTAATGCGTTTCTAACTTGTCTTATTGAAATATCTAGGTAATTAGCTATTTGTTTTTGAGGTATATGGCTCTCATTTAAAAAGCGTATCATTTCTTCTGGTGTAAACCTGTTATTGTTCTTATACTTGAAGTATTCAGAAAAAATTTCATCGTATTCGAATTCTTTATTTTTAATAATTGAATTATAAAATGCACTATTTATTATCTTAATAATTTCAGAATGTGAAAAATCGTTTAAGTAAGAAGAAAGTGTATCAAATTTCTTATCTTCTATATCTAATTTAGAATCTACCTTGTCAAAATAACTTCCAATTAGATTTTTAATTTCTTCAGAACTTGGCTTGTTTACATTTATTACTTTTTCAAACCTTCTCCAGATAGCACTATCTAATAATTGCTCATGGTTTGTTGCTGCTATTAATATACCTGTCTCTAGAAAATCGTCAATATTTTGCAATAAGCTATTTATTACTCTTTTTAATTCACCAGTTTCATGATTATCGTCTCTTGCTTTTGCAATTGCATCAAATTCATCTAGAAATAAAATACAAGGTTTACTCTTTGCATAATCAAATAATTTTCTAATATTTTTTGCCGTATTTCCTAGAAGTGACGATATTAAAGAATCAAACCTAGCAACTACAATAGGTATATCAAGCTCTTTAGCTATATGTTTAGCTAATGTTGTTTTACCACAACCAGGTGGTCCATAAAGCAACAATGATAAATTCATTTGTAAACCTTTGCTTTTTATTTCATTTTTAGAATTAACTAAAGAGATGAAATTGTTTACTGGGTTTTGGATACTTTCAGAAATTGAAATATCTAATTTTATATCTTGAGGAAGAATTATATCTGCAATATTTAACCTTGTATCATTATCTACAGGTGCATCAAATAATTGGTCTTTGAAAACAGGAATTGCTGTTGAGCCTTCAATAGTCTTTATTATTTTATCAGCAAGTTTATCTGCTCCATCCTCTCTTAACTTTTTAGCCAAGTGTTTAGAATAACTAATAACCTTTTTTGGGTCTTGATTAAGACCACCTTCAATTATTTTAATGAGCTCTGTATACATATATCTGTAATATTATTTTTAATTTACGTTACAAATATATGTAATAATGTAATAAAAATATAATAAATCGTAATATTTTTATACATAATCGTAATAATTATTCTCAATAGCGTAATGATTATTAGTTATTATATTGACAAATAGAGCTTTATAATCCATTCCATACACATTACTACTTCACTCCTATAGTCGTCGCATAAAAAGTGTTCCATTAACATTGCAGAAGAACCTTTTGAGATAAATTTTTTAAAGAAAATGTAGAAATATAAAACTTTGTTTTTCCCAAAGCAAAGTAACATAGTGCAAGTACATTATAGTACAAATATAATATATGAGTAAAACGGCGAATAGAACTTTTTCTGTTCTATTTTACATAGATGCAGATATAGTGCCTTTAGGTCTATATCGTCAGCATTTATGTAAAAGCCGTTTTACGACCTAGGTTTCATTAATAATATTAATCTTAGCTACTGGGGTCATCATAATTCCAAAAAGCTATCACTTAAACATTCTGCTGTTTGTAGCTATAATTAGCCGTTATGTAAAATTGCCGCTCACAAATGCGCTCGATTGCTTTTTAAAAATAATTATGCTACCGCATTAATTTTTTAAAACACAATTTCCAACCGCATTGCCACCGCCAAAAAAAAGCTAACTTTTAAATAAGCTTCATAATTCTCGTATTAATAATAATCCTGCAATATTTTTTTCTACGACATTCTCGTAAACTTGTCACAAGAGTATAAAATTTCCCCGCATTATTAAAAGGAATTTTAGTAAGTTTATTTGGAGTTAATAATTCTCTTTTTTCTCGATTTCTAGCAAGACTTGAACGACCAATGTATTGAAGTGTTAGTTTAAAATATTTTTCTTATGGAGTTTCTTCATATAGTACAATGGAACAATCCATATCTTTTTTATTAATTGAAACGCTTAATTCTCCAAGAGATGAACCGTTTAACTCAAATTTTTTGTAAAAACATCAGTTACAAATCATAGAATAGCTAATTTCAAAAAACCTAAACATATACTATCCAAATAATTTATGATCCTGTAATGTTTTTTAATGCTAAATTTTAAACTTTTTTTCTGATGATTTGTTGAATTTTGTTAATTTTTGGTACTTGCTATCAAATAGATATTAATCCAACTTAACAAGTTGTCCTAATGATGATAATTCAACATCTATTTTTGGATTCCCTTTATACATTAATTCTGATGATCCCGATACAGTTCCTGATAAATTTGTAGAACAACTTATTGACATTTTGCTTATTGATGATAACTTAGCATTGCAGGTCGAAGTTGTGAAATCTAGCCCCTTTAGAGTAGCTGCCCCTGAAAGCACTGCTTGCAAACTGTTAGATGAACCAGAAATAGCTAAATCAGAACCATCAGAAACAGCAACTTTTAAATTAGGTATATCCTGAAATCCTGATAAAACTCCATCACTGGAAGAATTTAATTTAATCTCGGATATTTTGGGAAGACCAATTTCTATTCTTAACGTTTTGGCACTTATTGAACCTTGAATTTCTGCAACTAATCTTCCGTTTGAGACTTTGGTCAATACTTTTGGTAATATATTAGCACTAGTAATTACCTGTACCGACTGTACACTATTTTCTATAATGACAACTTTTATCCCCTGAGAAACTTCAATTTTATCAAAAACATCTAAAGTTCTTGTTTCAGAAATAATATCCCCTGATTCTTCTAATATACTACTATCACTTTCGCAAGATAGAAGCAAAAATATAGACAGTACGAATATGATTTGTAATTTGGTGTTTTTCATTATTTTTTGATTTAAATATTGGTAATTCTTTTTTATTTTACCTTTTTGGACACTACTGTATTTATTAAAATTCTTCGTTTTGTATTGACATTTTTCTCATAATTCTACTGTTATTTCATATTAAAATTACCTAATTAATTTTCTTTACATATTTTTAAATTATTATAAACTCATTTAAACTTTTTGCTGATTCTTGTCAGAACAACTAAAAAACATAAAACAAGCTAATAGGATACTATATATTAACTTTTTAATTTTTTGCTTTTTGATTATTTTTCGAAAGTATATTTATAATCAAATCTTTAAAAGCAGAAAAAGTTGAAATGGTATTATAAAGGGTTGAGATAGGATAAAATGAAGATTTATAATTTTGAATGCGTAATATATTAATCCCATTCCACACACATTCCCCTACTCTCCTATCGTCGTTTCGTAAAAAGAGTATTCCATTACATTTTTAAAAGAAAATTTTGAGAAGAAAAAAATCTAAAAACAATTAGTTAAAACTTTGATTTTGACCAAAGCAAAGTAACATAACGCAGAACATTATAGTAGACTATTAATATTATGTAAAATAGAAATTAAAATTTACCAAACATACTTACTCAATTCAGAAAAAAATGTTTATCTTTTCTTAATTGTATTTAAAAAAGTAATTACATTCTCTCTATAACTTACTCCCACAGGAATTTCTACTGAATTTACTTCAATGTCATTAAGTGTAAAAGCTGAAATTTTACTTGTATTTATAATATATGAGCGGTGAATTCGTAAGAATTTTTTATTAGCTAATTCATTTTCTATTTTTCCAATTTTATATTTAGAAACAATTTGTTTATCATCAACTGTATGAATTTTAATATAATCTTTCAGACTTTCAATAAATATAATTTCATTAATCTTTATTTTATGATGTTTGATTCCAGATTTTACAAGTATAAATTCACCCTGAATGACTTCTTTTTCAGAAAGAGTTGTCTTGTTCCTTTCTCTTAAAAATCGATCTATTGATTTTAAAAACCGTTCGAACGTAATAGGTTTTAATAAATAATCAACTACTTCTAGATCATAACTCTCAATAGCATAATCTCTATATGCAGTTGTGAAAATTGTTTTAGGCGGATTCTTTATTGTTTTTAAAAAGTCAATTCCAGTTATATTAGGCATTTTAATATCTAAAAATAGCAAATCAATTTCTTGAGTATTTAATACTTCGTAGGCTTTTAAAGCATTATTACAGGTTGCTACAACTTCTAAAGAGTTAATTTTTGAAATATGATTCTCTATCAATTTAATAGCCAAAGGTTCATCATCTACTAATAAACATTTTACTTTCATAAAACTACTTTTGATTAATTTCTAACAGTACAACAAAGCTGTTTTCTAAATTTTCTATACTCAGATTATAAGCTTCATTATAAATTAAATCTAATTGCTTTTTAATATTTGGAAGCCCTATAGTTCCTTTGTTTTGATGTTCATAATCACTAGATACAGTATTTGATATTCTAAACACAAATAATTCTTTTATGTTAGAGACTTCTATGTCTATTTTAGGTGAACCACTATCCTCTCCTGCTCCATGTTTAAAAGCATTTTCCACTAAAGACAATAAAATTAATGGTGGAATTTCTAAATCATTTTCAATCTGATTTAAAAAAGTAACTTCTAACCGATTATCATACCGCAACTTTTCTAACTCGATATAATTTCTCAATAATTTAATTTCATTAGAAAGTAATACAAATTTAGTATTACATCTATATAAAACGTAATCTAAAATTTCTGATAATTTATTGATAGATGCAGATGTTTCTGGAGAATTACAGATTGATAACGAGTAGATATTATTTAACGTATTAAACAAAAAATGCGGATTTAATTGTGCTTTTAGTGTTTTTAATTCTGATGCTACTCGTTCTTTATCAATTTTTAATTCCTTGTTTCGCATTTTTTGATATCCAATCACATATTTTATTGATATGAAAATTAACGCAACAAAGAAATTTGATGGAATATAACGCGATATTAAATATTTATAATCGATTATTACTTCTAAAAGAGACTCTATTTTATGTAAAGGAATCCCGATTATTAGTTCTCCTAGATGTATCATTAATCTATTACAGACACTAAAAAAATAAGTTCCTATGATAAATAGTCCAATCGCAAGTAGGTATTTCTTTTTTAAAAAAAACTTTGGGATGATAAAATACCCTAAATAATATGAAAATAATATTTGAGGAATTAAAGCTGAAAAATTAAAAAGCAATGCTTTTTTTATCTCGTTATCGGTTACTATTAAATATTGAAAAACATCCAAAAGATAAAAAATAGACCAAAATATAAAATGAGATAAAATTCTATTTTTATTAAAGTAATCAGAAAATTGTTTTATTAAATTCATTCAAACGTAAAGATACAGAATTACAGCTTTTACAGATTAAAATAGATAGATTTGAGTTATTTGAACCTAAACACCCTAAAATAAAGTATGAATAGTATTTAACCTCATAGATTATATATTCATCTGTTATTTATAGGTATTTATCTACTTGTAATTTTATTAGGTTTAATACTATTCATATTTGCATCATGAACATCTGTAAAATGAAATATACATTAATTTTTTAGATCCTTATTTCATCAAGCATTAATAATAATTTCTATCTAAACTTTTATGAAAAACAATTCATTATTCTCAATTTTAATCACATTAATAGTTGCCTTTTTCTTATTAAATTCATGTCAATTTAAACAAATAAAAGGCAAAAAAATTTCGATTAACCAATCAACCAATTCAATTTCTTTATTAAGTAAAAAAATCGATAGTGTTTTATTTGATAAACTAAAAGCAGAATATGTTCCAGGTATTTCCGTAGTTATTGTGCAAAACGGAAAAACGATTTATAAACAAGGTTATGGTGTTGCTAACACAGAAACAAATGAGAAAGTAGATGCAGATTCCACTATTTTTAGAATAGGTTCAATTTCAAAAGCATTGACTTTTCTTACATTAACCAAACTAATAGATAAAGGATTAGTTGATTATGATGATGCGGTTTCAAAATATATTAATGGAATACAAAATCCCTATAAATTAAAAGATACCGTAAAAATCAAACATCTTTTAAACCACACAGGCGGTTTTGACCAAATAGGTACTGGACGTCAAATTTATGATTTTGAACTTTCACTTAACGAAAGAAAATCTAAAAGACCTACTATAATCGAATTTTTACAAGCAAACAATATGCGAAGAATTAGACCTGCTGGGCAACATCTTACGTACGATACTTATGGTGCTACTATTGCTGGAGCAATTATAGAAAAAGTTACTGGCTTGTCATATGCTGAAGCAATGCAAAAGTTACTTTTTAAACCACTTGGAATGAACCTATCGAGTATAGAAGTTAAAAATGAAAACTTACATAAATTAGCGAAAGGACATGGCTATATTGATGGTAAGTATAAAACAATGCCTTATGAAATCTATGTTACTACACCAGCATCTTCTATAGATGCTACATCAGCAGATATGGGAAAACTTTTAGAAGCACTAACAGGAAATGGAAGCAATGAAAATGGAAAGTTATTTTCACCAGAGACAACGAAAAGAGTTTTAGCTCCAGGGTTTAGACCACATTCAGAATTTACTGGTGCATCACATGGTCTTTTTGAAATTAGGAGACAGGGTAAAATTCCTGATGCGTATAACGTTCGAACTATTGGTCATGGAGGCGATATGTTAGGTATGTCTTGTTCTATGGAAATTATACTAGAATTGAATCTTGGCTTTTTTGTAGTAGCAAATAGAAATCAAGAAGGTGGCGGTGGTCGAGTATCTTTAGGAGAACCTTTAAAAAATGTAATCCTAAATCATTTTGGAAAAGAGAAAAAAACACCATTGTATCCAATTCCAAGTTCAAATACTTCTATAGATTTAAAAGAGTATTCAGGTAAATATGCATTTGGACTTTATTGCCATACGTGTACAGAAGATGATTTTAATAAAGGCGGATGGCCAATAGGAAATCCAATGTCAATTTTGGAAAAAGAAAGTAAATTAATACTAAACGAAACAAAATACTTACCTCGTGAAAAAGATGTTTTTGTAAGGGAAGATGGTAAGCAAATGATTTTCTTTGGGCGAAATAAAGATAAAAAAATCTCTTTTTTAGCGTTTTCTGATGGACTTCATTCCTTCGAGCGAATTGATAAATAATTTTTAATATTTCCAAATAAATCCCATTCTATACACATTCTACTACTCTCCTATCGTCGTTTCGTAAAAAGCGTATTCCATTACGCTTTTTAAAGAAACTTTTAGAAAGAAAAAAATAAAGAAAAATTGTGAAGTAAAAAGCTTTTTATCAAAGCAAAGTAACATAACGCAGAACATTATAGTACACTTTTAATATTGGATTATCCAGTGGATAATTCAATATTAAAACAACTTTTAGTTATAGGTTTGATGTGTGTTACTATGTAGCTATAATTCTATATTATGTAAAATATCCTAGAAAGTCTAGAACACACAATAAACTATAGTACTTGGGTCATTAAACATTAGGCTCTTGGAAACGCTCGATTGTTTTATAAAAAACAAATTGTAATCACAATTTATTTTAAACACAATTGCGAAACGCTTGCCAACTCAATATAAAAACTAAACTTTCTATATTAACCTGAGTTCGGTCTAAGAATTTGATTAAAAAAAATTCTCATATTGAGTGATTTTTCATAGTGAAACTAATAAAAATTAGGCTTTTGGTTTAAAATTTACTTGTCATCGATACAATTTTCTATTGAAAATCACTCAAACTGATATAAATTTTCTTACATCGAACTCAGGTTATTAATTAAAAACTAAGTAATAATACAATTATCATATTAAGAACTAGCATAAAGATAATGATCTTTTAGATTGTTTCTAGGAAAAAGCGACTAGACTCTTTAGGGTTTTCATTACTTTTTTGATGTATAAAAACCAAATACCCAACCTACGTTTCCTCCAAATTCAATTTTATACCAATTACTACTATTTCCATTTATTGTTTCATAATTTCCTTCTTCAATAATATCGCAAATATTTCCTTTTTCTAATTGAAAAACAACATTATCTTCTTCTGAATTTGGAGTGCTTCTAGCATTTAAAACATCTGTAGTAATATATAATTGATCTATTTCTATCGTTTTATCAAGTTCACTAAAATTATCATCCTCGTTATTATCATCTATAGATTCGTTAACAATGTCTATAAAACTAGATTCTTGAAAGGCTGGATTATCAATAATTAATTTTAGCATTTTTTGTTTTTTAGATTTACTTTCTTCATTAAGAGCTCTATTATATAAAATTGCTAATTTAATATCCAAATCATCATATACTAAATTATTGGTTTTTTGAATCCAACCATCATCCTTTTTCTTAAAACCACTTACTTTTTTCCATTCTCCTTTGCTTTGATCTAAAACAACAACAATATCTCCTCGTTTAAATTTATTACCTATAAACTCCATAACTTCTGGTCTTTTATAGATGGGCAAGGAATTTTTCAGAACTGCAATCTTACCCTTTTCAGCAAATAAATGTTCGTATACCCAACCTTGTTGCCCATCAGACAATTCCACTTTTAAATATTCTTTATCATCATTTCCCTTTTCTTTTTCTCCTAAAAATTTTACCGTCTCACCAAAATATATAGTTGTAATATACTTTGCTCCTTTTCTACCTGCTATATCACGTAAGCCTACTTTTGACCATAGACAAACTAGTGATTTGTCATTTTCTGAAATATTTGAAGTTTTTACTTCTAAATCGTTATTAATCTCTACATCATTTGTAGAAGAAGATGAAGCCCCTTTATCTTTACAGCCTACTAGAAGGGTTGTTAATAAAATAGTTAAGCAGTATTTTTTTAGTAAATTCATCATTTTTGTTTAGTATTAATCTTGATATTTAAAGGTATTAAATTTAGTTTAATTTTAGTAAAATGCTAATATAAATAACATAAAATTTATTACTCCTGCTTCAATTCTTATAATGTTGTAATTAGTTTTTCTTCTTAATTTAGATTTTAAAAGTAAGCAACCCGAGCATTTATACTGTAATTTTTATTGATAATCAAACAGTTATTATTCTAGCTTTGCATGCTGTGGTAAGGTATTTATAGGAACATAATTTGGAATTACTTTCTTAGATTTCTAATTATTTTTGTTTAGCTGCTAATTTATAATACCTATTGAAATTAACAAAAACTAAATGGCACCACCTTTACATTTAAAATTCAAAATTGTAACTTCGCAACTTTGTCAATTAAGTAAATGATTACATACGAGGAAAATATAGAGGTTAAAGGAGCTAGAGTTCATAACCTAAAAAACATAGATGTTACCATTCCTAGAGAAAAACTTGTTGTTATTACAGGACTATCTGGTAGTGGTAAATCTTCATTAGCTTTTGATACTATTTATGCAGAAGGACAACGCAGGTACATAGAAACTTTCTCTGCTTATGCAAGACAATTTTTAGGTGGTATGGAACGTCCAGATGTGGACAAAATAGATGGTTTGTCTCCCGTAATAGCAATAGAGCAAAAAACAACATCTAAGTCACCTAGATCTACTGTAGGTACTATAACTGAAATTTATGATTTTTTAAGACTTTTGTTTGCACGTGCTGCTGATGCACATAGTTACAATACAGGAGAAAAAATGGTGAGTTATAGTGATTCTCAAATAAAAGAATTGATTATAACCGATTTTAAAGATAAAAAAATAAATGTTCTTGCCCCAGTCGTAAAGTCTAGAAAAGGTCACTACCGTGAATTATTTGAGCAAATTGCAAAACAAGGCTTTTTAAAAGTAAGAGTAGACGGAGAAATAAAAGATATTGTTAAAGGTTTAAGGTTAGATAGGTACAAAACACATGATATTGAAATTGTTATAGATAGATTAAAGATAACAGATACGGCCGATTTAGATAAACGGTTGACAGAAACCATAAATACAGCGATGTACAGTGGTGATAATGTGCTTATGATTTTGGATGAAGATAAGTCAGAACCTCGTTATTTTAGTAGAGATTTAATGTGTCCAACAACAGGAATATCATACCCAAAACCAGAGCCAAATACATTTTCTTTTAATTCACCTAAAGGAATGTGTAATAGTTGTAATGGATTGGGACATAAATACCAAGTAAACGAAAAAAAGATTTTTCCTGACCCTAAGCTTTCTATAAAAGATGGTGGTATTTCTCCATTAGGAAAATACAAAAATTCTTGGGCATTTAAACAACTAGAGACAATTGCACAACGTTATAGTTTTAAATTAACAGATCCTATTTCTAAGATACCAGATGAAGCCATTACAGTTATTCTTAATGGTGGTAATGAGAGTTTTGAGGTTGATTCTAAGACATTGGGTATAAAAAGAAATTATAAAATTGAATATGAAGGGATTTCTAATTTTATAGAAAGTCAGTTTAAAGATTCTAGTTCTGCACCTATAAAACGATGGGCAAAAGAATATATGGATAAAGTAGAATGCCCTACATGTAACGGCACCAGGCTTCAAAAATCTTCACTATATTTTAAGTTTAATGGGAAGAACATTGCAGATTTAGCAACTATGGACATTATAGACTTAGCAGACTTTTTTAATAAAGTTGATAAAAAGCTAAGTAAGAATCAATTAAAAATTGCTGAAGAAGTTATTAAAGAAATTAAAACTAGATTACAGTTTTTGTTAAATGTTGGCTTAGATTATTTGTCATTAAATAGAAGTTCTAAGTCTTTATCTGGCGGTGAAGCACAACGCATACGGTTGGCAACACAAATTGGATCTCAACTAGTAGGTGTCCTTTATATACTGGATGAACCTAGTATTGGATTGCACCAACGAGACAATGAGCGCCTAATAACCTCTTTAGAAGCACTACGAGATATAGGTAATTCTGTTATTGTTGTAGAACATGATAAGGATATGATAGAACGGGCAGACCATGTTATAGATATTGGACCTAAAGCAGGTAAACACGGAGGAGAAATAATATCACAAGGTAAACCTGAAGATTTAAAAAATTACAATACGTTAACAGCTGATTATATTAGTGGCAAAAAAGAAATTTCCGTTCCTAAAAAACGTAGAAAAGGAAATGGTAAGAAAGTAACACTTACTGGTTGTACAGGTAATAATTTAAAAAATATATCCGTAGAATTTCCATTAGGCAAAATGATTGGAGTTACTGGAGTATCTGGTAGTGGAAAATCTACCCTAATCAATGAAACCCTCTACCCTATTTTAAATGCATATTATTTTAATGGTGTTAAAAAACCAATGCCATATAAAAAAATAACAGGTTTAGAGCACATTGACAAAGTCATAGACATAAATCAATCACCAATTGGAAGAACTCCACGTTCTAATCCAGCAACCTACACTGGTGTTTTTAGCGAAATACGCTCATTATTTACAAAAACACCTGAAGCAGCAATTAGAGGTTATAAACCAGGACGTTTTAGCTTTAATGTAACTGGTGGTAGATGTGAAACCTGCCAAGGCGGAGGTTTACGTGTTATAGAAATGAACTTTTTGCCTGATGTTTATGTAGATTGCGAAACATGTAACGGAAAACGTTTTAATAGGGAAACCTTAGAAATTAGATATAAAGGCAAGTCCATTGCAGATGTTTTAGAGATGACAATAAATGAATCTGTAGCATTCTTTGATAAAATTCCAAAAATCAATCGTAAATTAAAAACTATACAAGATGTTGGATTAGGTTATATCTCATTAGGACAACAATCCACAACCTTATCTGGAGGTGAAGCACAACGTATTAAACTAGCAACAGAACTGTCAAAAAGAGACACTGGAAATACATTCTATATCTTAGACGAACCTACAACTGGTTTACATTTTGAAGATATACGTGTATTAATGGAAGTTTTAAATAAATTAGTAGATAAAGGAAATACGGTCTTGGTTATTGAGCATAATATGGACGTAATTAAAATGGTAGATTACATCATTGATATTGGATATGAAGGTGGTCAAGGAGGCGGTATGGTTGTAGCAGAAGGAACACCAGAAAACATCATTAAAGACAATAAAAGTTATACAGCTAAGTTTTTGAAAAAAGAGCTGTAGCATACAAACATAACAAGTGAACAATAATTGTTTGCAATGAAAAAGAACATAAAATGAGAAGAGAAAAACATCCAAAAGGCTGGAATGAAATAAAAACGAACGATTCTTGGGCGCTTTTTAAAATAATGGGCGAGTTTGTAAATGGTTTTGAAAAAATGAGTGCTATTGGCCCTTGTGTATCCATTTTTGGGTCTGCAAGGACAAAAGAAGAAGATAGATATTACAAATTAGCAGTAGATGTAGCTAAAAGTATTGTAGAAGCTGGCTACGGTGTAATAACTGGCGGAGGCCCAGGAATAATGGAAGCAGGTAACAAAGGAGCCAATGTGGCAGGAGGAACTTCGGTTGGCTTAAACATAGATTTACCTTTTGAGCAACACGATAACCCTTATATAGATCACGACAAGAGTTTAGATTTTGATTACTTTTTTGTTAGAAAAGTAATGTTTGTAAAATACTCACAAGGTTTTGTTGTAATGCCTGGTGGTTTTGGAACGTTAGATGAACTTTTTGAAGCTATTACACTTATACAAACTAATAAAATTGCTAAATTCCCTATTATTTTGGTAGGATCATCATTTTGGACTGGGTTGATAGATTGGGTAAAAGATACAATGTTAAAAGAAGGAAATATAAGCCCTAAAGATTTAGACCTTATTAAAATAGCAGATACAGCAGACGAAGTTGTAGAAATAATTGACGCTTTTTATAAAGGGCATGATTTAAGTCCTAATTTCTAATCTCTATATGTTTAAAAAGAATATTATATTAAATGTAGGAGTCTTTTTCTGGTTTATATTTTACTTACAAATACAAGCACAACACACTAATTTCGTAAGTGCTACACTAGATAGAACTTGTAATGAAATATCTATTCAGCAAGAATTTAAATACACAAATAACTCCAAAGACACACTAGACTTACTTTATTTTAATGATTGGGCAAATGCTTATGTGAGCAAAAAATCTGCTTTAGCAAAACGCTTTGCAGAAGAATTTAAAAAAAGTCTTCATTTAGCAAAACCAAAAGAAAGAGGATACACTAACTTAATTAATGTTATAGATAATAATAACAAAGAGTTAAAGTGGAAACGTACTAAAGCTAAAGATATTATAAAATTCATACTAAGTTCACCCTTGCTTCCTAATGAGACTATTACCTTGTTTATTACTTACAAGGTTCAATTGCCTCCTAATAAATTTACCAGTTATGGATATGATGGTAAAGGAAATTATTATCTTAAAGACTGGTATATGTCTCCTGCCAGTTATTCTAATGGAAGATGGGAACTATATTCAAATAAAAATTTAGAAGATTTACAAACAGACATAACTACAACAAAGATAGAGTTTGTCTTCCCTGATGACCTATTTATTACCTCTAATTTAGATAAAATTGAAGAATATGGTATAAATCATAATAAAAAAGCAATTTTAGAAGGTCAAAATAGAAAAAGTGGAGATATAATACTTTATACTGAAAACAAGTTTATAACCCATAAAACTCCTGATTTAACAATAGAAACAGATTTTAAATCCCAAAAATATGAAGAAATATTGCAAGGTGTTTCTATTAACAGGGTGTCAAAATTTATTAAAAATAACTTAGGAGATTTTCCTCATAACAAATTATTAGTAAGTGAGTTAGATTATTCTAAAAATCCTCTATATGGCATTAATCAATTACCATCTTTTATAGTGCCTTATACAGAAGAATTCAATTACGAATTAAAATTTCTTAAGACATCTTTATATAATCTTTTAAATGAAAGTATTTATTTAAACCCTAGAAAAGAGAAATGGATTACAGATGCAATTGTCAATTATCTAATGATAATCTATGTAGATAAGTATTATCCAAAACAAAAATTATTAGGAAAATTTTCTAAAATTTGGGGTATTAAAAGTTTTGAGATTGCAAAAATGGATTTTAATGACCAGTATGAATTGCTTTCTATGCTTACAACCAGAAAAAACCTAGGGCAATCATTAACTACTTCTAATGACTCACTTATAAAATTTAACCAGCAAATAGCAAATAGTTATAAAGCAGGATTAGGATTGGCTTATTTATCTGAATATATTGGATATGAAAAGGTAAAAAATAGCATAAAAGAATTTTATAGTGTATACAAATCAAAACCAGTAATTGCTAAAGATTTTGAGACTATTTTAAAAAAATCTACAAATAAAAACATCGATTGGTTTTTTAATGAATATATAGCAACAAATGATATAATAGATTTTAAAATAAAGAAAATCATTAAATCTCCTGATTCCTTGAAGGTTGTATTAAAAAATAAAACATCTACTAATATCCCAATTTCATTATTTGGTATTCAAAAAGATTCTATAGTCTCTAAATATTGGATTACAGATGTAACCGGACTTTCTACATATACTATACCTAGAAAAGGAGAAGATAGATTGGTTCTTAATTATGATAAAAAAATACCTGAATTTAACCAACGAGACAATTGGAAATCATTGAAAGGTTTTCTTTCTAGTAATAAAAAATTAAAATTTCAATTTTTTAAGGATGTAGAAAACCCATATTATAATCAAGTTTTTTATACACCAGAGGTTAGTTTTAATGCCTATGACGGTTTTACACCTTCTGTGAAATTGCACAATAAGGTGCTATTGGAACGTCCTTTTTTGTTTACTTTTTCTCCAGCTTATGCTACAAAGCAAAAATCTTTTGTGGGTAGCGGAAAATTTAGAGTTAGAAATTATCATAAAAATAAAAACTTATTTCTCTCTACATATTCACTTAGTGCTTCTACATTTCATTTTGAAAGAAACTCTAGATATTCCACAATATCACCTTCATTTGGTTTAGGATGGAGACCAAAGAACCTTAGATCAAATAGAAGTCAGTACTTTTTTATGCGTTATGTTAATGTTTTTAGAAGTATAGATAAAAATTTAATTATAGATACAGACCCAGATTATAGTGTTTTAAATGCAAGATTTATAGATTCTAATAATGGGTTAATAAATTATTCATCTTGGTTTATAGATGCACAATATGCTGGAAAATTTTCTAAAATTTCTTTTAATTTAGACTATCGAAAGCTTTTTCAAAACAACAGGCAATTAAATCTAAGGTTTTTTGCTGGTAAGTTTATTAATAACACCACTGACTCTAATTTTTTTAGCTTTGCATTAGATAGACCAACTGATTATTTGTTTGAATATGGTTATTTAGGTAGATCAGATGCTTCTGGTATATATAGTCAACAAATAATAATAGCAGAAGGAGGCTTTAAATCTAAATTAGAAAACCCATATGCAAATGATTGGATTACTACAGTAAATACCAGTACAAATATTTGGCGTTGGATTGAAGCTTATGGAGATATTGGTTACATTAAAAATACAAACTCAAATGCCAGGCTCGTATACGATGCTGGGATTAGATTAAATCTAGTAACAGACTATTTTGAACTCTTTTTTCCAATGTATTCAAACAATGGATGGGAAATATCCCAACCAAATTATAGTGAAAAAATACGTTTTGTTGTTACATTAAGCCCTAAAGCACTGACTGGGCTATTTACAAGAAAATGGTTTTAATTAAATAAGAAATAATCATTTTTTAACAAAAATAACTGCATATATGGCAATATGTAAATAAAAAGTAGCTTATATATTATCAAATATGCAATAATATATCGCTTCTATAAATTGCAAAAACCAATCAATTTTGGTATTTTTGTAAAAATACTTCTAAATAATGAGCGTAAAACCACAAACAAAAGGCGATATTTCTTTTGACGATTTTAAATCGCAAATTATTAAAGATTATGAAATAGTCATCTTAAGTAGGGAATGTAGCTTATTAGGAAGACGTGAAGTTTTAACAGGAAAAGCTAAGTTTGGTATATTTGGTGATGGAAAAGAATTACCACAAATAGCTATGGCTCGTTCCTTTAAAAATGGAGATTTTAGAAGTGGTTATTATAGGGATCAAACCTTTATGATGGCATTAGGCTTACTAAACCCTAAACAGTTTTTTCATGGCCTGTATGCAACTACAGATATAACTAAAGATCCTATGAGTGCTGGTAGGCAAATGGGAGGTCATTTTGGAACACATAGTTTAAATGAAGATGGCACGTGGAAAGATTTAACCACTCAAAAAAATAGTAGTCCAGACATATCTCCTACCGCTGGGCAAATGCCAAGATTACTAGGGTTAGCACAAGCCTCAAAAATTTACAGGAATGTTACAGGAATAAATGCAGATAATTTTTCTAAAAATGGAAACGAAGTCGCCTGGGGCACCATCGGTAATGCAAGTACCAGCGAAGGGCATTTTTTTGAAACAATAAACGCTGCAGGTGTGCTGCAGGTACCAATGGTAATTAGTGTATGGGATGATGCTTATGGTATATCTGTACACGCAAGACACCAAACAACTAAGGAAAATATCTCAGAAATACTTAAAGGTTTTCAAAGAGACAAAAATAGTAAAGGCTATGAGATTATAGAAGTCAATGGTTGGGATTATACAGCATTAATTCATACATATGAAAATGCATCAGATATAGCAAGAGAAGAACACGTACCAGTTCTTATTCATGTAAAAGAATTAACACAACCTCAAGGACACTCTACTTCTGGTTCTCATGAGAGATATAAAAGCATTGAACGTTTAGAATGGGAAAAAGATAATGATTGTAACAAACGTTTTAAAGAGTGGATTATAGAAAATAACATTGCTTCTGCAGAAGAATTGTTAGATATAGAAAAGAATATAAAAAGACAAGTCCGCACTGCTAAGAAAGAAGCTTGGCTAGAGTTCATAAGTCCTAACAAACAGGCAAAAAAAGTATTAGTATCTTTATTAGAAAATGCAGCTAGCAAGAGTCCAAACAAAACTTTTATAAATAAGTTAAAAAACGATTTAATTGCCATAGAAGATCCAATAAAACGAGATTTAGCATCATTTTCTAGAAAAGCAGTTAGGTATTTAATAGGAGAAGATACAATAGAGAAGAAGGCTTTATTGGAGTGGATTTCCCAATATCTCTCTGAAATGCAGCCAAAATATAGTTCACACTTATATAGTGAATTAGAAAACAACGCTGTTAATGTCAAAGAAATAAAACCTGTCTATAATGATTCCTCTGAACTGGTAGATGGTCGTGTAATTTTGCGTGATAATTTTGATGTTTTATTCACAAATATTCCTGAACTCTTGATTTTTGGAGAAGATACAGGGGCAATTGGAGATGTTAATCAAGGATTAGAGGGGTTACAAGCAAAATATGGTGAATTACGAGTTGCTGATACTGGTATTAGAGAAGCTACAATTGTAGGGCAAGGTATAGGTATGGCATTAAGAGGCTTACGCCCTATTGCCGAGATACAATATTTAGATTATTTAATGTATGCCTTACAAACATTAAGTGATGATTTATCTACATTATTGTATAGGACGGTAGGAAAACAAAAAGCGCCATTAATTATTAGAACAAGAGGACATAGATTAGAAGGAATTTGGCATTCTGGTTCACAAATGGGAGGTATTATACATCTACTTAGAGGTATACTAATACTAGTTCCAAGAAATATGGTTAAAGCTGCGGGTTTTTATAATACGTTGTTAAAAACAGACGAACCAGCATTAGTTATTGAATGCTTAAATGGATATCGTCTAAAAGAAAAAAAACCATTAAACTTAGGAAAACACTGTACACCTATTGGTGTTGTAGAAACTGTAAAAGAAGGTAATGATATTACAGTTCTATCTTATGGTTCTACACTGCGTATAGTAACTCAAGTAGCACAAGAACTACTAGAAGTAGGTATAGACATTGAGGTAATTGATGCTCAGAGTTTATTACCATTTGATGTTAATTATGATGTAGTAAAGAGTATAAAGAAGACCAATAGGCTATTGGTTATAGATGAAGATGTACCAGGAGGTTGTTCAGCTTATCTTATACAAGAAATATTAGAAAAACAAGGTGCTTACACATATTTAGATAGTATGCCTCAAGCATTAACAGCAAATCCACATAGACCTGCTTATACAACAGATGGAGATTACTTTTCAAAGCCAAATGCAGAAGATATTTTTGAAAAAATATATGGTATTATGAATGAAGTAGACCCAATAAGCTATCCTAAACTACGCTAAAAAATTAATTCTATTTCTTTAATTTTTAGGCATTAATTTTTTAATTTATGGTAATCTACCATAAATTAAAAAATAATTTCTAACTTTGAAATACTTATACCCCCATTTTAGAAATGAAAGATACAGTTAAAACAAATATAGGATTGGCATTATTACGTATTGTGCCATCCGCTATGATGTTAGTTCACGGAATTCCAAAATTACAAAACTTTTTTAGTGGAGAGGAAATAAAATTTCCAGATCCAATAGGCATAGGTGCTAGCCCATCATTGTTTTTAGCAGTAATTGGAGAAGTATTATGTCCAATTTTTTTAATAGTAGGCTATAAGACCAGATGGTTTTCTGTACCTGCTGCCATTACTATGTTTGTAGCTGCCTTTGTACTACATTCAGCAGATCCTTTTAGTGTAAAAGAAATGGCTATATTATATTTCTTATTCTTTCTTGTTATTTTTCTTTTAGGACCTGGAAAGTATAGTATTGATAGAAAATAAATTGTATGTCTGTAAAGGCGTGTATTTATAATATATTAAATAACAGCTCTTTTAACAAATCAGCTTGACTAATATTAACAGCACCAACTCCTTTTCCTTTTAGGTCAAGCTCTCGTAAAGTTGAAATAATTGAGCTCACTTTTTTCATTGGAAAGTTTCTTGCAGCTACTTGGTACTCTCCTACAAAAAATGGATTAATACCTAAAACTTTAGCTACATTGCTTTTAGAATGATCCTTTAGACCGTGGTACTGTAAAACTTGTGTAAAATAAGTATGTAATACAGTAACAGTAACAACAAATGGATTATCCTTAGGATTTTGAGAAAAATAATTTATTATTCTAGTTGCTTTTAAAGTATTGCGTTCCCCAATTGCTTTTTTAAGTTCAAAATTATTAAAGTCTTTACTAATACCTATATGTTCTTCTATTAATACTGGAGTAATTTCTGTTTCTTTAGGAATTACTATTTTTAACTTTTCAAGTTCATTATTTATTTTACTAAGGTCAGTTCCTAAATACTCTACTAATAATTGAGAAGCAATAGGTGTTATTTTATAACCTTTACCTTGTAGTACTTTTCTAATCCAATCTGTAACTTGATTTTCGTATAACTTTTTGCTTTCAAATAAAACACCAGTTTTCTGAACAGCCTTATACAGTTTTTTACGTTTATCTAATTTTGCGTACTTGTAGCATATTACTAATACTGTTGTTGGTTGTGGATTATTAACATAATCAGTTAGATTATCAATTGTTCTAGACAAATGTTGAGCTTCTTTAACAACAACCACTTGTTTCTCTGCCATCATAGGGTAACGCTTCGCATTACCAACAATGTCATCAACAGAAACATCTTTACCATAAAGCACTATTTGATTAAATCCACGCTCATCTTCCGTTAGCACAGACTTTTCTATATATTCTGATATCTTATCAATATAATAAGCCTCTTCACCCATTAAAAAATAAACTGGCTTACTGTTTCCGTTTTTAATATCAGTGATTAGTTTTTTTACTTCATCCATTAAAAAAAAATCATCAAATTTGTGGTATGCAGGAGCTAAACTTTTTTCCATACAACTTCCGTTTCAAAAATAGCGAAAATAAAGTCCATATATTTGATGTTATACGAAAAAAATTTGTTGTACTACAACCAGAAGAATGGGTAAGACAACATACACTACATCATTTAATTTATAAAAAAAAATATCCTAAAAGTCTTATTAATGTAGAAAAACAATTGGTAGTAAATAACTTAAAAAAAAGATATGACATTGTTATCTTTAAACCAAATGGTTCTATTAATGTATTAGTGGAATGTAAAGCTCCTGAAATAAAAATAACACAAAATACTTTTGATCAAATTGCTAAATACAATCTATTGTTAGATGCTAATTATTTAATGGTAACAAACGGATTAACTCATTTTTATTGTGAAACTAATTCTACTCAAGATAATTATGTTTTTTTACAGGACATTCCTGATTTTAACCATTAAATTTGTATGAATTATATACAATACTCGCTATGCCAAAAATTGCTATTGTAATACTTAACTGGAACGGTAAAAAACTATTGGAACAATTTTTACCATCAGTGCTAGACTATTCGGCAGATCATAAAGTATATGTAGCAGATAATGCTTCAACAGATAATTCTATTACATTTGTTAAGAACAACTACCCTACCGTTAACATCATTCAAAACACTAGTAACGGTGGCTATGCAAAAGGATATAATGATGCTTTAAAACATATAGATGAAGATTTTTTTTGTTTATTGAATTCTGATGTAGAAGTTACTCCAAATTGGCTTGCTCCTATTGAGTTACATTTTTCACAAGACAAAGAAACTGCCATTATACAACCTAAAATACTAGACTTTAAAAAGAAAACTCATTTTGAGTATGCAGGTGCTGCTGGTGGTTTTTTAGACAAGTTTGGTTATCCGTTTTGCAGGGGTAGAATTTTTGATGATTTAGAAGAAGATTTGGGGCAATATAACAACACTACTCCCATTTTTTGGGCCAGTGGAGCTTGCTTCTTTATTAGAAAAAGTATCTTTGAAACTTTAGGTGGTTTTGATGAAGATTATTTTGCCCACCAAGAAGAAATAGATTTATGTTGGAGAGCACAAAACTTAGGCCTCAGCATCATCTATATTGGTTCATCTACAGTATATCACTTGGGTGGTTCTACTCTTAATAAAATGAATCCAAAAAAAACATTTCTTAACTTTAGAAACTCTCTTTTTAGTATATTAAAAAACGTTTCATTAAAAAAAGCTATTTTAATAATATTTGCAAGATTATTGTTAGATAGCTTAGCAGGTTTACGATTTATATTAAAATTTAAATTTTCTCATTTTATAGCAATAATAAAAGCTCATTTTAGTTTTTATTGGAATGCGCCAAAAATGTTAAGAAAAAAACAAAAGGAAGTATCGTATGCTAAATATTATATTATAAAATCCATAGTTTGGTCTTATTTTGTAAAGCAAAAGAAAAAATTTAACATTTTAATAAAATATTAACTCTATTTTAGTAGCAATAGGTAGAACATTTTATATAATTTTGAAAACAAATAATAATTAATAGTAACACGATTATGAGAAAGATTTTTTTAGGCTGTTTGGGAGCAACAATATTATTATCTTCTTGCGTTTCGCAAAAGAAATTTGCTGATTTAGAAGCTAAACATAAAGAAGCACAGGATATGTTAAACTCTGCTACAGTAAAGTTAAACAGTTGTATGGAAGATAAGGCTACAGCTACAGCTAAATTAAAAACCTTAGAAGAACAAAATAAATTCTTAAAGGCTAACAATCAAGTGTTAGTAGATAATATGGGGAATTTAACAGATTTATCTGCTAAAGGAGCACAAAACTTAGAAAAATCTCTAGAGAGTTTACAAGAAAAGGATTTAACTATTCGTAAATTAAACAATGCAATTACAAGAAGAGATTCTGTAAACCTTTCATTAGTACAAAGTTTAAAAGGAGTTTTAGGTAACTTAGATGATGAGGACATTGAAATTAGTGTGGAAAAAGGAGTTGTATTTGTTTCTATTTCTGATAAATTACTATTTAGTAGTGGTAGCTATAACGTAGCAACACGAGCAAAAGTAGTTTTAGGAAAAGTTGCTCAAGTAGTGAATAATAAACCAGATTTTGAATTTATGGTAGAAGGTCATACTGATGATGTATCATACAGAAAAGGTGTTTTATTAGACAACTGGGATTTAAGTGTGAAACGTGCAACAGCAGTAGTACGTATCTTGCAAAATGATTATGGTGTAGATCCTAAGCGTATGACAGCTGCTGGTAGGTCTCAATATATACCATTGTCAACTACTGATAAATCTAAAAACAGAAGAACAAGAATTGTTGTTCTTCCTAAGATTGATCAATTTTATAGTATGATTGAAGAAGGAATGAAAGACCCTGCTATCAACAAGTAAAAAAATATAGAAAAATGTAATAAAAAAGTAAAGCTTTGCATATGCAAAGCTTTACTTTTTTATTTAACCTACTTTATGCCATAAATACAGTTATTTTCTTACTTTTAGCATAACAGTTTGCCCTGAGTTTATTGAAATGCTATAATCAGTTAAAAAACGAAGCAAAGCGTCTATTATTTTCAGTAGCTAAAAGAAGATGTAATGATTCTCTACTTTAAACATCTAAGCTACCTTTTCCTTCTCTAATTATTTCTGGCTCACCACTTGACAAGTCAATTATTGTAGAAGCCATATTATCACCATAACCACCGTCTATAACTATATCTACTAAACTGTTCCATTTTTCATAAATTAATTCAGGATCCGTAGTATACTCTAATAACTCATCTTCATCCCTTATAGAAGTAGAGACTATTGGATTACCCAAAGCCTTCACAAGTGCATTGGCAATTGAATTGTCTGGTACACGTATACCAACTGTCTTTTTCTTTTTAAAATCTTTTGGTAAGTTATTGTTGCCAGGAAGTATAAATGTATATGGTCCAGGAAGTGCTCTTTTTAATATTTTAAAAGTGGCAGTATCTATTTGTTTAACGTATTCTGATAGATTACTTAAATCTGCACAAATGAAGGAAAAATTAGCTTTTGCTAGTTTAACACCTTTTATTCTTGCAATTTTCTCTAAAGCTTTTGTATTTGTTATATCGCACCCAAGGCCATATACCGTATCGGTAGGGTAAATTATGAGTCCACCTTTTTTTAGAACATCCACTACCTTTTTAATTTCAGTTGGATTAGGATTTTCTGGGTATATTTTTATAAATTGAGCCATAATACATTAAATTAATAGTTATTAAGATAACACTTCTAATTTAGCAAACCTAAGAAGAAGTTTTTTTATGTCTCCTTTATCAAACTGTATCTCAGCTTTCTTGTCGTTACCAACTCCATCTATCTTAATAATAATACCTTTTCCAAATCTAGTATGGTTAACAACAGCTCCTTCTATTATATTAGGATCTAAACTATTTGTATTGCCAATAGGCTTTGCCAATTCTGGTTTTAATTTTCTAAGTTTACGTAATTGCACATCATTTGGTCTTGTATGAGCAGGTGCCGTACCAGAAACCGGTTTGTTTTGCCTTAATTTATTTTTATCAACCTCTCCAAATATATTTTTATCAATAATAGACTTGTATTTGTATGTACTAACAGGTGTAAGGTTTTCAATGTATTTCTCATCTATTTCATCAATGAATCTACTAGGTTCAGCATCAACCAATTTCCCCCATCTATATCTACTTTCAGTATATGTAAGATATGCTTGTTTTTCTGCACGTGTTAGTGCAACATAGAATAACCTCCGCTCTTCTTCCAACTCGGTACGAGTGTTCATACTCATAGCAGATGGAAAAAGATCTTCTTCCATACCAACAATAAACACGTGAGGAAATTCTAACCCCTTTGCCATATGTATTGTCATTAATGCCACACGATCATCATCTCCTTTATCATTATCTAAATCCGTAGCAAGTGCCACATCTTCTAGAAATTCAGAAATATTACCTGTTGCATCTGCTAATTCTATTTGTCCTTCAACAAAATCCTTAATACCGTTTAAAAGTTCTTCTATATTCTCCATTTTGGCAATACCTTCTGGAGTACCATCTTTTTTAAACTCTAAAAGAATACCTGTTTTTTTTGCTATATGTTCTGCTAATGTAAATGCATCTGTACCTTCGTTCATTATCTGAAAGCTTTTAATCATATTTACAAATTCTGTAAGCCTTCGTTTAGTTCCTGCATTGATTTTTAAATCTATACGATCAATGTTTTCCATAACTTCAAAAATGGATCGACCATAATGATTTGCGGTTACCAATAATTTATCTAGTGTTGTTTGCCCTATTCCACGACCAGGAAAATTTATGATTCTTTTTAAAGCTTCTTCATCTTTTGAATTAACTACCAAACGTAAATAAGCCAAAACATCTTTTATTTCTTTACGTTGATAAAATGATAGTCCACCATAAATTCTATAAGGGATGTCTCTTTTTCGTAAGGCATCTTCAATTGCTCTAGATTGTGAATTTGTTCTATAAAGTACTGCAAACTCACCATTATGCAATTGCTCATTCATCTGTGTTTCAAAAATAGTACTAGACACAAACCTGCCTTCTTCAGCATCTGTAATACTACGATGAACCTTTATCATAGGTCCGTCATCATTAGAAGTCCAAACTACTTTCTCTAATTGATTTTTATTCTTTCCTATAACAGAATTTGCTGCATTTACAATGTTTTTAGTAGATCTATAGTTTTGTTCTAACCTATACATAGCAACATTATCATAATCTTTTTGAAAGTTTAAGATATTACTAATATTTGCACCACGAAAGGAATAAATACTCTGAGCATCATCACCAACAACACATATATTCTGGAACTTATCTGATAATGCTTTTACTATTAAATATTGAGAGTGATTGGTATCTTGATACTCATCTACTAGTATATACTGAAATCTATTTTGATATTTTTGTAATACTTCCGGAAATACATTTAATAACTCATTGGTTTTTAGCAACAAATCATCAAAATCCATTGCGCCTGCTTTAAAACAACGATCTACATAGTTTTTATATATTTCACCAGTTCGTGGGCGTTTTGCCATTGCGTCTGCCTCTACCAGTTCAGGGTTGTTAAAATAAGCCTTAACTGTTATTAAGCTATTTTTATAGGAGGATATTCTATTTTGAATCTGCTTGTATTTATAAATATCCTTATCTAATTGCATTTCTTTTATAATTGAAGAAATAAGTCGTTGCGAATCTTGGGTATCATAAATAGTAAAATTGTTAGGGTAACCAAGTTTATCAGCTTCAAAACGTAGTAATTTTGCAAAAATGGAGTGAAAAGTTCCCATCCACAGATTTTTGGTTTCAGCATATCCTGCAATTTCACCAATACGTTTTTTCATTTCCCGTGCTGCTTTGTTGGTAAACGTAAGCGATAAAATATTAAATGGATCAATACCTTTATTCATTAAATAGGCAATGCGGTATGTTAATACTCTTGTTTTGCCAGAACCAGCACCTGCTATAACCATTAATGGTCCTTTAGTATGAAGCACTGGGGCTTTTTGAGCATCATTTAATTGTGAAATAAATTCTTCCAACGTTCTCTTCTTAATTGTTTATGGGAACTGTAAATTTACCATATTTACAAGCAATTTGCCACAATACTCATATTAATTATAAACAAAGAAATTTACATTGATTATATTTAAATATCTTTAGAATCAATAACAATAATTTTGTATAACTAACACAAATGAACACTATTTATTACAGAACAGCAACATTAGATGATTTGCCAATCTTGCTTGAGTTTGAACAAGGAATAATAGAAACTGAGCGTCCTTATGATAAAACCTTGAAATTTGGATATATTACATATTACAACATTAAGGAAATGATCTTGTCTAAAAATACGGAAGTTGTGGTAGCTGTACTAAGCAATAAAATAATTGGTTCTGCTTATGCAAATATTAGAAAGGCAGAGCCATATTTAAATCACTCATACTACGCCTATTTAGGCTTTATGTATGTTGCCCCAGAACAAAGAGGAAAAGGAATAAATAAAGGCATTATTGAATTTTTATTTGATTGGATTAAACAGAAAAATATTACTGAAGTTGAGCTAGACGTATACAATGATAATTCTTCTGCAATTAAAGCATATGAAAAAGCAGGTTTTAAAAAGCATATGATAAATATGCGAATGAAGATATAAAACAGCGCAATAAATAATGAGAAAACTACATATTTAAGATTTATGTTTTAGCTATTTTTGTATATACTCATTAAATAATTTAGATTTATCTAAATAACTATAGATAAAAAATGGATGCATTTTTAAATTTCTTTACCAACATCTCATGGTGGATGTGGATTTTAATTATATTAGTACTAATTGCTATACGTGATATTTTTGTACAAAAAGCTCATACAATATCACACAATTTTCCTATAGTTGGTCATATTCGTTATATGCTAGAGAGTATAGGCCCAGAAATGCGCCAGTATTTTGTTGCAAATAATAGAGAAGAACTTCCTTTTAATCGCATAGAGCGTGGTTGGATTTATGCTTCAGCAAAAAAAGAGAACAATTATGAAGGTTTTGGTACAGATAGAGATATTTATGCACACCAACATATTTTTATAAAAAACCAAATGATGGCTTATAAGCCTTCTGAAAATCATCCAAATCTAAAGGATAATACTTTTATACCATGTGCCAAAATAATAGGTGCCTATAATAAACGTAAAAAACCATTTAGACCTGCTTCTATAATTAATGTTTCTGCTATGAGTTTTGGTTCATTATCGGCTGCAGCTGTGGAAGCAATGAATAAAGGTGTTTTAAAGAGTAATGCATATCATAATACTGGTGAAGGAGGATTATCTCCGTATCATAAACAAGGTGGAGATGTAGTTTTTCATTTTGGAACTGGCTATTTTGGCGTAAGATCTAATGATGGTAATTTTTCAATGCAAAAAATGAAAGATTTAGTTGAAAATAATCCTTGTATAAAAGCAATTGAAATTAAATTATCTCAAGGAGCAAAACCAGGAAAAGGAGGCGTTCTTCCTGGATCAAAAATAACACCTGAATTAGCTGAAATACGTGGTGTTGAAGTAGGTAAAGATGTATTGTCACCATCTACACATAAGGCATTTAACAATGTTCCTGAGTTATTGCAATTAATAGAAGACATTGCTAACGAAACTGGTCTTCCTGTAGGTATAAAAGGAGCTATAGGTAAATTAGATCAATGGGAAGAATTAGCAGATTTAATGTTAAAAACAGGAAAAGGTCCTGATTTTATTACAGTAGACGGCGGTGAAGGCGGTACAGGAGCTGCCCCTCCTAGTTTTGCTGACCACGTGTCTCTTCCGTGGACATATGGTTTTTCTAGTTTGTATAAATTATTCTTAAGTAAAGAATTAACAAATAGAATTGTCTTTATTGGAAGTGGTAAATTAGGTTTCCCTGCCAAAGCTGCAATGGCATTTGCTATGGGTGTAGACTGTATTAATGTAGCTCGTGAGGCTATGATGAGTATTGGTTGTATACAAGCACAAATATGTCATACAAATAGATGTCCTGCTGGTGTTGCTACACAAAGTAAATGGTTGCAAAATGGTATTAATGTTCCTTTAAAATCAGACAGGTTAGCACAATATTTTAAAAGTTTTAGAAAAGAATTTATTGAAATAACGAACGCTTCTGGTTACGAACACCCTTGTCAATACACAATGGATGATATACAAGTGAATATAGACGATAATGAGTTAAACAGGAGTTTAGCGTCTACTTATGGTTATAATAAAACTAAGGTTAAATTTAATAGTATGCAAGAATTATATGATTGTAAATATTTGGGTGGTAATAAATTAAACTAATTTAATTGGAGTAGTGTCTATATTATATTTAGTATATTTATTTGTTATAAAGCAATTAGACCACTCAAACGTTAAAAAACTATGTCTGGAAAATTAATAGCAACAGTAGGTGATACACATACCTGTCCGATGGTGAACGGCACAGTTCCTCATGTTGGAGGTACAATCATTACGGGATACTCAAAAATGTTGGTTAACAATAAACCAGTAGCAAGAATGGGTGATAAAGTAATTTGTACAGGTTGTGGGATGACAGCTACCATAATACAAGGCGATGCCAATATATTAGTTGGTGGTATGCCTATTGCGTATGTAGGCTGTATGCACTCTCACGGTGGTGTAATTACTTCTGGACAATCTAATGCTTTTATATCTGGTAACAAACCACCTAAAATTGTTACCATGCCTATTGAACTGATTGAGTTTGAAAACATCACTTATAAAAATAAAGTCTTAGCTGCTTTGGCTGGGCAAGCGGCAAAACTTAAAGAAGCTGCAGCAAATCAACAAGACTTAAAAGAACAGATTATACAAAACTCTGACGAAAAAAGGGAAATCACGCTCGAAACTACCTACCCATTAGACGAACTCAATGAATATGCAATACAATTTGGGGCATCTTTTTTCACGTATGCCATGCAGGCTATTTTTGGAGATTCTGTAAAAGGAAAAGATTTACCATTGCATGCTTACGATTATCTCTATCGAGATTTAAGTGACAAAAAGGTAGAAATGCCTGAAATAAAAATTCATACAGGTCTATTTCCCGAAGCTAAATATAAATCTAGCGATAATACCATTTGGATTGCTCAATATCTAATTGTTAAAGCAACCGAAGAAAAAGATATCGAATCCATGGGAAAACTCTACCAAGCAATTATGGAAGAGTTTGGGCATTATATAGATTTTCAACTACGTAATCATTACACAACATTAGGTGGCGATGCCAAGTTAGACGAAGGTGCTATTTTCGGGTATTGCTTAACGACTTTTAATGTTTTTGAAGAAACTACTATTAACTTTGGTAAGGCAACTCTAGACGGTACACCTTATGACCTAATAATAGACCTTACAGAAATACAACAACAAATTGACGAACTTGTTACCCAAGAACGTATAAAACGAGATGAACAAAAAAATGATGAAGAATACTTCTCGGCAGGAAAATTAACACTAAAAGAAGCTGGTGGATTTACGCACTATGGGATTGAATATGTGCTTAGAGACAACAAAATATTGGATAGTGACGTAGATTTAAATTACGTTTACCTAGGTAACTTGTTACGTGATTGGTCTCAGTTAATCACGCCAAGCACCGAGCGCTATACCAAAACACAAAAACAACAAATTATAAATGCGCTTGGATTAGAAGGCAAGGAAAAAGAGGATTTCTTTGGAATGCAGTTTTTAAACCCTATCAAACTATCTCGAAAACACTTATCATTTGTTATAGAACTTATTGCTGCGCACGAATTAGTAGGTGATAACTTGAGTAAAGACCAAATTGGTGCAGGTAAAGGTGATGGTTGGGTAGACCTAAACCCTAAAAAAGCAACCGATGCTGTTGCTGATGCTACAAATGAGGCTTCCTCTATTAAAAAATGGATTTTAGAAAAAGGAGAAAGTTTAGGACTAACAGCCTTAGAGTTTTCCTTAGAATATTATATGTTCTCAAAAAACTTCCCAAAAATCACTTCTGATATGATAGGCGTATATCGCCCAGAGGAACACATTGATAATCCTATTGGTGCTTGTGTGGTAGATTTAGAAAAAAATGAATATTTGTATTGGGGTAGTAATTTAGATACCGATATCAATAATCATTTTGGGATGAAAAGCTACATCCGTAATTACGATTACGACGCCGAAAAAAATAACGAAAAATTTACCATTTCGCAAACAGGTGTAAAACCAAACAACACAAAACTTGCTACAGCTAGTGGGTATTTAACAGGGCAACTAGAAAAAAGTTTTGCTGCTCATAAAAAAGGAGACAAAAAACTATCATTACTCCATTTTGGTAATGCCATGCATACTATTGAAGATTATTTTGCGCACTCTAACTTTGTAGAACTAAGTCTTATTAAATTAGGTTATAGCGACATTATTCCTTGGGTAAACCCTAACGACCCCAAAGCAAAACAATTTAACAAAGTAGAACGTAAAACAAGCGTTTTTGATGAACGTTTAGAAAATGAAAACTATTTTGACAGTAAAACTAAGGTTGGTAATTTTTTAAGTTCTGAACAACTTTATAAAACCTACCCCGAAGCTAAAACGCCTATTTTTAGTGATAAAACATCATTTACCTTTGAAAAAGGAGGGGCAACCTATGAATTTATTCATGACAAACGTGCTTTCTTAGAATTAAAAGGAGAATTACATATTTTAAGAGGTGTTGCGATTATTAAAGATACGCAACGAAAAGATGATTATTTAAACCATTTACCTGTTGTAACCGGTAAATTTGGTTCTTTAGACATGATTCATTCTCTTTCAGATAAATTAGAAACTATGTTTGAAACCGATGCGTTTTCATGGAAAGATGCGATTTCATCGGAATGGGAGGGCAAACCTATTGTACGTATTATAGATTTAATTGTACTAACCGTACTTACCGATTTAAAATATGCTCAAAATAGTGAAGAACATAAAAGTGAAGCATACCAAGGTATAGATTATGCGACTATTATAGAATATTACGAATACATCATCACCTTTAGAGGTGTGGTGTTTGGAGTACTCGAAAAAGCTAAAAAAGGAAAAGGTTGGTTAGCTGTTGGAGCTTTGGTGCTAATTAACCTAATTAATGGCTTAGAAAAAGCATTAATGAATGTAATAAAAATGGTGATGCAATTTATTATTCATGGCGTTGCCATAGGGATTAGAGAATCACAAAACCTACAAAAATTAGACACTAATCCAACCCATACACAAATAGCAAAAGATGATATGGAACACCCCTTACATTTATTAGCAGGTAATTTGGCTCGTGTTGCTGTGGCTGATATAGGTAAGCAATTTTCTCAAGCTAAATTAGGTAGAACTTCGGAGAAAAAGGTTTTAGAATTAGCGAGAGAATACTTATCTCATCCTAATGATGTGAATTGGATGGATGTTACAACTATGAAATGGGCAAGTAACCATATAGGGAGTATTAATAAAGCAGAAAGTAAGGGTTTTTTAGATGCTTTTCAAAAAAAGCATCATAAACATATAGAGCACCTTAGCCATAGTAAACAAGAGTTTTTGGAAAATATATCACAAGGCATTGGAGAACTCAAAAAATTCTATGAAAAAGCTAAGGATATGGAAAAAGATTTAGAAATCTCAAATACTATAAATGAATCTATTGATTATATTAAACAAAAATTAAAATTCTAATGCTACGATTTATTTCATATTTATTAATTATTGGGTTATTAACCCAATGCAACGGACAAACTAAAGGAAACAAGACAATGGATATTAAAACATATAATCCAGATTCACAAATAGCACTATTTAATAAGCAAAAACATCGTTTAGAATTTAGAGAAGAGA
>CANLIE010000011.1 GCA_947491225.1 uncultured Cellulophaga sp.
AATCAACCAAAAATCGAGTTTCAAAAAGACTTATTTTCATCAAAAACATAGAAAAACAACCTGTTTACTAAAAATGACAAAGGGTTCTTCTCTATTTTGAAAAACTTTCGGATGATTGTGATTTATTTATATTATTAAAAGGGTGTTTGTGTAACAGACACCTTTTTTATTTGTATTAATTTAATCAAACCAACTCACTATGAAAGATTTATTTAAAGAAGAAGAAGAAGTACAAGAAACTATAAAAAGGATAAATAGCTGAGCCTTAAAAAGAAGTAAAATATTGACTATAAATAATTTACGGTTGTTTTTTTTTAATATGTAAATTTTGCTTAAAAGACAAGGTTTTCTTAACTTATGGTAAACCATATATTTACACCAATTTATTAAAATTTATCACTTTAAAATTATATTTATATAATAAACTTTAAAATCTTTAGTTACTAGATTAGTACATAGCTTAAACAAGTATCAAAAATGAAAAAAGCACCTTATTGCCTACTTATTCTTATAAGTTGTATTGTTATTTCTTGTAGTAATGAAAATCTAGACGAAGTGATTTCTGATCAAACTGACACTAATAATAGTGGCAACATAACTGATCCTGATATACCACCAAATGTAATTACTACTCCTTGTGGAGAAATTGACATAAAAGAAGGTGGTGAAATTATAATAGATTGTGTATGGAATCTTAATGAAAATACAATTAATATTCCTACTAATGTAACTTTAAAATTTGGTAAAGGAGATATTATTAATGGAACCTTAAATTTCTCTAATGGAGGAAAAATTGCAGGAGAGCTTTTAAACGCTACTTTAAAGATCAAAGGTGATGTAGAACTTATAGATAATGATCCTGACCCTAAAATACTTCCTTTTAAATTTTATGCCTCGCGATGGGATATTGTGGAAGGTAAAACCACAAAACTAGTAGCTTTCAAAAACCATGAGAATATACAAGAAGTAGTTAATCTCATTAAAAAATTAAAGGGTACAACTTTTATGATTAATAAACTAGATGCTTATTTTGAAGCTAATAGTGGTGTTCACTTTGGCACCCCTGCAATTGAATTACCATCTGATTTCCATCTTCAAATGTCAGAAAACACATATTTACGTGTTTTTCCTGTACAAGATCCAAAATTTACTACAAGAATTCTTAAAATATATAAAGGTAAAAATATTACCGTTTCTGGAGGTTTTATAATAGGAGACAGAAAAGAACGTAAATCCAATGAGGGAGGTAATGTTTTATTTGAAATAAAAGGAGGACAAAATATTATAATAAAAAATGTAACTATGAATTTTTCATCATTAACTGGTCTTACAATTAATAGTGAATTATTCCCTGGTGATTCAGACTACATTCCTAGCAAAAATGTTTTAGTAACAAATTGTACTTTTGACTCTAATAGAGCCAATAATTTATCAATAACTGATGGTGAAGACATAATAGTAGAACAATGCAAATCATATAGAGCAGGTATTGATATTGGGAATTCTAAAGGAACTGCTCCAAGAATTGGTATTGTAGTAGAGCCAGTACAAGGTCAAAAAGTAGAACGAGTTATCATTAGAGATAATATTGTAAAAGAAAGTGCTGGTAATTCCATTTTAATTGCTTGGGGTAATGATTTCGAAATATCAGGTAACAAAGCAGAGAATGGTGTAGGGTGGAATGGTGCCTCAAATGTAAGAATCATTAACAATCCATCTCTTGAAGGTGGTATCATAGCGGGTTTTCATGATGGTTTTACATTAAGCCATAGTATTGGAAATGTGATTTCTGGAAATAAAATATTAAATACACCAACTGGTATACAAGCAACAAATGATGATATTAAAATATTTGAAAACACAATTACCAACTGCAAAGTAGGAATGATGTTAAGAAATCTTGCTGATACTGATATATATAACAATACAATAACTAGTAATATCGAAGATAGTTTTGGATTTAATGCACAAAATTCTATAAATAATGTAATCATTAAAGAAAATACCGTAACATTAGAAAATGGTAGATCCATTTCTATGGAAGGTATTAATACAGAAGACACTTATAAAAATAACCTTATCACTATAAGAGATAATACTTTTAAATGTGGTAAAGCAGGTAGAATATTATACAGTAATGGTTTTCATATTATCGAAAATACATTTTATATATCTGGTTTTGGCATTACTAGCTCACAAAATATATTAGTTCATAAGAATAGAATTGAAGCCAGTAACGGTCAATCAGCTTTATATATTAATAACTATACGTCAGTAAAAGATATTGCAATAACTGAAAACACTTTTGACAATAGGAGTTCTAGTCGTTTAAGTGCCTATGGACTTAAAATAAATATAGTAGGAAATAATGCTCTTGCTGAAGATACTAATATTGTCATCAAAAAAAATGTTATAAAAACTCTTGGAGAGAACTTTGGAATTCATCTAAAAGGCTTGAATGGTTTAGATATTTCTAATAATACTATTAGTATTAGTAGTAGCTGCTGTATTTCTTCTATTTATTTTAGAGGAAATAATTCTAAAATTCAAAATAACAAAGTACTTAATACAGATATAAAAGGGAATAATAATATAATTGATAATAATAAATTATAATTGCTTTATTTATAAAAAGCTTTTTGTAGATCCGTAAAGGTTTAATAAACTTAAAAAGTACGTTATTCTGAACTTGTTTCAGAATCGCATAATACTTTAAATCAATACAATAATATGAGACCCTGAAATAAATTCAGGGTGCTATGTTAATCATATGACTAAATACGGACATACAATAAAAGTTTAAACCAATTTTATAATAGTAATTCTAGGTAAAAATAATCTTAAAATACTATTTTACCTTATACTTTTAAATTTAACTATTATCTGTAAAAGAAGTGACTTAATGACAAATTATTTCTATTACTAGAAACCATCATTAAAAAAGTTAAGAATATTTATTAAAACTAAATTTGGGTAATAAATTTTAAAATCTTTAATTGACTAAATCAGTATTTAAACTAAGTTTGAATCTAAGAAATTAAACCAACTCACTATGAAAGATTTATTTAAAGAAGAAGAAGTACAAGAAACTATAAAAAGGATAAATACCCTTACTGCTGAAACAAATGGTTTATGGGGAAAAATGCACGTAAGTCAGATGTTGGCCCATTGTTGTGTGGCTTATGAAATGACATATGAAAACAAGTACCCTAAACCCAATGCAATAAAAAAAGCATTATTGAAAACTTTTGTTAAAAAAGCTGTTGTTGGAGATAAACCTTATCCAAAAAATGGGAGAACAGCACCAGAATTTTTAATTACAGATAATAGGGATTTTGAGTTAGAAAGAAAAAGATTGATTCAATACATTGAAAAAACCCAAAAACTTGGTGCTGAATATTTTAATAACAAAGAATCGCATTCTTTTGGGAAGCTTACCAAAAAAGAGTGGAATACAATGTTCTCTAAACATCTAGACCATCATTTAACTCAGTTTGGGGTTTGATTGCTAATTTATTGTGAATTAGAAACCAAAACTGAAAATTATTTGCATTCAGACTTTTTAAAATCAACCTTAAAAATTAATGCCATAACTTTTAAAGGTCTAAAACAAAGACTATATTTGACTAGCAACAACGCAAAATTGTATTAAATGAAATTGTTAGAAGGAAAAAATGTAATTATTACTGGTGCAAGCAGAGGTATTGGTATGGGTATAGCTAAAATATTTGCAGAAAATGGCGCAAATGTAGCATTTACATATAGCTCAAGTGAAGCTCCTGCTTTAGAATTGGAAAAAGAATTAATAGCTAATGGAGTAAAAGCTAAAGCATATAAGAGTAATGCTGCAAGTTATACTCAGTCTGAAGAGTTAGTAGCAAAAGTATTGGAAGATTTTGGAGGAATAGATGTATTAATTAATAATGCAGGGATTACCAAGGATAACTTACTAATGCGTATGGGTGAGGAAGATTTTGACTCTGTAATTGAAATTAACTTAAAGTCTGTCTTTAATATGACGAAAGCAGTACAGCGTACAATGTTAAAGCAACGCAAAGGATCTATCATTAATATGAGTAGTGTTGTTGGTGTTAAAGGAAATGCCGGACAAACTAACTATGCAGCATCTAAAGCTGGTATGATTGGTTTTACCAAATCCGTGGCATTAGAATTAGGTTCTAGAAATATAAGATGTAATGCAATTGCACCAGGCTTTATAGAGACTGAAATGACAGATAAATTAGATGATAAAATAGTACAAGGATGGAGAGATGGTATCCCTTTAAAAAGAGGGGGTTCACCAGATGATGTAGCAAATGCATGTCTGTTTTTTGCATCAGATTTATCTGCGTATATAACAGGACAAGTATTGAATGTTGATGGCGGAATGCTTACCTAATAAAAAGGTATTCAATATTTTTAATTGCAAAATACACTTTTGGTATAAATAATTAATAAATTTTACACATATGATATATGTTACAACCAATGATATAGCTGGTAGGGAAATTGAATCTCATATAGGTACTGTGCGCGGTAGTACAGTGAGAGCTAGAAATATTGGAAGAGATATTTTTGCAGGCTTAAAAAATATAGTTGGTGGTGAGATTTCTGAATATACCAGATTGTTAGCAGATGCTAGAGAGCAAGCGATAAAAAGAATGTTAGATGATGCTCAAAAAAATGGAGCAGATGCTGTTGTAAATGTGAGGTTTACAACATCACAAGTAATGCAAGGAGCGGCAGAAATGTTAGCTTATGGCACTGCAGTTAAATTAAAATAGATGCAAGAACTTATTCTTTTGTTTTTTATGATTTTATTATTTGGTTCTGTTTTTGGAATCATAGTGTATTTTATCATAAAAAGAATAGAAGATAAAAAGAAAGAGAATTTTGAGAAAAGAGATAATTAAAACATGCAGATAGAGACAGTACTGTGGGTTTTTTTAGCTGCTATTTTTGCACTATCATTGATTTTTTTTCAATATTATTATAAAACAAAAAGGAGAGGTAAACTTATAATCTTACTCTCCTTTTTACGTTTTTTAGGCGTTTTTGGAATTCTATTATTGTTGATTAATCCAAAATTTATTAAAAATGAATATAATTTAGAAAAAACCAACCTTGTAATCTTAACAGATAATTCTTCATCAATAAAAGATTTAAATGCAGATAAAGATGCTATGGAAGTTTTGGATATACTGCAACAAGATTCTGAATTAAAAAATAAATTTAAGATTAGTAATTATAATTTTGGCACTGATTTACAAGAAGCAGACTCTACTTTATTCACTGAACAAAACACAAATATTGGCGGCGCATTAAAATCCATAAAAGATGTTTATGAAAATACCAATGCTGCAATAATTTTACTTACAGATGGCAACCAAACAGTAGGAGAAGAATACGAATTTTTTGGAAATTCATCTAAAATTCCTGTGTTCCCAGTTGTTTTAGGAGATACTACAAAATATGAAGATTTAAAAATTACCCACGCGAACATAAATAAATATGCTTTTCTAGAAAACAAATATCCCTTAGAAATTTATGTTGCATATAATGGTGATAATACAGTAAATGCAATATTAAGATTATTTGAAAATGGAAAAGAAGTATATCAAAAAAAACTATCTTTTTCAAAGTCTAATAATAGTAAAGTAGTAGAAACAAGTATAAAAGCAACTTCTGTTGGCGTTAAAAGGATAAAAGCAGAAATAAGTGTTTTGGAAGGAGAAAAAAATAAGGTAAATAATACTAAAATAGTAGCCCTAGAGGTTATTGATGAGAAAACCAATATAGCTATAATTACAAATACAATGCATCCTGATATAGGTGCCTTAAAAAAATCATTAGAAAGTAATGAACAACGATCTGTTTCCATTTTTTCGCCCAAAGAAAATCTAAAAATTTTAGATAATATGGATTTGTTTGTACTATATCAACCAACATATTTATATAAAGAAGTTTTTGACTATGTTGATAGAGTAAATAAAAATTCATTTATAATTGCAGGAACTAAAACAGATTGGAATTTTTTAAATACCATTCAATCTGAATACAATTTTGAAACAGGCTATCCAATACAAGAAATAGCACCTATTTTTAATTCTTCTTTTTCCAAATTTGATGTTTCAGACTTTAATATTGATAATTTTCCACCTCTAAAGAGCAATGTTAGTCAGCTTATATCAACTAATGAAGGAACAATTTTAAACTCAAGTGTAAAGGGGATTAAAATAGAAAGCCCTTTGTTATCTGTAACAGATAATAAGACTAAAAAGCAAGTTTTTTTGTTTGGGGAGAATATATGGAAGTGGAGAATACAGACCTATCGAAATCAAACGGATTTTAATAATTTTGATGATTTTATAGGTAAATTAATATTGTATTTATCATCTTCTAAACCTAGAAACAGGTTTTTGTTAGATTATAAACAATTATTTTCAGGAAGTAATGAAGCATATATAAGAGCAACTGTTTTTGATGAGACTTTTGTGTTTGATACCAATGCTACTGTGGTGATAAAAATAAGAGGTAAAGAGAATGGTATATTCAAGGAAGTACCTATGTTACTAAATCAGCTTAATTATGAGGTAGATTTAAGTGCATTACCCGCTGGAGATTATGATTTTACAGCTAAGGTTAAGAATACTAATAGTATTGAATCTGGTTCATTTACGATTTTAGATTATGATATGGAAAAGCAATTTTCACACAGTGACTATCAAAAATTAAGCAGGTTGGCCATAACTACCACTGGTAAATTATATTATCCCAATACGGTTAAAAAACTTAATAAGCATTTAAAAGACGAAAGTAGATTTAAACCAGTACAAAGAAGCAAAGAAAATATTGTACCTTTGGTAGAGTTTAAATTTCTGCTAGCATTGGTTTTATTAGCTTTTGCGGCAGAATGGTTTATAAGAAAATATAACGGATTAACATAAAAAAAGAGAATGGATAAATTACCAAAAATTGCATTGCCTATTATATTTGTAGTAGTATTAATTATAGTTTTAATATCAAAATCAGCAGTAACTATAGATTCTGGTCACGCTGGAGTATTATATGAAACACTTGGGGACGGTGTTGTTACAGATGAACCTCCTATGGGAGAAGGTTTTCATATAGTAGCACCTTGGAATAAGGTATTTATTTATGAGGTACGTCAACAAGAGGTATTAGAGAAAATGAATGTACTATCTAGTAATGGTTTAGATATTAAGTTAGAAGCTTCAGCTTGGTTTGAGCCAAAACGTAATGAATTAGGTAAATTACATCAAGAAAAAGGAGAAGATTACATACAACGTGTATTATTACCAACAATACGTTCAGCAGCACGTTCTGTAGTTGGGCGTTATACACCAGAACAATTGTATTCTAGTAAAAGAGATGCTATACAGCAAGAAATTTTTGATGAAACTAAGAAAATAGTAGATGGTGAATACATTCAGTTAAATGAAATTCTAGTTCGCGATGTAACATTACCGCCAACTATTAAAGATGCTATTGAGCGTAAATTAAGACAAGAACAAGAGTCTTTAGAATATGAATTTAGATTAGTAACTGCTAAGAAAGAAGCGGAGAAGGTAACTATAGAAGCGCAAGGTAAAGCAGATGCTAACCGAATATTAAGTGCATCTTTAAATGATCAAATTTTAAAAGATAAAGGGATAGATGCTACATTAAGATTAGCTGAATCACCTAATTCTAAAGTTATTGTTGTTGGTGGAGGAGAAAATGGGTTACCTTTAATTTTAGGAAATAACTAATTTTCAATTTAAATAGTGATAAATTTAAAATAACTTAAAAAATTGATTTTTATCTTTTTTATAAAATAAATTAATTTTACTTTTGCTTTATAATGAGAAACAATAACACACATCATCATCACTTTACAACTTGCTATCAAGCGAGCTAGAAGTGTTTTGCAGTGTTTAAACATAAATCTAACCCGTTTGAGAAATCGAACGGGTTTTTTTATTTTTATCCATTTTGATTTCTTGAACACATACTAAAAAAAGAATGACTAAAATTAGAATTGCAATTCAGAAAAGCGGACGTTTAAATGAAGATTCCATAGCTATTTTAAAAGACTGTGGTATATCTATAGACAACGGTAAAGACCAATTAAAAGCGTCTTCAAGAAATTTCCCAATGGAAGTTTTTTACTTAAGAAACGGAGATATTCCGCAATATTTAAGAGACGGGGTTGTAGATATTGCTATTATTGGAGAAAATGTATTAATAGAAAAAGGTGAAGATATTACATTTTCAGAAAGATTAGGATTTTCTAAATGCAAAGTATCTTTAGCAGTGCCAAAATCGTTTAAATATACATCTGTTCAAGATTTTCAAGGAAAACGTATTGCAACATCATATCCAAATACAGTAAAAAATTATTTAGCATCTAAAGGCGTTACAGCAGAATTACACATTATCAATGGTTCCGTAGAAATTGCACCAAACATAGGTTTAGCAGATGGTATTTGCGATATAGTTTCTAGTGGTAGCACACTTTTTAAGAACAACCTTAAAGAAGTAGAGGTAATGTTAACAAGTGAAGCTGTTTTAGCTGTTTCACCAAAAATATCTGAAGAACGTAAAGAAATTTTAGCTCAATTAGAGTTTAGAGTAGAGTCTGTTTTGCGAGCAAGACAATCTAAATATGTATTGTTAAATGCACCAAACGAAAAATTAGATACCATAATATCCCTATTACCAGGAATGCGTAGTCCTACTGTGTTGCCATTAGCAGAAGAAGGGTGGAGTTCTGTACATACTGTAATAAACAAAGATAAGTTCTGGGAAGTTATACAGGAATTAAAGAAAGAAGGAGCAGAAGGTATTTTGGTTTGTCCAATTGAAAAAATGGTATTATAATGAATAAAATTAATAATCCAACTTTTTCAGATTGGAAACAAATTTTAGAAAGACCAACACAAACTGTTGCAGATATAGAGGGTACTGTAATATCTGTTTTTAACGAGGTAAAGCAAAACGGTGATAATGCTGTAAAAAAGTACACTACTAAGTTTGATGGCGTTGTTTTAGACTCTAGTGTTGTTTCTTTAGAAGAATTAAATGAGGCGGAAGAATTAGTGTCAGAAGAGCTAAAAAAGGCTATACAATTAGCAAAAAGTAATATTGAGACATTCCACAAAGCACAGAAAACAGAAAAGGTAAGTGTACAAACCGCAAACGGAGTAAATTGCTGGCAAGAAAAAAGACCAATTAAGAAAGTTGGTCTGTATATTCCAGGAGGTACGGCACCTTTATTTTCTACCATTTTAATGTTAGCTACACCAGCAAATATAGCTGGTTGTAAAGAAATAGTATTGTGTTCACCACCTAATAAAGAAGGCAAAATAAATCCAGCTATATTGTATACTGCAAATTTATGTGGCGTTACTAAAATATACAAAGTTGGTGGCATACAAGCTATTGCAGCTATGACATTTGGTACAGAAACAATACCACAGGTATATAAAATATTTGGCCCAGGAAATCAATTTGTTACTGTAGCTAAACAAATAGCTACTAAATACGGTATAGCAATAGATATGCCTGCAGGTCCAAGTGAATTGTTGGTTTTAGCAGATGAAACAGCTAATGCAGCATTTGTAGCATCAGACTTACTAAGTCAGGCAGAACACGGAACAGATAGTCAGGTTATTTTAGTTTCTACTTCTAAAAAAATGATTGAGGCTGTAGAAACAGAAGTAGAAAAACAATTAGCAGTTTTACCCCGTGTAGATATAGCGACTAAAGCCATTGCAAATAGCAAGCTTATTTATATGAAAACTATAGAAACAGCTATGCAATTAATAAATGAGTATGCTCCTGAGCACTTTATAGTTTGTGTTGACAATGAAGATTATGTGTTAAACACAATAGAAAACGCAGGATCTGTTTTTATTGGTAATTATACACCAGAAAGTGCTGGTGATTATGCTTCTGGAACCAATCATACACTGCCAACAAACGGTTATGCTAAACAGTATAGTGGTGTTAATTTAGACAGTTTTACAAAGAGCATTACGTTTCAAAAAATAGCTAAAGAAGGTATTAAAGAAATAGGAAATGCTATAGAGATAATGGCAGAAGCAGAAGGCCTACAAGCACACAAAAATGCAGTAACATTACGCTTAAATAGTTTAAAATAATGAAAAAATTTAACTTAGATAAACTAACTAGAGAAAATGTAAAAGGACTTAGTCCATATTCTTCAGCTAGAGATGAGTATGTTTCTGATGGTACAGAGATGGTTTTTTTAGATGCCAATGAAAATCCGTACCAGAATGGCATAAATAGATATCCAGATCCGCAGCAGCGCAGCTTAAAATCTATTTTAGCAGAAAAAAAAGGAATTACCCAAGAAAATTTACTTTTAGGTAATGGTAGTGATGAAGTCTTAGATTTAGTCTATAGGGCTTTTTGTGAGCCTAAAGAAGATAATATTATAACATTGCCACCAACATATGGTATGTATAAGGTATTGTCTGGTATTAATAATGTAGAAAACAGAGAAGTCTTACTTACTGAAAAATTTGAACCAAACGTAGATGCTATTTTGGCAACTGCAGATGCAAATAGTAAGTTATTGTTTTTATGTTCACCCAATAACCCTACTGGTAATAGTTTTTCTGCTGATAAAATGCATCAATTATTAGAGAAGTTTAATGGTTTGGTAGTTGTAGATGAAGCCTATATCGATTTTTCTCCTGCTAAAAGCTGGGTTTCTCAATTAGATAAACATCCAAATTTAATAGTAACTCAAACACTTTCCAAAGCTTATGGTATGGCAGGGATTAGGCTAGGAATTTGTATTGCATCAAAAGAAATAATATCAGTTTTAAATAAAATTAAACCTCCCTATAATATTAATCAACTAACACAAAATACGGCTATGGAAAAATTGTTGGATGAAGAAGCTTTTGATGCTGAAATAACTGAAATACTAAATGAAAAAAAGACTTTATCTAAAGTTTTACTAGATGTTGAATTTATTGAAGATGTTTTTGATTCTGATGCCAATTTTGTTTTGGCAAGAGTAGATAATGCAAAAAAACGATATGATGAATTGGTAGATAAAGGAATTGTTGTAAGAGATAGAAGCTCTCAGCCTTTATGCGGAGATACTTTACGCTTTACAGTAGGTACACCAGAAGAGAACCAAAAACTTATAAAAGCATTAAACCAAATTAATAAGAAATTGTAAAATATAGAGTTACGTTAAACTGAACTAGATTTTGGAATGATATATAAAATGACGATATAGAAAAATTTGAAAATGAAAAAAGTATTATTTATAGATAGAGACGGTACTATAATTAAAGAAACCGTAGACGAGCAAATAGATGCATTTGAAAAAATGGTTTTTTATCCAAAAGCATTTACTTTTTTAGGAAAAATAGCTAAGGAATTAGACTATGAGTTGGTTATGATTACCAATCAAGATGGTTTAGGTACCAATGTTTTTCCAGAAGATACGTTTTGGCCTGTACACAATTTTATTCTAAAATCTTTTGAGAATGAAGGTGTTGTTTTTAATAAGGTTTTTTTAGACAGAACTTTTCCGCACGAAAATGCTAATACACGTAAACCAGGAACAGGTTTGTTAACCGAATATTTTTCAAAGGATTACGATTTGGCAAATTCTTTTGTAATTGGAGACAGGTTAACAGATATTGAGCTTGCTAAAAACTTAGGATCTAAAGGTATTTTTATTAATGATAATACTAATTTAGGAACAGGTGAAATTACTGTAAAAAGAGATGAGTTAGATAATGTTATTGCATTAGAAAGTAACGATTGGGAAAAGATATACGAGTTTTTAAAATTAAAAGATAGAGTTTCTAAAGTTGTCCGTAAAACCAACGAAACTGATATTTATATTAACCTAAATTTAGATGGTACTGGTAAAAGTGACATAAAAACAGGATTATCTTTTTTTGATCATATGTTAGACCAATTGGCACGTCATGGGCAAATGGATTTAGAGATTAAAGTGAATGGCGATCTTGAGGTAGATGAACATCATACTATAGAAGATACAGCTATTGCTTTAGGTGAAGTCTTTGCTAAGGCTTTAGGAACTAAATTAGGAATAGAGCGTTATGGATTTTGCTTACCAATGGATGATTGTTTAGCACAAGTATCATTAGATTTTGGTGGTCGTAATTGGTTGGTTTGGGAAGCCGATTTTAAACGTGAAATGGTTGGAGATATGCCTACTGAAATGTTTTTACACTTCTTTAAATCGTTTTCAGACGGAGCAAAAGCAAACTTAAATGTAAAGGCAGAAGGTGTAAACGAGCATCATAAAATTGAAGCTATTTTTAAGGCATTTGCAAAAGCAATTAAAATGGCAGTAAAAAGAGATGTAGAAAAAATGGTTTTACCTAGTACAAAGGGAATGCTATAATAGTGAACCTATTAAAATCTTTTTACTTTGTATAACGTACTTAATATTTAAGTTTAAAATGAAAATAGTAATTATAAATTACGGAGCAGGAAACATACAGAGCATTAAATTTGCTATAAAACGACTTGGTTTTGAAGCTGTTCTAACAGATAATGTAAATGAGATTCTTGCTGCGGATAAAGTTATATTCCCTGGGGTTGGTGAAGCTAGTACTGCAATGAATAAGCTACGAACTAGTGGTTTAGATGCCCTAATACCAACTTTAAAACAACCTGTTTTAGGTATATGTTTAGGTATGCAATTAATGTGCAACTCATCTGAAGAAGGTAATACAAAAGGCTTAGGAATTTTTAATGTTAATGTTGTAAAATTTTCAAGCAAAGTTAAAGTGCCACAAATTGGCTGGAATGAAATATTAAACTTAAAAACAAATCTTTTTAATAGTGTAAAAGAAAAATCTCATATCTATATGGTACATAGCTTTTACGCTCCAATTTCTAATGAAACTATTGCTACATCTAATTATGATATAGATTATAGCGCAGCATTACAAAAAGATAATTTTTACGGAACTCAATTTCACCCAGAAAAAAGTAGTGAAGTAGGAGAGCAGATTTTGAGGAATTTCCTTGAACTTTAGGAAGTTTAATTTAGTCTATAGTTAATAGTACAAAGTATTAAGTAATATGAATAAATATGAGAATTTAATTGTTTGGAAAAAGGCTATGGACTTAGTTGAAGAGGTATATAATTTAGTGAAAATTTTACCAGAAGACGAAAAATTTGGACTTACATCTCAAATAAAAAGATGTAGTGTTTCTATTCCTTCAAATATTGCTGAAGGAGCAGGAAGAAACTCCAAAAAAGAATTTAGAAACTTTTTAAGTTATGCAAATGGCTCTACTACCGAGTTAGAAACTCAGTTATTACTACTAACTAGACTAGGTTTTGTAGAAAATGAAAATATAGAGCCTTTATTACTGTTGGCTACAGAAATTAAGAATATGAATTTTGCTTTACAAAAGAGCTTACAATTATAGATTAGTATTTAAAATCTTAAGACTTTTTACTTAGGACGTTATACTTTTTTACAAAAAAAACAAAAATGAGAATAATACCAGCAATAGATATAATAGATGGCAAATGTGTACGCTTGTCAAAAGGAGATTACACCACTAAAAAAATATATAACGAGAATCCTTTAGAAGTTGCTAAAGAATTTGAAACACACGGTATAGAGTATTTACATTTAGTTGACCTAGACGGCGCAAAATCTAAACACATAGTAAATCACAAGGTATTAGAGCAAATAGCATCTAAAACAAGCTTAAAAATAGATTTTGGAGGTGGATTAAAGTCAGATAGTGACTTGCGTATAGCCTTTGAGAGTGGAGCTAACCAAATAACTGGTGGTAGTATTGCTGTTAAAAATAGAGATATGTTTGCTTCTTGGCTTCTGAAGTTTGGGGCAGATAAAATTATATTAGGCGCAGATGCTTTAGATGAAAAAATAGCTGTTTCTGGCTGGTTAGAAGAATCTAGAGAAGAATTAGTCCCATTTATACAAGAATACCAAAAGCAAGGTGTTAGTTATGTAATTTGTACAGACATTAGTAAAGATGGTATGTTAGAAGGTCCTTCTTTTGAGTTGTATTCAAAAATATTAGCTTCTTCTGGTAAAGGACTAAAACTAATAGCAAGTGGCGGAATTTCTACGTTTAACGAGTTACCAAAATTAGCTGAAATAGGTTGTGAAGGTACTATAATTGGAAAAGCTATTTATGAAAATAGAATTTCTATGAAACAGTTAGAAGAATTTATATTAAATAAATAAAAACTTAGAATAGTCAGTATAGAAAATAGACAATCTATACTCTTTTTTCTATGATCAATAAAGATTATGTTAACAAAAAGAATAATACCCTGTTTAGATATTAAAAACGGTCGCACAGTAAAAGGAGTAAATTTTGTTGATTTACGTGATGCTGGTGATCCAGTAGAATTAGCAGAAATTTATGCAAAAACAGGAGCAGATGAACTTGTTTTTTTAGATATATCTGCTACAGAAGAACGCAGAAAAACGTTGGCAGATTTAGTATTACGCGTTGCAGAAAAAGTGAATATTCCGTTTACAGTTGGTGGTGGTATTTCTTCAATTAAAGATGTAGATATACTGTTACAAAATGGTGCAGATAAGGTATCTATAAATTCATCGGCAGTGAAAAACCCACAATTAATAAATGATTTAGCAGCTAAATTTGGCTCCCAATGTGTAGTTGTTGCCATAGATGCTAAAAACATAGATGGTAGATGGATTGTACACTTGGTTGGTGGTAAAGTACCAACTAAACTTGATTTGTTTGATTGGGCAAAAGAAGTTGAAGAAAGAGGAGCAGGAGAAATTTTATTTACTTCTATGGATAATGATGGTACAAAAGACGGTTTTGCTAATGAAGCTTTAGCCAGATTATCAACCGAGTTAAATATACCTATCATAGCTTCTGGTGGTGCAGGTACAATACAACATTTTACAGATACTTTTAAAGAAGGTAAAGCAGATGCTGCATTAGCTGCAAGCGTTTTTCACTTTAAAGAAATAGAAATAAAAGATTTAAAAGAAGAATTAAAAACTAACGGCATACCTGTTAGATTATACTATAAATAAAATGACAATAGATTTTACAAAGAGCACAGACGGTTTAGTTCCAGCAATTATACAAGATGCAACAACTAAAAATGTGTTAATGCTAGGGTATATGAACCAAGAAGCTGTAGATAAAACGAATGAAACTAAAAAGGTTACGTTTTATAGCAGAAGTAAAAACCGTTTATGGACAAAAGGAGAGGAAAGTGGTAACTTTTTAAATTTGGTCAATATAAAGGTAGATTGTGATAATGATTCTTTATTAATTACTGTAAACCCTGTTGGGCCAACCTGTCATACAGGTACAGATACTTGCTGGAAAGAAGAGAATATAGCTAACTACGGATTCTTATCTAAATTAGAAGATATAATTACAGACCGTAAAGATAATCCAGAAAATAAGGACAGTTATGTTGCATCTCTATACAGGGACGGAATTAATAAAGTTGCCCAAAAAGTTGGAGAAGAAGCAGTTGAAGTAGTGATTGAAGCAATGGATAGTAACAACCACTTATTTAAAGAAGAAAGTGCTGATTTATTATTTCATTACTTAATACTTTTACAAGCTAAAGGTTATAAATTAAATGATATTATTACTGTTTTAAAGAATAGGCATAAATAAAAAAAAGCCCTGTTTTAGGGCTTTTTTTATTGCAGAGTGTAATAGTATCAATTAATCTCTTTTAATAACTTCCGCATCACCAGATATTTTTTGGCTAACAATGGAAGCGTTTCCCTTATATTTAAAACGACTAGCTCCTGAGGCTTCTATTTTTAATGATTCTGTAACAGAAAGAGCAGCGTTACTAGCTCCAGAAATATCAATATCCAAATTTTTAATGGTTAAATCATAATCTTTTAAGTCACTAGCACCAGACATATCCACGTAAAAGTTTTCAATTTGCCCATAAATATTTGTGTCCGATGCTCCTGATGCGTTAAATTTTAAATTAACCGTATTTAATTCTCCAGAAAAATTTGATGCTCCAGATAAATTAATCTCAGCATTTTCTGTAACTAATTTGTCATATAAAACTATGTTTGCTGCTCCAGAAGCTTTAAAATACCTCAAATCTTTTGCTGTAATAAAAATGTTTAAGGTGGGATTACCACCTATAAGGTCTACACCTTTTTTTAATCTAACGATAAGAATATCGTTCTCTTTTTTTACTATAATTTTACTATGTAAATTTTCATTGGCTTCAATGGTTGTTTCTTTTTTTGTATCTGAAAAAAAGATATTTGCATTAAAAGCACTAGACACGTTTATGCCAGAGTAATCAGATAAGTCAACTATCATTTCTGTTACTTCTCCATATTCCTTTATAGTATATCTTTCACAAGAGGATAATACGCAAAGACATATAATTAGTTGTGCTAATATTATTTTTGTTTTCATATTTTTACTCTTTATTAGTATTAAAAATTAGTGGTTCCCATTTAAAGTTTATAGGAAACCATTGCTCATTTTCTTTATCGTTTTTTAAGAACACTTTCTCGTTTTCTGAGTATATATATTGAGTATTTATAGTGCTTGATATATTCTTTTCCTGCTTATTCATTTTAATTATTTTGTCTTATATCTATTTCTCCCCATATTAAATACACCTATTTTAACACCCAATCCTACTGATATTCCATTAATTCTTGATAAGTCATGGGTTTTAAAATTTGCCTTGCTAGAAAGTTTATATTTTATTCCAGCTTCTAATTGAAGATATCTAGAAGTATTGTACAATAGATTAATGCCAGGCTCTAATATGAAAATACTATTCCAATCAGAATAATTAGTATCATAGTGTTCATCAAGGTCTTCATCTAGATAACTTAATACACCACTACCAATTATTACAGGGAAAGAAACATTTACTTTAGATTGTCCAAATAAAATAGGTTCAAAGTGTATACCACCATAAAAACCAACTAAGTCACCTTCAGCAAAGGCTTTGTTGGTATCATTTTGTTCAGAATATAATGCAGCACCAACAAGCCCAACTTCCATTTGTTTATTTGCAACGTAAGCAACTTTAAAATGTGCAGTATATGTATCTACATTTTTTATTTGTCCATAGTAACCAGAAATCCCCATGTATACTCCATGAACAACATTTTTACGATCATTGAACTCAATATAATCATTTGAATCCTGTGCCTTGGTCAAGCATACAAAACTAAAAAAGGTAAAAATAAATATTGATTTTTTCATTGTTTAATTGTTTTCTTTTAAAGACAACCTAATTTTTAAAAGGTTGCATTAAAAATAATTGGTTATAATTATATTTGTTATTTAATAATTTTTAAAAAAATATCTCCTTTCTTTCCAACAATAGAAATTTTTCCAGTTAACTCTTTTCCGTAACTAGCTTCAATTTTTCTAATTTTTTTTACTTTATCTATCATTTTGGTATTAATGTTTTGCATAGTCTTTGGTAGCCTTAATAAACCTTCCTCTAAAACTGCGTCAAATAGAAATGTCATTTCATTTATATTAATGTTTATATCTGAAGACTCTTGGTTAATAAGTATTTGTATATTAGGATTACTTGCTTTAATGATTTTAAGCTTACTCAACTTAGTAGAAAGGTCAATTTTTTTATTTATGTTGTTTATTTCCATATTGGAAAACTTTAATTCACCTTTAATTTCTTCTGCATTTGTAATATTTATTTCATCTTTACTAGAATACATCTCCAAATAGTTTATTGTATCTATCTTTATAACAGTACCACTACTATTTATTCTTAAATCTTGAGATTCTTTAATGTCTATACTTCCGTTTTTAACTCTAATCTTACTATGTTTTATGTACTGTGCTTTAATTTTTCCATGTTTTATAATTGCATCTATACTATTAATGCTATCGTTTATCCAAACATCTCCATATTTAATATCACATTTTAATGAACCTATCCAATTCTTTATTAAGATATCTCCAAACTTGTTGGTAATATTTAGTTCTGATTTTATAGGTAAATTAATAGTATAATCTATTTGAATATTACTTTTGTTAAAACCAAAAGGGTTGGTTTTTTTTATATATTTTGTGTAAAAGTTTGATTTTTTTTCATTTATTTCAGAAGTTATTGCCACAAAATCTTCTAAAACTTTTATGTTTGGTTTTATCCTATCCAATAGATTTTTTGCACTTTCAATTTTTTTATGAGTCACAATTATATCTATGGTGATTTCAATAGTATTTTTATTCCAACCATTTATATTTATATTTCCATATTTATTATCTAAATACAATTCACCTACATTGGTCATTGAATATGATTTTGTTATTTTTTTAGATACTCGCTCTTGTCCTCCCATTACAAGATGACTCGTCATTATTGCCGTTAAGACCAGTATCATTTTTTTATAGGACATAAACATTGTCTTCTTGCTTTTTCTTGTTTTCATTTATTTGTCTTAATAAGTTTTCTATAAGTTCTATCCTCTTTTTATAATTTAAAATTATAGCCTCTAGGACAAGTTCATTGTCTAAGTTTTTTTTCATCTCTAATTTTAATGCGTCATATTCAATATCTAGTTCTTCTATGAAGGATAGAAATTCAATTTTGTCTGGTTCTGATAATTTTGAGTGGTTCTTAATTAATTTAATTTGACTTGAAACAAGATTTTTATAATGAATATCAATATCTTGTAATTCTTTTACGGCAATGCTATCTTGACTATTACTATCGTATGTAAAAGTTATTATATCGTATGTTAAAGTTATTAGCAAAAACGATAGCCCTACCAGTAAAGCAATGCTTGCAGCTATTTTAAAATAACTTTTACTCCAAACTCTAATTATTTTGGGTGTGTCTGTGTCTAATTTAGAAGCTATGTTTATCCATAATTTTTCTTTATCGACGACCTCTTTATCATTAAAAGAAGTTTTATTTTTTTTTATGTATTCTTCAAAACTGTTCATTATAAGGTGTTTACAATTTCTATTAGCTTTTTTTTTGCTCTATGGTACTGTGATTTAGATGTTGAGACAGAAATTTTTAGTACTTCTGCAATTTCTTTATGATTATAGCCTTCTAATAAATAAAGGTTAATAATTTGTTTATAACCAAAAGGAAGTTTTTTTATGCCAATTTTTATCTTTTTAACATCTAATGTATTTGTTGTTACTTCTTGGTTCTCATCTGTCAAATAGTGTTGATGATTATCAATTACAGTCAATGGTATTTTTTTTATTTTTAAATGATTAATACTTTTGTTTATTACAATCCTTTTAAGCCAAGCGCCAAATGTGCTTTCGTATTTAAAGCTATCAAGATTCTTAAATGCTTCTATAAAACTATCTTGTATGATGTCTTCTGCATCTTCTTTTGTTCCTAGTATACGCTTACTTGTACTGTACATTGCATCTACATAGAGTTCATATAGCTTGTATTGAGAACTTCTATTTCCTAACTTGCTTTTTTCTACAAGATCTTTATGTTTTAATGGCGAGTTTACTTCCAACTTATTAAAGCTATAATATTTTTCATAAAATTATTATTTCATATACACCTAAAGACAATAAGAAACATAAAAGGTTGCACCGTACTGAAAAAAAAATTCAATATAATAATATTGCCTATGTAATTATTTAGCTAAAACTAGACTATAGCTTTTTAAATATATTATAATTAGCTAAACTAAATCTTTATGTTGGGTGAAAAAGGGGCAGAGAATAAACTTATTATAAAGAATTTAGAGTAATGATAATTGGATAAAAGAATTAACCTGATTTTAATTAAAAATTACTCTGATTGGATGCAAACTTTTTTAAGCTAAACTAAGGCTACTAATTAATAAACTGGTAATGTAAAAGTAAAGGTGCTACCTTCTTTTGGTTTGCTAAGTACAGTTATAGTGGTATCATGTAATTCCATTATTTTTTTTACAATAGCTAAACCTAAGCCAGCACCTCTTTTCTTTTCAGATTTGTCTAGCTGTTTGTACCTATCAAATATGTAAGGTTGCTCATTGGCAGGAATTCCAGAACCAGTATCAGTTATATTTATTTCTATATTTTTTTCTTGTTTTTTTATAGACAGTGTTACTTTGCCTTTAGGTTCAGTATACTTTATTGCATTCTCTAACAAATTTTGCAAAGCACGTTCTACCAAACTTACGTCAGCAAAAACAAAATTATTTTCATTAAAGGCATCCATAAATAATTCTATTTGTTTTTGTTCAGCTATTATTTTAAATTTTTCTATAAGGTCATAAGATAATTCTGTTATAGAAAAGGGTTCTTTTACTGGAGAAACTTGTTCTGCTTCTAATTTAGAGTACTCAAACAATTGGTTTATTAAATTTGATAAACGATTTATATTATTATGAGTAATTTGTAAATACTCATCTTTTTGAGATTCTGTAAGTGTATCCTTCTTAATTTGAAGCGTCTCTACATACCCTTTTAAAATAGCGAGCGGTGTTCTTAGGTCGTGAGATACATTAGCTATTAACTCTCTACGTAATGTGTCTACAGACTGTATTTTATCAATATTACTAACAATAGTATCTGCCATATCATTAAAAGAATTGGCAAAAACTTCAATATCAGATTTTTCTGGGTTTTTAATACGAGCAGTGCGGTCACCCTCTTGAAACTTATTTACTGTACTTATCATTAAACGCAAGTTTTTAGTTAAAAACCAAATACTTAATAGTCCAAGTAATGCTGCAAAAAGCATAGTTAGTAAGGTGGCGCCAACACCCAGTTTCATAAAATACTGAGATAATAAACTGCTACTTATTGCCTGAAACTCTTGACCTGCAAGAATTATATAAATAAACCCTTCTTTATCACCACTTTTATAAGGTGCTGCTGAAAATATTTTTTGTTTAGCAATATCTCTAGGATCATCGCCTAAAATATATTTTTGTCCGTCTGTTTTTATAAATTCTCTTATAGGTGTTAATGATACGTGTTTACTGGGCTCATTAGCATCATGATTTAATACTACAGAATATAAAACCAAACCTACTTCATCTAACAAATAAACTTCAATGCTTCTGTTCACAGCCATCATATCATGCATTAAATCGCCAAAAAGGGGTTTGTTTACACTACCATCTTCTAAAAAAGGTGATGCCTTTTGAAATTTTTCTTCAATTAGATGGTTGGCAATTTTTGCATTTAATTTTTGTACGGTAGCTTCATTATATTTATTAGCAAAGTATCCAGTTATTAAGATATAACAGACACCCATTAATAAAATAATTAGAATAAAAGCAATCCATAATTTCTTAATAAGTTTGGTTCCTAAGACTTTTTTAGATGCTCTCATACTTATATATCTTCATTAAATTTATAGCCAACACCCCAGGTTGTAAGTATATACATTGGTTGCGCCATATTAGATTCTATTTTGGCACGCAATCTGTTTATATGAGAATTTACAGTATGCTCATATCCTTCAAAATTATAACCCCAAATAATATTAAGTAATTCTGTTCTAGAGTAGTTTCTACCTGGGTTAGATGCCATTAAAATTAACAACTCAAACTCTTTAGGAGATAACTCTATTTTTTGTTTGTTGTGTAATACTTTACGTTTATCTATATCAATAAAAAGACCTTCAAAATTTAAAATAGAAGAATTGTTTTCTTTTACCTTAGGAGCATCAGACCTTCGTAACACCGCTTTAATACGTGCTAATAACTCGCGTATACTAAATGGTTTGGTTAAATAGTCATCTGCACCAATTTCTAAACCTAATACACGATCAATTTCTTCAGACTTAGCGGTAAGCATAATGATTGGAGTATTTTTTTTAGTTCTTAATTTTTTACAAACTTCTATACCATCCATAATTGGTAGAGTAAGATCTAACAAAATAAGATCATAGTCGTTTTCTAAAGCTAAATTTAGTCCGGTCTCACCATCCATAGCTTTAGTTGTTGTATACACCATATCTGTTAAATGTATTTCCAGTAATTGTATAATTTCTGGATCGTCTTCTATAATTAAAATCTGTTTCATAATATGGTTGCAAAAAAGTTAATATATATCACAAAGCTATCACAAACTTAAAAAGTTTAATATGTCAATGAAATTAAGGTTTTTATAATTTTATGGCTAGTATAAGGTAGAATTTATCACAAATACCTTACAATATTAACCGTAAAGTTTATTTTTCTGTGATTTCATCATTAAAAACAACCTGTTAATTTGTGTCATAATCTTAAAAACTCTAAAAATGAAAAAATTACTTTTATTATTTATGACAACTACTTTATTTCTTAGCTGCGACAAAGATGACGATAGCAAGACCACTAAAAACCTTACAATGGGGATTAATGGTCTGGAAAACCTAGGAGCAGATTTTGTTTACGAAGGATGGATTATTGTAAATGGAGCACCAGTATCCACTGGCACATTTAGTGTAGATGATAATGGAACACCTTCTAAGACATCATTTTCAATGGATTCAGATATGTTAGATAAAGCTACTGCCTATGTTCTTTCTATAGAGCCTAGAGTAGATAATGATCCTGCACCTTCCAAAACAAAATTATTATCAGGTAGTTTTTCAGGTAAAGTAGCAACGGTTGGAATTGATGATGTTGTTGGAGATTTTTCAAATGCTAATGGTACTTTCTTTTTAAGAACACCAACTGATGAAGCAGATGGTATGAATAACGGAAATGACCAATACGGTATTTGGTTTGGTACACCTGGTGCGCCACCTACACCAAACTTTAATTTACCAGTTTTACCTGAAGGCTGGGTATATGAAGGTTGGGTTGTTGGTTCAGAAGGGCCATTGACAACTGGAAGATTTGGAAATCCAACAATGCAGGTTGCTGATATGGACGCGCCTTTTAGTGAAGCTAATCCAGGACCACCTATTCCAGGAGAAGATTTTTTTATTAATGCTCCAACTGGTTTTACATTTCCTTTAGATCTTAGAGGAAGAACAGTTGTTATATCTGTTGAGCCTTCGCCAGATAACAGCCCTAAACCGTTTTTAATTAAACCTCTTGTGGGTACGGCAGGACAAGAAACAGCACCAACAACACACCCTTTAAGTTTAAACAAAGATTCTTTTCCTACGGGATGGATTAAAAGATAAATATATTATAAGTAAGAGTTTATAGTGAGTCTATAGACTCTTGCTTATAAATAAATAATATTTATCAATTATCTATCTCTTCTTCACTAAAACAATCTGTTGCATAATTTCCTATCTTATTTTTTCGGATGAAAATTATATATAATGTTAAGAAACATAAAATAAGATAAGTAATAACTATACTTATACCAATTGGTAAGAAATTTTGGGGTAAAACAAAATTATTATATGTGTTATGACCAAATAATATATTGGCAGTGTCAACTATCTTATATATGTATACTACAAATACAACATAAAAACAGTATTCTAAATTTCTCATTTCCTTATCAGGATATTCATTTTGTTCTAATTTGTACCAAACTGTATACAAATAAACAAAATGTACTATTGTAAGAATAGCAAATAAATAGCTATCAATTTTATTAAAATGAAATTTATTAGTGAATAGACTATAGTAATTAGACGCAATTAAAACAGCCAATAAAACTATTGAAGTTATAATTGATATTTTCCAAACAGATATTGGAGTAGGTTTTTTCATATTTATTTATAGAATATAGATTTGGGTTACTCTATTCTAATTACACGTAGCAAAGTAAATATTTTCTTACATTTATTAAAAAAATACTCGCTTAAAACCTTAAATAACTGTGAAAGTGTAGAATGATATGATAAAAGGCATTCCAGATTTGTTGATAGTGAAAGTGAACACATCTAGTATATGCCATTTTTTACGATAACCAGTTTATTTTAAGCTGATAAATTTGAAAAGAGGAGTAAAGCAATGGATTCAATATGAAAATTATGCAAAACCATACTGGTCATTTATTTGTTGATTTTTGATGTATTTTTGTGGTTGTGAAAAAGGAAAAACAATATTATTTAATTAGACTACAATTTTTAGGTTATCGTTTTAGTGGTTGGCAAAAACAACCAGGCTATAAGACAATAGAAGGAATGCTTATTAAAACATTAAAATATGTTTTACCAGATAGACAATATAAAATTTTGGGAGCAGGTCGTACTGATGCTAAAGTTTCTGCCTTAGACGCAGCATTTGAGTTGTTTTTAGAAGGAAAACCTATAGAAGATGTAAATGCCTTTAAAAGTGAATTTAATAAGAATTTGCCTTCAGACATAAAAATTATAGATATTAAGCATATAAAGGAAAAGTTTAATATAATTCAACATAGCAAAGAAAAAGAATATGTTTATTTGTTTTCTTATGGAGAAAAGAGTCACCCATATGCAGCTCCTTTTATGGCTAACATACAAGAAAATCTAGATATAGAATTAATGAAAGAAGGTGCTAAAATGTTTGTTGGAACTCATAACTTTAAAAGTTATACGGCAAGACCAAAAGAAAACAGTAAGTTTATACGTACCATTAATTCTTCTGAAATTAAGATGAATACTATTTTAAATGCTAATTTTTTTCCAGAAAAGTCTTATGCCTTTCATATTAAAGGAGAAGGTTTTATGAGATACCAAGTACGCATGATAATGGGTGTATTAATTCAACTTGGAAAAAAAGAATTAAAACTTTCAGATATTGAAACTTCTCTTAAATTAGATTCAAAAGTAAAATTTACCTCTGTTGCTCCTGGTTCTGGACTAATGCTTCATAAACTAGAGTTTAATTGATATAGGAACTTTAGCTTAACTAGTTCTTACCCAAATAATTCTGAAGATAAATACCTGTCTCCTCTATCACAAATTATTGATACTATAGTTCCACTTTCTAATCTGTTTGCTAATTTTATTGCCGCATAAGCAGCGCCACCACTGCTGATTCCTGAAAATATACCTTCTTCAGTAGCCAGTCTTATAGCTACTTTTTCTGCTTGTTTTTGACTTACTTCAATAACTTCGTCTACTTTACTAGCGTTAAATATTTTAGGTAAATATTCTTCTGGCCATTTTCTAATACCAGGTATTTTTGCTCCATCTTTTGGTTGTACACCTACAATTTGTACATTTTTGTTCTTTTCTTTTAAAAAAGTTGATGTTCCCATAATTGTACCTGTAGTACCCATAGCAGAAACAAAGTGTGTTATTTGTTTATTGGTGTCCTTCCAAATTTCAGGGCCTGTAGATTTATAATGGGCTTTCCAGTTATCATCATTAGCAAATTGGTTTAGTAAAAAAGCACCGTTTTTAACTTCGTTTTCTGCATAGTCTCTGGCCCCTTCAATGCCTACATTGGCAGGTGTTAATGTGACTTTTGCTCCGTAAGCGCGCATTGTTTGTACTCTTTCTTTAGTTGAGTTTTCTGGCATTACCAATTCAATACTTAAACCATAAATACCAGCAATCATTGCTAAGGCTATTCCTGTATTGCCACTTGTAGCTTCTATAAGTTTTGTTTTCTTGTTAATATCACCTCTTTCCAATGCACTCTTTATCATATTATGAGCAGCACGATCTTTTACACTACCACCAGGGTTATTACCTTCTAATTTAAAAAGTAAAGTAACATTAGGGTTGGTATTTAAAACTTTGGATTCTATAAGAGGTGTATTACCAATTAAGTCTAGGATATTAGGATACATTAGTGGCTGTTTTTATTTTTATTTCTGGTTTATGAAATACTTTTGAATTTGCAGGTATAGATGATGTTACCCAAGCATTTCCACCAATGATACTATTTTCTCCTATTACTGTGTCTCCACCTAAAATAGTTGCATTAGCATAAATAGTGACATTGTTTTTTATGGTTGGATGTCTTTTTGTTTTTTGAAGGTTTTTTGCAACAAACAATGCACCTAAAGTTACACCTTGATATATTTTAACATGATCTTCTATTATTGCAGTTTCTCCTATTACAACGCCAGTAGCATGATCTATAAAGAAAGAGTTTCCAATTTTTGCTCCAGGATTTATATCTACACCTGTTAATCTATGTGCATACTCTGTCATTAAACGTGGTACCATAGGAAAACCTATGTTATGCAGTTCATGCGCTAATCTATATATAGCAATGGCATAAAAACCAGGATACGCCATATAGACTTCTTCTATAGATAGTGAAGCTGGATCACAACTAACAGTTGCTTCTGCATCTAGATTTAATTTCTTTAAAATACTAGGTAGTTTTACAACATATAATTCCCAAATTTTTTTACAAGGTTTTTTAACCTGCCAGCAAGCAAGATTAACTAACTCGTCAAAATGAGATTCTAGAAGAATTAAATTTTCCTCCACCGGAGTCTGTGTATCAAACAACGTATAAAAAAGTTTTTGAGTAAAAACTTCCGTTTTCTCTTTAAGACTAAAATTTAAGTTTGGTTGCTTTTTATGCAACTCAATTTCTTTAATTACAGATTTTAATGTCATAAATTATAAATTCTACAATCAAAATTAACTATAATTTCTAGAAAGGAACTTCTAAAAACCATTAACTTTATAATAAATAATAGATTGATAAGTTTTTTATGGAAAATGTAGTTATATCTAAAGAGACCCTTAACTTTTTAGATAAATTAAAAAAGAATAACACAAGAGAATGGTTTTTAGAACATAAGGATGAATTTAAAACACAGGAAACTGAGTTTAAAAAATTTGTTGCAGCGTTAAACGAAAGATTAACTACACATGATGAAATTGAAAAATCAAAAGTATTTAGGATTTATAGAGATGTCCGTTTTTCTAAAGACAAGACACCATATAAATCTTACTTAGGTGCTTCTTATAAAAGAGCTGGAATGAAATTAAGAGGAGGCTATTATTTACAATTAGAACCAGAAAACAGTTTTATAGCTACAGGTTTTTGGGAACCAAACAAAGAAGATCTTTTTAGAATTAGAAAAGAGTTAGAGATAGATGCATCTGAGTTTAGGGAAGTCATCTCTAACAAAAATTTTGTAAATATATGGGGAGATTTAGTTGGTGATGAACTAAAAAGAGCGCCAAAAGGTTTTAATGTTGAGCATAAGGACATAGATTTAATAAAGAAAAAACAGTATATCTTTATCCGTAAGTTTACAGATAAAGAGGTGTTGTCTTCTGATTTTTTAAATTGTGTAAATGAGTCGTTTAAATCTGTTCGCCCGTATTTTGATTTAATGAGCGATATTTTAACGACTAATTTAAACGGAGAATCTCTCTTAGACTAAGACTTCTTGTTCAAAAAATTGTAATTGACTTTTTAATCTTGTTATTACAATAGACATCATTCTTTTATTAAGAGAAGAAGAATTTTCTATGTATAATTCATATTCCTCAATAGTAAAATGACCTATAATTATTCCTTTAAGGGCATTTCTAAATTTAATATCCCTTTGGATTGAGGTTTCAATATAATCTAATCTTTTAGCTAAGGTTAGGTCATAAAATTTATTCTTATGTTTTTTTATATAATTTTTAAAGACAAGTAATAATAGATCATTTTGTAGTTTAATTATAGGGCGTATTGTTTTGTTTTGAAAAAGTTCATCATTGCTAATTCCTTCAGCTATTTTTAAAGATTTTATTTCTGGTCTTATTCTTAATAGTTCTATAGATCGTTGATTCATAACAAGTGTTTTATTAAAGATACAATATCCTTAGTATTAAGTTTTTTATATACAAATTAGTTTTTAACTGTGTTATGAACATTTAGAATAGTATATTTAAAATATAATTTAAGAGATATACATATGAAGTTTGGAAAAGTAGACCATCCTGAACTAGTAGATTTTAGTATGCCTAAAGATCATCCAGACACAGCTACTGTACTGGCTAGTGCTAAAAGTGATGAGCCTGTTAATGTTTTTGTTGGTTGTGCAAAATGGAATAGACAAGACTTGAAGAATTTTTACCCTAGAGGAACAAAAGATGAATTGGTTTATTATTCTTCACAGTTTAATTCAATTGAGCTTAATGCTACTTTCTATAGAATTTTTTCAGCAGAACAATATGAAAAATGGTATGACAAAACTCCTAAAGGATTTAAATTTTTTCCAAAAATAAACAATGAAATAAGTCATTTAAGAAGGTTAAATGATACTATATACCCAACCATAGATAGGTATCTAGAGGTTACTTCCAACTTAAAAGAAAAATTAGGAACCATTTTTTTACAAATGCACAATAACTTTGACCCCAAAAACTGGGAAAGAGTAGTTAATTTTGTTGAATATTGGCCAAAAGAGTTTCCATTGGCGATGGAGTTTAGGCATACAGAATGGTTTACTAATAAGACTGTAGCTCAGGAACTATATTATTTACTGCAAGAAAACAATATAGCCAATACATTAGTAGATACTGCCGGCAGAAGAGACTTAATGCATATGCGTTTAACCAATAATGAAGCTTTTGTGCGTTACGTAGGTGCCAATCATGAAAGTGATTATAGTAGATTGGAAGATTGGGTAGATAAATTAGACTCATGGAGAAAAATGGGACTAAAAAACATACATTTTTTTGTACATCAAAATATGGAATTAGAATCTCCATTGTTATCTGCTAGTTTTATTAAAAGATTAAATGAAAGAATGAACTGTAATTTAAATATTCCTAAAACCTTGTTAGATAATAGCCAGACATTATTTTAATTTATAGTTTTGTAAACTAAACCATAATTTATGAGATTTCATACAAGAAAATGGGTAAAACCAGGAGATTTAAATGCTAATGAAACACTTTTTGGTGGAGCGGTATTGGCTTGGGTAGATGAGGAAGCTGCTTTATATACAATTATTCAGTTAGAGAATAAAAAAGTGGTTACAAAGTATATGTCTGAGATTAATTTTATGAGTTCAGCCAAAGAGGGTGATATTGTTGAAATTGGTATTGAAGTAGTAAAGTTTGGAGTATCTTCTTTAACATTGAACTGTGAGGTTCGTAATAAAATGACAAGAGAAACTATTTTAACGGTAGATAATATAATTATGGTAAACCTTGGTGATGATGGCAAACCAAAACCACACGGTAAAACTAAGATTGAGTTTGTAAAGGATAGATTGGAAGAGTAGAGTAACACTAATTTTTAAATAAAATAAAAGACCCCTTGAGACATATTTATAATCAAGGGGTTTTATAATTTAACTATTTGATAGTCTTTTAGATACTGCTTGTACTTCATCTAAAACACGAAGTAAATTTCCACTCCATAATTTTTCAATTTCTTCTTCTGTGTAACCTCTTTTTACTAATTCTAAAGTTACATTAAAGGTTTCAGAAGCATCTGACCAACCTTCAATTCCACCACCACCGTCAAAATCTGAACTAATACCAACGTGCTCTAAACCAATTAAATTTACTATATAATCTATATGATCTACAAAATCAGATACATCAACAGGCTTAGGGGCTCCTTTTTGTTTGGTAGCAACTGTTTCTGCTATTTTAATAACTTTAGGGTAATTATCATAAAAAGCTTCTCTTTCTTTATCAGTAAGTGATTTTATTTCAGAACGTTCATACCAATTAATTTGTAAAGAATCTGCTACTTTTTTATATACGGTTTTCATATAGGTACCCCAAGCATCATTCTTTTGGGTGTTTAGATAAGATTTAAATGCTACAGTTTGTACTACACCACCATTTTTTTTGAGTAATAATAATTGTTCATCATCTAAATTTCTACTATGATTACAAAGTGCTCTAGCGGAGGAATGTGAGGCTATTATTGGGGCTTTACTTAAAGCAACCATTTGTTTCATTGATTCACTAGAAGGGTGAGAAACATCTATCATTATACCCAACCTGTTCATTTCTGCAACAGCTTTTTTTCCTAATTCACTTAAACCATTATGTAGCCATATACTGTCTTTTTCACCTGTATTAGAATCACAAAACTGGCTATGACCATTATGAGATAATGAAATGTAACGTGCTCCAAGTTTATGGTATTTTTCAAAATTAGATAAATCTTCTCCCATAGGATAAGCATTTTCAACACCTATCATTGCCACTTTTTTACCAGATTTATCAATTCGTCTAACATCATCAGAATTTAAGGCAAGTTCTATTTGTTCTGGTGCAATTTCTTTACACAATTTATGTATGGCATTAAATTTTGCCATCGCATTTTCTTCTGCTTTTATATAACCTTCTGGAGTTAATTCTCCTTGTCCTGTATACACTATTAACCAAGAAACATCTAAATCTCCAGTTACCATTTTTGGTATATTTACTTGGGTATCTAGTCTTTGCGTATAATTAATACTGTCCGTAAAATTTTTTACATTAAAATCATTATGCGTGTCCAGCGTAATTATTTTTTTATGAATCCGCATTGCTTTTTCTTCAACACTTTCTTCTTTTTTTTTCTCTTTTTCAGCACAGCTTAAAATAGATAAGAGGCTAATAAATACAACTATTTGTTTCATACTATTAAAGTTTATACTTACAAATAAAGCCATTTCACAACAAAAAGTGAAACATATAGAACATTTAATTGTGTGTACTTCTTAAATTAATGAGATTTACATAAGTGTGAACCAGTGTTTTACATAAAGTAAAAAACTAATAATTAAAATACTCTCTCATTGAAACTAGAAAATTTACATTCTACAATATCTGTTTTGCAAGAAAAGCTTAATGCATATTCTTTTGATGAACTATCAACAGAAGAAGCTTGTTTGCTTCAAGATTCTTTAAATAATTTTAAAAATTTACTTGAGCTTTCTACATCAAAACAATATTTATTTATTGGGGATACAAAAGAACCAGATTTTAATAAGGAATTAAAAAATGTAAATCCCAAAGGATTATTTAAACAAACATTTCTTCATAATTTGGGAGGAGAAGATCAATTGCTGGTAGCAAAAGCTAGCAATGAAATTAAAACGCCACTTAACGGTATATTAGGCTTTGTAGATAAATTATTAGAAAGTGATTTAAATGAATCACAAATTAACCTTGTTAAGGCAATTCAAGATACTTCATATACTATGCTAGAAGTTTCACAAGATATTTTAGAATATTCTAAGTTAGGTGCAGGTTTAGAAAAGAATGAAAACATTCCAATAAAATTTTATAGTGCAATACGTGATGTGCTATTTTTATGTAACACGTTAATACTTAACAAAGATTTAAAACTAGAAGTAGAGTTAGACCCCAATATTCCAAAAAACCTATTGGGAGATCCATCTAAACTATCACAGATATTACTCAACCTGTTAGGCAGTGCTATTCAAAATACTAAAGAAGGTGAAATTTTATTGAAAGTAATAATTAAAGAAGAATATCAAGATAACTTGCTTTTAGAATTTGAAGTATGTGATACTAGTGAAGGAATAGAAGATACAAGTTTAAAAAATGTTTTTGATCTCTATAAACAAAAAGACGAATTAAACTCTGGCTTAGGTTTAAGTATGGTAAAACAAATGGTTGAAACTCTAGGCGGAGAAATATATGTATCTAGTAGAATGGGTGTTGGTACGGTATTTACTTTTACAGTACCTTTTAAAGTAACAAAAAAAAAATTGATGGAGTTAGAAAAAATATCAATAAAAGGTATGCAAATATTGATTTTTGAAGATAATAAACTAAATCAAAAAATCATTGATTATAAATTGCAAAAATGGAAGTGCAAAACATTTATTACAGATGATTTTGAAAAAGGGATGAAAATTTTAAAGAATAATACAATAGATATTATTCTAATGGATTTAAGAATGCCAAATAAAAATGGTGATGAAATAGCAAATCATATACGCAATCATAATGACAAAAGGTTACAAAACATACCAATAATAGCTATTACAGCTGATTATGATATTAAAAATAATATAGAATTTAATACTAATGATTTTAATGATTTTTTATTAAAACCTTACAGTTCTGATGAGTTATATAAAAAACTTGTACAACAACAATCTCTAAAGAAAAAGAATATGGAAACAATACCTAGTAATCATATAAATGAGCAAGGAGGCATCTCAAAAATAGATCTTACACCCGTATTAAGTGAATGCATGGGAGATGTAGATTTATTAGAAGAGTTAATTAAGTTGTTTAAAAACAATTCGTTAGAATTTATAGGTAAAGCAATAGTGCATATAAAGAATGAAGATTATGAGTCATTAAAATTTTGCACACATAAAATAAAAGCAGGTTTAAAGATGATGAAGACAGACGCACTGCTTAATAATGTATTACAAATTGAAAATGTAATAAAAGAAGAAGTTGATGTTAAACATTTAAATTTTCTATACAAGTGTTTTATTGAAGATTACCCTATAGTTGAAGAACAGTTAGATTTAGAAATTAAAAGACTAAAAGAAGAAAGGTAGGATAGTGTATGGTAAAAAAAAGATTATTATTAGCAGAGGATGATGAATTACTATCTTCTTTATTAAAATTTAGATTAAAAAAAAGTGGTTATGATGTTGATTTGGTGGTAAATGGTAAAGAAGTAAAAGAATATTTAAATGCTAATAATTTGCCAGACATAATAGTAAGCGATATTATGATGCCGTATATGTCTGGTATAGAGCTTATAGATTATGTTAGAAATCAACTTAACTCTAAACTTCCAATTATAATAATATCATCAGCAGGAAACGAAGAGAACGTTTTAAGTGCTTTTGAAATGGGGGCTAATGATTTTTTATCAAAACCCGTTAGTCCATCAGAATTGTTAATAAGGGTAGCTAGGGAATTAAACAAAGTTTAAAAAACTATAATGATTAACACTAACAATATTTATTTAAATATAGCTCCAAATGTTGGTGTAGATTTGTTATGGTGGTTAACCTCTCTTTTTGCTGTTATTGGTATAGTTTATATACTAACTACCTTTTACACAAAAAGTAGCCTAATGCTTGGTATTAAAAGGAAAAAGATAAAAAAGAGAGAATTAGGGCCTATTGTAAGTGAATTTTTGTTTTTTGATGAAAATACAGCTACTCTAGAAGATAAAAACACCTATATAAGTCTTAAAATACAAATTAGACAACTGCTAAAGAATAAAAGAGATAGAAAGGTTTTAGCAGAAGTTCTAGTAGAATTAAGTCAAGATTTATCAGGAGAAACCTTACGGTCATTACATAGTTTGTATAAAAATCTAGGTTTAGAAAAAGATGCACTTATAAAGCTAAAAAGTTGGAAATGGTATACTATTTCTCAAGGAATTTTAGAGTTAACACAAATGAAGGTTACTGATTCTTATAACCAAATCACCAAATTTGTTAATGATAGAAGAGGGGTTATACATAAACAATCTGTAATAGCCATTGTATCTCTAAAAGATGAAGGAATAAATTATTTTTTAGACACAACACAGCATAAAATTTCTGAATGGCAACAATTAAAATTATTAGAAATTCTTCAGAATAAAAAAGATTTTAATCCTCCAAGATTTAAAAATTGGTTATTTTCTAAAAACACAGATACCGTATTATTTGCTTTAAGGTTACTAAAGTACTATGACCAAAATGACGGTAATGAAGCAATTATTCAGCTAATAAGGCATAAGAATAGCTTAATTAGACTAGAAGCTATACAATGTGTTGGTGAATTTTTCTTGGTAGAAGCAAGAGAAACACTTAAAAATGTATTTTGGGTTAGTAATAACGACTGTAAATTACTGATAATAGAAGTAATAGAAACTCTTGGATTTAAGGAAGATGTGGCATTTTTAAAACTAATAGAAGATAGTAAACAGGTGTTTGCAGTTAAAAATAAGGCGTATGCAGCAATTAATGGTTTAATGCCAGAAAATCATTTAAAACTAGATGGACTAGAAGAAATTTCTTCTGATTATCTAGATTCTTTAATTAATACAAAAGAATTAAAAGAAAAAGAAGCGTCATTCTTAGAAGAAAAAATAAGTGAAGAAAAGCAGAATAATAATACAATTGAAGAAGTAGAGAATATAAAAACTGTTAAAGAACCAGAAGATAAAAAAGAAGAAAATATTAATCTTGAATTTACCATTGAAGATATAGAAGAAGATACGGTCAAAGAAATAGCTCCAATAGATGATGAAAAACACATAGAATTTATAAAGTTCTTAGATTCTAAAAACGAAGAATTTTCAAGTGAAATATATGATGAGTTATATTTTAAGCAAGATAAAGACAAGAAGTTAGAACTACTAGAAAAGATTGAAGATACAGGAACTAGTTATGAAATTTCTTTATTGGAGAATATTATAAAAAAAGAAACCAATGAGCAGTTAAAAGAAAAAGCGGAATTTATATTAAATAGAATTAGTAAAAATCAAGAAGATATTATAGAAGAAGTAGATCCAAAAATCATTTTTTTACCTGAACAGACTGTATTTAAGAATTTGTATGAAAATTGTGATACAGAGGCTAAGCTAATATTATTAGAAGAAATTTCAATGCTGGGAGATAGAAAAGAACTCAACTTTGTAATAGAGGAGTTAAAATCATCTGAGCACATCATCAGGCAAAAAGCAGCCAAAGTAAAACTAATTTTAGAAAAGCGTATAGAAAACGAATCCATAGAGGAAGTAGAAGCTATTATTGAAAATGATACTCTAGTATTACCAAAGCTAGAAGATGTTGAATTTAATATTAATATGGATTTAGATTCTACTACAACTGATAAAGCAGTGGAGCCAGTTCTAGAATGTGATGAAAATAAATTAATGCCATTAGAGTATTGTTTTTTAATGGAAGAGCTAGAAATTAAACCTCAAAAGCCATTTAGTCTTTTTAATATAGACTTTGAGTTGTCTGATGAATTTTACACAGACCAATACAATTAAAATAGTATTCACTAATTTATGTTCGACAGTGATTTTTTTAATATCGTAGTAAACTACATAAACATTATATTTTTAATGTTTACCATTATCCTATTTACAGGATATACGGTTATGGGATATTTGGCAACAAAGCACACGTTACATTATAGAAGAAAAAATAGTTTTGGTGATTTGTCAAAAGTAATGGCATCTCCATTAGCTCCTAGCATTACAATTATAGCTCCTGCCTATAATGAGGGAATGAACATTGTAGAAAATGTAAGGTCTTTATTATCATTAAATTACGTAGATTATGAAGTAATGGTTGTTAATGATGGTAGTAAGGATGATACTTTAGAAAAAATGATTATTGCTTACGACTTGGTTAAAATAGAACAAAGGATAGATCCTAATTGGAAATCTAAACCCATAAGAGGTATATATAAATCTAAACACAAGGCTTTTTCAAAGCTAACAGTAATAGATAAAGAAAATGGAGGAAAGTCTGATGCACTAAATACTGGTATGCAACTTTCTAGTAATAGGTACGTTGGTTGCATAGATGTAGATTGTTTATTGCTACCTGAGGCTCTTTTACATGTAGTTAAATCGTTTTACCAAAGATCTGGAAAAAGAGTAATAGCTGTAGGTGGAGTTATTCGTGTAGCAAATTCATGTAAGATTGCAGGCGGAGAATTAGAAGAAGTTAGATTACCAAAAAACTGGCTTGCTAAATTTCAGTTATTAGAATACACTAGGTCTTTTGTACTAGGTAGAATGGCTTGGGGTAGCATAGATAGCCTTTTAATAATATCTGGTGCTTTTGGTTTTTTTGATAGAGAAATTGCAGTGGCAGCAGGAGGTTATGATACCAATACAGTTGGTGAAGATATGGAAATTGTATTTAGAATGCGTAGGTATATGCATGAAAAAAAATTACCATATACCGTAGAATATATTCCAGACCCTTTATGTTGGACAGAAGTGCCAGAAGAAATTAAAATATTTGTAAATCAAAGAGATAGGTGGTCTAGGGGAAATTTAGAAACACTAACAAAACATAAAGATATGTTTTTTAACCCCAAATATGGTAGATTAGGTATGATAAGCTATCCATATTGGTTTTTTTATGAATGGTTGGCTCCTTTATTAGAGTTTTTTGGATTTTTATCCATTCTATTGTTTTACTACTTAGGTATTTTAAACGTAAAATTTTTTATGGCCATTACAGCAGCAGTATTTTCTTTTTCTGTAATGTTTTCTTTTTTTGCAATATTATGGGAAGTATATGCATATAATCAATACAAATCTAAAGATATTTTTATACTAATGATTTTTGCAATTATTGAACCTTTTATTTTTCACCCCTTAGTTACTTTTTCAGCTATAAGAGGCAATTATAAAAAGCTATTTAAGGTTAAATCTGGCTGGGGAACCATAACCCGTAAAGGTTTTAGTAAAGCATAAATCTTATGATTATAAGTATAACAAATACAAACACAGATTTAACCTTAATACATTATATAAGGTTAATAATTGCGTTTTCAATAACATTGGTATTGTTATCATTATATCAATATACAGTACTTTATGCAAAAGGAGTAGTAGATAGTATTATAAGTGTAAGTTTTTTATTAAGTATAACACACCATATAGGTTTTGGAGCTTTAGCTGGGCTACTTTTTGTTGCTCCTTTCCATTTTCTGGAAAAGTCAAAATATTTCAGGGGATTTAGATTTACTTTTTTTATGTTAATATTTTTTTTAATAATAGAAATAATGTTAATAGGCTATTATACCACAACCTTTGTTCCTTTAGGTGCAGATTTACTAGGGTATAGTATTGAAGATATAAAAACGACAGTATTTAATTCAGGAGGTGTATCTTTTTTATTAATATTTGTAATATTAATAGTATGTGCTCTTTTTTATTTTATTTATAGACTTACAGCAAAGTATTATCATTTTGTAAACAGAATGTTTCCTTTTACATTCATATTATTTACAATTTTTGTGGCTACACTATTTATGGAAGGGCTACCCATAAATCAAAACAAAACACAATATTTAGCTGTTAATTTATATATAGGATCATTAGAAGATAACAGCTATATAGAAGAAGGAAATAATGTAGAATACCCTTTATTAAGAAATAACGATACAAAAAATGTTTTAGGTAATTTTTTTAATTTTAAAGATGAAAAACCCAATATCGTTTTTATATTGGTAGAAGGTTTAGGAAGAGATTTTGTTGGAGAAGGTGCAGAATTTAAAGGGTTTACACCTTTTTTAGATTCGCTTACAAAAAAATCTTTATACTGGGAGAACTGTTTTAGCAATACAGGTAGAACTTTTGGAGTATTGCCTTCCCTAATAGGCTCTTTACCTTTTGGAAAAAAAGGATTTATGGAGTTAAAAAACTCTCCCAATAGGCTTACGCTTTATAGTATTCTAAAACAGAACAATTATAGTACATCTTTTCAACAAGGCAGTAATATTTCTTTTGATAATGTTGATAATTTTTTATTAGAAGAAGATGTAGATTTTATACTAGATAGAAGTAATTTTGGAGGTAATTATAAACTTTCTCCTTCAGATGCTTCTGGATCATCATGGGGATATCCTGATAAAGAATTATTTAAAAAAAGTTTAAGTTTAAAAAGAGAAAAAGGTAAACCAAAGTTAGATGTTTTTATGACTATCTCTTCCCATGAGCCATTTATACCACCACAACAAGAATATTTTAAAGACAGAGTTACTAAATTATTGAAGAAGTCTAATTTGTCTAATAAGGCTAAAAGAATTGTAAAAAAAAATGAAAATGTGTTTGCTAGTTTACTTTATACTGATGATGCTATAAAATGGTTTATAGAATCTTATTCTAGAAGAAGAGAATTTAAAAACACCATATTTATTATTACTGGAGATCATAGGTTAGTTCCTATCCCAATGCGTAATCAGCTAGCAAGATTTCATGTACCATTATTAATATATAGCCCATTACTAAAAAAAACAAAAAAAATGAGTGCAATAAACTCTCATTTTGATGTTACACCATCACTCTTAAGTATGTTAGATGCTAAATATAATTTAAACATACCCAAACAAGTAGCATGGATGGGCGCGGAATTAGATATGAATACTAACTTTAGAGGAACCAAAAATATACCATTAATGCGAAATAAAAATGAAATAAAAGAGTATATTTCCAATACAGAACTTTATTCAGACGGTAATGTATATAAAATTAATTCTAAGATAGATTTAACTGCTACATCTAATTTAAATATTGAAAAGTTATTAGATGACTATAAATCTATGAATGCCTATGTAACTGCAAATAATAAAATAATTCCAGATAGTTTAGTCGTTTTTAAAGTTAAAAAAGCTGTTTTTTCTGAAGAAGAAATGGTTTGGATAAATAGTGTTTTAAATGGTCAAGGTTTTGATAGTGCCTATAAAACAGCAAGGAATTTTGCTTTTAATGATGAAAAAGAAAATGCTTTACTATTATGTAAATATATCTTATCAGAAATTCCAGGACACATAGATGTAAAAATACTAACAGGAAGGATTAATGCTTGGAATGGAAATTATGAAGAAGCCATCTCTATTTTTCACGATTGTATAGCCTTAAATCCTACATATTCAGACACGTATGCAGCATTATTAGATGTTTATTATTGGTCAGACCAAAGTAATAAGGCATTACTTTTAGAATCAACCATTAAAGAGAACAATATAAAAGATGCTGATATTGAAGAAAAAATAGAAAGAGCATATACAGAAATAGCCAAAAATGAATTGCAATCAAACAAGCAATAAAACCGAATTAAAAATGAAATCTGGAAATTACACATACATAATTTTAACAATGCTAATTTCTTTTATGGGAGTTAGTCAGGAAAAGGAATACACAGGAGATCCAGACGCTTCATTTCTGGTTGCACGGACATTGGCTTATAATAATAAGAGGGCAGTAGCAAGGGACACTCTAAAAAAAATACTAACAAAATATCCAACATATACAGATGTACAAAACTTGTTAGCAAAAACACTTACTTGGGATAAAAAATATGATGAAGCAAGATTACATTACAATACAATTATTACAAGGGAGAAAGATAATGAAGAAGTATGGGTAGCAGCAATAAACAATGAATTTTACTCTAAAAATTATAATACAGCTTTGGGTCTGTCCAATAAGGGTTTACACTATTTAAAAGGTAATGAGAATCTCATTATGCTAAGGAATAAAGCTATAGCAAACATAAATACCATAAAAAAGAAAGAAGTAAACAATGAGGAATTAAAAAATGGAATAAGTTTTTCTAAAAATGTAGATTTTTTCAATAAGGTTTATGACCCTATGTATTATGCAAGTTTAAGTTATAAACGTGCTACTAAATATGGTGCCATTATACCACAAATTAATTATAGCAATAGGTTTGATGTAAATGGATTACAGTTTCAGTTAGATGCATATCCTAAAATATCTAAAACATTATATGCATATGCTAGCTATGCATTTTCAAATTCGTCCATATATCCAAATCACAAAATTGATGTAGAGATTCATACCTCTTCATTACCTTTTTCTTTAGAAGCGTCACTCGGTATTAGATATTTTCAGTTTACTCCAAATGAAACTGTAATCTTAACGGGTTCTGTTGGGTGGTACACTGGAAATTATTATCTTTCTTGGAGACCTTATGTTAATCCTAATTCTGGTGGTTCAATTAGTTTTTCAAATAATTTTAGCATCCGTAAATACTTAAAGGACAAATATAATTATTTAAGCCTTAGTTTTGGTTTTGGTTTTTCTCCAGAAACTACTCAGTTAAGAGAAAATAATGTTTTACTATCAGAGTCATTATTTTACTTAGAATCTCAAAACATATTATTAGGCTATAATTTTACTTTAAAGAATAGCTCTAATTTGTTTACAACAACTTTTGGAGTAACACGGCAAGAACTTATTTTTAATCCAGGTAATTTTTATCTAGCCATTTCAGGTGGACTCAGTTATCAATTTAAATGGTGAGCATATTAAAAATATCATTTCACAACAAAAAAATATATGTTCACCACATTTTATTTTCTCATAAATACTGTTTTAGTAGTTTTAGACAGAATAAAAACCAAATTAACCTATACCTTAATAATCTACTATGTTATACAATACCTACGGAGAGGAATATTTAAACTTTCTCCATAACTTAAATGAAATATTAAGCTTAAATGAATTAATTGAAGTAGACTATATATAGTCTTAAAAAATGTATAATCCCAAAAATCTTTGTTATGGCAAATCAAAACAATGCAGCATATTTAAGTTTCGTGGAAAGCTTGAATGAAATTTTAATGGAAATTAATGTAAACAAACTAAACTATTCATAATAGTCATTTTGTTTATACAAAAGCAGATAAAAAAGGAGCAACTTAAATGTTGCTCCTTTTTAGTTTATTCTTATCCTAAATATGTTTTTAAAATTTTACTTCTGGAGTTATGTTTTAGTTTACGAATCGCTTTTTCTCGTATTTGTCTCACCCTTTCTCTGGTTAAGTCAAATATTTGTCCTATTTCTTCCAATGTCATAGAGTGCTGATCACCAATACCATAATACAACTTTACCACATCTGACTCTCTAGGAGATAAAGTTTCTAGTGCTCTGTTAATCTCTGTATTTAAAGATTGTTGCATTAATTTTTGATCTGGATTAGGAGATTCACCATATTTAATGACGTCATATAAATTTGAATCTTCTCCTTCTTTAAATGGAGCATCCATAGATACATGCCTCCCAGAATTTTTTAGAGATTGTTTTACCTCATTAACTGTTAGCTCTAATTCCTTTGCTATTTCTTCAGCAGAAGGTGGGCGTTCATGTGTTTGCTCTAAATATGAAAAAGCTTTTTTAATTTTATTTATAGAACCAATTTTATTTAAAGGCAAACGAACTATCCTTGATTGTTCTGCCAATGCTTGCAATATGGATTGACGAATCCACCACACGGCATACGAAATAAACTTAAACCCTCTAGTTTCATCAAAACGTTTAGCAGCTTTAACCAAACCAACATTACCTTCATTTATTAAATCTGGTAATTTAAGACCTTGGTTTTGATATTGTTTTGCAACAGATACCACAAACCTTAGATTAGCAGTGGTTAATTTTTCTAAAGCAGCTTCATCACCTGCACGTATTTTTTGAGCTAATTCTACTTCTTCATTAGCGGTAATTAAATCTATTTTACTGATATCTTGCAAGTATTTATCCAATGATTTGGACTCCCTATTTGTTACTTGTTTGATTATCTTTAGTTGCCTCATATATATGTGTTCTATTTATTGTTAAACTTAATACTACATTATACATTTTAAAAAGCTATTTTCCAAACAACTAAGGTTAATATTATACCAGAGTTATTAATAGTTTACTTACTTTTTTTGAAATTCTCTTGAAACACCTACAAACAATAAGATGTTAAAAACATAAGCCTAAATTATAATTTGGTAACTTTCCAGAATTATTAAATTTAAAATGAGTAAAAGAGCATTAAAAAAATATTTATCTAGCTTAAAAAAAACGGAATTAGAAGAACAACTCTTAGAATTGTATGAAAAATTTCCAGTTCTAAAACAATACTATAGTTTTGTTTTTAACCCTAAAGAAGATAAATTAGTACAAGAGGCAAAGCTTAAGATTGCAAATGAATATTTTCCAGTTAAGCGTAAACGTGCCAGAGCTCGTAGATCAGTGGCGCAAAAATATATTAAGAATTTTTTGGTTTTAGGGGTAAATGCTCCATTAGTTGCAGATATTATGCTTTATAATATTGAAATTGCCCAAGAATTTGCTCAGTATAAAAATGTACCAGATGCTTTTTATAAGAGTATGTTAAATTCTTTTGAACAGTCGGTTCAGTTTATTACTGTTAACTCACTACTACCAGAATTTAAAGACAGAATAGTTGCAATATATATAGAAACTCAAGAGAAAAAATGGATTTATGCAGATGCTTTTTCTAGAGTTTTAGACAGTATAGATTAGCCTTAATTTTTAATTCTTTTACTATTTTCTTTTTATATTTTTGTTCATAAGTTTCATTTAAGCGCAAAAATCTACTAATTTTGTAAGGTTTATTTTTAAGCATATGCCGTTAATTTTCGGCTAATAATATAATAGTTTACCTCATTTGAAACAGCATAAAGCGACAATAGAAAAAACATTATACGATTACCAATTAGAAGATCTCAACAAAATTTTTAATTATTTTAATGAGCATCCAGAAGGTATTAATCTGTTGTATCAATTACCAACAGGAGGGGGTAAAACTGTTGTTTTTTCAGAAATCGCACGCAGGTACATTGAGCAAAAGAAGAAAAAAGTTGTTGTTCTCACACACAGAATAGAATTAAGTTCACAAACATCTAGAATGTTAGATGGTTTTGGTGTTCACAATAAAATAATAAATAGTAGCGTAAAACACTTTAATGATCAGGATAATTATATGTGTTTTGTTGCTATGGTTGAAACACTAAATAATCGTTTACAAGATGATATGGTGCAAATGAACAACATTGGTTTAGTTATTATAGATGAAGCACACTATAATTCTTTTCGTAAACTATTTAAATATTTTAGTGATTCATCAATACTAGGAGTAACGGCAACCCCTTTAAGTTCTAATATTAAGTTGCCAATGAAAGATAACTATAAGAAGCTAATTATTGGAGAATCAATAAAATCACTTATAGAGAGAAACTTCTTATCTAAGGCAAATCAATACAATTATGATGTTGGTTTACGTACATTAAAACTGGGTATTAATGGAGATTATACCGTAAAATCTTCTGATGAATTATATAGCAACCAATCTATGCAAAGCAAGTTGCTTTCTGCCTACGAAGAATTAGGAAAAGGAAGTAAGACTCTTATTTTTAACAATGGTATAAGCACATCTTATCATGTGTATGAAACGTTTAAAAAATCAGGGTATAATGTTCGTCACTTAGACAATAAAAACACAGCAACAGAACGGAAGGATATTTTAGAATGGTTCTCTAATACTCCTGACGCCATTTTAACTTCAGTTAGTATACTTACTACTGGTTTTGATGAACCGTCTGTAGAAACCATTATATTAAACAGAGCAACACGATCATTAACATTATACTTTCAAATGATTGGTCGTGGATCCCGTGTTATGGAAAACAAAAATGAATTCACGGTAATAGATTTAGGTAATAATGCCAAACGTTTTGGCTTGTGGAGTGAACCTATAGATTGGCAAGAAATTTTTCATTTTCCTGATTTCTATTTGGAAAACATAAAGAATGATGAAGAAATAGAACGCGATTTTGTGTATGAAATGCCTCAAGAACTTAAAGACGAATTTTCTAAGTCAGAGAATATTCATTTTAATATTAAAGAAGAATACAAAAAAGCTTTTGCCAAAGGATTAAAATCAAAATCAGTTTTAGAAAAAAGCATAGAACAACACGCATTAATTTGTGTAGAAAACAGTGAAGATGTTTTTGATGCTCGCATTCTTGCCAAAAAATTAAAAGAAGAGATTGCTTATAGAGTACGGCAGTATTCATATTGTATTATGAATAATACCAAAAATTATAAAGAATGGTTAGAAGAAGATTATGAACGTAGATTACGATTAAGTATATCTCAAAAATTCTCATCAAGAATGTAATTCATACTATTTTGAAGAATGTTTTAATTATTGGTTATACTTGGCCAGAGTCATCAACTACGGCTGCTGGAGGCAGAATGATGCAATTAATTCATTTTTTTAAAGAAGAAAAGTATAGTATCACTTTTGCAAGTACTGCTGCAAAATCTGAGTTTTCAAATAACTTAAACGAAATAGGTGTTACAGAAGTCCAGATAAAATTAAACCATACTAGTTTTGACTCTTTTGTGAGTAACCTAAACCCAAACATTGTATTATTTGATCGGTTTTTGACCGAAGAACAATTTGGTTGGCGCATAGCACAAAAAATACCACAAGCAATACGTATTTTAGATACAGAAGATTTACATTTTTTAAGAAAAGTAAGGAAAAATATCCTTACAAATGGAATGACAGATGTATTTGAAAATGCGTTACGAGCTAATGAGCTAACAAAAAGAGAAATAGCTAGTATTTATAGATGCGATTTGTCACTTATAATTTCTAGCTATGAGGAACAGTTGTTACAATCCATTTTTAATATCCCTGATAATTTATTGTTGCATTTGCCTTTTATGTTAGAACATTTAGATGAAATAACTGTTAGTAAATGGAATAATTTTGACAAAAGGAAAGACTTTATATGTATTGGCAACGGAAAACATAAGCCTAATACGGATGCTGTTTTGTGGTTATATGAAGATATTTGGCCTATAGTTCGTAAAACTTTACCAAAGGTTAACATTCATATTTATGGTGCATATTTACCACAACAGATAAAAGAAAAACACAACCCTAAAGCTGGTTTTTATGTAAATGGTTGGACAAAAGATATAGATACGGTAATGCAAAGTACCAAGGTAAATGTGGCACCATTGCGTTTTGGAGCTGGAATAAAAGGAAAATTAATAGACGCTATGCAAAATGGAACACCAAATGTTACTACACCAATAGGAGCAGAAGGAATGTCTGGTTATTTGCCTTGGAACGGAAAAGTAGTAAATAATGCTATAGATTTGGCAAAGGCTATGATAGCTTTATATATAAATGAAGATCAATGGCAACAGTCACAAAAAAACGGAGTAAACATAATAAATAATTACTATTCTAAAGCGCTGCTTAGAAAAAAACTATCTAATAAAATTAGTATTTTGCAGGCTAGTATTGACACACATAGAAACACCAATTTTATTGGTAGTATGTTGTTACATCATACATTAACAAGTACTAAATACCTATCTAAATGGATAGAGGAAAAAGAGAAAAATAATTAAGTATATGAAAAATATAGAGTGGAAAATTGCTCAAGAATTTGAAGACATCACATATAAAAAGTGTAATGGTGTTGCTCGTATAGCTTTTAACAGACCTAATGTGCGTAATGCATTTAGACCAAAAACCACAAGTGAATTGTATAAAGCCTTTTATGATGCGCAAGAAGATACATCCATTGGCGTTGTTCTTTTATCTGCAGAAGGACCATCTACAAAAGACGGAGTGTATTCTTTTTGTAGTGGGGGAGACCAAAAGGCCAGGGGACACCAAGGTTATGTAGGGGAAGATGGTATGCATAGGCTTAATATATTGGAAGTACAACGTTTAATACGTTTTATGACCAAGGTTGTTATTGCCGTTGTTCCCGGTTGGGCAGTTGGTGGTGGACATAGTTTACATGTGATATGCGATTTAACTCTGGCAAGCAAGGAACATGCTATTTTTAAACAAACAGATGCAGACGTTACTAGTTTTGATGGTGGGTATGGATCTGCATACTTAGCAAAAATGGTTGGTCAAAAAAAAGCAAGAGAAATATTCTTTTTAGGGCGTAATTACTCCGCTCAAGAGGCTTATGAAATGGGAATGGTAAATGCTGTTGTACCGCATAATGAGTTAGAAGATACAGCGTACCAGTGGGCGCAAGAAATTTTAGAAAAATCACCAACCTCAATAAAAATGTTAAAGTTTGCAATGAACCTAACAGATGATGGTATGGTTGGTCAGCAAGTATTTGCTGGTGAGGCAACAAGATTAGCTTATATGACAGAAGAGGCTAAAGAAGGTAGAAATGCTTTCTTAGAAAAGCGTAAGCCTGACTTTGGAAAAAATAAGTGGATTCCGTAAATGGTTTGTAATGCATATAAATTTAAAAAGAGTCTTGTCAATTAAAACAAGACTCTTTTTACGAGAACACTATATGAAAATGAAAAAATTTATTTCTTTATTAGTACACTGCTAAAATAATATAGAAGTATGGTTGTTTAAAATCAATGTTGTAAACTATACCTTTGTTGTTGTGTAAATGCGGTATTAAGTTGTTGCCATACTTTTAACCATTTAAAAACTCATAAAAAACGATATAGATGTCATTTAAAAAAATACATCCAGAATTAAAAGAAGCTTTGGAACGCTTAAAAATTACAGAACCATTACCTTTTCAGAAAAATGTATTATCTAAAATAAAAGGTGGTGCTAGTATATTTGGTATTGCCCCAAAAGGTTCAGGAAAAACCACAGCATTAGTAATGAGCACATTGCAAAAACTAAATTGTGCCGCTTTTGAAGATTCCCCGCGAGCATTGATATTTGTAAAAGACAAACAAGCTGCATTAGATTTAGAACAAGAGTTTAATAGATTTATTTTTAGAATGGATTTAAGGGTGTATTGTGCCTATGAAGAGCAGAATATAGAAGATCAAAGAGACGATATTTATGATGGTGTTGATATTGTAATTGCTACACCAAAAAGATTGAGTAAAATATTCTATTCTAACGGAATAAACCTGGGGCAATTACAACTTTTCATTGTTGAAGATGCGGAATTTTTAATAAAACCTAATTTATTTTCAGATGTTATTAGAATTCCAGAAAGTTTAAATAAATGTCAATATTTAATATTTGCCACAAAATTTGATGCCCGTATGGAGCGTATGCAAGATTCTTTTATGTCTGCTGCACAAATAGTAAGTCTGTAATTTTTATTATATGGTGACTCACATAAGTACAAAGAATGTCACAAAGGACTTTTAAGCCAAGTTTTAAAACCAATTGATAAACAATAGTAATTATGTGATATAAGCTACAGACAGTGTCATTCTAAACTTGTTTTAGAATTTCATTCTGCTTGAGATATATTTAAGTATAAATTTAAACTAAATATTATGAAAAAACAGGACAGATATATAATTAAAAAAAGCCTTACCAACTAAGACAAGACTTTTTTACGAGAACACTATATGAAAATGAAAAAACTTATTTTTCTTATTTATACTGCTAATGTATAGAGCTTTGTAAGTTTCAGGAAATTAATGTTGTAAACCTACAGTTTTATGTGGTTATTGTATACAAGGTTGTTGTTTTGTTAAAAATAAACCATATAGAGTAACTAATCTGATTTAAAAAAGTCGTTAGATTGAGTGATTTTTCATAGATAAACGAAAAAAAACACATCACCCTTTTGGCAAGCTTAAGATGATAAGGATTTTTGATTTAAAGCTTATATATCTTTAATACTATTTTCTGTCTAAAACTACTTAAACACACATAAATTTTATTATATCAAGTTCAGGTTTAAAAATGATATCTAAGCAAAAGAATTATATTACCTCATAAATTTATAGTTACTCTATTGCAGCAATAATACCAGCTAAAAAAGCATTTACATCAAACTTAGAATCTTCAGAAAGTCCAGTCCTAACAACAACCAAATCTTTAGACGGTATTATAAAAACACGTTGTCCTTGATATCCGTTGGCAGAATACATATCTCTAGGAACATCAGGAAACTTACCTTCTGCATTTAACCAAAAATGAGCGCCATAAGTTCCGTTGGAGTGTAGTGTGGGTTTTGTAATGTAATCTACCCATTCTGAATCAAAAATTTGAGTACCGTTCCAATTTCCCTTGTGTAGGTACAGCAAACCAAATTTTGCCCAATCTCTTGTAGTTGCCCAGCCATAAGAAGAACCAACATAATTACCATCCATATCTGCTTCAATTACCATAGAGTGCATTCCTATCTTATCAATAAGGCTCTTATACGGAAAATCTAGATACTCTTGATGGGTTTTGAATTTGGTTTTTAATATTCCAGATAACAGGTTTGATGTACCAGAAGAATAATTCCAAATCTCAGTTGGCTTTGCAATAGCTTCTTTTTTTTGTTGAGCCAATGTCATATTAGCGTCTAAAAACAACATTTGGGTAACATCAGAAATTTTAGTGTAGTCTTCTTCCCATTCCAATCCACTTTGCATTCGTAACAAATGATTTAGTGTTATGTTTTTTCGTTCATCTTTTTGCCAAGTAGATATGGGAGCATATTCATTCATAGATAACTTTCCGTTACACTGTAAAATTCCATATAAAGTAGCCAATACACTTTTTGTCATTGACCAACCCAATACTTTGGTATCCTTGGTAATACCAACAGCATATTTTTCAGCAATAATCTGATCTTTATAAATTACTAGAGCCGTTCTTGTTATTTGCACTTCAGGGTTAGCAAAAGCATTATCTATTACTTTGTTAATTGCATCATAATCAACATTAGAAAATAGGGTGTCTTTTTGCTTTTTATCACCATAAGGAAATTGTAAACCCGTGTTAGTAATTATCCTATTGGGTTTTAAAGTGAAGCTAGAAGCATCATACTCATCATTTATTAAAACAGCACCTAAACCATCCCTGTAAATTGCTTTACGTTTCATTAATCCAAAAACAGAAGAAGTAGCAGTTTTAGAATCACTATTAATTTCTGTCTTTGCTAGTTTTATTAATGGCACATTATTGTCTATAGCGTTTACGTCAGTTTTAGATCTTTCAGCCAAAAAAACATTGGAAGCCATATTTTTTACTGCATAACCAGAAATCATATTTAATTTAGGATAATTATAGGCTAAGGCTGCAATTATAACAAGTATTAAAAGCAGTATTATTTTTTTCGATTTTTTCATGGTGGTTAATATATTCAATCAAAAATAATGGTTTTTATATTAAAGCAATGTTTAAAATAGTATTTTACACTAATATAAAACAATAATTAAAATTAAAGATAGCTCTTCTTTTTTCGTAATTATCTTCTATAAGAAACTTTATCATTCTAAACAGAAAAGGAGCTTCTGTTGTTAGAAGCTCCTTTTCTGTTTTCTATTAATTGTAAATCTATTCGCACCCTCCAGTAAAGCCATCAGCACTAAACTTAGTTTGCACTGCACCTTCACGACCTTGATTTTTAACTTGTATTGCTAAATTACTTGTGCCACTACCATCCCTTTTTGGGGTACAGTATTCAAATAAATAAAAACTATTTGCACGTTCAGAAATTTTAACTGATATTTCATTGAAAGTTTCTTCCAACTCTTCTTTGTTATTAGCAAAAACACTAGACGTTTTACCTAAATCCTTTAAAACTTGAGTATCTATTTCACTACCAAGTCCAATGGTAAAGAATGAAATGTTTGAATTTGCATCTTTAACCTTTTTTAACGCATCTTCTTTAGTATATCTAGAGGCTTGATCTGTACCATCTGTAAATAAAACAATAGAAGAGGCTCCTATAATATTTTTACTTGTACTATTCTTGATAAGGTTACTAGCAATATCAGTTGCTTTAATAACTGCACCATATAAATCTGTAGATGGATCACTACTGATATCAGTTGTAATACCGTTTATTGCATTTACTAATTCTTGTTTAGACGATGTTAGAGGATTTAGCTCATGCAACTCATTTTCCCCATCAAACCAAAGAATAGACATTTTAAACGAATCTGTTTCTGTTGCCATTACGTTATTTATAAAACTAACAGAAGCAGATTTTAATTCATTTAAGCTACCGCTTAATACACTGTTACTTAAATCCAATACCAAAAGCGTACTATTATTAAAGATTTGTGAATTTGGAGAAATGCGAGCAAAAGACTCAGATGTAGAAATTGTATTAAAACAAGCATCATTTCTACCTTGCTCATATATAGTAAATTCATTAGCAGTTAGTCCAGATACAGGATTTCCGTCTTTATCAGATACTTTAAAGAAAATTGAGACCTTACCTGGTTTGGTGGTATATTGTTCTTGTATAGAAAGTAATAATTGGTTTTCACCCAGCCCTAAACATTTATCAACAACTTTTCCTTTCCCTAATTCTCCTAGATTGTTAAAATCAAAATTAACATCATTATCTGCGTTTCCACAAGAAAACAATAAAGTTGTTAAGCAAAAAAAAGAAAGAAATTTTAAACTCAGTTTCATATACGATATTTTATGTTCGTTAGTTAAACGTACTAATGCAAACAAAATTATGAAGAGTGTGGTTTTTGAGTGTTAAAAAATGTTAAGATTCAAAATTATTTTTTAGATATGCAAAACTTAGGTATTTTAATCCTAAAACAAATGATAGGTAATTGTTAATTTAGTACATTGGATTAATTTTTTGGTATTTTGGAAAATCAAAAAAATTAATAATACTTAATTATATGCAGGTATTCTGCATTATATATAATAGAATTTATAGAACCGTAGAAATTACTACAGTTTCAATAGATTGCTATAATTGATTTATGAGATACATTAGACAAACCGTTTTAAAAGAATTTGGACTAGATGCACAAAAAAAACTAACCAAAGCTAGTGTTTTAGTTGTTGGTATTGGTGGTCTGGGTATTCCCGTGTTACAATATTTAAATGCAATGGGTGTAGGCACACTAGGATTGGTAGAAGCAGACACTGTGGACATAACAAACCTTCAAAGACAAGTTTTATACACAGAGAATGAAGTTGGACAATCTAAAATAGCAATAGCAATAAGTAAGTTAAAAGCACAAAATAGTAATACTATTTTTAAGCAGTACAATACCTATCTAACAAAAGATAATGCATTGAATATATGTCAGGATTTTGATGTAATTGTAGATGCATCTGATAATTTTTCTACACGCTATTTAATAAATGATGTCTCTGTACTATTAAAAAAACCTTTTGTATCTGGGGCTATACAAGGATTTGAGGGACAATTAAGTGTTTTTAATTATAATAATGGACCAACGTACCGCTGTTTGTTTCCAAATATGCCTACTGCTAATGAAATTCCTAATTGTAATGAAAACGGGGTTTTAGGAGTAATTCCTGGTATTATTGGAAATTTACAAGCATTGGAAACTGTAAAGGTAATAACTGGAATAGGTGAAGTGTTGTCTGGAACATTGTTATTATTTAATGGGTTAAATCAAAATTATCAAAAAGTAAAATTCTCTACCATACCAAACAATTTACTAGTAACTAAACTGTTGAATTCTTATGGAAATGAAAGCTGTAATAGTATTTTTTCCGTTTCAGTTTTGGATTTAAAAGAAATAATGGATAAAAATATAAAAATACAAATATTAGATGTACGCACAAATGAGGAGTACAATGAATATCACATTATAAATTCTACACACATTCCACTTTTAGAATTAGAAAAAAATTACTCAAAAATAGAAAAATCCTTGCCTGTATATGTTATATGTCAGTCAGGAAAAAGAAGCAAAATTGCTCAGGATAAATTGATAAAAAAAAACATCAATGTTATTAATATTGAAGGCGGTATTAATGCTTATAGAAATTTAATACTAATAGAATAGCTATGATTTCATTTTAAGGAATCGTATGTTGTTACAAGGCTAATTTTTAGTTTGTTTGCTTTCTTTTTTATTTTTAGTTTAGTTTTATATAAAACTAATAAATGAAGTTTAAACAGTACTGCTATCTCTTTTTGTACCTTTTTGTGGTAACAGCCTGCAAAAATAAAGGTATAGAAAGAGTAAAAGCCACTGAAACTCAAATTCTAGAATCAGAAATTGAAGAAGAAGTTAAAGATTTAGATATTCCAGAAACAGTAGTATCTGATGTAGCACCTAGGAAAAAAAGTTATAATCCTGTTGAATATCCTGTTTTTACTGCTCCAAAGTATTTAAATAAGAAACTAAAATACTATTCTATAAGTAATATTCCTAAGCCTAGAGGAAAAGGAATATTAGGGTACGTTTCTGATCCTGATGATTATATTTCTGCTATATATGAAGAAGAAATAAATAAAGTATTGTTTGAACTTGAAGTAAACACATCTACAGAAGTTATTGTTGTTATTGTTAAAAGTATAGGAGATGAAATTCCTAAAAATTTTGCAACTAAACTTTTTAATATATGGGAAATTGGTAAAGCGGATAAAGATAATGGCTTGCTAATTTTAAACATTATAGACCAGCGTAGAACTGAGTTTGAAACTGGATACGGATTAGAAACTGTACTAACAGATAATATTTGCTATAGAATTGGTACAAATGAGATTGTTCCTTTTTTTAAAGAACAAAAGTATGGTGAAGGTTTGTTAAATGCTGTAGACAGAGTAAAAGAATTTGTAGAAAACCCAGATACTGTAGATTATATATATTCTAATGATGTTACTTATGAAATAAATGACAATAAATCATTAATTTCATCATTCTTAGAAACCTTACAACAAACAAATATTTGGTTTATTCTTACTTGCTTATATTTACTTTTTTTAATTTTTCTTTCTATTTACTATTCTCTTAAAATAGAATTTATAGATAAATCTAAAGAAGACTATTATGATAAGTATAGCAGTCTTAAAGCAATTAATATTGGTTGTTTGTCCCTACTTTTCCCTTTCCCATTATGGGGCATAAATGAAACCATAAAGATAAGGTTAAAACAATATAGATACGACCCAAGATTTAGTAAAGTAAATGGTAAGCCTTTAATTTTATTAAACTCTAAAAAAGAAAGAGATTTTTTAAAAAAAGGAGAAATTGTAGAAGAAGAAATAAATTCTGTAGATTATGATGTTTGGGTTACGGATGATGAAAGTGATATTTTAATATTAAAGTATGATGGTAGCTCTAGTAGAAAATACCAAAAATGTAACCAATGTAATTACAAAACCAACGTAAAGACAAGGTCTAAGGTTACAAAAAAGCCAAGTTACAATAGTACTGGTGAACGTATAGATTATTACGAGTGTAAAAACTGTAATGATAAAACATCTAAAGTTGTTGTATTGGAAAAACTGGTTACAGAAAGCTCAGATTCTTCTTATAGTTCTAGTTCTTCAAGTAGTAGCTATTCATCATCTTCTTCCTCTTCTTCCTCTTCAAGTTTTGGAGGGGGTAGTTCTGGTGGTGGTGGTAGCGGAGTTAGCTGGTAATGCAAAATAAATAAAAATCCTCTCAATTAATTTTGAGAGGATTTTGTTTCACAGTTTTCTAGTATTTTTTCAGCTCTTTCTAATCCATTATATGGATAAAATTTAGTGGTTTGCTTTTCTTCTTTAAACAATTCTATTGCCTTTTTTACATCTTTGCAAAAAGGTTCTATTGGTTGTCCAAAAAATTTAGCACCTCCCATATCCCATTCAGCTTTACTTAAAACTACTCTTGGATTATTTGGAGCTATTGCTAATGCTTTGTTGTAAATAGCAACATTTTTTCCAGAAAGTGTCATCCCATATTTTTGTCCATCAAAAGCAATATATGCAGTGTTTAATAAAGCGTAGGTAATCATAATTTCTGGATTGTTTTTAGAGATAGCGTTAGCAGTGTCTAAATACTCTTTTGCCTTATTTAATTTAGCAGTTAAAACAGTTTCATCTTTTTCTCTAAAGGCACTAATAATTTGTACAGTTGCAGCATAGAAAGGAGGTAACCAATTATCTTTTTCTGCAGTAGCAATACGTTCAAATAATTGTATCGCTTCTGTGTTTTTCTGATTTTTCCATAACTCAAAGGCTTTTGTCATCCCTTTTTCATAGTCTGTTTGTGCAGATACAGATGCTGCAAAAACTAGAGTTAAAAGTAATAGTATCTTTTTCATTTTATAATTATTAGGTGTTATTTAACGCTTCAAATATCTTAATCTTAGAATGGTTGTACATTTTTTTTGTACTCAGTTGTAGTTATTAGTTTCTGAACTGTCAATTTATAAATTATCTAACTGATTGTCTTTTTTATTATCACTAATAGTCCAGAAGAAACCAACAAAAAAGAATCTGTCTGCTGCTGGTTTTATAGTTCTACTTTCAAAAACACCATTAGTGTTAGGTTGGTTTCTAAATTGATATCCGTTTACGTTTTGTGTTCCTAGAACATTACTAACAGAGAAGTATATTATTTTTTGTTGACTAATTAAATATGCCCAATTAGCATTTAAAGCATTGTAGTTTTTTGCTTTACTATTTAAAAACCCACTTTTGTTAGGATCTGTATAGTTTCTACCAGAAGCGTAGTTGTAGCTTAGACCAATCTGACTTTTTAGTTTATCTATCCAATGTTTAATAACTACAGAAGTGTTATGTTGTGATGCAAAACTTGGCGTAGCTTTAATTGGATAATTTTTATAATCTCGTTTTGTATCTAAATATGAATAAGACACCCAATATTCTATGTTTTTAAAAGCTTTATTGTCTCTCCAAAAAAAATCTATTCCTTTAGCAAAACCACTACCGTTATTAGAAAAAATTGTAGTTGGTAAGGGTTGTTCTGTATTATATTTTACCAGATCATTATAGTCTTTGTAATAAGCTTCTGCTCTAAATATTTGTTTGTTTTTTACATATTGATAATTAGCAATTAGATGCGATGTATTTTCTGCTGAAAAATCTGTATTAAATTTCAAATATTCGTTTTTCGGATTTTGATAGAATGTACCATAAGCCAATGATATTTGAGAATTGTTACCAGATTTATAGGCAATTGATGCTCTTGGTGACACTGAAAACTCTTTAAGTAAATTAGAATACTCTGTGCGTAGACCAATATTGGCAGCTAGTTTTTTAGAAAAGAAAATATTTGTTTCTACAAAACTGGCTAAAATATTGTTATTAAAAGTAAAATTATAGTCTTTATTTTCAGAGGCTGAATAATCTTCATTAAAGTTGGTTATAAAATATTCAGACCCAAAGTTTAATTTAAATCTGCTATTAAAGTATTTGCTAAATTTTAGTTTTAGATGAGCTGAATTTTCAGTGTCTTTTACATTATCTGTCCGTATAACTATATCAGAATAATCATTAGCAAAAGAGACACCCGTTTGTACACTCCAATTGTTTGGCAAATAGTCTTTGTAAGATGCATTAAAGTATAGATTTCTGTTTCTCAGACCAAAACGGAATCCCTCAGGCGTATTTATATCTTCTTGTGTAACATCAAAATTAACAGTGCTAAAAGCACCATACAATTTTAAAAGTCCGTCTGTATTTACTTTATGTCTATATACAATTTCACCTCCTAAAGATTGTATAGATTTATGCCATATATTATTGTCAGGAAACAGCTCTTGGTATGGTTGTAAGTTTATATAAGAGGCATTTACACTTAAAGAATTTTTCTTCCATTTTTGAGTGTTACCAATACCTAAGCCAACTGTCATTAAGGCAATGTTGGTTTTATCTTCTTCTGGGTTATCTATACTGCTTAGTAATAATACACTAGATAAAGCTTGCCCATATTCTGCTGAATAACCACCAGTTGAAAATGTAATTCCTTTAAATAAAAAAGGGGATAATCTACCACGTGTAGGTATATTATTGGCAGTAGGTGAGTAGGGCGTAAAAACTCGCATACCATCTACAAAAATTTGTGTTTCCTCTGCATCACCTCCGCGTACAAATAAGCGTCCGTCTTCTGCAACATTAGATGTACCAGGTAACGTTTGTAAAGCTCCAATAAAATCGCCCATTGCGCCAGCAGTTGTAACAATATCTAAAGGTTTAAGTGCTGTAACTTTTTCATTTTCTCCTGCTTTAAAAGATCCAGCGTTTACTATAACAGCGTCTAGGGTATTTACATCATCTCTAAGCTTAATATTTATGTTTTTAAAGTTTTCTACAAACGTGGTCTTAGAAAAGGTTTCATAAGAAATAAAAGAAACTATTAATGTTTGTTGTCCTCTTTCTTTGGTTGTAAACAAGAACTCACCATTTTCTGTTGTTGCTGTACCGTCATAAGTACCATCTAAATAAACGTTTGCTCCACTAATTGGTATACCTTTATCATCTGTTACCTTTCCAGAAATGGTTGTTTGTGCCATAATTGATAATTGACTTATAGTAAATAGGCAAAATAGTAATTGTTTCATCTTTTAATATATGAATGTTTGTTTTATGGAACAAAAATGAAATAGTTTACTACTGTTTTAAATAAATAGATACTGAGTTGTAATAAAGATGGGATGAATTGTTTTAGAAGAATAGATTTATATTTTATGATTTAAAACTTATTTTAAACACAAAGTCCCCAAAACAAAATTTTGTTTTGGGGACTTTGTGTTTTTTATAATTAATAGTTAGATGTTCTTCACCAACCAATCACCAACTTCACTAGTTTTATATGATTTTCTTCCATCTGCTAAATCTTCAGTTACAACACCTTCAGCTAAAGATTTATTTACCACATCTCTAATTGCTTGTGCTTCTTTAGTTAGTCTAAAATCTTCAAATAACATTGCTACAGATAAAATTGTTGCCAATGGGTTTGCAATATCTTTTCCTGCTGCTTGCGGATAGGAACCGTGTATTGGTTCGTATAACTTGTTATCTGTTCCTACAGATGCAGAAGGCATTAATCCCATAGACCCTGAAATTACAGATGCTTCATCAGTTAAAATATCTCCAAAAAGGTTTTCAGTAATTAAAACATCATATTCACTTGGCCATTGCACTAAACGCATAGCTACTGCATCTACAAACTCATAAGAAACGGTTACTTCTGGATAATCTTTTTCCATTGCTTGTACTGTTTCTCTCCATAACCTAGAAGATTCTAATACGTTTGCTTTGTCTACACAACATAACTTTTTACTTCTTGTCATAGCCAATTCAAAACCCTTTATGGCAAGTCTTTTTATTTCTTCACGAGTGTAGGTCATTGTATCATAAGCGGTATTGCCATTGTCTAATCTGCCGCGTTTACCAAAATAAACGCCACCCGTTAGTTCTCTTAAAATAATAAAATCTGTACCTTCTATACGTTCTCTTTTTAGTGGTGATTTATCTATTAATGACGGAAAAGTAAAAGTTGGTCTAACATTAGCAAACAAGCCTAATTTTTCTCTCATTTTTAATAAACCTTGTTCTGGTCTTACTTTAGCAGAAGGGTCATTATCAAACCTTGGATGACCTATGGCTCCAAATAGGATGGCATCAGCGGCTTCACAAATTGTATGTGTTTCGTCTGGGTATGGTTCTCCAACGGCATCTATTGCAGCTGCGCCTGTTAAAGCAGGTTTCCAGTTAATTTTATGATTGTATTTTTTTGCAATGGCATCTGAAACTTTTATTGCTTGGTCTATTACTTCTGGTCCTATACCATCTCCTGCTAAAACTGCTATGTTTAATTCCATTCTTTATTTCAATTTTTTTTTAATTATTGTGTTTGGTACTTATTAAATTATAAAGGAGTATTTTCTGCAAAAGCCGTTATTTCTTCTTTCATATTTAATAGGTAATCAATATCATCAAAACCATTAAGCATATTTTCTTTTTTATACGCATTAATAGTAAACGATTCTTTTTCTCCTGTAGTAATAATAGTAATGGTTTGTTCTGGTAAACTAACCTCTACTTGTGAGCTAGCATCTTTTTGTGTTTCTGCAAATATTTTTTCTAAAAATTCAGCGGAAACTTGTACCGGTAAAACACCAACGTTTAAACAGTTATTTCTAAAAATATCTGCAAAAAAACTAGAGACTACACATCTAAACCCGTAATCATAAACTGCCCATGCAGCATGTTCGCGAGAAGATCCTGAACCAAAATTTTTACCACCTACAAGTATTTTACCAGAGTATTTATCTTGGTTTAAGGCAAAGTCTTCTTTAGGTGTATTGTCAGGATTGTAACGCCAGTCTCTAAATAAATTATCTCCAAAACCTTTACGTTCTGTAGCTTTTAAGAATCTAGCAGGTATTATTTGATCTGTATCTATATTTTCTATTGGTAGCGGAACAATACTACTTTTTAATATATTGAATTTATCGTATGCCATTTTAAATTTACTTTTGGCCTCTAGCTTTTGGCTATTGGCACATTTAATTATTAATTTTCTGTAGTTTTTAATAAGGACTTAATAACTTACAGTTTTTTACATTAATTCTCTTGGATCGGTTACTTTTCCTGTAACAGCTGCCGCAGCTGCTACAAGTGGTGATGCTAATAATGTTCTAGAACCTGGTCCTTGTCTGCCTTCAAAATTTCTGTTAGATGTACTTACCGCATATTTGCCTGTAGGTACTTTATCATCATTCATAGCTAAACAAGCAGAACAACCTGGTTCTCTAAGTTCAAAACCAGCAGCCGTTAAAATGTCTAATAAACCTTCTTCTTTAATTGCAGCTTCTACTTTATGAGAACCCGGAACCAACCAAGCAGTAACATTTGGTGCTTTTTGTTTTCCTTTTATAATCTCTGTAAATGCTCTAAAATCTTCAATTCTTCCGTTGGTACAACTCCCTAAAAATACAAAGTCAATTGGTTTTCCAATCATAGAATCACCCTCATTAAAAGCCATATATTGTAATGACTTTTTATAAGTAGAAATTCCGCCTTCTAAGCTTTCAGCAGTTGGTATATTTTTGCCAATACTCATACCCATTCCTGGATTGGTGCCGTAGGTAATCATTGGTTCTATATCTTCTCCTTTAAAAGTTAGTTCTTTATCAAAAGTTGCATTTTCTTCAGTATATAATGTATCCCAATATGCTTTTGCTTTATCCCAAGCAGTACCTATTGGTGTAAATTCTCTTCCTTTTATGTAATCTAGAGTTTTTTCATCAGGAGCTATCATACCTCCACGAGCACCCATTTCTATACTAAGGTTACAAACTGTCATACGACCTTCCATAGACATATTTTTAAATACATCACCGGCATACTCTACAAAGTAACCTGTTGCACCAGATGTAGTAAGTTGGGATATAATATATAAAGCAACATCTTTAGGTGTAACACCTTTGTTAAGGTTACCAAGAACATTGATACGCATACTTTTTGGTTTAGGTTGCATAATACATTGTGTAGCTAAAACCATTTCTACTTCAGATGTACCAATACCAAATGCAATAGCACCAAAAGCACCGTGGGTGGATGTGTGTGAATCTCCGCATACTATAGTTGCACCTGGTTGTGTAATGCCGTATTCTGGACCAACAACGTGTACAATACCATTTTTTTCATGACCTAACCCCCAGTAACTAATACCATGTGCCTTTGAGTTTTCTTCTAATGCTTTTAGTTGGTTAGCAGATAAAGGGTCTTTAACTGGTAAGTGTTGATTAATAGTTGGTGTATTGTGGTCTGCAGTAGCAAATGTTTTTTCTGGGTGTTTTACTCCAATGTTTCTGCTTTTTAAGCCTAAAAAGGCAACAGGACTTGTTACTTCATGTACCATATGGCGGTCTATAAAAAGAATATCTGGGCCGTTTTCTATTTTTCTTACTACGTGGGAATCCCACACCTTGTCAAACAGTGTTTTCATATAATATTAATTTTCTCTTGAATTAGATAAAGAATAGAGTTTTGCTACACTACCTTACTCTTAAATTTCTAATGAAATCTCTAACTTTCAAAAATAAAGAATATTATGGATTAGTAATAAAAACATTATTGAAAATTACGATATTCAACTTATGTATGTCCATATGTTTTTGTGTTTTACAAGTTGAGTATATGTTTCTGAAACCACAGCATTGTTAGGGTTAGTTAGACTGGGGTCTTCTTTTAAAATTTTAATTGCATAATGCCTAGCCATTTGTAAAATGTCATTGTCTTTTACAATATCTGCTATTTTTAAGTTTAATACACCACTTTGCTGTGTACCCATAATGTCTCCTGGTCCACGTAGTTTTAAATCTACTTCTGCAATCTCAAAACCATCATTGGTACGTACCATTGTTTCTAGTCTTGTTTTGGCATCTAGCGATAATTTATGGCTGGTCATTAATATACAGTAACTTTGGTCTGCACCACGACCTACACGACCTCTTAATTGGTGTAGTTGTGATAAACCAAAACGCTCAGCACTTTCTATAATCATAACAGAGGCATTGGGTACATTTACACCAACCTCAATTACAGTTGTAGCAACCATTATCTGAGTTTCACCTTTTATGAATCTTTGCATTTCAAACTCTTTGTCATCTGGTTTCATTTGTCCATGTACAATAGATATTTGGTATTTTGGAGTAGGAAAATCGCGTACAATACTCTCATACCCATCCATAAGATCTTTGTAATCTAATGCTTCGGATTCCTGTATTAGTGGGTAAACAACATATACTTGCCTGCCTATATTTATTTCGTCTTTTAAAAAACGAAACACTTTTAGTCTGTTAGAGTCAAACCTATGTACAGTTTTAATTGGTTTACGGCCAGGTGGTAGCTCATCTATTACAGAAATATCTAAGTCGCCATACAAGCTCATAGCCAATGTTCTAGGAATAGGTGTTGCTGTCATAACCAATATATGTGGTGGAACAGTATTTTTACGCCATAGTTTAGAGCGTTGCGCAACACCAAACCTATGTTGTTCATCTATAATGGCCAACCCTAAATTTTTGTATTGTACTTTATCTTCTAACAGTGCATGGGTACCAATTAAAATATGAAGTTTACCACTTTCTAGCTCTTCATGAATGATTCTGCGAGCAGATTTTTTTACGGAACCTGTTAGTAAAGCCACTTTTATATCTAAACCTTGGAGTAATTCAGTTATACCGTGAAAATGTTGTGTTGCTAAAATTTCAGTAGGAGCCATTAAACACGCCTGAAAACCATTATCTAAAGCTAGTAAAATTGTCATTAATGCAACAATGGTTTTGCCAGAACCAACATCACCTTGTAAAAGACGATTCATTTGTGCATTACTACCTAAGTCTGCTCTAATTTCTTTAATTACTCGTTTTTGAGCATTGGTAAGCTCAAACGGTAAATGGTTATTGTAAAAATCTCCAAAATAAGTGCCTACCTCAGTAAAAGGGAAGCCTTTAATTTTATTTTTACGAACCATTTTTTTAGCAATTAGTTGTAACTGAATGTAAAATAATTCTTCAAACTTAAGCCTAAACTGGGCTTTTGCTAATTCTTCTTGACTTTTAGGGAAGTGTATGTTTAATAAAGCATCGCTCTTACTTACTAATTTTAATTCAGATACTAAATAAGTAGGTAAGGTTTCTACAAATCTAGCTTTTGTATCTAAGAACAATTGCTGCACTAGTTTATTGGTTACCCTATTGGTAATGCCTTTGTTATTTAACTTTTCCGTAGAAGGGTAAATGGGTTGCATACTAATTTTTAACCCTTTTTTATGCTCTTCTAATAATTCCATTTCAGGATGAGGCATAGAGAAAGAGCCATTAAACCAATTTGTTTTTCCGTATACTACATAGGGTACATTTAGTTTTATGTTTTCTTTAATCCATTTTTGACCTCTAAACCAGACTAGCTCCATTTTTCCAGTATCATCTACAAAAGTAGCAACGAGTCTTTTTCCTTTTTTTTGATCGACACTTTTTAAGTGTATAATCTTTCCAATTACCTGTACTTCCGCATTATTACGCTGTAGCTTATTTATTTTGTAATATTGAGTTTTATCTAAATAACGATTGGGGAAAAGGTTAATTAAATCTTGATATGTATATATACCTAATTCACTTTGCAAGGTTTCTGCTCTATTTGGACCAACACCTTTTAAATATGCTATTGGGGTTTGTAGATAATTAGGATTCATTCCACTAAAATAAACCGAATCTAGACAACTGCAAAAGATGAAAATGCTTATTTTGGTTGAAAATTAAATTGATGATTTTTTTTAGATATATTATTTTATGTTGTTTTTGCTTACAGGCCTTTATTATATATGGGCAGCAACAAGACAAAGTAGATTTTTTAACGGCAAGAATTAGTATAGAACCAGATACTATAAATAAAAAAATAGAAGGAAATATTACCTATGCTTTTAAAGTTTTAGAATCATTAGATTCAGTTTTTTTGGATGCTAAGACTATGCAATTCTCCAATGTTCTACTTAATGGTAAAAAGGTTAAATTTACAAAGAATGATAGAACACTTACCGTTTTTAAAAAGTTAAAAAAAAATAAAAACTATAAATTATCTATAACCTATACTGCTAAACCCAAACAAGCTCTTTATTTTTTTGGATGGACAGATAGCGATAATGATAACAATCAAATATGGACACAAGGGCAAGGAAAATATACAAGCCACTGGTTGCCAAGTTTTGATGATATGAATGAAAAAGTGGAATTTGATATATCAATTACTTTTAACAAAAATTATGAAGTGATTGCCAACGGAAAATTAAAGAAAGTAAAAGTTTCCAATAATTTAAAAACCTGGTATTTTGCTATGGATAAACCTATGTCTAGCTATTTATTAGCTTTTGCCATAGGTAAGTATCATAAAAAAGTAGTGCAATCTAATTCTGGAGTGCCTTTAGAACTGTATTATTATCCTAAAGATTCTATTAATGTAGAACCAACATATAGATATAGCTCTCAAATTTTTAATTTTTTGGAAAAAGAAATTGGAGTTTCATACCCTTGGCAAGTGTACAAGCAAATACCAGTTAGAGATTTTTTGTATGCAGGTATGGAAAATACGACGACCACTATTTTTTCTGATACTTATGTGGTGGATTCTGTAGCATATAATGATAAAAACTATATAAACATAAATGCACACGAGCTTGCTCACCAATGGTTTGGAGATTTAGTTACAGAGAAGAACAGTAATCACCACTGGTTGCACGAAGGTTTTGCAACATATTATGCTTATGTAACAGAGAAAGAGTTATTTGGAGAGGATTATTTTAATTGGAAACTTTTCGATACAGCGCAGCAATTGGATAAAAATTCTAGAAGTGGTAATGGGGAAGCCTTACTAAACCCTAGGGCAAGTAGTCTAACTTTTTATGAAAAAGGAGCTTGGGCTTTACACGCTTTAGTCTATAAAGTTGGTAAAGAAACTTTTAGAAAAGGAGTAAAGAATTACCTAGAAAAACATAAATATAAAAATGTTACTGTTTCAGATTTCTTAAATAGTATAGAAGAGGTTAGTGGTACAAATTTATCAAGTTATAAGAAAATATGGTTAGAGGGTTCTGTTTTTCCAATAGAAGAAGCAAAACGTATTTTAAAAGAATCGTCACTATCAATAACATCATTCTATAAATTACAAAGAGAATTAAGTGTAAGTAAAGAAAATAACTCAGTAATTATTGATAGGTATTGGAACAAGACTACATCAACAGAACTTAAAAAACATATTATAAAATTTTATAGTAAATCTTTATCTAAAGTGATTAAGGAAGACATTTTAAATTCTAATGATTTTGCTATACGACAAGCATTGGTTTTAGCAACAGATAAAATTTCGCTAGAGAACAAAGATTTCTTTATTTCCTTCCTTACAGACAAGAGTTATATAACAATAGAAAATGTATTGTATAAATTATGGATTTACAATCCAGAAATGCGCGTAAATTACTTAGATAAAACTAAGGGAATTATTGGGTTTTCAAATAAAAATGTTAGACAATTGTGGCTGGCACTTGCAATTATGACAAAAGGTTATGAAGAAGAAAATAAACAAAAATATTTAAATGAATTGCAAAGTTATACAAGCTCTATTAATTATTTTGAAACAAGGCAGTTAGCTTTTTCTTATTTATATGATTTATTTTATTTAGATAAAGAGAATTTAAAAGATTTGGTACATGCAACAAACCATCCCGTTTGGCAATTTAAAAAATTTGCAAGGAATATGGTTGATAAATTATTGCAGGAAGACAATTATTTGGATAGTCTTAAAGAATTAGAAGGACAACTAAAAAAGGAAGAATTTAGTTATATAAAAAGTGTGATTACAAGTTATGAGAAAAGTAATGAATCTAGAACAAAATTCTTTAAATAAAAATGAATTATAGATAATAAAAGTAAAATCATAAACTATGAGGGCAATGGTAATTTCTGGCGGTGGTAGTAAAGGAGCATTTGCAGGTGGTGTTGCACAATATTTACTACAAGAGCTAAAACATAAGTATGATATGTTTATAGGGACATCAACAGGTAGTTTGCTAATATCTCATTTGGCTTTGCATAAAATAGATAAGATTAAAAGTATATACACTTCAGTAAATCAAGACAACATTTTTAGCTCGTGTCCATATACTATTCAAAAAAAGCATGGTATAGAAAGTATTGGTATTAATCATTTAACAGTACTCAAGAATTTTTTTAGAGGAAGTAAGACATTTGGAGAGAGTTATAACCTATTGAGCTTAATAAAAGAATCTATAACCATTGAAGAATTTAATCTTTTAAAAAAAAAGAATTTAGAAATAGTAGTAACGGTATCTAATTTATCTTTAAATAAAGTTGAGTATAAATCTATAAATGAGTGTACATATGAAGAGTTTTGTGAGTGGATATGGATTTCTTGCAATTACACGCCTTTTATGAGTTTGGTAAAAAAGAATGGCTGTGAGTATGCAGATGGAGGTTTAGGTAGTATGGTTCCTATTGAAGAGGCTATAAAAAGAGGAGCAACAGTTGTAGATGCTATTATATTACAAACAGAGACAAATCTTTTTAATAGGATGCCATCTAAGAATGCTTTTTCATTATTAACAAATATGTTTGCATTTATGTTGGACAGAATTGAACAACAAAACATTCGTATTGGTAAGTTTGTTGCAAATCACAATAATACAATTATTAATTTTTATTACACACCAACTATATTGACTACAAATTCACTTATTTTTGATGAGCAAAAAATGACTTCTTGGTGGAAAAGTGGTTTTGACTTTGCCCAGAACAAAAATATAGAAACAAATCACATTGAATTAGAATGAAAGCATTAGTAATTAGTGGCGGTGGTAGTAAAGGTGCTTTTGCTGGAGGAGTAGCTCAATATTTGATGGAAGTAGAAAAAAGAGACTATGATATTCTAGTGGGTACTTCTACTGGTAGTTTGTTAATTACACATTTGGCATTGAACAATATAGGTTTACTTTATGACCTTTATACTAATGTTACGCAGCGTAAAATTTTTAGTTTAAATCCTTTTGTTGTCAAAAGAAAAGGAGATAGAGAATTTGTTTCAATCAACTATTTCAATGTTTTACTTCAATTTATAAAGCGTAAAAGAACTTTTGGTGAAAGCAAGTCATTACGAGCTACTATTAAAAGAAATTTTACAGTATCAGATTATAGACAAATAATTGAAAATACATCTAAGGATGTTGTTGTAACTGTTTCTAATTTATCTAAGAATAGGGTGGAATATAAATCTATAAGAGATTTAACATATGAAGAATTTTGTGATTGGATGTGGATCTCTTGTAATTATATACCGTTTATGTCTTTGGTTACAAAAAATGGATATGAATATGGTGATGGTGGTTTAGGTTGTGTTTTACCTATTAGAGAAGCCATAGAACGTGGAGCTACTGAGGTTGATGCCATTATTTTGGAATCTGAAAATATGGAACACAATAAAGTATTAGGCAAAAACCCATTTTCCTTAATGGTTAGCATATATGGTTTTGTTTTAGATCAAATAGAATACCATGACATTTCTGAAGGTATAATATATGCAAAGCATAAAGGAGTAAAACTAAATTTATATTATACCCCAACTAGGCTTACAGAAAACTCATTGGTTTTTAATAAAAAACTAATGACAGATTGGTGGGAGCAAGGCTTTAATTATGCAGAGAAAAAGGCAGTTAGATACAAGAAAGCAATATCACCATAGCTCACCAATTTCTTTTTTTACAAAAGAAAGAGCAGTCGTAGAAGGTGATTGTTTATCCATAGTGTCATTTAATATATCTTCTCTTAATTTATCAGCAGAATCAGATTCACTCATTGCAGATTTTCGTATCATCTGTATTGTTGCACTTTTTGCAGTTTTTATAATATTCCAACAATCATCTGTTAAATATATTTGTTGAGATAAATTGTGATCAAACTCTTTTTCTATATTTTTGATTAAAAGGGTTTCGTATGCATTTTTGTCTGTTCCAACTGGCGCAACACGTACTACTAAACTAGGAATAGATATGCGCTCTAAAAAAAGAGCCATACGTTCATAAGCTTGTAATCTAATAGGTAGTGTATTTTTTTGTGAATTTTTATGTAATATAAAACGCCTTCTGCCTTCTTCATTCTTAGTATGCATTTTAAAAAAATAAAATGCAACAATTCCTGTGACAACACTAGGCAATAAATATGAAAACATTTGTAAAATAGCTTCTCCCTCCATTTTGGTTTGTTGTTAAGTTTAAATACGCTTGTAAAACGTGTATTTTTCTCAAAAATTATATAAAACTTAAAATTAGATATGGATTATTTTATGCTTTTCATATGTTCCCTTACCTTAATGTAAAAATTAGCATAATCTGGATGAATCTTAAATAATATAGGAGCTACATCACTACTCACAATATCAAATGAAATTCTTTCTGGTATAATTGCATATTTATTTTTTAAAGTACTTGCAAATATTGTTAATCCAATATTGGTTCCAGATATAGTTAGTCTTGAGTCTTGGTTTAATGATAAAATTTTGGATATTTTTTCAATAAATATTTCTCCATTTGCGCTTAGCTTGGTTTTAGTACCATCCAATAAATTCTGATTATTTTCCGTAATTACAACCTCTCCATTAGATACAGCTATCATTGCATCTTCTCCTAGTGTTTGTTTTGCATTGGTTAATAAAACAATAACTGTTGAATCGTTTTTACTAATCGTATTTTCTATTATAGATAATTGTTCTTCTTTTGTTTGCAATGCATCCAAAGTCTTTGTCATATTCTTGGAGTTTTGACTGGAAACTTGGGTAAAACTCTTTAGGTTTGTTAGTAAGGATTTATTTGCTTCCTGCAATTCTGTTGCTTGTGTTTCATATAATTCTGCCTTAGCCAAGCTTATTTTTTCTTTTTTCTTGGCTTCAGTTAAGGCAATATTTGTTTTAGCAATACTATCTTTTAAATTTTCTATTTCTAATAAAAGATCACTTTTTTTTTGAGCTTGAGAAATAGTAACCATCAATAAAAAGGATAAAATAGGTAAAGTAATTTTTTTCATAAGCTAATTAATGATTTAAAAAACAAATTTAGTAATTTAATTTTGTTAGATGTTAATAATAATAGATAAGATTTATAACTACCATATGTAGATTTTGATATAGAAACATATAAATTAAAGAAGTTAAGTAAGAAGTTAATTAACACATCCTTTTTTAATATCTTGCGACCCAAAATATATGGGTGTGTCTAATTTATCATATAAAGTTTGCATAGTAATTCCTTGCTATAATGAGGCTAAGGAATTAAAAAACAATGTGTATGATAATTTTATTGTAAAAGATACAGATAGCCTTATTTGTTTCATTGATGATGGCTCTTCTGATGATACTTACTCAGAATTACAAAATTTAGAAAAGAAATATCCCAATAAAGTTATTTCATATAAAAATAAAAAAAATCTAGGAAAGGCAGAATCTGTTAGAAATGGTATTAATTATGCCATTACAAATTTCAATTTTAAACTAATTGGTTATTTAGATGCTGATTTAGCTACTTCTCTAGAAGAATTTTATTCACTAACAAATTACATAAAAGGTAATATTTCTTTTGTTTTTGGTTCACGTATAATGAAAATTGGTTCTACAATTGAACGCAAAAATTCACGGTTTTTTATTGGAAGATTTATAGCAACAATAATATCAAGAATACTAGATTTAAAGGTATATGATACACAATGCGGATGTAAACTATTCACTAAAGAATTAGCATTGCAAATTTTTACCAAGCCATTTATTTCTCGTTGGTTGTTTGATGTAGAAATATTTAATAGAATTGTTACATTATATGGTAAGGAAAAAGCACTGACAAAAATGTTAGAGATCCCTCTTAGCCGTTGGGTAGACAAAGGAGATTCTAAAGTTAAAACCTCTTATTTTTTTCAACTTTGGTTAGATTTGTATAAAATAAATAAGATTTGTAAGGCAAGCTTAAAGGTTAATAAATTGGAGAAATAGTAAAATGACAGCTAAGAAAACTACTTTTAATTATATAATGATAGGAGTCATTTCTCTTATTGTATTTAGGTTTGTATTAACAGGAGCTTTGCCATTATTAGATAAAACAGAAGCTAGATATGCAGAAATCTCAAGAATAATGCAGGAAACAGGGGAGTGGGTTGTCTTGCAAATAGATTATGGGATACCTTTTTGGGCAAAACCACCATTATCTACTTGGTTGTCTGCTTTAAGTTTTGAAATATTTGGAGTAAATGAGCTTACAGCTAGGCTACCTTCTTTTTTATTAGGTGTGCTAATGTTGGTTATTTTAGGTTTTTTTGTTAAAAAGAGTAAAGTTTCTCCTTATTTACCAGCTTTGGTATTGGTTACCACACCAGAGTTTTTAATTCATATGGGAGTAGTTTCTACGGATTCTGCCTTATGTTTTAGTATAATGCTAATAATGCTTTCTTTTTGGAAAACCGTTACATCTAATACAAAAACTATATGGAATTACCTCTTTTTTGTTGGGATTGGATTGGGTTTTTTAGCAAAAGGACCTTTAGTTTTGGTTCTTACTGGGCCACCACTATTTTTATGGTTGTTATTGGATAAAAAACAGTTTTTTTCGAATTTAGGCAAGCTCCCTTGGTTATTGGGTATTGTAATTACAGTAATTATAGCGTTGCCTTGGTATTTAATGACAGAAAATAGATCTCCAGGCTTTTTAGATTATTTTATTATAGGTGAGCATTTTAATAGGTTTTTAAAACCTGGATGGAGTGGTGATCTATATGGAAAACCTAAATCTCAACCATTAGGTCTAATATGGGCATTTATGCTACTGTTTGCACTACCTTGGTTTTATATTGTAATTGCTAGGCTAGTTAAGCTTAAGAAAAGAATTTTAGAAGATAAGTATACTGTCTATTTATTATTATGGTTGTTTTGGACTCCAATATTTTTTACCATTTCTAAGAATATATTACATACATATATATTGCCAGCAACAATACCAATGGCGCTATTAATTGCCTATTGGTGGCCAGAATATAAACACAAACGCAAGGCTTTAATTGCCTGTTCTATATTTCCTATTTTGGTTTTTTTAATTGCCACAGGAATGTTATTTACAAATGAATGGAAAACATATATGAACTCTGATAAATTACTTATAGAAAAGACAAAAGTAATAAATATAGAAAATAATCCTCCTATATTGTATTACAAAACAAAAACGTATTCTAGTCAGTTTTATACTAAGGGCAATGTTATAGAAGCAGAAAATCCACAAAAAATAGACTCTATTTTAAACAAGTATAAAAAAATATACATTTTATCAGAAAATAAACGAGTAAAGGATTTTCCAGAAAAACAAAACGAAAAATTACAACTTATAGATACCACGTATAAAACATCCATTTTATTATATACTAAATAGAAGTGTTTTTATTAATCAATTTATGAGTTAACGTTATTTTTTATCCGTTTTATAATCGTTAATATATTTTAGATTACTTTTATTTCCCATTTTTTAGTGGTTAGTTGGATATTTTGAATTAGAGTAAGTCCATTATCACTAGTGTCAAAATATTGCTCATACTTATTAAGGATAAACTGCTTTGTATTATTAAAGCTACCAATATTCAGTAGTGAAATAGGATGTTCAAAATATAAGGTGTCAAAAAATAAAATTGGTGAAGATGTATTCTTGTAAAGACAAGAGTATATTGATTTTTCGTTTTTAGGGTCATAAATGAAATCTAAAAAATAGTGAACTTCTAAATTACTATTAATTTGTTTATTCCAAGTAACATTGAAGAAGTCATTAACTAAGTTTTGTCCATTTTCGGTATCTTTTACTCTAATAAATGGCTTATTGTTTTTGTTGCTTATTAGATGATAACCCAATTTTGCTAAATTCGATAATAAACGCTGGTTTTTAGTGATTTTATTATCAGGGTAATAGAGCTCTATTTCAAAATCAGGTTGCCATATTTTGTGTAGTAAATTATCTATGTTGTCTTGATTAGTCATGCAATTCTTAAATTTTTTATTATATTACTCTAAGAGCTTACTCCTCAGTTTGAAAAATACTAATTTTATTAATTGGATTGGTCATACTATCATCAAAATCTCCTCTAATACGCATATGTTCACTACCTGAATAGTGGTACATAGGCTGAGAGTCAAAATTGATTTTTATGTTTTTTAAGGTACAATTTTCAGGTCTTAAAAGAAGTCAACTGCATAATTCATATGCGTTAATTAAAAACCAATTAATATTTTATCCTTGTCAGTCTTATTTTTCTTTATAGTATCATATATCATAATAGTTTCACGATCATTTATTAATCTGTATTCTAAACCTGAAATATCAATATTTTTTACAGCTTTAGGAAAGGAAATTAAGATGCTACCCCTGCTTTGTTTTGATGGATTTATATAACAAAACTTTCCTTTCTCTAATGAAAAATAATCAATCTGTTTGGCTAGTAGTTTTCTCATTAATTTTACATTTTTTAAAGTATCAAGCATTTCATTATTTTTTTTAGGTAAAGCTTCCAGTAATGGTAAATTGAATGCAAGCATAAACTTGAAATAGGCTACTCTATAATTTTTGAGTTCTTTGTGTCCCTTAAAATTAAATTCATAGTTAATACAATATTCATCTACCCATTTTCCTTTTATATTTTCAACAGTTACGTTTGTCTTTTTAAGAAGTGCTTTTTCTTTTTCTGTTATGTAGTTTTTAAAATCCATTAAACTATCAATAAAATGAAATGAGTCTTCAGAAAAATTATTATCGCTTCCTTGTTTAATCGTATACCTGGTAGAATCTTTTATATTTTCTAAAAAACCTTTTGAATATTCTTTAATTATATACTTGCCAGAAGAACATTTAATGTCGTTACAAAAGTAAAATTCCTGCTTGTTAGTACAACTGAAAAATATGAAAAGAATACAAATATTTTTTTTAAATAATTTCATCTGTTTATAGTGCTGTTTTTTACGCAAAATAATCATTCCGCGGTGTGTCTAAAAATTAGACATGGGTGTTTCATTTATTTATTATCATTATGTTGAAAAATACTAATTGTTTTTATTGGATTAGTTCTACTATCATCAAAGTCTCCACGAATTCACATATGTCCAGTACCTGAATAGTGGTACATTGGTTGTGAGTCAAAATTAATTTTCACATTTTTTAGATTACAGTTTTCAGGTTTTAAATAGAAGGAATGATTGTCTATATAAAAATCATCAAAACTATAGTTGGAAATATTTAAAAAATCCCCAAATAACATATCTTTAGTTAATGGTACACCATTAACTAAAATGATATTTGATCGCCTACTGTTGCTATTAATTTTCCAGACATAGTTTTTTAACGTTTGAGTGGTTTAATGCTTTAGTAGAGTAGAGCCTGATAGCTCGTCCCTGTTTTTTTTTATAGTTTCCTACAAATATAACAAGAATAAGCTATTAGTGCCCCCTTCATCAAACCGTACGTGAACTTTTCGCTCATACGGCTTACCGATAGAGTTCTTCATTGCGCTTTCGAAAGGGTTTTCAAGCGAGCATACTTCTCTATGTCCAATAGTTTATAACATATAACTAAGGTTTCATAGGGTCGCTGGCGAAGCTTCCGATGTGCCTTCCTCCCTTTGCCTTTCATCCATTTGTAAAGCTTATAATCCAAATGCTTTTTGATAATCTTTACCGTATCCCAGATATGTGTGGTTTTACTTATAGAAAAGTAATTTAACCAACCTATCAAGGTTTGGTTCAGTTTCCAAACAATCCATTCTATACTCCAATGCCGTCGTTTGTTAAACAATTCCCTGAGTTTACTAAATAGTTTACTGCGGGACTTCATACTCGGGCGAACATTGGTATAGTTCTTCTTGTTCCAACTGAACTTAGATCGTATTACACGAAACTCAAATCCTAGAAAATACAAACTACTCTTATTTGTATGGAGTAACCTGGTCTTTTCTTTGTTAAGAGATAATCCCATATTCATCAGAATACGGTCAACATAGGTCAGTATCTCTTTACTGAAATACCATTTGCCCATTAATAGAAAATCATCTGCATAACGAACAATACGGATATTAGCTTTAGCAAATTTACCTTCTGGATTAGCTACTATTTTATCTAATTCGTGTAAGTAGATATTAGATAGTAAAGGTGATATTACTCCTCCTTGCGGACTTCCTTGGGTATTCTTTATGAACTCTCCTGTATCTAATCGGATAGGTGAAACTAACCAACCCTGAATTAACGAAAGTATAGAACTGTCTGCGATCTTACGTTTTAAACAAATAAACAATCGATTATGAGGAATCCTATCAAAATATTTTGACAAATCAGCATCATAGACAAACTGATAGCCTTCATAAATATTGGCTTTTACCTGTTTAATAGCATCGTGAGCACTTTTCTTTGGTCTAAAACCATAGGAAGTAGTAAGGAACTCTGATTCCCATAAAGGTTCGATGACCATCTTGACTGCCATTTGAACAATCCTGTCTTTTATGGTAGGTATCCCTAAGCAACGAAATGACCCTTTCTCTTCTTTGGGAATTAATACTCGTTTGACGGCATGAATCTGATACTGTTTACTTCGCAATTCTTCTTGTAGTTGAGTCAAATACTTGTGTAATCCTGATTGCTCTATCATAGCAATGCTCTCACCATCTACTCCAACGCCTTTGGAATAGTTCTGCTTTACGCGATAAAAGGCGGTAATCAAAACATAGTCCAAACATATTTTGTCATAAAGACTATGGGCGATAAACTCCTTTTCTTTCTTGGCGGCAATGTATAGCTTCCTTTGAAAAACACGAACTCGCTCATCACTTATGGATGGACTTACTAATAGATTTGCATCAATATAGGTCGTTCTGTATTTCATATAAGCTTCTCTAAAGTAGAGCCCCTTTTCTAAGTAAAGTTATGTTGTCTTTACTATCAATGATACTATGGACTCCTCCGACTTCTTTTATAACCACCGTTTGAATTTCGTAATACTTATATCAAGGTGTTTAGAATTGCCAATCCTTGTTATAAAAGACCTCCCACGTTCCGTAATAATCCATCTATAATCACGCCATCCCTATGACTCCGGCAACTCTCCAATATTCTCACGACTGTTTATCCTATTGAAATGACAGGGTTCGATGACCGTCAAAACTCTCCCCAAATTGCTGGTACACTTATCGAAGCTACTACGGGTTCACGCTTACGCATTACGGCTTGATTATTTGAATGAACATAGCTTCAGCAGATCCCTCACAGGAGCAACTGTATGCTTCTCTTCTGAGTGAACAGCCAATTACTCAGGTGGGATTCTCACCCACTGGATTACCACAGCATCGTGGCACACTAACGGTCTGCATAAATGGCGTGTGCCCGCATAGGGCACATGAACATTTTATGCTTTGTTGGAGGCAGCCTTCTTTTTTTTATTCTCCATAACCAACTATCTTACATTCTGAATTGGACAAATCAACTTCAATAAATATCTCTCCTCCTTTTCCAATTATTCCATTTTCATTTTCTAATAAATCTCTTTTTTTTAAAGTTAATATCCATTTCTGAATGGTTCTCTCGCCTTTTGAATTAAATAGGTTATTCTTAACTTCAATGATTTTATAATCATCTAATTGAATTGAACCATTTTCAAGGTGTTTTACTGCAACTTGTACAGCTTTTAAACAATCATACTTATTTACATCCATTTTTAAATGATTTTCGCAACTAATCAATCCTATTACGGACATGATTATAATAAAACAATACATTCTGATTATTGAATTCATTTACCAGCCTTTATTATTTTTGTAATTTCTTACAGCTGTGATTAAACCGCTCAATACGCTTGCTCCTGCCTTATATCCAGCTCCTTTTGGGTCTCCAGGTGTATCTGGAATAGAATTATATTTTCTTACAGCCTTATTTCCAAAACTAATTCTTTTTGCATTTACTTTCGGAGTTAATTTTGTTTTTGCATCAGCTTTTGTGGTTGAGCTTGCTTTTGATTCTGTTAATTCATTAATCTCTTTATTGGTTTTATTCCAATCTCCTGCTCCAGAATCTAATATAGAATCTCTAACCCAATCAATACTCCAATGTGCATTCTCATGAGCAATAGATGCATCTACGCTATGCCAATGAGGACCAGCCCCTCCTCCGGGTTTATCATAATCTTCCATATCATCAATAGCAGCTTTCCAATGATTGTCGGAGCCAGCGGTATTATTGATATTGCCACCATCTACAGGATTTGATGTGTTTGGAACTGTCATTGTATTGGGCTTATTTGCCCAAGGCTTAATATTAATGTTTCCTTCTAATTTTAAGGATGAAACACATACACCCCAATTAGAATCATCTTTTGAAATTACATCCCATTCAATTTTTGGAAAACTTGGAGTGCAAGTATTGTCAGCCGCAGGGTTATTGATTGTTTGGTTTTCAGTTGGGGCAACTATTGCACAAGCTCCTCCTTTTTCTTCTTTCGTATTTACTTTAGTAATTGTTTCTGTTTCAAAAGGGGATTCTGATTTAGGAATAATCTGTTCTTCTTGTTCTTGCTCTCCTTTAGAGTTAATCTTATTTTCTTTAATTCCTTCTTTCTTAATAGTTTGAAAAAATGGAGTGGTTGAATTATTTCTTGAGAAAAATAAATTTTCTTCCTTTTTTCCATTAGAAAAAAACGGCGAGTTGTTTCTTCTGATTTGGTGGTTTGACGATGAATGAATTTTGTTTTCTTTCATGTTATTATTTTTTATGATTTATTTTTGGTTGCCTCCAATGTTTAGTATAAGAAACGTAGGGCAGTTGATTAGCACTTTCGTTTCGGTTTATTACTTAGCTAAATATAAATATTTTGCTTTTATCTTTTCTACTATAAACGCCAAATTTTATATTTAGCGGACTTTGTAAATATGGACAGAACATTCGTTTTAGCACATACGCCCTATGTTTTTTATACATTGTTCTAAGCAGTTATATTTAGTCAGATGATGTTGATCCATCGCTATACATTATGTAATCTAAATTAGATAATTCTCCTAAAGAAATGTAAATATTTTTCTTTCCTAAATAACCTCTTTCTATAGAGTTTGCACCCTTAAACCTTTGTTTAAACGGTTTTTTATGAGAACTAATAAGCATATCATTAAAAACTTTAATATCAGTATCTTT